>NZ_JBHVDF010000010.1:0-72689 GCF_042802915.1 Nocardia sp. NPDC057440
TAGGTGACTGGTACTAATCGGCCGAGGACTTACCAACAAAGAAGCTACGCGTCCACTGTGCGGTATCTGAAACAACACACAGATACAGAAGCGCCCTTGCATGAGCCGGTGATACTGGTGATTGTTTGGTGTGTTCTTTGTGTGACAGTTTCATAGAGTTACGGCGGCCATAGCGGCAGGGAAACGCCCGGTCCCATTCCGAACCCGGAAGCTAAGCCTGCCAGCGCCGATGGTACTGCACTCGACAGGGTGTGGGAGAGTAGGACACCGCCGGAACATCATTCGCGAGAGCCCCCGACTTCGGTCGGGGGCTTTCGTCGTTTCTACACCGGACACACGCAGACACTTTCCCGGACTATGCTGACCGCACCGCGCCGAGGGAGTGAAAATGGTTGACGTCAGGCAGGTTTGGCAGAATCCGGTGTTCGGCGCTGTCGGCGCCCGGGTCTACGACGCGGTCCTCGACCGCCCGTCGATCGCCAGGCCGGTCGGTCGGGCACTGTGGGGGTGCGACACCGACCGGATGTATGCGGCGATGGATGTTGTGAACCGGATCTCGGACGGCGCAAGCATTTTGGATCTGCCAGTCGGCGGTGGCGTCACATTGCGCCGTCTCGATCCACGTCAGAAGGTTCGCTATGTCGCCACGGACATCTCCGACAACCAGCTCGACGCGGCTCGGCGTGTTGCCGAGCGCAATGGTCTGTCCGAGATCGAGTACGTGCGAGCGGACGTCGTCGAGCTGCCCTTCGCTGATGACGAATTCGACCTTGTGGTGACCTTCGCGGGCCTGCACTGTATGCCCGACCCCGGCGCAGCGATTGCGTCGCTCGCCCGAGTCCTTCGCCCCGGTGGCACTGTGGTGGGCAGCTGCGTGGTTTCTGGCGTCTCCGCTCGCTATGACCGGCAGATCCAGGCCCTCGGTGCGGTTGGAGTGTTCGGTCCGCCGTGTACCGCCGAGGAACTTCTCGGTTGGCTCGACGCAGCAGGTCTGCGTCGAGATGACTTCTACCGCAACGGATCTCTCGCCCAGTTCGTTGCAATGAAGCGATAGCGGGCGATGCGGAGCGGCGCAGGCGGTGTCGCGGTCATGTGCTGAGCCAGATGAAGCGGGTGTCCTCGCCGCGACCGGGGGCCGCGGCCCGGGACGGTGGCGGAGGGCCGCGTCTGCTGGAAGCTGCGCGGTGCGGCGGCCGCGCGGGCGCGGGAAGGCTGGTTAGTGTGTCTGTGATGAAACATGCCTGGTCGGCCATCACTGGTCTGCTTATTGTGCTGGTCGGGTTCGCCCTACCGGCCTCGGCAACGCCTATGGCAGCCGCATCGGATGTGGTCGCCGTCGACACCGGACAGTTGCGCGGCAGGCAGTCTGCCGATCTGCGGTTGTTCGAGGGGATTCCCTATGCGGCACCACCGGTAGGTGAGCTGCGCTGGCGACCTCCCGCGTTACCGGGGTCGTGGTCCGGCATACGGGATGCCACCAGTGCGGGCCCGAGTTGTCCGCAGGGAAACGGTGCGTTCGAGGTACTGACTTCTGGCACCGCGAAGTCGGAGGACTGTCTGTACCTGAATGTTTCGACGCCGCGCACGCTGCCGGTAGATGGGCAGCAGTTGCCGGTGCTGGTCTGGATTCACGGTGGGAGCTTCACCAGCGGGTCCAGCGAGGTGTATGGCGCGGGCCCGCTCATCACCAGCGGCGATGGCGACGTCATCGTCGTGACCATCAACTATCGGCTGGGGACGCTCGGATTTCTCGCCGCGACGGCGCTGGATGACGGCTCCGGTTCCGGCAACTACGGTCTGCTCGATCAGCAGGCCGCGTTGCGGTGGGTGCAGCGCAATATCGCCGCGTTCGGCGGCGATCCCGGTCGGGTCACCCTGGCCGGCGAGTCCGCGGGCGCCAGTTCGGTGTGCTCGCAGCTGGCCGCGCCGAGCTCGCGCGGACTGTTCCACGCCGCGATCATGCAGAGCGGGCCGTGCGCGGATGCGGTGCCGGTGGCTCGAGCGATGAGCGACGGTGACGCCTATGCGGCGCGGCACGGTTGCTCCGGACCGGATGTCGCGGCCTGTCTGCGTGGGCTGCCCGACGATGTGTTGGTGTCGGATCCGGTCACCGGCACCGTGTCCGGTGGCGCCTTCCTGCCCAGTGGTCCACGGGCTGCCGTGCGTGGCGGAGTCATACCGCGGCTGCCGATTCTGGTCGGCGCGAACCACGATGAGATGGCACTACGGGTGTACACGATGTACGGGCTGGGCATGCCGCTGACCGCCGAGGGGTATCACGACGCGTTGGTCGCTGCCATGCCGGATCTGACGCCGGAGCAGATCACCAGCGTAGAACGCCAATACCCGGTGTCGGACTACGCGCAGCCCGCACTCGCACTGACGAGGGCGTGGACAGATCGGATGCTGTCCGGGCTGATCGACGAATATGGGGAATTGAGCCGGACCAACCCGACCTACGTGTACTCGTTCGACGATCCCGCGCCGCTCGCGCCACCGTCCAATTTCCCGATGGGCGCGTATCACGCGAGCGAGTTGTTCGGGCTGTTCAGCATGCGCGACCTGAGCTGGGTCTACAACCCGGTGACCAGTCCGGATCAGCAGCGCCTCGCCGGCGAAATGCGAAGGTATTGGAGTCGTTTCACGATCGCAGGCGGCCCAGATCCGGCCGGACTCCAGCCCATTCCGGCCTACGATTCGGCTGCGCCGCAAGTCATGTCGTTCCGGCCCGGCGGAAGCAAGCTCGTTGACAACTATGCCGCTGAATATCAGGCGGACTTCTGGTCGGCCATGCCGAAGCGGTGGTAGCCGACGCGGTGCGCGGGCCTCGTGGCCTCGCGCACCGCTATGACTCTCGCGTCAGATCTTGCGGATGACGGTGACGACCTTGCCGAGGATCCGCGCGTCGTTGCCCGCGATCGGCTCGAACAGCGGGTTGTGCGGCATCAGCCAGACATCCTTGCCGGTGCGTTTGAAGGTCTTGACCGTCGCTTCGCCCTCGATCATCGCGGCCACGATGTCACCGTTGTCGGCGACGTTCTGCTGACGCACGACCACCCAGTCGCCGTCACAGATGGCCGCGTCGATCATCGACTCACCGACGACCTTGAGCAGGAACAGCGACCCGTCGCCGACCAATTCGCGGGGCAGCGGAAAGACGTCCTCGACCGCTTGTTCGGCCAGGATCGGGCCACCGGCGGCGATTCGGCCGAGAACCGGGACAAAGGTCGGTGTCGGCCTGTTCGGATCGGATTCCTCGGCCGTGGACAGGCTGGTTACCGCGCGGACCGCCTCGTCGAGACCGCGAACGTCCACGGCGCGTGGACGATTCGGGTCGCGCCGGAGAAAGCCTTTGCGCTCCAGCGTCCTGAGTTGGTGGGCCACCGACGAGGTGGAGGTCAGCCCGACGGCATCGCCGATCTCCCGAATGCTCGGCGGGTAGCCACGGTCGCTCACCGAGGTGCGGATGACCTCCAGTACCTTGCGCTGACGCACGGTGAGATCCGCCCAGGCCCCGGATGGGTCGGTGCCTCCTACGCTCTCGTCGCCCGTGTCGTCTATGTGGCTCACCGCAACCGCCCTTCACCTGTCGTTGATTTCGTCTTACGAATCTAGTCCGGTCGAGCCGATGTTTCAAACATCTGTTCGAGGCATGTCGGGCGTTTCTGCTGACTTTGTCGGCGTCGCGTGGTAGAAATCGAACACAAGTTCTTCGAACACGTGATCGAATAGCTACCCCGTCGAGTCTCCAGCCAGCAGCCCACCACGGAGGTTTGTCCGATGAGCACAGCGATCAGCGACATCAGCACCATCGGCGCGACCGGCGCCGTCGATTCGGTCGAAGGCGGGGCCGATCTCGGCTTCGATTCTGTTCCGCGCGTGCAGCGTCAGCATCGCGGTGCGGTGCGGGCGTTCGATTCGGCGCAGCGGTCCATCGCGGACCGACGCCCGCGTGGAAGCCGGCCGCGTGGCACGGTGGCGTTGTACGAGCATCGCGTCCGGACGGCGCCGCTGGTCCGGCAGGCGCGGGGCCCGCACCCGACGGAGATGGTCGAGCAGGCTCAGGTCGGTTTCGCGGTGCTCGCGGTGGCTGCGCTGCTGAGTGCGCTGGTTGTGACGGCATTGATCGGACTCGCGCACCTGCGGGCGGGCACTCTCGACAAAGGTGGGCCGACGACGGTGCCTGCGGTGTTCGAACAGCGGGGCGTCGACGGGCAACTCGTTCCTGACGTTGCTGGGGCCGGGGTGCCGCGCTAGTGCGGGCCGCTGTGGCGGATGGCATCGGCCGATCCGCCACGAATGGTGGCCGAATTTGTTGATCGCAAAGTAGAACATGTTGCTACTGTCCTGAAAACGTGACTCAGGCAACAGGATTCCATGCGATGACGCACCTCAGTACCGCTCGAACTTTCGGTAGCACCGACCGGTCGGGCGTCGACGGACGATCAGGCGGATCCGATCGGCCCGGCGTGAGTAAGCGGTTCGGTTCGGCCGGACACTTGCCCCGGCTGTTCGTCCGGGCCGTCGGGCTGTTCGCCTGTCTTGTCGTCGGGTTCACCGCGATTCCCACCGCGTATGCCGCTCCCGCGTATGCGGCATATTTGGACCTGCCCACGATCAACGGCGACGGCGGTGCGGGCGGCGGACTGAACCCGGTTGTCCCGCTGGATGAACCGGCCTTGCGCGCGGCGCTCGACGCGGCCAGAGCCGACGGGGTAGCGCCGCAACGGTATGCCACGCTGCTGCATCAGTATTGGCTGGTGGTCTCCACCCGCAACGCCGCGATAGATCTGGCGACCTGGGATCCGGCGCGCGGCGTGCGCGCCAACCAGAACACTTTCACTCTGGTGTACGTCAACTACTTCCGGCTCGCCAACCAGCATCCAGAGTTCTGGTGGGCTGGCCTCGCCGGCATCGCGGGTGGCTCCTTCGCCTCGGGCTTCTTCGATCTCGGTGATATCGGTGTGGTGCTCGACGTGTCCGGCGTCCATCAGCTCGGCAATGCGGTGGCCGACCTGTTGCGAGCTACCCCAGAGGAATTGGTACGCAAGGTGCCTGCGGACATCAGGTTGCTCGCCACCGAGGGCGCACGCCTGAGCGCCCAGGATGTCGCCTGGTATCAGACCCGGCTGATGATCATGCAGAAGCACATCTTCACCGACCTGGTGCCCATGCATGAAGCCTATGTCGCGCTGGGGATGGCGGGGATCGACGAGATGTATGCCGCAGGGGTGATCGACGCGGACATCCGTGCCGCCTGGCAGTCGATCGACTCGCACACGCAGGGCGGGTACGAGGACGCGCTGGTCCGGATGACCGATCGTGAACAGAATCGGGTCATTGCCGATCAGTGGGACGCGACCTCCGCAGGCCGCGGTGCCATCGGCCGGGTCCTCACCTACGTGAGCACCGTGGCGGGCAAGCCTGCCGTGCCGGGCGTCCTGGCGCCGGGCGTGTTCGCTCCGGCGACCGTTCGCGCCGACATTGCCGGATGCACGGTGGCGCTGCGCACCCCGCTGCCGGACTTCAACTGGGCCGACCGGGACACCCGCTGGACCTACATCACGGGCGACCTGGTGCCGCGCCATGTGGACATGGAACGCAATCCGCCGTTCGCCGCCGCCTGGCTCGGTGAGTCGTTCTGGAACAAGCTCGCCCACGGCCGGATGATCCAGCGAATCCCCGAACTGATCGCGGACATGACAACGCGGTGGCGGATCGGCGAGTGACGCGAGGGAGGGCCGCCGACCCGGCCCGGGTATCCTCGAAGTGCTATGGACGTATAGGTCTAGACCCCTGTACACGTGCTCGCCGGAATGGTCACCCCAATCGGAGCCGGCCCGGACGCGAGCGCGCGCATCGACGAAGGATCTCCCGGATGCATTGCCCGTACTGCCGACACCCTGACTCGCGGGTCGTCGACTCGCGTGAGGCCGAGGAAGGTGCGGCCATCCGCCGCCGTCGTTCCTGCCCGCAGTGTGGCAGACGCTTTACCACGGTCGAGACCGCCATTCTGTCCGTGGTCAAACGCAGTGGTGTCACCGAACCGTTCAGCCGCGAGAAGGTCATCCGAGGCGTGCGTCGTGCCTGCCAGGGACGCGAGGTCGCCGAGGACGCGCTGAACCTGCTGGCCCAGCAGGTCGAGGACGCCGTGCGGGCCAAGGGTTCGCCGGAAGTGCCGAGCCACGAAGTCGGACTGGCCATCCTCGGCCCGCTGCGTGATCTCGACGAGGTCGCCTACCTGCGCTTCGCCTCGGTCTACAGGTCCTTCACTTCAGCCGACGATTTCGAGCGCGAGATCGCGGACTTGCGCCGGCATCGGGACGAATCGACTGTCGCGGCAACCGTCGAGTGACGCCGGGCCGAACGAAGCGACATTAGCTAGCGACGTACCGCGTCGATCGCCTTCTCGATGCGCTTGGCCGAGACGGGGAAGGGTGTGCCGAGCTTCTGGGCGAACAGGCTGACCCGGAATTCCTCGATCATCCACCAGATTTCGGTCACAGCGCTGGCGTGCTTGCGGTTCTCCGGAAGGGCAGCGATGAGCCGGTCGTAGGCGGCCAGCGCCCGGTCGAGCTCGATCGTGGCCTGACGATCGCGGACGGCCGAGCCAGGCAGCGACTCCAGGCGCACGGTCGCCGCCCGCAGATACCGGGGCAGTTCCCGAAGCCGGGTGCCGCCCCATTCGGAGATGAAGCCGGGGAACACCAGCTCGCCGAGCTGATGGCGGACATCGTCGGCGATATCGCGGTCGGTGGCCGCCGCCAGTGCCACCGAAAGTTGGTGTGCCCCGGCGAGGACCGGGACAGCCACGCGCACGAAGCGGGTGACGGCGTCGGCGAGCTTCGGCCGGACGGCGGCGACGAGGGCGTCGAAACGGTCGGGACTGCGAACAGGACCGCCCGCGGCGGCGATGAGTTCCTCGGCGGCGGCGGCCCGGCAGTCCTCGACGAGGGCCTCCAGCGAGCCGTACGGGTTCTGGCTCAGCGCAAGACGATCCGCGGCCGACAGTCCGGCCGTCACCGCACGCGGCGAGGTGGGAATCGCACGCAGCACCAGCGCGCGTGTGCCCGCCCGCATCGCTGCGGCCTGTTCTCTGGGGGAGCTGAGCACCCGCACGGCGACACCGTCGCCCTCCGGCACCAGCGCCGGATAGCCGGTGACCGTCTGCCCGGCCACTTCGCGGCGTACGGTGGACTCGACCGTGCCGAGGGACTCCGAGGTCCACACCGTGGTGGGGGCCCGCTCGGCGCCTGCGGTGGCGCGGGCGACGGAGGCGGAAACCTCTGTGGCCAGTTGGGTTTTCAGCTGAGAGAGACTCTTGCCGCTGGCCAGGGTGCGCCCGGAGGCGTCCGTGGCCGCGAAGGTCATGCGCAGATGGTCGGGCAGAGCGGCGGGGTCGAGATCCTTCGGCGTGATCGTGACCGAGCCGAGGCGCGACAGCTCCCGTGCCAGGCCGGTGCGCAGCGGTTCGGCGCGCGGAGTGAGCGCGGCGAGCGCGGCAGCGGCGAAGTCGGGCGCCGGAACAACGGTGCGGCGCAATGTCTTCGGCAGTGTCTTGATCATGGCGGCGGCGAGCTCGTCGCGCATGCCCGGCACCAGCCAGTCGAACCCGACCGGCCGAACGTGGGCCAGCTGTGCTACCGGGATGCGGACCGTGACGCCGTCGTCGTCGTTGCCCGGCTCGAATTGGTAGGTGAGCGGGAAGCTCAGCTCGCCCTGACGCCACGCATCGGGGAAATCGGTCGGATCGAGGGTCCCCGCGCCCTCGTTGACGACGGTGTCGGTCGAGAAGTCCAGCTGCGCGGGATCTTTGCGCTTCGCGGTACGCCACCAGCTGTCGAAATGCCGCACCGACACGATGTCGGCTGGGACGCGCCGATCGTAGAACTCGAAGAGCACCTCGTCATCGACGAGGATGTCGCGGCGGCGGGCACGATGTTCCAGATCGGCCACGTCGTCCAGCAGAGCGCGGTTGCGGTGGAAGAACTCGTGGTGGGTCTGCCATTCGCCCTGCACCAGTGCGTGCCGAATGAACAGTTCGCGCGATAGCCCAGGATCGATACGGCCGTAATCGACGGGGCGGCTGGTCACCAGCGGGACGCCGTAAAGGGTGACGCGCTCGTAAGCGCGGGCGGCGCCGCGCTTGGCGGACCAATGCGGTTCGGAGTATGTGCGTTTCACCAGATCGCCGGCTAGGCGCTCGGCCCATTCCGGTTCCACTCTTGCGGCCATCCGGCCCCACAGCCGCGATGTCTCGACCAGTTCCGCGGCCATCACCCAGCGCGGCGGCTTCTTCGCGAGGGAGGAGCCGGGGAAGATCATGAACTTGGCGTTGCGCGCGCCGACGAATTCGCGTGATTCCGCTTCTCGGACACCGATATGCGACAGCATGCCTGCCAGCAGTGCCTGGTGGATCGAGGTGGAATCCCAGGCGGTGCCGTCCTCGTCGAGGGGTGCAGCCTGCACTGTGGACTCGGGCTGTCTACCGCGCCGCGATCCGGTCTGCTGTCCGGATGCGGCAGCAGTGGAAGCGTTGTCGGCCTTGGGGTTCGATGCACGTCTGTCGCGCCGTCCGCGGCGCGGGCGGCGCTCGCCATCTGCTGGGGAATCGGAGATCCCGCCGCTGGGCGCGCCGCTGTCTGCCTGTGCCGACCAGCCGAGTCCCCGCGTGATGGTCCGTAGTTGCCCGTGTAGGTCCTGCCATTCCCGAATTCGCAGATAGTGCAGGTACTCGTCGCGACACATCCGGCGGAATTGGTTGGCGGACAGCGATTTCCGCTGTTCGGTGAGGTACTCCCACAGCCGTAGGTAGGCGAGGAAATCCGAGCCTTCCACGACGAACCGTGCGTGCTTGGTGTCGGCAGCCTGCTGATGGTCGGCGGGGCGTTCACGCACATCTTGGATCGATAGGGCGGCCACGATGACCAGGACATCGGCCAGGCAGCCGTTGCGGTTCGCCTCGACAAGCATGCGCGCCATGCGCGGATCGACCGGTAGTTGCGCCATTTCGCGCCCGACCGGCGTCAGCGTCAGCGTGGCGTCGCCGGTCGGCGCACTGTCGAGAACCGGCATGTGTGCGGCGCTGTCGTCACGCTGCCGCTCCTCGCCTGCGTCCAGGTCGGAACCGCGCTGTGTTCGGTCGTCGATCTCGGTCGATGGGGGTCGCCGCGTGGGTTTCGCCGTAGCGCGTGGTGCGAGCGCTCCGAGTTCCTCCAGCAGCGCGATGCCGTCGCGGATGGCGCGACGGTCCGGCGCCTCCACGAACGGGAAGTTCTCGATGTCACCGAGGTCGAGCGCGGTCATCTGCAAGATGACAGCGGCCAGATTGGTGCGCAGGATCTCCGGTTCGGTGAAAGCCGGCCTGGATTCGAAGTCGTCCTCGGAGTAGAGGCGGATGCAGATGCCGTCGGCCACGCGACCACAGCGCCCGGCGCGCTGACGGGCCGAGGCCTGCGAGACCTCTTCGATGGGCAGGCGCTGCACCTTGGTGCGCATCGAATACCGGGAGATGCGCGCGGTGCCGGGGTCGATGACGTAGCGGATGCCGGGCACGGTCAGCGAGGTCTCCGCGACATTGGTGGCGAGCACCACACGACGGCCGGGATGCGGGGCGAATACCCGGTGCTGCTCGGCGGTCGACAGGCGCGCGTACAGCGGGAGGATCTCGGTGCGCGGGAGCTTCAGGTCACGCAGCGCGTCTGCGGCGTCGCGGATTTCGCGCTCCCCGGACAGGAACACCAGGACATCGCCGTCGCCCTCGGTGAACAGTTCCCGGACCGCCTCACCGATGGCGTCGACCGGGTCGCGGTCGACGATCCTGGTGTCTTCGTCGTCTTCGTCGTCGGAGGAACCAGGTAGTTCGAGCGCGAGTGGCCGGTAGCGGATCTCCACCGGATAGGACCGGCCGGAGACCTCGACAATCGGTGCGGGAGTGCCGGATTCGTCACCGAAGTGGCGTGCGAACAGTTCCGGGTCGATGGTCGCGGAGGTGATGATCACCTTGAGATCCGGCCTGCGCGGCAGCAACTGTTTGAGATACCCGAGCAGGAAATCGATATTGAGGCTGCGTTCGTGCGCTTCGTCGATGATGATCGTGTCATAGCGGCGCAGCAGCCGGTCGCGCTGGATTTCGGCGAGCAGGATGCCGTCGGTCATCAGCTTGACCAGCGTGCGATCGGACGCCTGATCGGTGAACCGCACGGTGTAGCCGACGACGTCACCGAGTTCGGTGCCGAGTTCCTCGGCGATGCGTTCGGCGACGGTGCGTGCGGCCAGCCTGCGCGGCTGGGTGTGCCCGATCGTCCCGCGGATGCCGCGGCCGATTTCCAGGCAGATCTTGGGGATCTGGGTGGTCTTACCGGAGCCGGTCTCGCCCGCGACGATCACCACTTGGTTCTCGGCGATCGCCTTCGCGATGTCTTCGCGGCGCGCGGATACCGGCAGCTGTTCGGGGTAGCGGATTTCGGGTACTGCCGCGCGGCGGGCCTCGATGCGTCCCTCGGCAGCCGCGATGTCGACCGCGACGGCGGTGAGATCGTCGCCGCGGGCCCGGTCCAGGCGTCGGCGCAACCGGTGTTCGTCGCGGAGGGTCACGGCGGCCAGGCGGTCACGAAGCTCGCGGAGAGTCGGGTCGGCTGTCCTGGTCATTGCGTCTACCAGCGTAGCGAAACGTTTCTGCGGACCGCTCGTCGAACCCCGGGGCGGGCCCGGGCATCCAGCGAGCACACCGTGCGCGCCGGCGCTGACACCGCGATGTCGGCGCGCCGGGTTCACCCGTAAAAGCCATCCTGATGTGGGACGTTCCAGACATGACCGCCGGCGCACTCAGTGCCCGCCGGCGCGGACCTGCCTCGACGGACTGAGCGTGGTCACTCACCCTCGGAGGCATTCGAATTCGGCTGGGCGCGCCGGACATTGGGCTGGTCGGCACTGCCAACGGCCGGCACGCGGGTGCATCGGCCGGCACCGGCATCCCCCTGAGCAATGGTCTGGCAGTTCCCAGGCTATGCAACAATCGCACCGTGAACGCCGTCGGGATGGCTCCATGGTGGGTTCGTGTCCTGCGTATCGGGTTCGCTGCGCTGGGCCTGGTGGCGCTGATCTGTGGTCCCATCCACGACCATGGATCGTTCGGCTACTCGCTGGACAACCATTTCAGCTATTTCACGATCCAATCGAACATTCTCGGGGTGATCGTGCTGCTGGTCGGCGCGCTGCTCGATCCGATCGATCAGCGGTGGCAGCTGGTCCGCGGCGCCGGCACGCTGTATCTGGTCATTACCGGCATCGTGTACGCGGTACTGCTCGCGCACATCGACGCCGGGAACGAACAGCACTGGGCCGATGACGTGCTGCATCGGATCATGCCGATCGTGATGATCGCGGACTGGGCGCTGGTCCCGGTGGCGATCAGGGTCAACGGTCCGCTGATCGCGGGCTGGCTGGCCTACCCGGTGACATACTGCGCTTACACCCTGTTCCGTGGTGTGTTCGTGAAGTGGTACCCGTACCCGTTCATGGACCCGCGGCAGCAGGGGTATGTGTCGATGACCATCGGATTGGTGGTTCTGGTTGTGGCGTTCGCGCTGCTCGCGGTGGCCGTCGCCGCCCTCGGCGATCTGAGCAGCCGCTGGCGGGGTGCGGACGAATGATTCGGTTCTCGAGGTAAAGGTGGTTGGTATGAGTGCGCTATGGCATGGGTTCGCCGATATGGGTGCCGTCGAACGGGACGGGGCGTTCGTTGTCGCGCGCGGGGAGGGCGCCTACATCTGGGACGAGGCGGGCACCAGGTATCTGGATGCGACCGCGGGTCTGTGGTTCACCAATGTCGGGCACGGGCGCGCCGAGATCGCCGATGCCGTCGCCGCGCAACTGCGCACCATCGCGCACTACTCGAACTTCGGCGACTTCGCCGAACCCGCCACCCAACTGCTCGCGGAGAAGCTGGCGACGATTGCACCGGTGCCCGGCAGCAAGATCTTCTTCACTTCCGGTGGCTCGGATTCGGTCGACACCGCGGCGAAGCTGGCACGGCGGTATTGGCACGAGATGGGGCGGCCGGACAAGACGATCGTGGTCGGCCGTCAGCGCGCGTATCACGGAATGCATGTCGCGGGAACGGCGTTGGCGGGCATCCCGGTCAACCGGGAAGGCTATGGCGAACTGATGGCCGATGCGCGCACCGTCGAGTGGGATGACGCGAAATCGCTGCTTGCCTTGATCGAGGAAGTCGGCGCCGAACGCGTCGCGGCGTTCTTCTGCGAGCCCATCATCGGCGCGGGCGGTGTCTATCTTCCGCCGGACGGCTATCTGGCCGAGGTCCGCCGTATCTGCCGCGACAACGACATCCTGTTCGTGGTCGACGAGGTCGTCACGGGGTTCGGGCGTATCGGCGGATCCTGGTTCGCCTCGTCCCGATTCGATCTCGCGCCCGACCTCATGACCACCGCCAAGGGCCTGACTTCCGGCTACGTTCCGATGGGTGCGGTCTTCATCGCCCCGCGCGTCGCGGAACCGTTCTTCAGCGGGGGCGTGTGGTGGCGTCACGGTTACACCTACGGCGGCCATGCCGGCGCCGCCGCGGCCGCGCTGGCCAATCTGGAGATCATCGAGCGCGAGGGTCTGCTGAACGAGGCGAAGCGCCTGGAATCGACCCTGCATGACAAGTTGGCGCCATTGGCCGGGCACTCGCGCGTCGCCGAAGTGCGCAGCGGTCTCGGTGCGGTCGCCGCGATCCAGCTCGCCGACCCATCGGAAGCGCTTCCGCTGGTGAAAACCCTTCGTGCACACGGTGTTTCGGGTCGTGCGGCGGGCCAGGGCGCGATGCAGATCTCGCCGTCGTTCGTGATGACCGACGATCAGGTCGCCGAGCTGGTCGTCGGGTTCACCGCCGCCCTCGGCTGACCCTCGCCGGCTCGTGGCGGGTCAGTGCGGGAACCTACGAGGCGGCCGCGGGGTGATCTGCGCTCGGCACTGCCCGATCGGGGAGCGATATATCGGCGATATCCATTGGTCCATCATGTGACTGGATAGTCGGGTCATGTGGGTGGGGTGGGTGCCGCTCACTCGACGAACCCGTTCGGCACGCTTTACTGTGAGGGCGCTCGCCCTCACCTTGGGTACAGCCGAGCATGCAACACCCGCCTCGACGGCTGCGGATCAGCAAGACCTCGGCCACGAGCACGGCGCGGTCGACGGTGTTCGGTCGGGCACTGCCCAGCAGGAGAGCTGAATCATGAAGTTGACCAGCAAAGTCGGGGCGCTGGCCGCTACCGCGGCGCGTCGGGCCGCCGAGGAAACCTATTACGCCGCGCTCGCGGTCCGCGCCGGACTGGCGGCGCCGGAGCGCCCGGACCGGCTCGCCAGGATGGGCGTCGCGGTGCTGCGCTCGGGCATGCTCGGCGGGCTCACGACGGTGGCCGCCCTGCGCTATGGGGATCGCGCCGCCATCATCGACGAAATCGGTACCGTCACGTTCCGCGAACTCGACGCGCGCAGCACCGCGCTCGCCAATGCGTGGCGCGCCCGAGGTCTGCGCGATGGCGAGGGTGTCGCGATCCTGGCGCGCAACCATCGGGGCTTCCACTACGCGGTGTTCGCCGCGGCCAAGTGCGGTGCCCGAATCGTGTTGCTGAACACCGATTTCGCCGGTCCACAGCTCCGTGAGGTCGTTGCCCGCGAGGGCGTGGATCTGCTGGTCTTCGACGACGAATACTCCGGCATGCTCGGTGATCTCACGCCGCGGCGTGGGCGCTATCGCGCCTGGGTCGGCAAGCCCGGCGTCGACACCCTCGACAATCTGATCGCGGGCGGTGCGCGCACGCCGCCGCGTCGGGCCACCACCACCGCCAAGATCATCCTGTTGACCAGCGGGACGACCGGGACTCCGAAGGGCGCGCCGCGCAGCGAACCGAGCTCGCTCGCGCCGCTGGGCGCCATCCTCGGCAAAGTGCCGTTCCGGGCCCGCGAGATCACCGAATGCCCTGCGCCGCTGTTTCATACGCTCGGCTTCGCGCACGCCATCCTGGCCGTCGGCTTCGGCTCCACCCTGGTGATCCGGCGTCGCTTCGATCCGCAGGCCGTGCTCGACAGCATGGCCCGGCATCGCGCCACCGCGCTGATCGCGGTGCCGGTCATGTTGCAGCGTCTCGTGGATGCCGGTCCGAAAGGCTTCGCCGGGCACCGCTTCCCGCGGTTACGCATTATCTTCGTCGCCGGCTCGCAGCTGGGTGCGGAGCTGTGCATTCGGGTGACAGCGGCCTTCGGCCCGGTGGTCTACAACGTCTACGGATCCACCGAGGTGGCCTACGCGACCATTGCCACGCCCGCCGATCTTGCCGTCGAGCCCGGCTGTGTCGGCACCCCGGTGCCCGGCACCGTCGTGAAGATCGTCGACAGCAACGACGCCGAGGTGCCGCCCGGCGTGCCCGGCCGCATCTTCGTCGGCAACAACTACCAGTTCGAGGGCTACACCGGCGGCGGCGACAAGGCCCGCATCGGCGGCCTGATGTCGACCGGCGATGTCGGCCACTTCGACAGGGCGGGAAGGCTTTTCGTCGACGGCCGCGACGACGACATGATCGTCTCCGGCGGCGAGAACGTCTTCCCCGGCGAGGTGGAGGAACTGCTCGCCGCGCACCCGGCCGTCGCCGAGGTCAGTGCGTTCGGCGTCGCCGACGAGAAGTACGGCCAGCGCCTGCGCGCGGTGGTCGTGGTCCGTGCCGGGCACACCCTGACCGCAGACGAGGTCCGCGAGCACGTCAAGTCCCATCTCGCCCGCTTCAAGGTCCCTCGCGACGTGCTGTTCATCGATGAACTGCCGCGCAATCCGACCGGGAAGGTGCTCAAGCGCGTGCTACGTGAACTGTCTGCCTGATCGGTGACCCGAACCGCTACATGATGCCGAGCATGCGGCGCATCGTGTAGCGCAGATGTACGGGATCAGGCACGGCGGTGCGGAACCAGCCCGAGGGCGGCACCACCAGCAGCCCGCCGCGCTGGTGCTCGACGCAATCGACGATGGCGTCGGCCACCGCCTCGGCGTCGGGCTCGAAACCGGGCGCGACGGTGCTGACGATGACGCCCTGCTCGGCGAGTCCGCGGTGCAGAGCTGTGCCGAGTCCGACCACCGCATGCTTTGTCGCGCTGTAGACGGCGGCTCCGAGTGCGGCGGTGACTCCGACTGCCGAGCCGATGTTCACGATCTGGCCGTGCCCCCGCTCGATGAAGCGTGCGCCCGCCAGTCGGGACCCGGTGATGACCGCACGCAGATTGACTTCGATCTGGCGGTCGGTGTCCGTGTCGAACTCGGAAAGAAACGAAGTGGTCGGAAGGATTTCTGCGGCGTTCACCACCACGTCCAACCCACCCAGTCTCTGTTCCGCGGTGGATAGAAATTCGGCGAATCGGACACTGTCGGTGACATCGAGCGGTAAGCCGAGCGCGGTGCCGCCGTGGACACGGTTGAACTGATTCGTGATGGCACGAACTCGTCCGGCATCGGAGTCGCCGATCGCGATCTCGGCTCCCGCGGCCAGGAAGGCCAACGCCGCTTCTTTGCCGATGCCGCCGGTGCCACCGGTGATCGCGACGCGCTTGCCGGCAAGTGTCTTCTTCGACATGTGGTTCGCCCGCTTTCGTCTTGCTTCGACAGTATGGCGTCGACCGGCGGCACTCCATGCGATATCGGGTCATGGCCTTGCGGATACCGGCCAGCTGGAAGTTTGCGGGGGTTGCGGTGCGAAGGCCGTTCGACCGCACGAGAATTCGGCCATACGAACTCTGGCCATTTTCTTGCGGGCTTCGGACAACCTGGATGACGATGAGCCGGTGGCCTCGTGGGAGTGGCGGCGCTCGATCACGAATTCGGCGATCCTCGTCGAAGTCGCCGAAAGCCATGGACTCCGTCTCGCGGAGTGCCTGCGCGGCACGGGCATCGCGCCACAGGTGCTGATCACGCCCGGCGCCGAGGTCACCGCGGCGCAGGAACTGGAACTCGCCCGCAACATCGTCACCGCACTCGGCGATCCATGGGGTCTCGGCATCGAGGCGGGTGTGCGCACGCACATCACCACCCACGGCGTGTTCGGGCTTGCCGTCATGAGCAGTCCGACGATGCGTTCGGCCACCGAGGTCGCCATGCGGTACTTCAGCCTGATGACCTCGTTCTCGCGAGCCTGGCATGTCTATCACGACGACGAACTGTGGCTCTACGTAGACGATCAGGATGTGCCCGCGGATGTGCGCGGTTTCCTCGGCGAGCGTGACGTCGCCGCGCTGCTGACGAACTGGGCGCTGGTGTACGGCGTCGCGCCGCCGGTGCTGCGCGGCGAAATCGGAGGCGGATACCGGGAGCGGCTGCTGCCGCTGCTGGAGCAGTTCGAGATACCGAGTACCGATGCCACTGGCCCGCACATCGCGGTATTCGACGCCACCGGCATGGACAACCCGATGCCACAGGCCAGCCCCCTCACGGCCCTGCTTTTCGAAGAGCAATGCGCCGATCTGCTGCAACGGCGCGGTCTTCGGCACGGGCTTTCCGGTTCGGTGCGCGAGCTGCTGATGCACCGGCTCAACGGTCGCCTCACACAGGAGGATGTGGCGGCGAGCCTGCATATGAGTCTGCGCACCATGCGTCGTCGCCTGGCGGATGAAGGGACGTCCTATCGGCAGCTGTGCGTCGAGACTTACGGCAATCTGGCCGAGGAGCTGCTGGCCACCGGGCTCACCGTGGAGGATGTCGCCTTTCGGATGGGTTACTCGGGCGCACCGAGCTTTTCGACCGCGTTCAAGCAGTGGCGTGGTATCTCACCGGGCCGATTCGCCCGCACCGCTACAGATCGCAACCGCCCCGCCGTTCGCCGTTGATCGGTCGAAGCCAGGTGATCACGCCACTGTGTCTGGATTGTGGGCGTGCGATGTATCGGGTACGACTGCGGCTCGCAGGAGCGTCGGCGCGGACGGTCGGCGCGCGCCCAGGTCGACGAGAAGGTCATCGAGGGCGTCGATGTCGTTCCAGCTGTCCGAGGCGACCCGTCGCCGAGGAAGCCGTGCAGATCGTGGAATACGAATACCGCCCGTTCGGTGACCCGGTGCGCCGCGCGCACCGCGGCGACCGGGTCGGTAGTGGCGCGCTCGGGCGCCTGGCCCGCCCGGCACAGGCCGTCGGTGGCCGACCACCGCCAGACCGGCCGCGGCGTCTTCAGCGCGGTCGTGGTGGCGACGATCTCGTCGAGCGCGCGTTGTTCTTCGAACGATTCGAGCTACAGCAGTGGCCACCGCGCCTGGAGCAGCTGCGTGAGGGTGCGGCGAAAGGGATGCACGGATCGGATCATAGCCGCGCGGCTGAATCGCCTCCGTCGGAAAAGGGTGCCCTAAGGGTGCGTGGGTGCGAGCATGGAGGTGCTACCCGCGACGAGAGGTGGTGGGGTGTGGCGGAGTTCGTTCAGGAGTACGCCGCGTTGCGGTGGTCGGTGGTGATGGCGTTCTTGTGTACGTCGGCGATCGTGGTTGTCCGGTTGGCGACGCCGTCGGCAGCCGGTGTGATGCCGCGTTCGGCCGGGGATGCGCTGGCTGAATATGCGCGGCGGCGAGACGATTCGTCGAGCGACGGCGACGGGCCGAATACCTGTCACGAGTCCGATGCCGCGCATCTGATCATGTGCCTGGTCATGTTGACCATGCTGGTGTTTCCCACGGGGGCGAATCCGCTTGCGTTACGTGGGGTGCTGACCGCGATAACGGTGGTGTTCGTGGTGTTGCTGCTCGGCCGGATCGCAGAGTGGCACAGCGAGGGTCGAGCGATGCCCGCCGATCGGATGGTCGCGCTCGGATACCACGTCGTGGCCGCGGGGGCGATGCTGTACGCGATGTCAGGGCATCGGGACGGCGGGCACGGCGGCGGACCCGAACCCGGCCCCATCCTGGGTTTGGCGGCGCTTTTCGCCGTGGACGCGGTTGCGGCAATAGTCGCGGTGAGCGCGGGGTGGCGGTATCACTGGCTCGGTCATCCGGTCGGTGCAGCGGCCGGTGCGCGGACCGGTCGAATGCTCTCCTCGGCGATCGTGCCCCACGTCGTGATGGACGTGGGGACCGCCTACATGCTGATCGCCGTGGTCTACGGGTGACCTCAGATGTCGATGACCGAGTCGGCGACGACGCGTCCACCGAGGCGCACCCAGCCGTCGGAGTCCCATTCGGTGAACAGCTGGGAGCCCTCGCCCTGGGTGATCACCAGGCCGCGGCGCAGCAGTGCGGTCAGCGCGACGGCAGCGGCACCGGTGGCCTCGTCTTCGGCGATGCCCATGGAGGGTGCGAACATCCTGGAGCGCAGCGCGCCGCGGTGTTCCTCGGTCCACACCCACAGGTAGTGGTGTCCGGTGGGGAAGTCGTCCGGGTTCAGCGCCGCCAGCTCCTCGATATCGGCGAGCTGATGGAAGGTGAATTCGGGTGCCCATTCACCGCGGGCCGTGATCCAGGTGAGTCCGTCGGTCAGTTCGACGGCCACCGGTCCCGCGGGCATATCGAGCACCTGCACCTTGATGCCCTGCTCGGCGAACCACCACCCGGTGCCCACCGATGGGTGACCCGCGAACGGCAGCTCCACGGCGGGGGTGAAGATCCGCACCCGGGCGGACCCCTCGACGGGGTCGTCGACTACGACGGTCTCGCTGAAACCGGCACGCGCCGCGAGCGCCTGCCGGTCTGCGTCGGCAACCTCGTCCGCACGGGCAATTCCCAGCTCGTTTCCGAACCGTCCGGCCGCGTCGGTGAACACCCGCACAACCTCGACCCGCGTGCTCGTGACCTCCAGCTCATCCTGTGTGCCCATGGTCGTGAGCCTACCGGGACTTCGGACGTGCTCCCAGGCATGGATAGGGCCGAGGTCCGACCGGGTCGGCGATCTGGCAACTGATTCGCTATCTATCTGCGCTGACGTGGGTGTGACCCGGCGGACCGGCAGAGGTTCGTCCCATTAGTCCGAATTGTCGCGCATTGACGGGGGATTGGTCACGCTATTGTGACCGGGATATTCCGGTTGCCCGTGGCGCTGTAGGGACCGAGGTCGCCTACATCAGCGCCGTATCCGATGCCGGACTCACGATCGGGTCGGGCAGGATCTCGGTCAGCAGCTGTTGTGCCAGTATGGGCAACTGGTGGCGGACCGCCGCGGCAAGTTCGAGATGGCGCTGCGCATGCTCGAGGAATGCATCCTCGGTGCCGAGGCGGCCTGCGCGCTCGGCGAGTACCCGCAGGGCGCGAGCCGGAAATCGCTCGGTCGATGCCTGCAGCGCCGCCGTGGTGGAACCACGCCATGATTCGTCGGCCAGGAAATGCATGGCCGCGTCGTCGGGCAGATGAGCGAGTATGCGACCGAGCTTGTCCGCTTTCGGGGCGTAGGCATTGCCCCAGCCTTCCTTCCAGATCCGGATGATGACGTCCGCGGCGGACGGTCCGAGCTGGGTGGCGACGTTGAATAGCAGCGAGGGGTTGTGGTGGAGCCCGGACCAACGCTGCCCGAGCAGGTCGACGATGCGGTGGGCGTGCGATGGATCGGTGACGGAGGCGAGCAGCAAGATCGCGTCGGAATTCGGTGCGGACAACGAGGGGTCGGCGAGGTCGTCCGCTACCCAATGCTGTTCGGTGGGAAACAAATACGAGGTCAGCAATCGGATCGGCAGACTACCGCCGCGCCGCAGCCGGGCCGCCACCGTGAGTGCGCCTGCATACTCGGCATCGTTGGCCGCGGCGAGCAGGGCGCGCAGACGTCGGATGACGGTGACGGGCGGATCGGTGACACCGGTCGCAACTCGGTAGTTCGCGGGATCCGAATTCCGATACCACTCATTCGGTATGAGTGAGTCGAACTCGCAGTGGATGCCCGCGACCGCGGCCGTCATCGATGTGGCGAGTTCGAAGCCGTGGGTGTGGACCAGATAGTCGGCTAGATCCGTGTTGTCGTCGTAGTACCTGCCGAGGCCGTCGGGATTCAGAATGTAGGCGTCGATCCCCACTGCTGCGCAGACGGCGGCGCCGATCGGATCGGCGTCGGGTGCGGACAGATAGGCCAGGCCGCGCTGCCGGAATACGTTGTGCGAGCGCGGATGCTGTAGCGCTGTGCGAATCTTGTCGGCCGACCGCGCCAGCGTATCGGCCACAGCGGCGGCGGCTGCCGCGTTCACGGTGGTTCTTCGTGCGGGACCGAGCCCGCGGAACGGATCGGACTTCGACCACCAGGCGGTCGGTGCTGCCCAGTCGTCTTCGTTCGTCGTCGGCGTGCGGACGGCCATCGGCCGGTCTCCCTCATTGGCGCTTGGTGTTTCGCCGACAGACTAGCGACGGCGTCCGACAACTCCCGGCCGTGCGAGCGAACGACGGCCCCGTCCTGGTGGACGGGGCCGTCGAGGTACGAACTGTCAGACCGTGGCTACGGCCAGCGCCTCCGTGGACTGGACCGCCTGGCCGACACCGGCGACGATGGCGGCCACACGCAGCGATTCGAAGATCACCTCGCGTGAGACGCCCGCCTCGCGCAGCACGTTCTCGTGCGCCTCCAGGCAGTGCGCACAGCCGTTGATCGAGGACACCGCGAACGACCACAGTTCGAAATCGGCCTTGTCGACGCCCGGCGTGCCGATGATCTGCATGCGCAGGCCGGCCCGCAGGTCGTCGTAGCGGCCGCCGAGGAACGCCTTGCCTCGGTAGAACACATTGTTCATGCCCATGATCGAGGCCGCGCCGAGTGCGGCGTTGTACGCCTCCGACGACAGCGTGTCGGCGGCTTCCTCGGCGATCTCGCGCAGCGTGGTCGCCGACCGGGTTGCGGCCGCCGACGCGAGGAGTGTGCCCCACAGTTGCTGCTCGTTCAGCACGGTGGTGCGTGCGATGGACGACAGGTTGAGCTTGAGGTCCTTGGCGTACCCGGGGAGGGAGTTCTTCAGGGTCTCGATGCTCATTCGGCGAATCCTCTACTCATGCTCTGTTTTCGGTGTGTTCGGACGATGGGACTCAGACGCTGGCGGCGAGCAGCTCGCCCGCGTTGATGGTCGGGTCGCCCTTCTTCCAGTTGCAGGCGCACAGCTCGTCGGACTGCAGCGCGTCGAGCACCCGCAACACCTCGTCGACGTTGCGGCCGACCGAACCCGCCGTCACCGAGACGAACTGGATCTCGTTGTTCGGGTCGATGATGAAGGTGGCGCGGTCGGCGACGCCGTCGGCGTTGAGAACGCCGGTGGCGGAAGCGAGTTCACGCTTGAGGTCCGAGAGCATCGGGAACGGGAGGGTCTTGAGGTCCTCGTGCTGGGCGCGCCACTGGAAGTGCACGAACTCGTTGTCGACCGAGGCACCGAGCACCTGCGCGTCGCGGTCCGCGAACTCCTCGTCGAGCTTGCCGAAGGCGGCAATCTCGGTGGGGCACACGAAGGTGAAGTCCTTCGGCCAGAAGAAGACGATCCGCCACTTGCCCGCGTGGTCGTCGGAGGTGATCTGGGTGAAGTAATCGTCAGGCTGCTGAGCGTCGACCTTCGACAGGTCACCGCCGATGACCGCGGTGAGGTTGTATGCCGGGAATTGGTCGCCGATGGTCAGCAAGGCCATGCTTTTCTCCTCGTCATGTTGGTTTGCTAGCGCTGTGCGAAAAGCTCACTTGTGATCTTGCCCAAAGGCCGGTGAAAGGTAAACGTGATCAGTCGCACTAGACTGATAGGCGTGACTGATCAGACTTATCAGCCGACCCTGTCGCAGCTGCGTGCGTTCGTCGCGATCGCGGAATATCGCCATTTCGGCACTGCGGCAACCAGGCTCAGTGTGAGCCAGCCCACGCTATCGCAGGCGCTCGCGGCGCTGGAACACGGCCTCGGGCTGCAACTGATCGAACGCAGCACGCGACGCGTGCTCGTCACCCCCGCTGGCATGCGGCTACTGCCGCAGGCGATCGCGACCCTCGAAGCGGCTGACCGATTCGTCGCTTCGGCGGCTGGTGACGGGCTCGGTGGCACCCTGCGTCTCGGCATCATTCCGACGGTTGCCCCGTATGTGCTGCCTGCGCTGCTGCCCGAATTGCGTACGCGGGTGCCCGCGTTGGCGCCCCAGGTGATCGAGGACCGGACCGGGCGACTGCTCGACGGTCTGCGCACCGGAGTGCTGGATGTCGCGCTGCTCGCACTGCCGACGGAAATGTCCGGAGTCGTCGAGATACCGCTGTATACAGAGGAATTCGTGCTGGTCACCCCACGCGGTCATGAACTGGCCGGGCGTACCGACATCGCGCCGACAGCCCTCGATGCGTTGCCGCTGCTGCTGCTGGACGAGGGGCACTGCCTGCGCGACCAGACGCTGGAGTTGTGTCGCACTGCCGATGTGCATCCCGCTGGCGTCGGCGACACACGTGCGGCGTCCCTGGCGACCGTAGTGCAATGCGTGGCAGGAGGTTTGGGTGTCACGCTGATTCCCGAGATGGCGGTGGCCGCCGAAACTGCCCGCGGCACACTGGAAACCGCGCGCTTTGCGGCGCCGGCGCCGGGCCGCACCCTTGGGCTCGCCTTCCGGGCTTCGACGGCGCGCACCGAGGACTACGAGCGACTGGCCGAGATTATTCGCGACATAGGTCCAGCGGCCGAGGGTACGGCAGAAGGAGGCAGGGGTGCGGCGGTTCGAGACGCCTGACGCGGATGCGCTCGCGGTGGCGCCGATCGGCAAGGGTGCGGCAGATCCGCGGCGGCTCGGGTTTGTGCGCGCCGCGGACGATGTGCTCTTCGTATACGGGTCATTGCAGTTTCCTGCCGTGTTGATCGAACTGCTCGGTCGCTGTCCGAGTTCGGAGCCGGTGGAGGTGCCCGGCTGGCGGGTGGCGGCGCTGCCGGGTCGCGTGTATCCCGGACTGGTGTCGCGGCCTTCTTCCGTCGCGCGCGGCGTGCTGCTCACCGGACTCACCGCCGCCGAGTGGGCAGTGCTGGACGCCTTCGAGGATGCCGAGTACGACCTCGGTCCGCTGGTGATCCCCGGGCATCCGCGAGTCCTGGCCTATGTGTGGACGGCGGAGGTCTCGCCGGGGGACTGGGATGCCGACCGGTTCGCACTCGATCATCTGGCCGAGTTCACCGCCCGGTGCGCGCGGTGGCGTGCAGGCTTGTCCGCGTTCTGACCGGACCTACCAGGGCATGTCGGGTCGAGCGCGCGGGTTGTGCTGCGGTCGTCACCGACGAGCGCTTGTTTCGGCCGGATTCGCTCTTGCCATTCCAAGACGACCGGTCGTATATTCATCGAATGGCCCGACCGCGACGGAGTGACGACACCAGGCAGCTTCTGGTCGAGGAAGGTGCTGCCGGGTTCTTGACCAACGGATATCACGGCACCGGAATCAAGCAGGTGCTCGATGCGGTCGGCGTGCCCAAGGGTTCGTTCTACAACTACTTCGACAGCAAGGAAACCTTCGGGCAGGCGATCATCGACCATCATTCGCTGTGTGTGCAGCGAAATCTGTCCGAGGCGCTGGGCGCGGCGCCGGATCCGGTGGCGGGGCTGCGGGCGTTCTTCGGGCGACTGATGGAGGAGTTCGTCGAGGCCGAGTACACGGGCGGGTGTCTGATCGCGAACCTCGGTGGTGAGCTGGAAGGCAGCGATGTGCTGCGCGAATCGCTTGCCGGCGCGTGGCATTCGTGGCGTGACGGGGTGGCGGAGGCGCTGGGCCACGCGCAGCAATCGGGTGCTATTCGCGCCGATATCGACGCGGTGGATCTCGCGGACCTGCTGTTGGAGTCCTGGGAGGGGGCGGTGATCCGGATGAAGATCGACCGCTCGCTCGAACCGCTGCAGAAGTGTTTGCGCCGATTGCTGGACGATTACTTCCGGCCGTAGTTCCCTCCGCAGTGCTTACGGCGCGTTGCTGCACGCCCATTTCAAGACGACCGGTCGTATCAAATGAGTTCACGAGAAAGCGAGAAGGTATGTCCACATCGAAAACGGTCATCGTGACCGGATCCTCCAGTGGGATCGGGCGCGACGTCGCACGGGCCTTCGTGCAGCGTGGGGACAATGTCGTGCTCAACGGGCGTGACGCGGACAAGCTCGAGGCAGTGGCCGACGAGCTGGCCGCAGCGGATCGGGTGGCGGTGTCCGCAGGCGATATCGGTTCTCCCGCAACGGGAACCGAGTTGGTTCGGGTCGCCGTCGAGCGGTTCGGCAGCGTCGACGTGCTGGTGAACAACGCGGGGATCTTCGGAGCCAAGCCGTTCGTCGACGTCACCGAGGCAGACCTCGACAGCTACCTGAACGGGAACCTGAAGGGCACCTACTTCACCACCCAGGCGGTGGTCCGGCAGCTGCGAGCGCAGCGTAACGGCGGCAGCATCGTCAATATCGGCACCGTGCTGATCAATCACGCGCTGGCGGGGCTGCCCGCGTCCGCGGCGCTGGTCAGCAAGGGCGGCGTTCATGCATTGACCACCAGCCTGGCCGCCGAGCTCGCGAGCGACGGCATTCGGGTGAATGCTGTTGCGCCAGGGATCATTCGCACCCCATTGTTCGGTGACGGCGACGAAAGCTCTTCGGGCAAGCTGGCTTTGCTGAATCGGATCGGTGAGGTGAGCGAGACAACCGCCGCCGTGCTGTATCTCGCGGATGCCGCGTTCACAACCGGTCATATCCTCCCCGTCGACGGCGGGTTCATCTCGGGAAGGGCGGCGTAATGCCTTACGTCAACATCAGAGTCACCAACGAGGGCGTGACCCGGGAGCAGAAGTCGCAGTTGATCAAGGGAGTCACCGATCTGCTGCGGGATGTGCTCGGCAAGGATCCCGCGACGACGTTTGTGGTGATCGACGAGGTCGAGCTGACCAATTGGGGGATCGGCGGCATGAACGTCGAGCAGTACCGCGCGCAATAGGCTCGGGACGACGTTCGGGCGCCGGCGCCGGGCGCCCGAACGTGTCCCGGCGGCGCTACCGCCTATCGCGGGAGTCGTAGGACAGTGCGGCCCAAGAACTGATGAGCAGCTCGCCGGCCGCCACAACGACGTCGTCCGGAATCCCTTCGGGTGTCAGCAATTTCTGGATGAGCAGGCCGTCCTCCAGTGCGTGAATGATCAGCGCGAGGAAGGCGGGATCGGCCGGCGGCCGTGGCAACTCGTCGGCGACGCCTGCAGTGATAGCGGCACGAGCGAGCAGTTCGCGTTCGGCGAGGCGTGGTCGTAGGTCTGGATTGCGCAGGATGTGCAGGATGAGTTCGAGGCGCAGTGCGAGCCAGTCGGTGAGATGTTCGGCGCGATCGCGATTGAACTGGCGTAGCGGCTCGCGGGTGGTGTGGTCGAGCCGGCTGACCTCGTCGATTTCGCGCTGCGTTCGCTGGACGAGCAGTTCGACGATCAATTCGTGTTTGTCGGTGAAATTGCCGTAGACCGCGCCTCTGGTGTAGCCGGCGCGTTCGGCGATCTGTTCCACCGAGGTGCCGTTGACTCCCCGCTCGGCGAACAGTTCGGCGGCTGCGGCGAGCAGTCGGTCGCGGGTCTGCTGTCGGCTCTGCTCGCGGGTGAGTCGCTCCTTCATATTCAGTAGTGTATCTGGATACAGGTATGTATCTTCCTGGGCGTGGAGATATGGAGAGCAACCGCGAAACAAATCGCGGCGGCGGTGTCGGCCGGAGCGGTCAGCGCGGTCGAGGTGATGACCGCGCACCTGGCGCGCATCGAGGCGGTCGACCCGGTGGTGAACGCGGTGACGAATGTGCTGGCCGAGAGCGCCTTGACCGCGGCCGAGCAGCTCGACCGGAGGCTGGCTTCCGGTGCACGGGTGGGGCCGCTGGCCGGGGTTCCTTTCACCGTGAAGGAGAACATCCACGTCGCGGGGTCGGCGACGACGATGGGGGTGCCGCGGTTACGTCACCTGGTGGCTTCGGAGGATGCGCCACCGGTCCGGCGACTGCGGGCCGCGGGTGCGATACCGATCGGCCGAACCAACCTGCCGGACTTGACGATCGCGGGCATGCACACGACGAGCACGCTCTATGGCGACACCCGCAACCCATGGGACCCGGCAGGCCGAAGCCCGGGCGGCAGCAGCGGTGGCGACGGCGTCGCGGTGGCCACCGGGATGACGCCGTTGGGGCTCGGCAACGATTCCGGTGGCTCACTGCGCATTCCGGCGACGTTCAACGGCGTCGCCGCGCTCAAGCCGAGCTACGGTCGGTTCGCGGCGGATCACCGCCTCGGTGGGCAGGAGCCGACGCTGGCCTCGCAGGTGCTGCCCGTCGATGGGCCGATGGCGCGGTCGGTGGCAGATCTGCGGCTGGTGTACGAGGTGTTGGCGGGAGCCGACCCGCAGGACCCGCGAGCGGTGCCAGTGCCCGTGGACGGCGCGGCGCGCACGGGACCGGTCCGGATCGGACTGGTTGTCGATCCGGGCGGCCACGGGGTACACCCTCACGTCCGAGGTGCGGTGCAGACCGCGGCGGAGGTCTTGCGGGAGGCCGGATACCTGGTCGACGAGGTGGAGACACCCGCGTTGGCCGAAGCGTTGGAGGTCTATGCGGGACTGATCAGCACCGAGTTCTCCTTGGTGTGGCCGAATATCCGACCGTTGTTGAGCGTGACCGGCCGTCGGCACCTCGAGCTGATCATGCAGCGGCGACCGCCGTTGGACCTGGCCGGATACGTCCAGCTGACCGCCGCCCGGCTGGGGGTGCAGCGACAGTGGGCGAGCTTCTTCGCGCGCTATCCATTGCTCTTGGGGCCGGTGTCGACCGAGCTGCCACCGGCTCCACTGGTCCCGGCCGATGCGCAGGAGCATGAGCGGATGATGGGGCCGGTGCGATTGTGCACGGCGAGCTCCCTGGTGGGGGTCCCCGCGGTGGCGGTTCCCGTCGGTGTGACCGATGGATTGCCGCAGGGCGTGCAGCTCATCGGCGGAATGTACCGAGAGGACCTGTGTCTCGCCGCGGCCGGTGTCATCGAGAACGGGATGGGGGTTGTGACGCCCGTCGACCCGTGTCGATAGCCGGCGGTAGCGGTCTGACGAAGCGAGTTGACCTGCACCGCAATGCATTCAGCCGCTCGCGGTCGCTGCCAGGTGCGCGACAAGAAAACTGTAAGTCGCGCGGGTTACCCTGCGGATACGGGGAAGACGCCAGTTGCGCTCGGGGCCGTTCCGGCGATCTTCGACTGTCCGTGCTCGCTACAGCTCGACGGAGGGGAGCTGCGATGCCATCGCTTCTGGAAATCACGACACACTTCTTCTTACAGGTCGCGGTCATTCTGCTGACCTATCGACTGCTCTGGCCGGTGTTCCGCAGGCTGGGGCAGGTGCAGGTGGTGGCCATCATGGTCGCCGGGTTCCTGTTGGGGCCGTCTGTCCTGGGCTGGGCATGGCCGCAGGCCCAGCAGTGGCTGTTCCCGACGAACATCGAGATCGGCGGCACGAGCATCATGCATCCGAACCTGACTGCTATCTATGTGGTCGGCCAGCTCGGCTTGGTGCTCTACATGTTCCTGGTCGGCTCCTCGTTCAAGCTCGACATTCTGAGCAAACACCTGCGACAGGCGGGCGCCACCTCGGCGACCGGCGTCGCGGTGCCCATGGTGCTCGGCGGTCTCGTCGGCTGGTGGATGGTCGGCCAGGGCAGGTACTTCACCGACAAGGTAGCGAATTGGCAAGGGGCACTGTTCCTTGCGGCCGCGGTCGCGGTCACCGCCTTTCCGATCCTGGCCTGGATCGTCTACGACTCCGGCCTGCTGAACACCCGGCTCGGCACGATGTCGCTGGCCTGCGCGGCCGTCGACGACGCGTGCGCGTGGGTGCTGCTTGCCGTGGTCGTCGCCACTGCCAAGGACAGCATGGGCGGTGCGTTCCTCGCGATCGGCGGCGGCCTGGCCTATCTGCTGTTCATGACGGTGATCGCGCGGCGCTGGCTGGCCAGGCTCGACGTCTGGGTGCCGCGCCGCGGGGATCCCGAGCGCGCGGGCGGGCTGCCGGTCGCTCCGCTGACCGTCGTCTTGCTGGTAATCCTGCTGGCCGCCTGCTTCACCGATTTCGTCGGCATCCACTCGGTGCTCGGTGCGTTCGTGGTGGGTCTGGTGATGCCGCGCGGCGAACTCATGGAGCAGATCCGGCAGCGCTTCGAGCCGCTGGTCGGATATCTGCTGCTGCCTGCCTTTTTCATCTACACAGGACTCAACACGAAACTCGGTCTGATCGTCGAACCCACCGTGCTGGTGATGACAGCCGTGGTGTTGGTGGTGTCGTTCGTCAGCAAGTTCGGTGCGGTGGGCCTGGTCGCCCGCACTCAGGGCATGGGCTGGCGGGAGGCGGGTGCGATGGGCGCACTGGCCAACGCCCGCGGATTGATGGAGCTGGTGTTGCTGAACATCGGCCTGACCGCCGGGTTGATCACGCTGGAGCTCTACACCATTCTCGCGGTGATGACCACGGTCACGACGTTCATCGCGACGCCGGTGCAGCGCATGTTCGAGCGCAGCGCTTGGAAGAACGGCCGGGTCTTCGGACCCACCGGCGAGGAGCCGAATCCGATCGCGGAGCCGACGCCGGCTGGGGAGTCGAAACATGCCGTGCCGGTGGCGACGGTATCCAGAGCGAACCCGGCAGGGCAGGCGACCGTCTCTTAGTGGCCGATATGCCGAACGCACCGGCGCCCGCGGTGAATTCCGCAGGGAGCCGGTGCGTCTCGGTTTATCGAGGAACTACTGCGTGCGCAGTGCGTGCGGCTCGATGGCGCCGCGCACCAGGGCACGATCGTCGATCGTCTCCGGACGGTAGGGCAGCGTGACCAGCCGGTCGGTCATGGCCTGCACCGGGTCGGCGATCGGCTCGACGAGTCCGAACAGGAACGACCACTCGTGCTCGTCACTGCCATAGTGCACGACCGTGCCGAACTGTTCGTGGAAGCGCTGCCAGGACCGCTTGAGGGTCTCGTTGCGCCACATGGTCGCGCAACCGGCCTGTGCACTCAGCACACCGCCGGGTGCGAGCAGGGCCCGACATCGCTGCAGGAATTCCGCCTCGTACAGGCGGTTGTGCTGCGCGTCCTCGACTCGCTCGTCGGGCAGGTCGATCACGATGACGTCGTAGCGGGTGCCCGCCGCGGCCGCATCGGCGAGGAAGTCCCAGCCGTCGGCGTAGTGCACCGTGATCGGGCCCGCACCCTCGACGGCCGCGGTCAGCTCCGCGGTCGTGTAACCGTAGGGCAGGTGCTCGGCGCACAGTTCGACCTCGAGTTGATCGATGTCGACATGGTCGACGTGGGTCGCGCCCGCCGCCACCGACATCTGGCTTGCCACGCCCTCACCGGAACCGATGATCAGCACATTTTCCAGCTTCTCGGCCAGCACGAAGGCGGGAACCATCATCGCCTCGTGGTAGGTGAGCTGCGAGAACTCGGTGGACTGCCGATCGTTGTCGGAGAACAGGCTGATGCCCTGCTCGGTCCTGGCGATCAGCATGTGCTGGAAGGGCGTATGGATGTCGACGATGACGTCGGAGACATCCCAGATACGGGTCAGGCCTTCGCCGACCGGCTCCTCGACCCGATGCCCGGCCCGGCCGCGTCGGATGGTCGACATGCGAACTTCCTTGGGCGACAACTCATCCCGCAGCAGCTCGACGGCCTTCGAGGCGCCCTCGCCGATGCTCCCGCAGGTGAAGACGTCGACGAAGATGTCGCCCGACTCCGGGTAGGTGTGGATCGAGGCATGCGATTCCGACAGCAGCGCAAGCACGGTGACGCCCTGCGGCTCGAATTTCTTGTGCACGACATCGCAGATCGTGACTCCCGCGGCGATCAACGATTTTCGCATCGCCGCTTCGAGTCGTTCGAGGTCATCGCAGAGGGCCGCGTCGACACCACCGAACTCGGCTAGCACGTGCCAGCCGGTGAATTCCGCCGTCATGGGGCAACTCACTCTCGCTCAGCGCCCGAGACATGAACGGTCAAGGGCGGAAAACCATTGAAGGACACCGACGAATAGCTCGCGGTATAGGCGCCGGTGTCGAGGATCTGGATGCGATCACCGGCTCGCAACGTGGTCGGAAGGAGGACTCGCGTGCGTTGATACAGTACATCGTCGCCGTCGCAGGTCGGACCGGCCACCACCGCCTCGTCTACGGGATCACCGTCACGTTCGGTGACGAAGCGGTAAGCGATGTACTCGTTCTCTGTCTCGGCCATCCCGTTGTAGCGGCCGATGTCGAGATACACCCAGCGCCGTCCATCCGGCGCGATGCGCACGCCGACCACCTCGGCGTGAATAGTGCCCGCCGACCCCACGAGCGCACGGCCCGGCTCGATGACGAGTCCGGCGGTCTCGGGCAGGAATTCAGCGGTCGCGGCCGCGACAACGGCCGCGATGTCGTCGAGCGCGGGCGCCGCCTCGACGTAGGAAATGGGCAGGCCGCCGCCGATGTTCACCGACTCGACCCGAATGTCTTTGTCCGCCAACGCCGCAGCGATACTTCCGGCCTGTTCGATGCCGATCCGCCAGGCCTCGGGGTCCAGCTGCTGGGATCCGACGTGGAAGTACGGTCCCGCCACGATCAGCCCGAGATCGCGGGCGCGCACCAGCAGGCGCAACGCCTCGGCGGGGCTGCAGCCGAACTTGGTGCCGAACGGCGTCTCGGATTCGGGGGCCGCGGACAGGAAGCGGCATTCGACCTCGGAGCCTGGTGCGTGTGCGGCGATGCGCAGCAGGTCGTCCTCGGTGTCGAAGGCGTAGCGGCGCACGCCCGCGGCGTAGGCGGCCGCGATGTGGGCGGTCTTTTTGATCGGGTTTCCGTAGCACATCCGTGCCGGGTCGACGCCCTCACGCAGGCACAGTTCGATCTCGCCGATGCTGGCGACGTCGAACTCCGCGCTCTCCTCCGCCAGCAGCCGGATGAGCTCCGGAACCGGGCTTGCCTTGACCGCGAACCGAATTCGCGCCGTGGGCAGCGCGATATGGAGTGCGCGGAAGTTATCGCGCACCCGCTCGGGGTCGATGACCAAGAAGGGTGATTCGGGCATGTTTGAACCGATCAATCTAAGGGAACTCTCCAAGGTTTTGGCTGTGCCGTCGTTCAGGCACCGCGCGAGAGAGTATCAGCGCGACGGCCCCGATTACGAACTCGTTGACGACACCTTGACCATGATCACCCTGCGGACACTGTGACCTCGTCGAATACGACCTCACCTGCGGCATCGGACTCGGCCAGATCGACGACCGCTTCCAGGGCCCAACCGTGGTCGTTCGCGGGGTCGTCGAGTACCTGGCGCACGTGCCAGAACTCGGGGCGTAGTTCCACCTGGAACAGTTGCGGACCGCGCGCGTCGGGACCGGTGCCGATGCGTTCGTATTCGGCGAAATAAGGGGCCAGGTCGGCTTCCCAGTCCGGGCCGGTGCCCATGTCGGCGAGCAGGTCCCAGCGACGCAGGGCGGCCAGCTCGACGCGGCGGAACATGGCGTTGCGGATCATCACCCGGAATGCGCGTTCATTGGCGGAGATCGGGCGGATCGTCTCGGCGCCGAAGGCGAGCTGGTCGGCGTCGGTCTCCGCGCCCGGGTTGGTGAGCTGCTCCCATTCGTCGAGCAGGCTCGAGTCCACCTGGCGCACGAGTTCGCCGAGCCATTCGGTGATGTCGTCGAGGTCCTCGGTGCGGGCCGATTCCGGCACGGTCCGGCGCAATGCGCGGTAGGCGTCGGCCAGGTAGCGCAACACGACGCCCTCGGAGCGGGCCAGCTCGTAGTGCGAGATGAGCTCGGCGAAAGTCATCGAACGCTCGATCATGTCGCGCACCACCGACTTCGGCGACGGCGCGAACTCCGACATCCACGGATGTCCGCCGCGGTAGGTCTCGAAGGCCGGATCGATCAGCTCGGCAAGCGGTTTGGGCCAGGTGACCTCTTCGAGCAGTTCCATGCGCTCGTCGTATTCGATACCGTCGGCCTTCATCTCGGCGATCGCCTCGCCACGGGCCTTGTGCTGCTGGGCCATCAGCAGCTGGCGCGGATCCTCCAGCGTCGACTCGATGAGTGAGACGACCTCGAGGGTGTAGGCGGGAGATTCCTTGTCCAGCAGCTCCAATGCCGCGAGTGCGAACGGCGACAGCGGTTGGTCGAGGGCGAAGTCGCGTTGCAGGTCGACGGTGAGCCTGGCTCTGCGGCCTTGTGCGTCGGGCTCCGGAAGCTGTTGCACCACACCGGCATCGCGCAGCGCCCGGTAGAGGCGGATGGCGCGCAGGATGTGGCGGCGCTGCGCGGGGCGCGGCTCGTGATTGTCCTCGAGCAGGTGACGCATTGCCTCGAAGCAGTTGCCCGGTCGGGCAATCACGTTGAGCAGCATGGAGTTCGTGACCGCGAAGCGCGACACCATCGGTTCCGGAGCCGCGGTGACCAGACGGTCGAAGGTCTCCTCGCTCCAGGACACGAAGCCCTCCGGCGGTTTGCGTCGCACCACCTTGCGTTGCTTCTTCGGATCGTCGCCCGCCTTGGCGATCAGCCTGGTGTTCTCCACCTCGTGGTCGGGCGCCTGCACCACGACCGTGCCCAGGGTGTCGAATCCGGCGCGGCCCGCTCGACCGGAGATCTGATGGAATTCGCGGGCTTTGAGCCTGCGGGTGCGCACGCCGTCGTATTTGGTCAAGCCGGTGAGCAGCACGGTGCGGATCGGCACATTGATGCCGACGCCGAGGGTGTCGGTGCCGCACACGACCTTCAGCAGTCCGTCCTGGGCCAGGCGTTCCACCAGGCGGCGGTACTTGGGCAGCATGCCCGCGTGGTGCACGCCGATGCCGTGGCGGATCAGTCGCGACAGGGTCTTGCCGAAACCCGAGGAGAAGCGGAAATCGCCCAATGCGGTGGCGATGGCGTCTTTTTCGGCGCGGGTGGCGAAGTTCACGCTTGTCAGCGCCTGGGCGCGTTCGAGCGCGGCGGCCTGGGTGAAGTGCACGACATAGACGGGGGACTGGTTGGTGGTGACGAGGTCTTCGAGCGTCTCGGTGATGGGTGTGCGCGCATACGAATAGCTCAGTGGCACCGGGCGTTCGGTGCCCGCGACCACGGCGGTCGGGTTGCCGGTGCGGCGCTGTAGATCGGCGGCGAAGAAGTCGACCTCACCGAGGGTGGCCGACATGAGCAGGAATTGGGCGCGCGGCAGCTCCAGCAGCGGCACCTGCCAGGCCCAGCCGCGATCGGGGTCGGCGTAGAAATGGAACTCGTCCATCACCACTTGGCCGACATCGGCGGCCGCGCCCTCGCGCAACGCCATGTTGGCCAGGATCTCGGCGGTCGCGCAGATGATCGGCGCCTCCGGGTTCACCGCGGCGTCGCCGGTCACCATGCCGACCTTGTCGGCGCCGAACACCTCGCACAGCGCGAAGAATTTCTCGCTGACCAGCGCCTTGATAGGGGCCGTGTAGTAGGTGCGCTGACCTCGGGTCAGTGCGAACATATGCGCGCCGACGGCGACCAGTGATTTGCCGGAGCCGGTCGGGGTGGCCAAGATGACGTTCGATCCGGACGCCAGCTCCAGCAGCGCTTCGTCCTGTGCGGGATACAACGGCGTGCCCTGCTCGGCCGCCCACGCCCCGAACGACTCATACAGCGCGTCGGCGTCGGTTCCCGGTATCTCGAGCAGTTCGGTCAGATCCACTCCGACCACCCTACGGGCTGCCTTCGGGTGGCCGACCGCCCGGTGATCGGCGCTTAATCCCTTACTTGGTCTCGTCGCCCCCGGCGTCGCCGTTGCCGTCGTAGCCGCCCTGTTCGGCGAGGAAGCGCTCGAACTCCGCACCGAGCTCGTCGCCGCTGGGCAGTTCACCGTCGCCGACGAGCAGGCTCGACTGGCGTTCCTGCGCGGTCACGAAGCTGTCGTACTGGCGCTCCAGCGCATGCACGACCGTCTCCACCTCGGAGTTGCCCGCGATGTGCTCGTTGACCTGTTCGCGCACCCGCGCGGCGGCCTCACCGAGCGCGGCCAGCGGAATCTCCAGACCCGCATTGCCCGCGACGTTCTCCAACAGCGTCTGCGCGGCCTCCGGGTAGGCGGTCTGTGCGAGGTAGTGCGGCACATGCACCGAGAACCCGACCGATTCGTGCCCGTGCTGTGCCATCCGGTACTCCAGCAGCGAGGACGCGCTTCCCGGCACCTGTAGCTCGCCCGGCCAGCGCTGATGCTCGGCGATGAGGTCGCTGTCGGAGGAATGCGCGGTGATGCCGAGCGGACGGGTGTGCGGGATCGCCATCGGAATCGCGCTCAGCCCGATGCAGCGCCGCACGCCGAGCTGTTCGGCGAGCAGCCGCACCGCGGTGGTGAACTTCTCCCAGCGCAGGTCCGGCTCCAGGCCCGAAAGCAGCAGGAACGGCGTGCCCGCGGTGTCGCGCAACGCCCACAGGTTGAGCTCGGGCTCGGCGTAGTCCGAGAAGTGATCGGTTTTGAACGTCATGAGCGGGCGCCGCGAGCGGTAGTCCAACAGCTCGTCCACATCGAACGAGGCGACCAGTTCGCTTTCGAGGCTCTCGCGCAGGTGCGTAGTCGCCAGCCGCACCGCATGTCCGGCATCGGTGAAGCCTTCCAGTCCGTGCACCAGGACCGGACCCGAGCCGTCGTCGGATGACAGCTGCGGAGCGGGAAACTCCAACTCGTACATTCGCGACTCGTGGTCCATCGCGTACTCCTTCCTGCGCGGTCCACCGATGCGAGCCGCAAGCTATCCGAAGAACTTCCAGGTCTTCGGCGTGTTGCCGCCTCGCAGCGGGCGAACCACTGTCCATTGTCCCCCATGGCGCAGACGGTCGCGCTCACGGCCGGACACCGACCCATATCAACAGCCAACCGCCGTGCTGCCCTCCGCATTCCCGCGCCGGCCGCGCACGGCGTGGCATCGCAGTCGGGCACCGGGAATTTGGCACAGTGGTCGGGTGACTGTGCCCGATTCGATGCGCCGGGGGCAACTCGAATCCGCGGTGTCGGGCTGTCTGCCTGCCGTCGCGGGTGCGCTGCTGCTTGCAGGCTGTGCATCGACGGTGACCGGTCACCCGGTCGCGTCCACACCGACCGCTGTGCAGCGCCACATCGGCGCCCAACTCTCGGCGCTGTTACCGGATCCCGCGCAGTTCCCGGTCCGGTATCCGGCGGTCGTGCTACCACCGGAGGCGGCCGCGCAGGCCGCGGGCGATCTCACCGGCATCGGGCGGGGCTCGACCGTGCGGCCCGAGGGCTGCCTGCCGCCCGAGCAGCGGTTCGGGCCCGATCAGACGGCCATCGCGGTCGGCACCGACAACAGCGGCCGCGCCACCGTCACCGTCGAACTGACCAGGACCGACCAGCCGTTGGCCGCGCTGCGCAACCAGCTGAAGCGGTGCGAAACGCTGCAGGTCGCCCGGGCAGGCGCCACCACCACCGTCACCACCCGACTGCAGCAGCCGCCGCCGATCGACGCCGATGACACGCTGGCGTTGCGGCGCACCGTGGCGCCGGAGGTCGGCGGAGCCGGGCTGACCCAATCCATGCAGACGTTGACCGGTCAGGTCGGTGATGTGCGGATTACGGTGACGTACATGTCCTTCAGCGACGCGAAGCCGGATACGGCCGCGCTGGACGAGCTGTTCACGACGGCGGTGCAGCGGGTCAGGCAGGCGTAGGCCGCGTTCGCGCAGCAGGACGGCGATGGACAATAGCAGGCAGCACCGACAAGGCCGGGCAACTGTCTCGGCGCCAGGGCCTATTCGCCCACAGGACAAGGGTTTTCCCCAGGGCAGTGGAAAGCCCTGGTCGGTCACCCGGACATGGTGATGGGCGAGCGCACGCTCGACGCATGACCACTCCCGTTGACCCCGCCGCAGTCGAGGATTCCGGCGATCGCATGCGCCGCACCGTCACTTGTGCGGAGCAACCCCCGCGGTTCGAGTCTGCCGCGCCGATACAGCTACGCATCGACGATCCCGGTGAATTGATCGCGGCGATGCCCGCAATGGTCGGATTCGTGCCGGAGCGCTCGCTCGTCGTCGCGGTGCTGCGCACCGCTCCCGAGCACGTCGACATCCCGATCATCGACGCGGTGGTCCGGTTCGATCTGGACCAGGGCGCCCGCGGCAGCTGCGGGCCCGCAGCGGTGTTCGCGGAGCAGGTCGGACGGATCTGCCACGGCGAGAACGCGAGTGAGGTGCTGGCGGTGATCGTCGATGACCGCGTTCGTGCACCGGCACAACGTCGTTCCGAGGCTCGCCGCGTCACCCGCACCGGGTCGCACGGAGCACTGATCGCCACCTTGGCCCGGCAGCTCGTCGACGATCACGGTGTCATTCTCGGGGGCGCCTGGGCCGTCCGCGCGATCGACAAGGATGAGCGATGGTGGAGCCTGCCAGACGCGGAACGACATGGGGCGCTGCCGGATCCGGCCACCTCGATGGTGACGGTGGCGCATGTCCTCGACGGCAGACCCATCCACCGCGCCCGCTCGGAGCTGACCGCCATGGTGGCCGCGGACGGCCCACTGCGCGCACAGGTCGCGGCCCAGCTCGAGGACGCGGTCACCGCCGCCCGCGACCGATATGCGAGGGCGGTCCGGCGCGGCGACCCGGACGGCTACCACCGCCGAATGCTCGAGCATGTGCTGTGGCAGATCGCCAATACCGAATTCGGCACCAGGCTCACAGCGCGAGAACTGGCGGAACTTGCTGCCGCACTGCGTGATCGAGTGGTGCGTGATGCGCTGTTCGCGCTGGCGGTCGGGGACCACGCCGCTTCGGCGGAGCGGCTGTGGGCGGAGCTGGTCCGAGTGCTGTCGGATTCCGATCGCGCCGATGCCGCCGCGCTGCTCGGTTACAGTGCCTATGTCCGCGGCGACGGCCCGCTGGCGGGCATCGCCTTCCAGGCGGCCCTGGAGGCCGACCCGTCACACCCGATGGCGATCCTATTGGAAACCGCGCTGCACGCGGGTATGCGCCCGGGTCAGCTGCGCAGACTGGCGCGCTCCGGTCTGGAGACCGCCGCCGATCTCGGCATCGAGTTGTGCTGAACGATCGCGGCGGGCCACCGCGGCCGCCGGCTGGTTGCGTCGACGACGGCAGAGCCCAGCTGCGCTGGGGCTGTTGATGGCGTGCGCCAGTGCGCCGGGTCCGCGAACGCTCGCCGGGGCAGCAGGTGGATGGTTGCGCACGCGGCCCCGGATCGGACGAGCCGGTCGGGTTCCGCTTCCGGGCGCTCGCCTAAGGTGCCGAGTGGGCGCGGGAACCCAAGGCGCACAGGAACCCCCAGGCGTCGCCGACGATCTCGTCGAGGTCGTTGTGCTTCGGGAGCCAGCCGAGTTCGGCGACCGCGCGATCACTGGAGGCGATCAGGGTCGCGGGGTCGCCCGCGCGGCGCGGGGCATCCTGTGCGGCGATCGGCAGGCCGGTGACGCGTTCGCAGGCCGAAATCACTTCGCGGACGGAGAATCCGGTGCCGCTGCCGAGGTTGAAGACCCGGTGCGTGCCCGATTCGGCGGTGTCCAGCGCCAGGAGGTGGGCCTGGGCGAGGTCGCGGATATGGATGTAGTCGCGGACAGCCGTGCCGTCGGGGGTGGGCCAGTCGGTGCCGAAGACCGAGATCGCCTTGCGGTGCCCGAGAGCGACTTGCAACACGAGGGGGATGAGATGAGTTTCCACCACCCGGTTTTCGCCGAGACCGCCGTACGCGCCCGCGACGTTGAAGTAGCGCAGGCTGGTCGCGGCCAGCCCGTGCGCCTTCGAGTAGGAGGTGATGGCGTGATCGATGGCAAGTTTCGACGCGCCGTACGGGTTGGTCGGGCGGGCCGGCGCATCCTCGGTGATCGGCACCTGCTCGGGCTCGCCGTAGACGGCCGCGGTCGAGGAGAACACCAGCCGTGGCGTGCCTGTGGTGCGCATCGCCTCCAGCAGCTCCAGTGTCTTCACCACGTTGCCCTGCCAGTACTTCTCCGGCTGCTGCACAGACTCGCCGACCAGCGATTGCGCGGCGAAATGCAGGACGCCGTCGAAGGTTTCGGCGGCGAGCAGCGCGGGGGCGGCCACAGCGACATCACCCTCGACGAAGCGGACGTCGGCCGGGACGCCGTCGGCATTGCCGGTCGACAGATCGTCGACCACCACGACCTCGTGACCCTCTTCGAGCAGGACCTGCGCACATACCCCACCGACATAGCCTGCGCCGCCGGTAACCAGAAGTTTCACGTGTCAGACCAGCTTCACCTGGACGGCGTGGGCCATTTCGTCCGAGAGCTCGAAACCCTCGTGGCCCGGCACAGTGATGACCACCGAACCCGGCTTGGTCTCGACCGTTACGCGCGCGTCGGGCACCACGCCGGCCTCACGCAGCTGGCCGATGACCTCGGGGTCGGTCTGGATGTGCTCGGCGAGCCTGCGCACGACGACCGCGTGCACCTGTCCGTGCGGCAGATCCGACAGTCGCACCAGGGTCTCCTCGGACCCTGTGGGCGGAATGATGCCCAGCTCGTCGAGGCCGGGGATGGGGTTGCCGTAGGGGGAGGTGGTCGGATGGTTGAGCACCTCGACCAGTCGCCGCTCGACATCCTCGCTCATGACGTGTTCCCAGCGGCACGCCTCGGCGTGCACGTTCTGCCAGTCCAGGCCGATGATGTCGACCAGCAGGCGTTCGGCGAGGCGATGCTTGCGCATCACCGCGACAGCCATGCTGCGTCCCTTGTCGGTCAGCTCGAGATGACGGTCACCGGCGACCAGCAGCAGACCGTCGCGCTCCATGCGAGCGACCGTCTGGCTCACCGTCGGACCACTCTGCTCGAGGCGCTCGGCGATCCGGGCGCGCAGGGGCACCACGCCCTCTTCCTCGAGGTCGTAGATGGTACGGAGGTACATCTCCGTGGTGTCGACCAGATCCTTCACCTGTATAACCCCTTCGTCGGCACGAATTCTACCCACGCACAGCGGCACCACCGTGTGCCGGACCGTCTCTCGCTCTGGTGTCACGATCCAATGCACTGTGCTGCGGGAATCCTGTCGGCGCACGGCGGTCTCGCCGTGTTCGCACTCGCCTGTAGTTCTACTGCATACGAACAACCTGTGGGGTTGTTAGCTTCCCGCCGTAGCGTGTCGACAACTCGATCGACACCTGCGCTTCTATACCAGCAGGCACCGACAAGTGGCTCGAAACGCTCTAGCGTGGCAACCATGGCCACCGCTACCGGAACCGTCGTCTGGACCGACCGGTTCCTCGACTACGCCTGGACGCCGCAGCATCCGATGAAACCGGCGCGGCTGAAGTTCACCATGGCGTTGGCGGAAAGTCTCGGATTGCTCGACGGTGTCGAGCGGTTGGAGCCCGCCGCAGCCGATATCGCGGATCTGCTGCGCATCCACACCCCGGCGTACATCGAGGCTGTGGCGCACGCCACCGCGCCGGTCGGCTCGCCGCTGGCGCCGGACTACGGACTCGGTTCATCGGACAACCCGATATTTCCGCGGATGCATCAGGCCGCATCGGTGATCGTGGGCGGCACCCTGGCCGCGGCCCGCGAAATCGCGGAGGGTCGCACGCGGCGGGCGGTCAGCATCGGCGGCGGCATGCATCACGCGATGGCCGATTCGGCTGCCGGGTTCTGCATCTACAACGACGCGGCCGTGGCCATCTCATGGCTGCTCGATCACGGCTTCGACCGCATCGCCTACATCGATGTGGATGTGCACCACGGCGACGGCGTGCAGCGGGCCTTCTACTCCGATCCGCGGGTGCTGACCATATCGATCCATCAGCATCCGGCCACGCTGTGGCCCAACACCGGATGGCCGGAGGAGACCGGTAGTGGTCCCGCCGAGGGCACCGCGATCAATCTCGCGGTGTTGCCCGGTACCCGGGATGCCCAGTGGCTGCGCGGCTTCCACGCGGTGGTGCCCGGCGCGGTGGCGGCATTCCGGCCCCAGATCATTGTCAGCCAATGCGGCGTCGATACCCATCGGGAGGATCCGCTGGCCGATCTCGAGCTCACCGTCGACGGCCAGCGCGCGGCCTTCCTCGCGATGCGAGAGTTGGCCGACCGGCATGCGGAAGGTCGTTGGCTGGCCGTCGGCGGCGGCGGATACGGCCTGGTCCGGGTGGTGCCGCGGGCCTGGGCACACCTGCTGGCGACTGCGCTCGACCGCACCGTCGCACCGGAAACCGCAGTGCCGCAGGACTGGATCGACCGCGTCGGCATCGAAGCGCCCGCCGTCGACCTGCCGCGGACCATGAGTGATGGCGGCGACATCGCCTACCGCCGGTGGGACGGGCCGGGCGGCACCGGGGAGACTGGGGACGCGCGGATCGACCGCGCTCAACGTGCCATCGACACGGCCGTATTGGCCACGCGCCGGGCCACCTTCGGGTTGCTCGGCCTGGATCCGGAGGACCCCCGTGACTGAGCCGACACTTGTCCCGGATTCCCCGGATTCCCCGGATTCCCCGGATTCCCCGGATTCCCCGGATTCCCCGGATTCCCCGGACGCCCCCGCGGTGCCGCCCCTGCCGCCCCAGCACTGGTTCGCCGACGTGCTCGCCTCCGACGGTGGCGTGGTGCGGCTTCGCCCTATCACTCCCGACGACGCCGATCGACTGCAGCAGTTCCACGCCGCGCTGTCCGACCGCACCAGGTATCTGCGCTATTTCGGTCCGTACCCACGTATTTCGCCCAAGGACCTCTACCGCTCCACCCACGTCGATCACCACGACCGAGTCGGGTTGGTGCTCGAACTCGGCGAGGCGATCATCGCGGTCGGCCGCTACGAGCTGCTCGCGCGCACCGGGCCGCGCGCCGCCGAGGTCGCGTTCGTGGTAGCCGACGAGCACCAGGGCCGCGGCCTCGGCTCGATTCTGCTCGAACATCTGGCAGGCGCCGCCGCGGAGAACAAGATCGAGACGTTCGTCGCCGAGGTGCTCGCCGAGAACACCGTCATGGTGACGGTCTTCCGCGACGCGGGCTATCAGGTCGAGCGCAGCAGGGACGGCTCGGTGCTGCACCTGGAATTCGCCATCGACCCGACCGAAGCCCTGCTCTCGGTGCGTGATTCACGTGAGCGGGCCTCGGAGGCGCGCAGTGTGGGCAATCTGCTCGCGCCGGGTTCGGTGGCTGTCATCGGCGCGACCCCTGGCACCGGGCGGGTGGGTGGCGTTGTGCTGGCTAATCTGCTCTCCGGTGCGTTCCAGGGGCCGGTGTTTCCAGTCAATCCGAATCGGAAGTCGGTGCGCGGGGTGCGGGCTTATCCGACCGTGCGCGATATTCCGGACGAGGTGGATTTGGCGGTGGTCGCCGTGCCCGCCGCGGCCATCGGTTCGGTCCTCGACGACTGTATGGCCAAGGGCGTCAAGGGTTTGGTGGTGCTGACCGCTGGTTTCGGGGAGACCGGCGCGGACGGTGTCGCCGCCGAACGCGAGTTGGTGGCCGCCGTACGCGGGCACGGGATGCGCGTGGTCGGTCCCAGCGCGCTCGGCATCGCCAATACCGATCCGGCGGTTGCGCTCAACGCAACCCTTGCCTCGCTGCTGCCGGGACGCGGGCGCATCGGATTCTTCTGTCAGTCCGGACCGTTGGGCGCCGCGATTCTCGGTGAGGCGGCCGCACGCAACCTGGGATTGTCGACGTTCGTGTCGGCGGGCAATCGCGCCGACGTGTCCGGCAATGATCTGCTGCAGTACTGGGACACCGATGCCGCCACCGAGGTCATCCTGCTGTATTTGGAGAGTTTCGGAAATCCGAGGAAGTTTTCCCGCATTGCGCGCCGGGTCGCCAGGACCAAACCGATCGTCGCGGTGAGCAGCGGCAGACTCGCGGCACGGGCGCAGCCGACCGGCGATATGGACCGCTCCATTGTGCGGGATCTGTTCGCGCAGGCGGGCATCGTTCAGGTCGACTCGATCTCGGAGCTGTTCGACTGCGCTGCGCTGCTGGGCTACCAGCCGCTGCCCGCCGGTCCCCGGGTGGCGGTGGTCGGCAACAGTGCCGCGTTGAACTGGCTGGCCGTCGATGCCGCCCGTGGGGAAGGACTGGAGGTGCGACGGCCGACGAGTGGCGCGACCGAGAGCATTCGACGCCCCCGTCCGACCGAGCGCGGCGTCGATGAGCAGTCGGTGGGCGAGCCGGTGGACCTGGGCCCGGAGGCGACGCCGGGCGCCTACCTGGACGCCGTGGTCGCGGCACTGCGCTCGGATGAGATCGACGCGGTGATAGTGGTTTTCGCCCCTCCGGTGCCGCTGCCGATGGCCGGATTCGCCGACGCCATCCGGGAGGCCGCCATGGCCGTGCCCGACTCCGGCAAGCCGATCCTGACCACTTTTGTTGCCGAACAAGGGATTCCGAACCTGCTGGCGATGCGCGGGCGAGGCGGAACGGCAGTGCGCGGCTCGATACCGTCGTACCCTGACCCCGAACGTGCCGCGCGGGCGCTGGCCAGGGTGCGGCGCTACGCGCAGTGGCGCACCAAGCCGGTCTCGGTGGTCCGCCGCCCGAACGACATCGACACCGAGCGGGCCAGAGGACTGGTGGCGCAATGGATGGCAGACCCTGCCGGTCGCAGGCTCACCGACCAGGAAACCGTCGACCTGCTGGACTGTTACGGCATCCACGTTGTGGAATATCGCGAAGTGCACAACGCTGACGAGGCCGTCGCTGCGGCAGCAGAACTCGGTTATCCGGTGGCGGCCAAGGCCACCGGTGAACTGTGGCGGCGCAGGCCCGACCTCAGTGGTGTCCGACTCGATCTGTGGCGGCCCGAGGCGGTGCGCCAGGCCTACGCCCATCTGGCGGAACTCAGTGGCGACCCCGTCTTGCACATCCAGAAGATGGCGACCCCCGGCGTCGGTTGCGTGCTACGCGTGCAGGACGACCCGTCGTTCGGCTCGGTGATCGAATTCGGTCTGTCCGGTCTGATCATCGAACTCCTCGGCGACCGCGCCTACCGCGCCCTGCCGCTGACCGAGGATGAGGCCACCGCCTTGATCGACGCACCGCGCGCCGCGCCACTGCTGTCCGGCACCCCGGCCAGCCCGCGCGTCGACAAGGCTGCCCTCGCCGAACTGGCCCAACGCATTTCGGCCCTCTTCGACGACATCCCCGAACTTCGTGAACTGTCCTTCGATCCGGTTCTCGCCTCGGCGGCGTCGGCCTCGATCCTCTACGCCCGAGCCCGAATAGGCCCGGAACCCAGCCGTTTCGACGCGGGCCCGCGTCGCTTGGGCTGAGCGGGACACAAACGAGCACTACGGCCGCGGGAAACAAGCATCGCCGACCGGCTCGCGCGAACCCGGAGGGGACGGGGCGCGCGGACACCGGTCGGCGTTTCCAGGTGACCGTTACGGTCACCGAGCCGGGCGCCGGCCTCGAAGTGGCTCGGCGCCATGGGCGTGCCGGGGTCGCCGGCGCGAATTACCTTGCGATCAGCTGGCGTAGGCGCGCAGCCGGTCGGCCCGCTCGCCCTTGCGCAGCTTCGACATGACCTCGCGCTCGATCTGACGCACCCGCTCGCGGGAGAGTCCGAAGAGCTTGCCGATCTGGTCGAGGGTGCGCGGCTGGCCATCGTCCAGGCCGAAGCGCAGCCGGATGACCTGCTGTTCGCGCTCGTCCAGGGTGGCGAGCACGCTGCGCACATCGTGATGCAGCAGACCCGCGATGACCGCGGACTCGGCCGAGGTGGCCTCGGAGTCCTCGATGAAATCGCCGAGCGGGGCCTCTTCGTCATTGCCGACCGGCATATCGAGGCTTACCGGGTCGCGGCTGTGATCGAGCAGATCGGAGATCTTCTCGACCGGGATGCCCGACTCGTTGGCGAGCTCGGTGTCGGTGGCCTCGCGGCCGAGCTGCTGGTGCAGCTCGCGCTTGATCCTGGCCAGCTTGTTGACCTGTTCGACCAGATGGACCGGCAGCCGGATGGTGCGGCTCTGATCGGCCATACCGCGGGTAATGGCCTGCCGGATCCACCAGGTGGCGTAGGTGGAGAACTTGAAGCCCTTGGCGTAATCGAACTTCTCCATCGCCCTGATCAGGCCGAGGTTGCCCTCTTGGATCAGGTCCAGCAGCGGCATGCCGCGGCCGGTGTAGCGCTTGGCAAGTGAGACCACGAGGCGGAGGTTGGCCTCGAGCAGATGCGACCGGGCGGACTGGCCTTCGCGCACGACAATGGCCAGATCGCGTTTCCGCGTGGCCGACAGCCGCTTGCCGGTCTCCAGCAGATGCTGGGCATAGAGGCCCGCCTCGATGCACTTGGCCAGCTCGACCTCGTCGGCGGCCGTGAGCAGTGCCGTGCGACCGATCCCGTTCAGGTACACGCGTACCAGGTCGGCGGCGGGGCTCTGGGCGTCGAGGTCCATATCGCTGGGGCGCACACGAGTGGTGGCGGGGCTGGTCATGACTTGCCTCCTGTCGGTGGTGTCTCACTCCGAACAACGGACCCGACAATGAGAAAGTTCCCCGCTACCGCCCAGATAAACCGCTCTGAACTGCGGTTTCCAGCGCTTCCGTCTGAGAAGTTCCTGAGAAGCATTCGGAATCGGAACACTCGTTGCCGAGCGCGTCCGCCGCCCACCGGTGCGGCCGTCGGTCAGACGGGTCGCACCAATCCGTGGCGGACCAATCCGGCCACCACCGAGAGTGCGTCGGCCATGAACTCCGTGGTCACCTCGTCGGATCCGGTGGCAACCGCCAGCAGTTCGATCAACTCGTACAACGGCATCCCATCCGCCCGCATTCCCGCGACGAGGGCGATGGTGGATTCGTCAACCTCGTGCTGCCAGCGCGGTCCGTCGCCGCGGTGCAGCCGTGCGACCTGCTGGGCCCAGCCGTCCTCTCCCGGCAGATAGACACGTTCCAGCGCGGTCGCCGGATCCACCGCGAAACGTGAAGACCAGGCAAGGTTTTCGTCGCCTGCGGCGGCGCGCAGCCAGGCCGAGCGCTCGAAATACCTGGTCGCCTCGTCGCCGAGCGGGTCGTCGAAGCCATGCGTGAGGTCCTCGGCGAGCAACTCGGTCGGGCCGTCGATGGCGTGCAGATAGACGAAGCCGAAGCCGATGCCCTCGACATCGGCCGCGGTGAAGGCGTCGAGCCACTGTTCGGCGCGGGCCTGCGCGGCTGGGTCGCGCGGATCGAGTCCGGCGTCGCGCAGCCAGGTGCCCACATACAAGGCGGGATCGGCGACGTCGCGCTGCACCACCCAGGCGTCGACGCCGTGCGCGGGCAGCCAGGACGACACGCGGTGCCGCCAGTCCTCGCCGTCCACGTGCGCCCACGCCGCGAGCATCGCGGCGGTGCCGCCGGGGGCGAGCAACTCCGGGGCCTGGGAGATCACCAGTTCGCTTGCGCCGTCGAGGGCGAGGCCGGAATCGCGGTACGTGTGCTCGATGCGGGCGGGGCCGACCACGAAGGGCGGGTTGGCCACCACCTGGTCGAAGCGGCGTCCGGCCACCGGCTCGAACCAGGAACCTTCCAGCAGCTCGATGTCGAGGCCGTTGAGTGCCGCGGTCGCGTCGGCAAGCCACAGCGCGCGCGGGTTCACGTCGGTGGCGGTCACCCGGTCGGCATAGGAGGTCGCGTGCACGGCCTGCACGCCACAGCCGGTGCCGAGATCGAGTACCGAACCGACCTTGCGGGTCGGCGTCGCGCGCAGCAGCGACAGCGAAGCGTGGCCGACGCCGAGCACATGCTCTTCGGTCAGTGTGCGCCTTCGCATCGAGTCGTCGAGATCGGACAGGATCCACCGGGTGCCGACGCCGACGTCCAGGGGGCGCAGGTCCAATGCCGCGCGCACCAGATCACCGTCCCGGTCCAGCAATCCGGCCGCGACGGCGCGCTCGATATCCACGGGTGCGAGCGCGGCGGCCACGTCCCGCCGGGGCAGTGCGTCGCCGAGCAACAGCAACCGGATCAGGGTGCCGAGTTCGCCCGCGTCCCGTGCGGCGCGACGCACCGGCACCGGCTCCGACCGGCCGAGCGCCGCGTGCACTTCGACTCCGAGCACCTCGAGCAGCGTGTCCGCGTCATAGCGGACACGGGTCAGCGCGGTCCGCAGATCCGGGCACAACGCGCTGAGCAGCGATCCGGTCGTCGTCTGGTTCGTAGGCACATCGGTACTCTGCCACCGCGACCGCGCAGCGCTCGCCAGGTGTTCGCCGTGTCACACATCCGCTTGCCGTCGAGACTCGGTCGGGTGCCGCAGCCGCCGTCAGACTCCGTCCGGGTCGCGGGAGGTGATGCAGTAGGTGGCGTCGCCGGGGTCGGACATGACGATCCAGTGTTCGTGATTCTGGATGCGGGTCGCGCCGAGGGATTCGTGCCAGTCGGCGGTGGCGTTGATATCCGACGACGACAGGTCGATATGCGCGCTGGTCGGGCGATCCGCACCGAGGCGCTGCAGCAGCAGCTGGATGGGCAGCCGGTTTTTCGCGCGCAGCCGGGAGAACTCCGGCAGCCTGCCCTGCTGCTGCTCCCAGCCGGTCAGGACGCTCCAGAAGTGTGACTCGGCCTCGTGATCGGCGGCGCCGATGTCCAGGCAGACCTGGTCCAAACGGGTCAGCGTGCCGTCCGGCGCGCTGACGGCGGGAGCGGGCTGGCCCTTGGCGCGGCCGCTGGGGGTGAAGCAGAACGTCTGGCCCGACGGCGAGCGCAGGACGGCATAGTCCGGGTGGTTGGCGACCAGGTCGGCGCCGAGGTCGAGCGCGATGCGAACGGCGGCGGCGATGTCGTCGACATCGAAGTCGATGTGCACCCCGCCGAGGCCGGTGACCGACTGCATTTTGACCCCTGCGGCCGCGAACAGCGCGGGATCCGGTAGGAGCGTGAGGAATTCGTCGTTCGCGCCGCGGCGGGGCGAGAGCTGGGTGCCGGTGATCGTGGACCAGAACGTCGCGCAGTCGTCGAAACGCTGCGCGGGCCGATCGAGGAAGGCCCAGGCCCACCGAATCATGCTGTCTCCTCTGTCCTGCGGGGTAGACCCCGACGACCGCGTGAACACTGGTGCGGCACTGCGCCTCTTGCCTGTCGCGTGACTGTGCGCCACGCCACAACGACGTTCTCTCGAATTCCCCGCCACACAGTAAAGGGCGGCCGGTGCGCTGTCGAGGCGGCGCCGGTCGCGCCGGGGTGGCACGATCTTGGCGGTTAATGGCATCCCGGCCACTCGTTCCCCAAGGGAGATTCCGGCACGCTCAGCAGGTGACCGAACTGCAGACGCCCCCGGCGCAGGGACATATCGATTCCATGAACCGGCCGTGGCTGCATCCCGCATGGACCGTGGCGGGTGTGGGGTTCGTCGCACTGCTCGGCGCCGCGGCTTTCCGGTCGGTGCCGAGCGTGCTGATGGATCCGCTGCACGAGGAATTCGGGTGGTCGCACGGCACCATCGGCGCGGCCGTCTCGCTGAATATGCTGTTGTACGGCCTGATTTCGCCGTTCGCCGCCGCGCTGATGGACCGCTTCGGCATCCGCAGGGTGGTGGCGTGCGCACTGCTGCTCGTCGCGGCGGGCAGCGGGCTGACGGTGTTCATGACACAGCCCTGGCATCTCGTGCTGACCTGGGGTCTGTTGGTCGGCGTCGGTGTCGGCTCGATGTCGATGCCGTTCGTGGCGACCATCACCGGCCGCTGGTTCGTGCGCCAGCGTGGACTGATCACCGGAGTGCTCACCGCCGCGGGCGCGACCGGGCAGCTGATCTTCCTGCCCCTGGTGTCGGCGGTGGCACACGATCACGGCTGGCGGGCGCCGTCACTGATCGTCGCAGGCGCCGCGTTGGCCGTGGTGCCGCTGGTGTGGCTGTTCATCCGCGATTTCCCCAGTGACGCAGGCGTTTCCGCCTACGGCGCCGAAGCGGGCAGCTCGGTGGGCCTGCGCACGCCCGCGACCGGCGGTGCGATGCGCGCGCTGACCGTGCTGGCCACCATCGCGCGCCGACCCGGATTCTGGCTGTTGGCAGGCGGATTCGCGATTTGCGGCGCATCGACCAACGGCCTGGTCGGCACCCACTTCGTCAGCGCCGCACACGACCACGGCATGCCGTCCACCACGGCGGCGGGCCTGCTCGCGCTGGTCGGCATTTTCGACGTCGCGGGCACTATCGCCTCGGGCTGGCTCACCGACCGGGTCGACCCCCGCTACCTGCTGGTCGGCTACTACACCCTGCGCGGACTGTCGCTGCTCATCTTGCCGTCGCTGTTCTCGCCGCACACGCAGCCCAGCATGTGGGTGTTCATCATCTTCTACGGCCTCGACTGGATCGCCACCGTGCCGCCGACGGTGATGCTGTGCCGCGAGCTGTTCGGCACGGATGGTCCGGTCGCGTTCGGCTGGGTGTTCGCCGCACACCAAATCGGTTCGGCGATCGCCGCGACCGGGGCGGGCGTCATCCGCGATCTCCAGGGCAGCTACACCACGGCCTGGTATATCGCGGGCGGGCTCTGTGGCATCGCGGCACTGCTCTCAGCGCGAATGCGGCGCACGGCCGCCGCTATTCCCGGGTAGTCCCGTTCGGGCGGAACTCAGCTGTCGATGGCCTTGTGCGGACGCGATTCGATGGCGGCGCGGCGCTCGTCCCAGCGGCTCGGCTCGTCTTTGCGGCGCGGCGGGCGATCGTTGGCGATCAGCACCGCGATCCAGGGCAGCGGGATGGATGCGGCGATGATGAGAATCGAGATGAGGGCATTGCTGAAGGCGCTGTAGGCGAACGCGGCCAGCACCAGGCAGGGGATGCGGAAGGCCATGATGATCGTGTACCTGCGGACACGGGCGCGATGCTGATCTTCCAGCGACGGTGCGGCCTCGGTGATCAGCACCGGGTGCTTGTCGTCGCTGCCGGGAAAGTAGCCGGAGGAGCGTTCGGGAGTGGGCACCGTCACGTCCGGGCGATCACCGCGGCCGATGTCGTCGGCGTCGGAGGAATCGCCGTACTGCTGCATACCCTCGAGTCTTCCACTGTCGGCGATCAACCGCACATGACCTGGTCAGCGACTTCTGCCGCGACCGTATTCGGCCACTCGCGCCCGGATGCGGCATCATGGAATCCGTGAGTACCGAGACTCTGGTTCGGCCGGACACGACTACCGACGAGACGACGGGCGACGACACCCCGAAGTTCTTCCACTATGTGAAGAAGAACAAGATCGCCGAGAGCGCCGTCATGGGCACCCACGTGGTCGCACTGTGCGGTGAGGTCTTCCCGGTGACCCGTTCCGCGAAGCCCGGTTCGCCGGTGTGCCCCGAGTGCAAGAAGGTCTACGACGGGCTACGCAAGGGCGACTGAGTCGAGTCGGCCCCACCCGGCGGCGTCGTGATCGATGCCGTCCGGGAATTCGATGGTGCCTGCGGCCCCGGGTTCGGCTCGGGGCTTTGTGCTGTCTCGGGGCTCGGCGTTTTCGCCAGGCGCACGGATTCCGTCTCCGCCGTGCGATTCGGCGCGGATTCGGTCCCGGCGCTCGCGGCGTCCGCGGTGGGAACGTCGGCTGCCGACTCCTCGGCGGCTGCCACATCACCGAGAATCTGGTTGGACAGCCACTCCTTCACCTGGTCGATGCGAGTGCTGCCGGCAGGCCAGAACTCCTGGACCGTGGCATTGAATTCCGCGCCGAGGATCACCGCGAACGCGAGGAAGAACGTGAACAGCAGGAACGCGATCGGGGTGGCGAGTGCGCCGTAGCTGACACCGGTCCTGGTCACCCAGGACAGATATCGGCGCAATCCCTCGCTGGCGGCCATGAAGAACACACCGGCGACCAGGGCTCCGCCGAAGAGCCGGTGCCACGGCAGCGATCGGTGCAATGCCAGCTTGTAGAGCGTGGTGAGGCCGATGATCAGCAGCAAGCCGACACCCGGGTAGTAGAACGCGTCGATCAAGCGCAGTCCCGGCTCGCGCCACGAGTCCGGCAGCGCCCGCCCGATCAGCGTAGGCCCGAGTGCGATCAGCGGCAGGATGAACACCGCCGCGATCAGGAACAGCACATACAGCAGCAACGCGAAGATCCGCTGCCACACCGGATGCCGGGCATCCTGCTGTCCGTGCGCCTCGACGATGGAGTCGACGAACGTCGCCATCGCGGAGGATCCCGCCCACAGCGACAACACGAAACCCACCGACACGAAGGCGGCCCGCCCGCGCCCGAGGACATCGGTGACCGTCGGTTCGATCAGGTCCGACACCACGGTCGTGCTGAACAGATCCCGGCTGAACACGATGATTTTCTGCTCGACGATCTCCACCGTGTCGGGCCCGAACCACTCGCCGACGTAGCCGAGGCTGCCGAGCACGCCGAGCAGCAGCGGCGCCAGCGACATCGTCTGCCAGAACGCCGCGGCCGCGGACTTCGCGAATATGGAATCGTTCCATGCCTTCACCGCGACGCGGGCGACGAGCCTGCCGCTCTGCCGGCCCGCGCGCGCCAGCCAGGCGGCCGTGCCGCGGACATAGCGGGCCGCCGCGGCGGGTTCCGCGCCGCCGCCGCTGTGGATCGCGGTGGTGGGGCTCGATAGGGCACTGTCGTCGGTCATGGTCTCTACAGCATCGCGCACAAGTCGGTTCGGCACCGCTTCGGCGGTGCAACGTGTCGGCGTGCGGCACGTGAACGCGGCGGGAACTCCAGGGCCGACATGTGATGCCGGTCGCCTCGGCCGCGTCGGTTTGGCGACACGCCATACCGGGCCAGTAGGGTCTTCTGCGTGACTGGGTCGGGCGCCGCTGTGGCGGGAGAAGCGGAAACGCCGAGCGATTCGGGAGCATCGAGCGCCACGGTTTCAGGTGGTTCGCTGCGTGCGTGGCAGCGTCGCGCACTGACCAAATATCTGACGACCAAGCCACGGGACTTTCTCGCGGTGGCCACCCCCGGCGCGGGTAAGACCACCTTCGCGCTGCGGGTCGCCGCCGAGTTGCTCGCCGACCGCACCGTTGACCAGATCACCGTCGTCGCGCCGACCGAGCACCTCAAGCACCAGTGGGCGCAGGCCGCGAACCGGGTCGGCATCGCGCTGGATTCGCGATTCTCCAACGCGACGGGCGGCACCTCCGGTGATTACCACGGTGTCGTGGTCACCTACGCGCAGGTCGCCTCGCATCCTTCCCGGCACCGGGTGCGCACCGAAAACCGCAAGACCCTGGTGATTCTCGACGAGATCCACCATGCGGGCGACGCGAAGACCTGGGGTGACGCGGCCGCCGAGGCTTATGGCGATGCCACCCGAAGACTCGCGCTGACCGGTACCCCGTTCCGCAGCGACGACAGTCAGATCCCGTTCGTCACCTACGAACCCGATGAGGGCGGGTTCCCGCGTTCGCGCGCCGACCACGCCTACGGCTACGCCGAGGCGCTCGCCGACGGCGTGGTGCGGCCGGTGGTGTTCCTCGCCTACTCCGGCGAGGCGCACTGGCGCGACAGTGCGGGCGAGGAATACACCGCGCGCCTGGGCGAGCCGCTGAGCGCCGAGCACACCGCGCGCGCCTGGCGTACCGCGCTGGACCCGGCGGGCGACTGGATTTCCGCGGTGCTGCGCGCCGCCGACACCCGCCTGCGGCAGAAGCGCGCCTCCGGTATGCCCGACGCGGGCGGATTGGTGATCGCCACCGATCAGGAGCGCGCCCGCGATTACGCCGAGCTGCTGGAACACATCTCAGGGGAGCGGCCCGCAGTGGTGCTGTCGGATGATCCCGACTCCTCCAAGCGGATCGCCGAGTTCAGCAATAACACCCAGCCGTGGATGGTCGCGGTGCGGATGGTGTCCGAGGGCGTCGACGTGCCGCGCCTCGCGGTCGGCGTGTACGCCACGAGTGCTTCGACCCCGCTGTACTTCGCCCAGGCTGTCGGCCGCTTCGTGCGTGCGCGCAAGCCGGGTGAGACCGCGAGCGTATTCCTGCCCTCGGTCCCGGTGCTGCTGGATCTGGCCGCGCAGCTGGAGTTGCAGCGCGACCACGTCATCGGCAAGCCGCATCGGGAGAAGGACGGCCTCGACGACGAGCTGCTGGTCGATGCCAACAAGCAGAAGGACGAGCCGGGCGAGGACGAGAAGCCGTTCGTCGCCCTGGCCGCCGACGCCGAGCTCGATCAGGTGATCTACGAGGGGTCCTCGTTCGGCACAGCCACCATCGCGGGCAGTGCCGAGGAGGCGGACTATCTCGGCATCCCCGGTCTGCTCGACGCCGATCAGATGCGGGCGCTGTTGCGCGATCGTCAGTCCAGACAGATCGCCGAGCGTGGCGAGTCGAGCACCCCCGACCTCGGCACGCAGGTTGCCAGCGCGGCGCAGCGAGTCGCCACGGCCGACCGGCTCGGCGAGTTGCGTCGCGAGCTCAACAGTCTCGTCGCCATGCACCACCATCGCACCAACAAACCGCACGGCGTCATCCATGGCGAGCTGCGCCGCGAATGTGGCGGCCCGCCAACGGCTTTGGCTACGGCGGATCAGCTTGTCGAGCGCATCGCGGCGCTGCGAAGAAAGTAGCGCTCGGTGTCACGCAACTACCGAGTTCTGCCCGACGGCCGCATTCCGCTCTGGGTGATGCTGGCGGTCGAGGATGCCGCGTACGCGGTGACGCCGTGGCATCGGGCCGATCGGCCGATGCGGCTGTCGGTCGAGGACATCGCGGACGACTGCGATATCTCGCCGGTCGAGGTGGTCGGCGGGGAGTTCACCGCGATCGGCGATTCGACTGCGCTGCACAGCTTTCGGCTGATGCACGACCCGCGCCTGTAGATCGGAGCGTCCTTACGGCGCGCTCGGCACCGAGACGTCGGCGGGCCAGGCGGCCATGGCGCAGTCGATCGACCGTGACAGCTCGGCCAGATCGGCGTGGTCGCGGGCTTGGATGGACAGCCCGTAGAGCACTGTGGTGTAGAAGCTGGCCAGTGCGGCGGTGTCGGCAGTCGGAGCCAGATCACCTTCGGCGACACCGCGATCGAGCCGTCTGCGGATGTTTTCGGTTGTCTCGCGTCGCTTGTCGATGAGGAAGTCGCGCACGCTCTCGTTGCGGGTGGTGTAGGTGGAGCCCGCGAGCACGACCATGCAGCCGTGCGGCTTGTCCTCGACGGTGTAGGCGACCGCGTTGTCGCGCAGCATCGCCTCGATGCCTGCGCGGGCGGTGGGTTCCTCGCGCAGGGCGCGGTCGGTGTAGCCGCCTTCGGTCTGCCCGTACAGCGAGACGGCCTCGCGGAACAGCGCTTCCTTACCGCCGAACGCGGCGTACAGGCTCGGTGAGTTGATGCCCATCGCGGAGGTGAGGTCGCTCATGGACGAGCCTTCGTAGCCGTGCTCCCAGAACACCTCCATGGCGCGTCGTAATGCTTCGGTGCGGTCGAAAGCGCGCGGGCGTCCGCGGGTCACCATGGCGGTCTCCTTTCTGTGTCGATCGTTAAATATACCCCTTGACGCGAGCCCCGGGTATGCGCTTTTCTATTTATGTACTGATCGACACAGAAATTGAGGGAGCGACAATGTCGGATCTGACAGGCAAAGTGGCGCTGGTGACCGGTGGCAGCAGGGGGATCGGCGCCGCGATCGCGCGGCAACTGGCCGCCGCCGGTGCGGATGTGGCAGTGACCTACCAGAGCGCCGATGTGCTGGCGAAGTCCGTGGTCGCCGAGATCGAGGCGCTCGGTCGCCGGGCCATCGCGATTCGGGCGGACAGCGCCGACGCCGAGGACGTCAAGGGCGCCGTCGAACGGACCGCCGCCGAACTGGGCGGGCTCGATGTGCTGGTCAACAATGCGGGCATCTTCCCGGCCAAACCGTTCGAGGAGTTCACGGTGGCGGAGGTCGACCGCGCGCTCAACATCCACGCCCGCGCCGCTTTCGTCGGCGCACAGGCCGCGGTGGCGCATATGACCGACGGCGGACGCATCATCAGCATCGGCACCAATTTGTCCGAGCATGCGCCGTTCGGTGGGCTTTCGCTGTACAACCTCAGCAAGTCCGCGCTGAACGGATTCACCAAAGCGCTTGCGCGCGAACTCGGTCCGCGCAACATCACGGTCAACCTGGTGCAGCCGGGCTCGACCGACACGGACATGAATCCGGCCGACGGCGACCACGCCGCACACCAGCGGGAACTGTCCGCGCTCGGCCGCTTCGGCACCGCCGACGACATCGCCGCAACGGTGACCTTCCTCGCGGGGGAAACCGGCCGCAGCATCACCGGTGCGTTCTTCACCGTCGACGGCGGTACGAACTCCTGATCAGCGCGCGAAGTAGCGCCCGGGCGATACGCCGACCGCGCGCCGGAACGCCGCGACATACGCACTCGGCGTGGAGTATCCGACTCGTCCGGCGATCCGCGCGATCGGCACCCCAGCAGCCAGCGGGGGCAGCGAGGCGGCGAGCCGGATCTGAGTTCGCCACTGGCCGAAGCTCATTCCGGTCTCCGCGACGAACAGTCTGGCCAGCGTGCGCGGCGCGGCGGACACGTGAATGGCGAACTGGCCGAGGGTGCGATCATCGGCCGGATCGCGGGTGAGCGCCTCGGCCACCTGCCTGGCCCGTGGGTCCGACGGCGGGTGCGCGCCGATCGGGATCACCTCGACGGGTTCGAGCAGATCGAAAACCACTGCCTCCGCGCGGCGGCGTGGCGCGGGGGCAGTGCCCGGGGCGGTGAGATGGTCGAACAATTCGTGCAGGAGCCGGGTGACCCGCAACATGGTCGGCGCGCCGAAGGAGACCGGGCACCGGTCCGGCTCCACGAAGATGCCGTGCATCGTGGCCCCCTCGGCGGTTCCGGTCCGGTGCCGGGCGTTGCCGGGAATCCACAGTGCCCGGGTGGGCGGCAGTACCCAGTGGCCGTCGCCGATCTCGACCACGAGGACACCCCGTGCGGCCCAGGCGATCTGATGCTGCGCATGCTCGTGGGTGTCGAACCAGTGGCCTGCGGGCAGCACGCCGGCGCCGAAGACCATCGCGGTGTCGCCTGCGGTGGCCGGGAGCACCAGGGATCGGCCGAAGACCGAAGGTTGGCCGTTCTGCGACACAGTGTGTCACCGTAGCCGGTCGTGGCCGCGCCCGCCCGCCCCTAGCGTGAGCTCATGGCAATGAATTTCTTCCACCGAATCCTCTGCCGGTCGGCGATGTGGGAGCGGGCCAGTGCGACGAAGATCGTTCCGTGGGCGCTGTCGGGTCTCGAACTCGGTTCCTCCGCACTGGAGATCGGTCCTGGCTACGGTGCGAACGTGCGCGCCCTGCTGGAGCGAACCAGCACCCTCACCGGACTCGAGATCGACTCCGCACTGGCCGATCGCCTGCGTGACCGGCACGGCAGCGCGATGACCGTCCTCGCGGGCGACGGCGCTGAAATGCCGCTGCCGGACGGCGAATTCGACACTGTGGTGTGCTTCACCATGCTGCACCACGTCCCGACGGTCCGGCAGCAGGACGCACTGATCGCCGAGGCGTTCCGGGTGCTGCGGCCGGGCGGTGTGTTCGCGGGCAGCGATGGACTCGACACCCGAGTCTTCCGCCTGATGCACCTGGGCGACACCTGCCTGCCGGTACCCCCGCAAGACGCCGCCGAGCGCCTCGCCAGGGTCGGTTTCACCGACATCGAGATCGACACCGGCGCAGGCAGCTTCCGATTCCGTGCCCATCGGCCCGGAACCCGGTGAAGACCGGCGCCGGCATCCCGGCGGGTCTTCGGAACCCTGCGTCGACAGTGAGTGCAATACGCACGGTCGCGACGTCGGCCGGTCAGCTCGGGTGCGGTCCGAAGTAGCCGGCAGGGTCGAGGGTGTTGATCGGCACCCATCGCGGTGCTTCCACAGTGGTCGCCGCCGCGTCCTGCGCCGGCCGGAAATAGCCCTGGAGTTCGAGGGCGAGGCGGGGGTTCTCGTCGACGCGGCGGGCGATCTCGTAGAACAACGCCAAGACGTGCACGCAGCGGGCCGAACGCGCCGAGCACGAGCAGTCGGTGCCTGCGAGCACGGGCGCCGGGGTCGCGCTCGCTGTGACGAGTGCCCGGTGCATAGCGTCGGTGAGGACGGTCGGGTCGGTGATGATCTCGGCGATCGCGGTAACGGCGACGCGAGGTAGCGGCGTTACCTCGACGTGGGTGACCGAGGCCTGGCCGCCGCGATGGATGGCGGCGCGGACGATGCGGCCCTCGATCGTGGCCTGGACGCCGTGGTTGCGGGCGATGCTGCGGGCTCGGGGGAGCAGTGGTTCGGGGCGGGTCTGGCGTATCGGCTCGGCAAGGCGAACCCAGTCCATGCCCCAGGCGGTGTAGCCGAATTCGTTGTCCGCCATCAGTTCTCCCTCTTGCGGCGCAGGATCGCGACCAGTTGGTCGTCGTCGAGCTTTGCCAGTGCGGCGATACCTGCCGGATCGCCGAGGTCCGACAGCGCGGACTTGCGGTCGTGCATTCCCGCGATGTGCTCCTCGACGGTGGTGCCCGAGGTGAGGGTGGTGATGGTGACGGTCCTGGTCTGACCGATCCGGTGCACCCGATCGGAGGCCTGGGCCTCCACCGCTGGGTTCCACCACCGGTCGAAGTGGATGACGTCGGCGGCGCGGGTCAGCGTGAGACCAGTGCCCGCCGCACGCAGGCTCAGCACCAGGACCGGCGGTCCGTCCTCGGCCTGGAACCCGGAGACGATCGCCGCTCGCTCCGACTGGTTCAGTCCGCCGTGGAAGAACGGCGCGCTCACCCCGAACTGTTCGGAAAGGTGCCGCACCAGCAGCTCGCCGGTCTGCCGATACTGGGTGAATATCAGTGTCGGATCACCGGTTTCGAGATTGTTGGCCACGATGTCGGTGCACAGGTCGAGCTTGCCGGAGCGACCTGCCAGCTCGCCGAGTTCCCCGGTGATCAGGCCGGGGTGATTGCAGACCTGTTTGAGTGCGGTCAGCGCCGCGAGCACCCGGCTCTGGCGCTGGGCGCCGTGGCCGAATCCGTCGTCGATCGCCCGATCGAGCAACTGGTCGTAGAGCGTCTCCTGCTCCGAGGTGAGATCGCACAGCAGATCGCTGTGGATCTTCGCCGGCAGTGACGCGGCGACCTGAGCCTTCTTGCGCGCCAGCACCACCGGTTCGATCGCATCGCGCAGCCGCGCCGCCGCGGCGGCAGAGCCCTCGTGGATCGGCCGCACGAACCGGCGTCGGAACTGGGTGCGGTGCCCGAACAGTCGCGGCGCGACCAGGTTCAGCAGCGCGAACAATTCCTCCAGATGATTCTCCACCGGGGTTCCGGTGAGCGCGACCCGCCCGTCGACGGTGAGTGCGCGCGCCGCCTCGGCGATCTGGGTGCGCGGATTCTTCAGCGCCTGCGCCTCGTCGAAAACCGCTGTCGCCCAGGTTCGGTCGTTCAGTGCGCCCCCGTGCATGCGCAGCGTCGGATACCCGGTGACGATGACCACGCCCGCTTCGGCGGCGAGGTCCCCACCACGCCACACGACCGGACGCAGCCGCGGCGCGAACCGGGTGATCTCGTGCGCCCAGTTGCCGACCAGCGAGGTGGGACAGACAACCAGCTGCGGCCCTGCCGCGGCCCGGCCGAGCAGGAAGCCGATGGTCTGCACCGTCTTGCCCAGCCCCATCTCGTCGGCCAGCACCGCGCCACCGTGCGCGGCGACGGTCTCGTGCAGCCAGCCGACCCCACGTGCCTGATACGGCCGCAGATCCGCCTTCAGCGTGGAACGCAATTCGGCGGCGATGGAAAGGGTTTCGTGTAGCACGCGCAGTGCGCGTTCGGCCGCGTAGATCGACGTGCCGACCGCGTCGGGGACGGCGTGTGCCGCGATCGGAAGCACCTGTCCGATCTGCTGCGCCGACGCGGCAGGCGAAGCGGCGTCCGGCGGGCCGGACGTCTCGTGCGTGGTGTTGTCCGCGGCGGCCGAGGGGGCCGACAGCTCGCCGGGGTGGCGGAGGGCGGACTGCCAAGCGTCGACGGACGGCCCCGCGCCCTCGATGGTCAGGCCGAGTAGATCCTCGGGGTCGACGAGCGCGCAGTCGACGTCCGCGACCTCGATGGCGTCGCGCGCGCCGGTCGGCACCGCGAGCCGCATGGTCTCGTGGGCGCCCTCCGGTGCGCGTCCGACGGCATGCCCGGTCCAGGTCCACAGCGCGAACATGTGACGGTCGGGAAGATATGTGGCCTGTGTGCTGGGCAGAGCGCACCCCTAGTTCGTCGTATGGTGTACGGAGTATTGTAACAACGTACACCGTACTGGATTTATTTCGAGGAGGCACGTGACCAACGGCACCAGTCCCGACCAGGCTGAACAGCTGATAGGCCTGCTCTGGCGGCACACCATGCCGCAGCGTCCCGGCGGCCGCGGACCCAAACAGACAGTCAGCGTCGACGCCGTAGTCACCGCCGCGGTCGCCCTCGCCGACCGCGAGGGCTACGAGAAGGTGTCTATCCGTGCGGTCGCCGCCGAGCTCGGCCTCAAACCCATGAGCCTCTACACCTATGTCCCGAGCAAGGACGCGCTGGCGGTGCTGATGGTCGACGCGGTGGCCGACGAGGACGCGCCCATCCCGGGCGAGGTGCCCGTGCGCGATCGGATGGCCGCGATCGCCACTGGAGTGCGCGCCGAGCTCATCAACCATCCATGGCTGCTCGAGGTGCCGCCGTGGCGGCTGGTGCTCGGCCCCGGCCGAATGCGGCGCTACGAACGCCAATTGGGCGCGATCGACGGGATCGGTCTATCGGATGTGGCGATGGACCGGGTCATCGCCGTGCTGTCGGAATTCGCGACCGGAAACGCGCGGATGGCCATCGCAGCGACCCGCAGTACCGCCGAACTCTCGGACGCGCAGTGGTGGGAGCAGCACGGCCCGCTGCTGACACAGGCGATGCCGGTGGCGCAGTTCCCGCTGTCCGCGCGCGTCGGGGCGGCCGCGGGCGAGCACTATCAGGCGCCGGCGGATCCGGACGGCGCGTTCGCGTTCGGCCTTGCCGCACTGCTGGACGGCATCCTCGGCGAGTGTGGTGGAACGCCAACAGCGGGCGACGTGTAGGTCGCCCGCTGCTGGTATTCGCGATGTTCTGTTGTTCGATGCTGTTGTGTCGGGACGCGAAACTGGACGGGTCAGATGGCGGGAGCCGATTCCGTATCGATCACGGCTTCGAGCTCACGCAGTCGATCCATGTGTTCGTTCGCGTGATGCTGGCAGAAGAGCAACTCGCCACCTGCGGGCAGTACGGCACGCACTCGTGCAGCCGCCCCGCAGCGGTCGCAACGATCGACCGCGGTCAGTGGGGTGCTTGTCAGGGTTCCTGGCATGACTCCTCCGTCCTGGCTCCCGGCACTACAGTCCGTTCACCTGGTGTGGGGCCCGTGGTCACTCCGCGGGCTCGCTACCGCTACTTCCCAGCAGGGGTATGACTACTCTGTCAGACGTTCGGGACGGGGGCTTTGTTCCCGGAAGTGATTCTGTGTGTTTTCTGTAACACGACCTGGGATTTCGCTAAAGGCGAACATCACTGGTCACGTACCGAACCCCACGCGATCACGATCACGAACAGGCCTATCCAGTTGTCTACCGGGAGATTACCCGTGATCCACGACACTCACACTCTCGTTCACATTTGCACTCTGTCGGAGTGGCTGACCACGCGCCAGACCGGCGAGCACCGGCCGGCTTCGCTCGATGAGGTCGGGTTCATCCACCTGTCCGCGCCGCAGCAGGCACACCTGCCCGCCAATCGGCTGTTCGCGGGCCGCCGGGATCTGGTGCTGCTACGCATCGACCCGGCGCGGGTCGGCGCGCCGGTGAAGTGGGAGCCGGGTGTGCCGAGCGACCCGGAGTCCATGCTGTTCCCGCATCTTTACGGTCCGCTGCCCGCAGGCGCGGTCACCGCCGTCGTCGAGTACCTGCCCGGCCCCGACGGCACTTTCGCCCCACTGGATCGCTGACTACCGATCCTTGGCTTCCCTGGCCAGGATCGCAGCCTGAACCCTGGACCGCACACCGAGTTTGGTGAGCACCCGCGAGACATGCGTCTTCACGGTCGTCTCGCCGATGAACAGCCGGGTGGCGATCTGCGCGTTGGTCAGCCCTTCGCCGAGGCAGTCGAGTACCTCGCGTTCGCGTTCGGTGAGATCGGCGAACCCCTGCGGCGCGGGCTCGGTGTTCTCGATGGTCGTGGCGGCGAAGGCGTTGATCACCGCCGCGGTCACCTCCGGCGCGAGCACGCCGTCACCCGCGGCCACCGCGCGCACAGAGTCCACCAGCGATTGCCCCGACGCGGATTTGAGCACGAATCCCGAGGCGCCGGCTCGCAACGTTCGGAAGACGTACTCGTCGAGGTCGAAGGTAGTCAGGATGAGCACCTTGGCCAGTGCGTCGGCGGTGATCCGGCCGGTGGCGGTGATGCCGTCGACACCGGGCATCCGCACATCCATCAGCACTACATCCGGGCGTAGCGCTTTCGCCTGTGCCACAGCGATATCCCCGTCCGCGGCCTCGCCGATCACCTCGATGTCCGGCGTGGCGTCGAGGATCATCCGCAGGCCGGCCCGGATCGCTCCGTGGTCGTCGGCGATCAGCACCCGAATCGTCACGACATCTCCTTGGTGGTCGAAGTCGGTAGTCGGGCAAGCACTTCCCAGCCCGTGGCAGCCGGTCCCGCTGCGAAGCTGCCGCCGAGCGCGGCCGCGCGCTCACGCATATTCGCCAGGCCACGCCCTGCCTCGGGGTCCTCGGGCTGCTGCCGCGGCGTCGATCTGACCTGATTGCGCACCAGCACAGCCACTGTCGTCGGCTCGACGGACACGTCGATGTCGACCGCTTGTCCCGGTGCGTGTTTCATCGCGTTGGTGAGTGCTTCCTGGACGATCCGGTAGGCGGCCTGGTCGACCGCGCTCGGCAGCTCGACGCCGTCGATGTCCGCGGTCACCCGCACGGTGATCCCGGCCGCCTGGGCCGCGTCGACGAGGATCGGCAGCTGCGCGAGCCGCCGCGGTGCGGCCGGATCGTCCTCGGCGCCGTCGTCGCGGCGCAGCAGCCCGATCATGGTCCGCATCTCCTGCAATGCGCTGACGCTATTGGACCGGATCGAGCCGACGATGCCGGTCACCGCCGGGTCGGCCGAATCCTGGCGGGACAACACACCGAGGGCCGCCTCGGATTGGAGGGCGATCGCCGAGAGGTGGCCCGCGATCACGTCGTGCAGATCGCGCGCCATCGTCTTGCGCTCGTCGGCGATCGCTGCCCGCCGGTCCAGCTCGGCGACCAGGGAAAGCGCTTGCGCGCGTGCGCGTTCAGCGCCCGCGATCTCCCGGTGGTGCCGCACCGACAGCGCCCACCAGATCGAGCTGCCGATGAAGGCGACCGCCGCGGTGATCGCCAGTGCCATCACGCGCCAGTCCCCGGTGAGCACCAAGACCAGTCCTGCCGCCACCGCCGACAGCACCGCGCCCGCCGCCACCACGAACCGGGACCGCGCGGGCGATGCGTACAAGACGGCGGCATAGATCAGATCCGAATACATGATCCAGATCGGCACCGTCGCACCGAGCCACAGGTCGATGCCGAGTGGCACGAGTCCGAGGGCCAGCGCCCACATCGGGATCCTGCGGCGCAGCAGCGACACCGCGCACATCAGCGCGAGCACGCCGAAGCGCACCGTCAGCGACGGATCGATGCTGCCGGAGGTCATCGGATACAGCCCGGCGACATACAGCGTCGCGCCGAAGGCGAACACGAAGACGGCGATCAGCGCGTCCTGCGCCATCGCCGACAACGCCGACCACTGCCTCCTCACGTCCCCATCACAGCACACCGGGCGCGCGCACAGGTCCACCGAAGTGATGAGCAGTCGTCGGTCCGACGGCCGACGCCGACGCCGCCCGACACGGGGGAGTCTCGGTTGGTGACACTGATACTCGCCCTGATCGGACTTGCCCTGGTGGACAGCACCAGCATCGGCACGCTGATCATCCCCGTGTGGTTGCTGCTCGCGCCGCATCGTCCGCCCGTACGCCGCATGCTGGTCTACCTGGCCGCGATCGCGGCGTTCTATTTCCTCGTCGGTGTGCTCGGCCTGTTCGTCGTGGATTCGGGTCTGGAGCGTTTTCGCGATGCCGCGCACAGCCCGTGGCTGCTGGTGCCGCAACTGGCGCTCGGCGTCGCGCTGTTCGCGGTCTCGTGGCGATTCGACTCCACAAAGCGCCGAGCGCGTAGTGAGCCGGATCGGACCGCCGCGTGGCGCACCCGAGTACTTGCCGCACAATCTTCCGCTGCCGGGCTCGCGGTGCTCGCGCTCAGCGCGGGGACGCTGGAGGTGTTCTCGATGGTGCCCTACCTGGCCGCCCTCGGCCTGTTGGTGACCAGTCACCTGCCGATCGCGTCCTCGGTGACATTGCTGGCCGGTTACTGCGCGGTGATGGTCGGGCCCGCGCTGGTGCTCATCGCCGCACGGACGATGTGGCACAGCAGGATCGAGCCGCTGCTGGTCCGGGTCGACACGTTCCTGAGCAGGCATGCCGACAGTGCGACCGGCTGGGCGCTGGCCATCGCCGGGATCGTGCTCGCGCGCGGCGCGATCGGTGGGCTCGTCGGCGGTTAGCCTCAGCGGAGTGCGCGTCGCACTCGAGCGCTAGGGTGGACACTGTGAATGTCGATGTCACCGCTCTTCCCGGGATCGGGGTCCGCAAGGATTTCTCGGCGCGCTCGGGTCGTCGAATCGGCGTGGTCGACCACCGTGACGGCGGCATCGATCTCATCGTGTCCAAACTGGACGATCCCGATGCCTGTGCCGCCCAGATCCCGCTGACCGCCGACGAGGCCGCCGTCCTCGCGAACCTGCTCGGCGCACCCCAGTTGGTCGCGAAGCTGCGCGAGGATCATCGGGATCTGCCCGGTATCACCACCAGACAGCTGCCCATCGGCGACGATTCGCCGTACGAGGGCCGCACCCTCGGCGAGACCGGAATGCGCACGCGGACCAAGACATCGATCGTCGCGGTGATGCGTGCGGGCCAGCTGCACCCCTCACCCGGCCCCGATTTCACCTTCGCCGCCGATGACCTGCTCGTGGTCGTCGGGACGCCCGACGGTCTGGACGCGGCCGCCAAAATTCTTACGCACGGGTGAGCCCGTGACAGAAACCGCGCTCGCACTACTCGAGCTCGGAGCTGTGCTGTTCGTCCTTGGCATGCTGGGCAGAGTCGCAGGCCGCGTCGGCATGTCGCCGATCCCGCTCTACCTACTAGGCGGGCTGGCGTTCGGCCAAGGCGGCTTCATCGAACTCGGTGCAGCCAACGAATTCGGCCATATCGCCAGCGAAATCGGCGTTGTTCTGCTGTTGCTGCTCCTCGGACTCGAGTACACCGCGCCGGAGCTGGTCACCGGGTTGCGGCGCTCCTGGGCCGCGGGTCTGCTCGACATCGTCTTGAACGCGACCCCCGGCGCTGTGGTGGCACTCATGCTCGGCTGGGGCGTGAACGGCGCGATCACCATGGCGGGGGTCACCTACATCTCGTCCTCGGGGATCGTCGCCAAGGTGCTCAACGATCTCGGACGGCTCGGCAACCGGGAAACCCCGGTGATCCTGTCGATTCTGGTGTTCGAAGATCTCGCGATGGCGATGTATCTGCCTTTGCTCACCACGATTCTGGCGGGTCTGAGCTTCTTCAGCGGGTTGAAGGCACTGGCCATCGCGCTGGTGACGGTGACGGTGGTGATCGTTGTCGCGCTGCGTTACGGCCGCATCGTGTCTGCGGTCGTCGACAGTTCCGATCGCGAGGTGTTCCTGCTGAAGCTGCTGGGCGCCGCGCTGCTGGTGGCCGGGGCGGCCTCCGCGTTGAATGTCTCCGCGGCGGTCGGCGCGTTCATGCTCGGTATCGCCATCTCCGGTTCGACCGCGCACGAGGCGGCGAAACTGCTGGAACCGATTCGGGACCTCTTCGCGGCCATCTTCTTCGTGGCCTTCGGGCTCAGCACCGATCCGCAGGCCATCCCACCGGTCCTCGGCTGGGCCATCGCACTCGCGGTCATCACGATGCTGACCAAGATCGCCACCGGGTGGTGGGCCGCCAGCAAGCAGGGCGTCCGGAGGATGGGCCGCGCACGGACGGGCGCGGCACTGGTCGCGCGTGGTGAATTCTCCATCGTCATCGCGGGATTGGCGGTCGCCATGGGCGGGGTCGACGGCGACCTCGCGGCGTTCGCCTCGGCGTACGTGCTGCTGATGGCGGTGCTCGGTCCGATCGCGGCGCGCGTGGTCGAACCCGTTATCGGCCTGGTGCAGCGTCGCGTCGCGCCACCGGCCACCGCCTGATCACGCCTGCCGATCAATCTCGTCGGACTGGGTGCGCGCTCGTTCCACGCGTTGCCAGAAAGTGCTCGCGACCGTGCCGACCAGCAGTCCGATCAGTGCCGCGCAGAGGTGGCCGTAGTCGGTGAATGTCGGGCCGACGACCAGGGCCGCGGCGAGCGTGACGAGGATGAGGCCGATCCACACCACCCGGACCTTGCCGCGGAAGCAGAACGCCATCGCGGTCAGCACCGCGGTGAATCCGTAGCTGGTGCCGACATCCGCGGCGACCGCGACCCTCGTCGGGATGATGCCGCGGGTGATGAGACGGTCGATCGCGGTGACGGTCAACAAGGTCGCCCCGATGTGCCCCGTCGCGAACAGCAGGATCCAGCGTCCAGTGCCGAGCCAGCGTTCCGCGGCGGCCATCAGCAGCAGGAATTCGGCGATGGTCACCCACGGGAATTCGCCCTCGGTCCAGAACGCGGAGGCGACCAACACCTGAATCGGGTTGTGCTGCATGTTGTAGAGGTTGGTCGAGGCGGAGAAGATCAGCCTGCGCTCGACCTGGCCGCCGACGCCGCGCAGGGTCCACCAGGTGATAAAGAGGGTGAACGCGTACGCGGTGCTCGCGGGTGCGCCGGAGAGGTGATGACGCACCGCGGGCGGAATTCGGCGCAGCAGGCCGGGGCGGCGTATCCAGGCCAACGCGGCGCACACCTCCGAGCCGAGATCGACGGTGTGGATCCAGGGTGCCCGAGGCCTGCGCGAAGTGGGAGCAACCACGCTATGCAGTGTGCCGTGCGCCGCCCGGTCGTGTCGCCCGACCCGCCCTCGGTGTGCCCGGGGTCACCTGACCCGGCGGTTCGCTCGTAACCTCCTGTCACATCCGTGCAACATGCCCATCCCAGAATTGGGCCACCGACCAGGTTGGCCGGCGGATGAGGAGTGCACAGCAAACATGACGATCGATGAGGGGAAGGTCGGCAGCCCGACCGGCGACGACTATCTGGCCAAGCGCACGCTGCGCTCCGGCACGGCGGGGTGGGTGCTGCTGGCGGGGCTCGGGGTGAGTTATGTGATCTCCGGCGACTACTCCGGCTGGAACTTCGGGATCGCACAGGGCGGCTTCGGCGGCTTGCTCATCGCCACCGTCGTGATCGCGGGCATGTATCTGGCGGTGGTGCTCGGCATGGCCGAGCTGTCGGCGGCCCTGCCGACCGCGGGCGGGGGCTACACCTTCGCCCGGCGCGCGCTCGGTCCGTGGGGCGGCTTCGCCACCGGCACCGCGGTCCTGCTGGAATACGCGATCGCGCCCGCCGCCATCGCCACCTTCATCGGCGCATACATCGAATCGCTGAATCTGTTCGGTATCACCGACGGTTGGTGGGTGTATCTGGCCGTGTACGCGCTCTTCATCGGCGTGCATCTGACGGGTGCAGGGGAGGCGCTCAAGGCGATGTTCGTCATCACCGCCATCGCGCTGGTCGGTCTCGTGGTGTTCGCGGTATCGGCATGGGGACTTTTCGACGCGGGCAACCTAACCGATATCCCGGCCGATCCCAACGCCGCGGGCAGCTCGTCGTTCCTGCCGTTCGGTGTGTTCGGCATCTGGGCCGCCATACCGTTCGCGATCTGGTTCTTCCTGGCCGTCGAGGGTGTGCCGCTGGCCGCTGAGGAGGCGCGCGAGCCGGAGAAGAACGTGCCCAAGGGCATCATCATCAGCATGCTGGTGCTGATCGTCACCGGCGCGGCCGCGCTCTTGCTCGCCACCGGAGCCCTTGGCGCCCAGGCGATTTCGACCTCCGGCAACCCGCTGGTCGAGGCGCTCGGCGACGGATCGGCCGCCAAGCTGGTGAACTACATCGGGCTCGCGGGCCTGGTGGCCAGCTTCTTCTCCATCGTGTACGCGTATTCCCGCCAGACCTTCGCGCTCTCGCGTGCGGGCTACTTGCCGACCGGCCTTTCGGTCACCAACAACCGCAAGGCCCCGGTGCTTGCGCTGATCGTGCCCGGCGCCATCGGTTTCGCGCTGTCGTTGACCGGTGAGGGCGCGATGCTGCTGAACATGGCCGTGTTCGGCGCGGCGGTGAGTTACGTGCTGATGATGGTCAGCCACATCGTGTTGCGGGTCCGCGAACCGGACATGCCACGGCCATACCGCACCCCGGGCGGCATCGTCACCACCGCGTTCGCGCTCGTGATCGCCTGCGCCGCCGTGATTGCCACCTTCCTCGTCGATCCGGTGGCCGCATCGTGGACGCTCGCCGCGTTCGTGGCCTTCTTGCTGTATTTCGCCCTCTACAGCCGCCACCGGCTGGTGGCGAACTCCCCGGACGAGGAGTTCGCCATGCTGGCCCGCGCGGAAGAGGAACTCGAATGACGCGCTACACCCAGCAACTCGGCGCCACCACCTATGTCTTCGACGGACTGGTCGAACTGCTCGCGAAGGCCACCCCATTGCGCAGTGGCGATGAACTCGCGGGCTGCGCGGCCGGGTCCGATGCCGAGCGGGCCGCCGCCCAGTGGGCGCTCGCCGAGGTGCCGCTGCTGGAGTTCCTGAACGATCCCGTCGTGCCGTACGAGTCCGACGAGGTCACCCGGCTCATTATCGACACCCATGACCGCACCGCCTTCCAGCCGATTTCGCATCTCACCGTCGGTGGGCTGCGGGACTGGCTGCTCGAGGTCTCGGCGGGCGTCGGCGCGGCGGTGACCTTGGCGGCCGTCGCGGCGGGCCTGACGCCGGAAATGGTCGCGGCGGTCAGCAAGATCATGCGCAACCAGGATCTGATCGCGGTGGCGCGTGCCGTCGAGGTGACCGCCGGCTTTCGCACCACCATCGGCCTGCCGGGGCGGTTGGGCACGCGGTTACAGCCGAACCATCCCACCGACGATCCCCGCGGCATCGCCGCCGCCGTGCTCGACGGGCTGCTGCTCGGCTGTGGTGACGCGGTGATCGGCATCAATCCCGCCACCGATTCCCCGCAGGCGACCGCCGATCTGCTGCATCTGCTCGACGAGGTGCGCACGCGCTTCGATATTCCGACCCAATCCTGTGTGCTGTCGCATGTGACAACCACGCTGGGGCTGATCGAGGCCGGTGCGCCGGTGGATTTGGTGTTCCAGTCGATCGCGGGCACCGAGGGCGCGAATGCGGGCTTCGGGGTGAACATCTCGCTGCTGCGCGAAGCGAACGAGGCAGGCCGCTCGCTCGGCCGCGGCACGGTCGGCGACAACGTGATGTACCTGGAAACCGGTCAGGGATCGGCGCTGTCGGCGGGCGCGCACCTGGGCGCCGGTGGCAAGGCCGTCGACCAGCAGACCTTGGAGGCCAGGGCCTACGCGGTGGCACGCGACCTGGACCCGCTCCTGGTCAACACGGTTGTCGGCTTCATCGGCCCGGAATACCTCTACGACGGCAAGCAGATCATCAGAGCGGGCCTGGAGGACCACTTCTGCGGCAAGCTGCTCGGACTGCCCATGGGCGTCGATGTCTGCTACACCAACCATGCCGAGGCCGACCAGGACGACATGGACACGTTGCTCACCCTGCTGGGTGCGGCGGGCTGCGCCTTCGTCATCGCGGTGCCCGGCGCCGACGACGTGATGCTCGGCTATCAGAGCCTGAGCTTCCACGACGCGCTGTATGCCCGGCGCGTGCTCGGGCTGCGGCCCGCGCCGGAGTTCGAGGCGTGGCTGGACGGCCTCGGCATGATCGATGCCACCGGTCGCGTGTTGCCCGTCGAGCCGCTCGCCTCGCCGCTGCGCGCCTTGGCGGTGACCCGATGAGCGGCGATAGCGCGGACGCGGACGTCGTTGTGCTGTCCGAGTTCGCTGCCCGCACCGGGGCGGCGGGCCACCAGCAGAGCACGGTCGGCGAAGAGCTGCCCGCAGACGCCGTACCTGGTACCGATCGACAGGAAGCGGGCGCCGTGGCGTCGCCGATGATCGGATCGGATTACGCTGCGGAGCAACGGTTCTGGCAAGAACTGCGGCGCACCACCCAGGCCAGGATCGGACTCGGCCGCACCGGTGACGCCCTCCCGACGGGACGAGTGCTGGAGTTTCGTGCCGCACATGCGGCGGCCCGCGATGCGGTGCACATGCCGCTGGGCGTGGCCGAATTGGCCGAGCGGATCACGGCGCTGGGATTGGGGGACGTCGCGCACGTGCGCAGCCGGGCCCGCGACCGCGCCGAGTACCTGCGCAGGCCCGATTTGGGGCGGGTGCCTGCCGCTTCATCGGCAGGCGAGCATCACGTGCCCCACAGCGGCGCGGAGCTCGGATTCGTACTGGCGGACGGACTTTCGCCGCGCGCACTGACCGATCACGGCCCTGCTATGGTCGCCGCCCTCATCGACGAACTCGCGCCGCGGTATTCGATCGCGGCCCCGGTGATCGCCACGCAGGCGCGGGTTGCTCTCGGTGACCACATAGCCGAATTCATGGGTGTGGCAACGGTTGTCGTGCTGATCGGCGAGCGGCCGGGACTGTCGGTGGCCGACAGCCTCGGCATCTACCTGACCCACTTGCCGAGGCCGGGCCGGACCGATGCCGACCGCAACTGCATTTCCAACATCCACCCGCCGGAGGGGCTGGGTTATGCGCAGGCGGCAAAGGTGGTGGCGGGCTTGGTTTCCGGCGCTCGGATGCTCGGCAGGTCGGGCGTCGACCTGAAGGACACTTCGCGCATCGATGCGGTGGACGCGGGGGAGATCATCTCGATAGAGGCCGGTCGCTGATCTCGATGGTCGGCCAGTAGGCCGTCGCGGGCTCCAGCGGCTCGGGCTGCGCGATCGAAACCCTCCGTGCGGCAGCATTTTCCGTGCGCACATTGCTCAGCTTCAGTGGCGGCAGTTCGATACTGCGATCGATATCGGTGAGGCTGACGCTGATGAGCAGCAGCATGCTGACCACGCTGATCACCACGATCACCGGGGCGATCAGCTCCATCGCGCCGGTGCCCGACGGCGGCATCGCATGGTCGTTGCGGTGCGCGTGCATCGACGCCATCCCGGTGTAGTGCATGCCGCACACCGCGACACCCATGATCAGCGCCGCGGCGACGGTGGCGAGAAAACCCGTGACGCGCAACGTGAACCAGAGCGCGACAGTCGCGGCGACGACGGCGATCACCATCGATAGCGCAACCAGCGTCGAGTCGTAGGCGATGTTCGCGTCCGACTTCATCGCGTACATCCCGGTGTAGTGCATCGCACCGACCCCGATGCCGGTGAAGCTCCCGCCTGTCAGCAGGCCGAGCACTGTCGGCTGCGGCCTGATCACGATGACCAGTCCGATGCCGACCACCGCCATCGCGGTGACCGCGCTCAACAGAGTGAGTGGGACGTCATAGCGAATCTCGGTGCCGCGGATCGAAAAGCCAAGCATCGCAATGAAATGCATGACCCAGATGCCGGTGCCGCCGATGGAGATCGCGGCGGCGACGATCCAGCCGCCGCGGCTGTCTCCGGTGCGTGCCCTTGCGGCGCACTGCAATCCGAGCAGGCATCCGGTAACGGACATGGTGTAGGCCAGAAGTGGGGTGAGCAACCCGTAACTGAAATGATGAATATCTAGCACGTAACGCCCCCTGTACCGGAGTAAGAACATCCGGCTATTGAAACGACAGCGGGTCAGACGATACGGCAGGAATGCGCGGCTCGAGTCTCGAAAATTCAATCCGCAGAAGTGGTTTCGGTCACTTCATGGTTTGGTTGAAACCGAAATTGGTTAGCGGCCGGATAACGAAACAGGCCCGCATCCGCCGAGCGGATACGGGCCTGTCGGAACCGTTTCGATCTAGTCGAGGTAGTCCCGCAGCACCTGAGAGCGGCTGGGGTGGCGCAGCTTGCTCATGGTCTTCGACTCGATCTGCCGGATGCGCTCACGGGTAACTCCGTACACCTGGCCGATCTCGTCGAGTGTGCGCGGCTGGCCGTCGGTCAGACCGAAGCGCAGCCGGACCACGCCCGCCTCACGCTCCGACAGCGTCTCCAGCACCGACTGCAGCTGATCTTGCAGCAGCGTGAAGCTCACCGCGTCGACCGCGACAACGGCTTCGGAGTCCTCGATGAAGTCACCGAGCTGGCTGTCACCCTCGTCACCGATGGTCTGGTCCAGCGAGATGGGCTCACGGGCGTACTGCTGGATCTCCAGCACCTTCTCCGGCGTGATGTCCATTTCCTTGGCCAGCTCCTCCGGAGTGGGCTCACGGCCCAGATCCTGGAGCAGCTCGCGCTGGATGCGACCGAGCTTGTTGATGACCTCGACCATGTGCACCGGGATACGGATGGTGCGGGCCTGGTCGGCCATGGCGCGGGTAATGGCCTGCCGGATCCACCAGGTGGCGTACGTGGAGAACTTGTAGCCCTTGGTGTAGTCGAACTTCTCCACCGCGCGGATCAGGCCGAGGTTGCCCTCCTGGATCAGATCCAGGAACGCCATGCCGCGACCGGTGTAGCGCTTGGCGAGCGAGACAACCAGGCGCAGGTTGGCTTCCAGCAGGTGGTTCTTGGCGCGGTTGCCATCGCGCACGATCCAGGTGTAGTCGCGGCGCATGGCGACCGGCAGCTTCTCACCCTGCTCGGCGAACTCGCGCACCTTTTCCGCCGCGTAGAGGCCGGCCTCGATCCGCTTGGCGAGTTCGACCTCCTCCTCGGCGTTGAGGAGCGCGACCTTGCCGATCTGCTTGAGGTAGGCACGCACCGAGTCCGCCGAGGCGGTGAGCTCGGCATCCTTGCGGGCCTGCCGCAGTGCCTCTGATTCCTCCTCGTCCCAGACGAAGTCGCCGGAAGCCTTGTCGGCTGCCGTCGGCTCGGCCTCGGCTTCGTCGTCGGCGACCTCCTCGGCGGGGTCGTCGACGACCTCCTCCTCGACGAGGTCGTCCTCGGACACCTCCAGATCGCCGAGGTCCTCGAGATCGAGCGACTCCTCGTCGAGGTTTTCCTCGCCGGGCTCGCCGTCGGCCTTCTTGCCCGCGGCCTTCTTTGCGGGCGCCTTGGCAGCGGCCTTCTTGGCCGGAGCCTTCTTGGCTGCGGCCTTCTTCGCCGGGGCCTTCTTCGCAGCAGCCTTGCGGACCGGCCGTGCTTCGGTTACATCTGCGGAGTCGGCCTCGGCCGAGTCGGCGGTCTGACGGGTCGTGGCTACCACGTACGCCCTTTCGTGACGGTCTCGTGCGGCGTCACGCCAGAGTGGTGTTCCGGCGGAGCGGTCTGTCGGGTTTCACCGGCGGAGTGCCGGGCTGGGGGTTTCCGGCTCGCGGCCGGAGTACTTTCCATTGTAACGATCGAACCAGGGTACCCATGCCCACCTGTCGCATTGGCGGTTCCTCGGAACCTCGGCTCGGCGCTCAAAACGCCGCGCCGCGTCACGGCGCGATGCCCGCGTCGATGGCCATCGCCGCGCCGACGATGCCCGCGGTATTGCGTAGATCCGCGGGAATCACCGGAGTTCGATTGGTCAGCAAAGGAATCCACTGGTCCGCATCGCGGCTGATGCCGCCACCTGCGACGATCACCGTCGGCCAGAACAGATTCTCCAGACTGCTCAGCACTGTGCTCACCTCCGCCGCCCACTGCTCGTAGGACAGGCCGTCACGGTCCTTGATCGACGCGGCGGCCCGATGCTCGGCCTCCATGCCGCCGATCTCGAGATGGCCCAATTCGCTGTTGGGCACCAGCGTGCCGTGGAAGATCAGCGCGGAGCCGATGCCGGTGCCGAAGGTCAGCAGCAGCACCAGCCCGGCGAAATCCTTTGCCGCGCCATAACGATCTTCGGCCAGGCCGGCCGCGTCCGCGTCGTTGAGCACGGTGACCTCCCGGCCGCCGAGCGCGGCGGAGAACAGCGCACGCGCGTCGGTGCCGATCCAGGCCTTGTCGACATTGGCCGCGGTGCGTGCGACGCCGTCGAGCACCACGCACGGCAGCGTGATGCCGACCGGACCGTCCCAATCGGCCTGAGCGACGACCTTGGCCACCGTGTCGGCGACCGCCTGCGGTGTCGACGGATACGGTGTCGCGATCTTGATCCGCTCATGGACGAGCGCACCGGTGGCCAGATCCACCGCGGCGCCCTTGACGCCGCTGCCACCGATATCGATACCGAATGCGTGCCCCCGAGCGGACATGGCGATTCCCTCGTTCCCTGTGCTGGCCGGTGTGATGATGACGCCGCCGCACAGTCCCGCCACGGCCGCGAGGCACGTGAATGAGCGTGTGCCCGACGACGGCGCTGTGTCGTGCACGACAAGAGTAATAGCGTGCGCTGCTGCGCGTTCGGCGAGGATCTGTGATGCGATGGAGGCCGTGCTGAAAACCACGTCGCCAGTCACTGTCGAAGCCCCGTCGACCACTGTTGAAGCCCTCTCGACGCCCGCAGGCGACGAGGCCGAGCTGCGCCGGATCGCCGTCCATCTCGCGCGGACCGCGGCCGCGCACGTCCGGGCGCGGGGCGAGTCGGGTGTGGAGGCGGTGGGGGGGGGGGTTCGCGGGGTACGGGGTACGTAATGAGATAACCCCGTCCCCCGGGGAGTCGCGGGTCCAGA
>NZ_JBHVDF010000010.1:72699-235076 GCF_042802915.1 Nocardia sp. NPDC057440
TGGGGCGGACGGTCGCGGTGTGCGGTGCGGGGGGCCCCCGCCGGGGCCGGAGCGCCCCCGCCCCGCCCGGGGGCGGCGCGGCCGCGGGGTCCCGCCGGCCCCACCAGCGCGCGCCCCCCCCCCCCCCCCACGTCCGGGCGCGCCGTCCGGAGGTCTTCGGTCCGGACGGCGCGCGCGTCGCCGGTGACGTGCAGACGAAAGGACATCCCACCGACCCGGTGACCGTCGTGGACACCGAGACCGAAGAACTGATCCGCGAGCTGCTCGCCGACCTGCGCCCCGGCGACCCGATCCTCGGTGAGGAGGGCGGCGGCAGCCTGGCAGGCGGCGCACCGGACACGATCTACTGGGTGGTCGACCCGATCGATGGCACCGTCAATTTTCTCTACGGCATCCCGGGCTATGCCGTGTCGGTCGCCGCGGTCCGCGGCGGACGGCCCGTCGCGGGCGCGGTTGTCGATGTCGCGCGGGCATCGACCTACAGCGCCGGGCTCGGCCTCGGCGCGGTGCGCGAGGATGCCGACGGCACCGTCGAACAATTGCGCTGCACGCCGGTGGAGTCGATGTCGCTGGCATTGGTGGCCACCGGATTCGCCTATGGCACACACCGGCGCGCCAGGCAGGCCGCCTTGGTCGCCGAGGTGCTGCCGAACATTCGGGACATCCGGCGGTTCGGTGCGGCGGCCCTCGATTTGTGCCTGGTCGCGTCCGGCCGTGTCGATGCCTACTACGAGCACGGGCTCAATGCGTGGGACTGGGCGGCCGGGGCCCTGATCGCCGCGGAGGCGGGCGCGCGGCTCGTCCTGCCACCGGCCATCAACCCCGGCGCGGCAGGCGATCTGGTGGTCGCCATGGCCCCGGGAATCGCCGATGAGTTGACCGAGCTGCTCGATCGGGTCGGCGCCACCGACCCGATCCCGGACGCCTAGCGGACTCGGTGCGGCAGGCTCGGCGCTGAACGGTTCAGCGCCGAGCCGGGGACACGAGGTTCAGCAACGGCTCTTTCGTGCGGCCGCCAGCAGCGTGCCGTCGATCGACGGCGAACCACCCGGCGCCGGGTTCTTCAGCGAACGCAGCACCTCCTCGGCATCGGTACTCGGCCGCAGTGACTCACCGAACACCGAACCGAGCACCAGATCCACGGTGTCGTCGCCGCGCTGATCCTCGATCAGCTCAGCACACGGCGCGACCAGCTGTACGGAGGCGGCGGCCGGGCGGCCGTTCACACCGAAGCGGATCTGGCCGGTGCATTCCAGGTCACCGCTGACGTATACCTGATCGTTACCGAATTGCTGCCCAGGTGCGCTGGCGAAGCCGAGATCGCCGAGCGCCGTGGCGATGTGCGAGGCCTGGCCGCTCTTGTTGTTGGCATTGAGCACCCGGACCTTCGACGAGGCCAGCGGCGCCGGATCGACGTCCTGTAGCCGCGACGATCCGACCCGCTGCCCTAAGGGCGCAGGTGGCGGCGCTTTCGCGTCGGTTGCCGGGCTCGGAGAGTTGCACGACATGGCCGTGCTGCCGTCGTCCTCGGTCGTCAGAGCCCTGATCCACACAACTGTGCAGATCAGCACCAACACGCCGACCAGGATGAGCCATGGCTGATTACGCCGTCGGAGGAAGGGTTGACCCCGTTGATCCGTTGCGCTGCCTTCGGTGATCAGTGAAACCACCAGCACACTGTACGAAATTGTCTCGGTGACGGTGCGCAAGGTCTCGGCGAGTTCGACGAACGGTGTCGATTCGTCGTCGGTTTCGACTCGTCTGTGTTTTGATTGCGACTTTTGCCGCGCGGTCCGCTATTGTCTGGCGGCCCAGATCGAATCACTGGCGGCGAAAATGGTGGTCGGTCGCGGGAACAAGCAGGGCATGTCCTGCGTTCACCAAACGCTATCAGTGATGGGCTGAATGGGTCCGACCTGATAGGCGACCGGTGCACGTGTGATGTGCGCCACCGGCGGGGCGGTGCGGGTCAGCGCGATTCCGAGAGGAATCGGGACTGATGCGGCCGGTCCGGGATATACGGAGTAAGGACGAGGGGAAGACGACATGGCAACCGACTATGACGCACCGAGGCGCACCGAAACCGACGAAGTGTCGGAAGATTCGCTGGAGGAGCTGAAGGCTCGTCGCAACGAGGCACAGTCCGCCGTCGTGGATATCGACGAATCCGATACCGCGGAGTCGTTCGAGCTTCCCGGCGCGGACCTGTCCGAGGAAGTGCTGACGGTTCGAGTGATCCCGAAGCAGGCCGATGAGTTCACCTGTTCCAGCTGTTTCCTGGTTCATCACCGGAGCAGGCTGGCCAGCGAAAGCGGCGGTCAGTTGATTTGCATGGACTGCGCCGCCTGATCTCGTAGCGAGATCGAGGTCAGCCCGCGCTCGGCACACCAGGCCCCGTGCCAGGTATGCCAAGCGCGGCAAGGACCCGTTCGGGCCGTCGCGTACTGACCAGCCAGTACGGCGTCGGATCGTCCGGGTCATCGAGCACGAGCACGACCATCGGTCCGATCCACGGCCGATGTTGTACATAGGCGGCCGGGTCGAGCTGGCGACCCAGCGCCGCGCTTTTCGCTGTCGGCGCGACAGCTGCTGCGCGCGCCACAAAGGTCGCGGGCAGATGCGCGCGATCGACGCGCAGTTCCGGCGTGCCGGTCGAATCCGGCGCGACCTCCACCTGATGGCGGCTCAGCCACAACAGCACCCACACCGGCACCGGGAACAGCGCCACATACGGCAGCCACGCCCGGACTCCTGGAGCGCCCATATGGATTTCGGCGGCAAGCAGCCCGGTGATGGCGAAGGCCACCGGCCACCACCACAGCGGCACCCACAGGCGTTCGCGGTAGGGGTGCTGGCGGTTGTTTTCGTGGTCCGTCGTCGCGGGATTGGGCTGGTCCGACACGACTCAACACTAAGTCACGGTGGTCAGCGGCTTACGCGTAGGCTCGATCAACGTGAACGCACTTTCACCCATACCCTTGCTGCGGCTTGATCCCGGCATCCCCATGCCCGCGCGCGCCCATCACGGTGACGCGGGCGTGGATCTGTGCACCACGGAAGACGTCATCCTGGAGCCGGGCGAGCGGGTGCTCGTCGGCACCGGCGTCGCCGTCGCGCTGCCCGTGGGCACCGTCGGCCTCATCCATCCCCGGTCGGGCCTCGCGGCCAAAACCGGGCTGTCAGTGGTCAATACCCCCGGCACGGTCGACGCGGGGTATCGCGGTGAAATCAAGGTGTGCCTGATCAATCACGACCTGCGCACCCCGATCGAGCTGCGGCGCGGCGACCGGATCGCGCAGCTGCTCGTGCAGCGAGTGGAGCTGGTCGATTTCGTCGAGGTCGACACGCTCGACGACACCGCGCGCGGCGCGGGCGGATACGGCTCGAGCGGCGGTCACGCGAGTCTGACCGCGCAGGCCGATGGGGCGGGCTCGGCAGGTAAGGAGGCATGACAGCAATGTTCGGAAAGAAGAAGAAGTCCGACGACCGATATGCCGATGAGCTGTACGACGAGGGTGCCGAGTACATGGACGCCGCGTACGCGCAGCCGGGCTACGACGATGAGCCCATCACCGACGAAAACCCCATCATCCCGATCGATGAGCCCATCACCGACGAAAACCCCATCGTCCCAGCCGATTACGTCCCGGCCGCGTACGCCGCGGCCGACTACGACGATGCCGACTACGACGATGACGACTACGACGATGACGCCGACGCGCCGAAGTCCGGCCCCTACGACTACGGCGATGTCGCCGAGCTGCTCGAGGATGTGGCCGACCAGCGCCTCGACCTCGGGTCGGTGATTCTGCCGGTGCCGCCAGGCGGCCAGCTGCAGGTCGAGATGACTCCCGACGGCACCCCGCAGGCGGTGCACCTGGCCACCGAACACGGCCGGATCACCGTCGCGGCCTACGCGGCGCCGAAGTCGGCGGGCCAATGGCGCATGGTGGCAGCCGATCTCGCCGAATCGCTACGCAAGGACGGCGCCAGGGTCGCGGTCGAGACCGGACCGTGGGGCCGCGAGCTGCTCGCCATCACCGAGGGCGCGGATCTCCGATTCATCGGAGTCGACGGGCCTCGCTGGATGGTCCGCCTTGTCGCCGCGGGTCCGGCAGGCGCCGCCGAAGCGGACGGACCGCTGGTCGCGGCCGCGCGAGCTATCCTCAGCGAGACCGTGATTCGCCGCGGCGACGACCCGATGCCGGTGCGTGAACCCCTCGCCGTGGTGCTGCCGCAGGAACTGGCCGAGCAGCTCGCCGCCGCACATCAGCAGCAGGTGGAGGCGCAGCAGCAAGCCGCGGCCGCCCAAGCCGCGGCCCAGGCCACGCCCGCCACGGTGATCCCGCCGCGGATGCCGCAGGAACCCCGGCGTGGCGCCGACGGATCCGCGATGCAGCAGCTCGGCTTGAACTGATCTGTATCCGATTTGCAGCGCCTGCGGCGCTGCGTGTTCGCGGCCGGCGAAGGGGGGCGGGGCGGCGGCCGCGGCCCGCCGGTGCGGGGGGGCGCCGAGGGGGCCCGCCCGCGCGCCCTCGCGGCCCTTGTTGGCCGCCCGCGTGCGCCAAGCGGCGGCCGCCCCGGCCGCGAACGTCGCTCGTAAGACTCGCTCCCTCGCGGTAGGCCGAAGTGAACGTCGCTCGTAAGGTTCGCTCGCTCGCGGTAGGCCGCGGCTGTCAGTGTCGCTCAATTGAATGCGGACAGCCCGGTCTTCCCAAGGATCGCCGGATCTTCGCCCAGTTCGGCGAGGGTGATCCGGATCAGCTCGGAGCGAGGGATCAGCGTGGCCCATTCCTCGGCGACCGCGAGCGGGTGCACCGGGTCGTCGACCGCGGTGACCAGGGCGACCGGGACATCGAGAGTGGCGAGACGCTCGGTGCCCGGCCACTTGTAGTCGGCGGCCTCCTCGAGCGCGTCGGGCAGTTGCGGCCACTGGGCGCGCCACGACTGGGTGAGCGCATCGGCCAGCCAGCGTGGGCTGCTCGCTCGCATCCGCTCGATCACCGCGTCCAGACCGTCGGCCCGCAACTGTGCGGCCGTCGCGGCGGCGCTGAGCGCGGCGGGGCAGGTGGCGGTGTCGGATCCGGTCCACGCGGGCAGCGCCGCCACCACGCCGACGACGGCGTCGGGGTGTTCGGCCGCCCATTCCACGGCAATCGCGGCGCCGAGGGAGATTCCCGTCACCAGCACCGGTCCGGAGCGGGCCGCGGCGTCCAATGCCGCCCGGCACGATGCGACGACAGCGCCTGGGTCCGGTTCGACAGCCAGGAACGCGGTTTTGCGGGCTACGCAGGCAGGTTCGAACGCGCGGCGGGCGAAGTCGGCGTCGGATCCGGTGCCCGGCAGCGCGACGACAACCGCGGGAGAGGGGGTCTCGAACATCGGACCGAGCGTAGCGGGGGCAGGGTTGCCCATCTACAGTGGCGGGTATACGGCCAATAGCCGGTCGTTACCGGAAAACCACGATGGCGTGCAACCCACGTCGTCTTGCTCCATGCAGGAGAGCGTGCAATGCCATCCGCTGCCTCAGGTTATTTTCGCCGTTTGGGCCGCAGACTGACCGAGGACCTCGATCGGTTGGACGCCGAAGAACTCGCCGAGACAGCAGATGCCTCGGGAGCGTGTCGGGCATCGGAGTGTCGACGCGGTGACGAAGCCACCATGCTCGGCCGATTACGGAGTGTCGAGGCGTGTCCGAAGTCCGCGGGCGCCAGTGTTCAGGCAGAATTCTTCGATGGCACCGACGCCATCACCTTGGTGTGGATCGGGCGCAGGCGAATTCCCGGGATCGAGCCGGGCAGGCGCATCCTGGTCCGTGGCCGGGTCGGCGACCGGGACGGCCGCAAGGTGATCTACAACCCCTACTACGAATTGCGCGGGAACAGCTGACGTATGCCATCGAGCAACGAGAACGCCGCCGACAAGTCGATCGATACCGGGATGCGTGAGCCCGCCGAACCCGGTGCGGTGGTGAAGGACGCGCCGCGCGCCGCGGTCGATTCCGGTCGGCACCGGCAGGCAGATCCCGCGCGACCGCTCGACCAGACAGCGGACACGGTCGAGCAGACGCTGCTCGAGCAGCTGGGCGGCTTCAGCGGCCTGATCTATTCGACGCTGCCGGTCCTCGTGTTCGTCCCCGTGAACACCGTCGCCGGTCTCACCGCGGCGATCTGGGCGGCCCTTGGCGTGGCCGCCGCGATTCTCATCTGGCGCCTGATACGCCGCAGCCCGATTCAACCTGCTATCTCCGGGTTTGTCGGTGTCGGCATCTGCGCGTTCATCGCCTACCGCATGGGCGAAGCGAAGGGCTTCTTCCTGTTCGGCATCTACACCAGCCTCGTGTATGCCGGCGTCTTCTTGGTGTCGATGCTGGTGCGCCGGCCGTTGGTGGGCGTCATCTGGGGCGTGTTGAACGGGCACGGCTCCGACTGGCGGACCGATCGGCGCGTGGTGCGCCTCTACGACGTCGCGACCACTATCTGGGTGCTGGTGTTCGCGGCCCGCTACCTGGTGCAGTCGCAGCTCTACGACTCCGACCACACCGGCTGGCTTGCCGCGGCCCGTATCGCGATGGGGTGGCCACTGACGGCGGTCGCGCTGGCCGTCACCGTGTGGGCGGTGCGCAGGGCCGGGCACACGCCGGTCCGCCGCGCGACGACTGCCGAAGCTGCCTGAGGGCCCGCCACGGGATCGGCCCGAGTATTCACGCGGTCGCAGTGCCCGTGGGATTCCGCGCCGGTCGCGACCTCGTGGGATTCCGCGACCGTGGCGGTCCGGTGCGGCCGGGGATTCACACAGGGGTGAGGTAACACGCACCGCGGAGGTGGGGGAGTACCCACCCTGGGGTTACTGGTTGGAACGCCGAGTTCATCAGACGATCGTTGCGAGACAAAAAAGCGCAACATCGGCGAAAGGACTCGGAAGATGGCTACCGAGCACAACATTGCGGCACTGTCGAAGACCCGCGGGCACAACAGCCCGGCATTCTCGGAGAGCCGCCGAATCTCCGCGGAGCTCGACACCTGGATCGGACCCGCCGCGGCGGGCGACCGGCAGGCCGTCACCGAGATCGTGCGCCTGGTCCATCCGCTGGTTCGCCGGTATTGCGGTGCGCGCCTGGGCAATACCTCACACCTGCACGTCACTGCCGACGATGTGGTGCAGGAAATTCTGATGGCCACCGTCAACGCCATCCCGCGTTACCGGGATCAGGGAAAGTCGTTCCTGGCCTTCGTGTACGGGATCGCGGCGAACAAGGTCGCCGACGCGTTCCGGCGTTCGCAGATGCACCCGAGCTACCCGGTGGCCGACGTGCCGGACACGGTCTCGACCGCGGCGGGCCCGGAGGAATGGGCGTTGGCGTCCGAACGTCGCGACGTGACAAGGGAATTGATGAAGATTCTGGCGCCCGCGCACCGCGAAGTGCTGGTCATGCGGATCGTGCTCGGCTGGAGCGCCGCGCAGACCGCGGAGGCGATCGGCACCAGCCCCGGCGTGGTTCGGGTGATGCAGCACCGCGCGCTCAACAAGCTGCGCGCCGAGCTCGCCGCTGCCTGACACGGCCGGATCCGCGTAGGCATCCGGCCCTATCGGGGTGTTATGGCTTGATGCCGTGGTGGGCCAGCGCCACCCGCAGATCTTCTTCGGCCTCCACGGAGGTCACGAACAGCAGCTCGTCGTCGCCCTCGAACGGGTCGTCGGGCTGCGGCACGATCACCCGGCCGCCACGCAGGATCGTCACCAGCGCGGCGTCGCGCGGCAAGGTGAGTGTGCGCACCGGTTTGCCTGCCAGCGCGGTGTCGGCGGGCAGGGTGATCTCGACGAGATTGGCCTGACCCTGTCGCAGCGTCATCAGCCGGACCAGGTCGCCGACCGACACCGCCTCCTCGACCAGCGAGGCGAGCAGCCGCGGCGTCGACACGGCGACATCGACGCCCCAGGAGGGGTCGAAGAGCCATTCGTTGCGCGGGTCGTTGACCCTGGCCACTACGCGGCGCACCCCGAACTCGGTCTTGGCGAGCAGGGCATGCACCAGATTTGCCTTGTCGTCGCCGGTGGCGGCGATGACGACCTCGTAGGTCTCCAGCCCCGCGTCCTCGAGCAGCGCGAGCTCACAGGCGTCGGCATGCACCCACACGGCGTCCGGGATGGCGGTCGGGTCGATGTGATCGAGCTGACGTTCGAGCAGCATCACGCGGTGGCCGCCGCGCAGGAGCTCCCTGGCTATCGATCGGCCAACGGCGCCGGCTCCGGCGATCGCCACTTTCATGTTCAGTCCTCGCTTGCTGGGGGCTTACCGGCCAATGCGACGGCCTCGCCGACGCTGCCGGAGGTGGCGGCGACGTAGACGATGTCGTCGGCCTGAACCATGGTTTTGCTGTCGGGCAACAGCCCTTGACCGAATCGGATGATGAACGCCACCCTGGCGCCGACGGCGCGTTCCAGATCGCGCACCGTGCGGCCGTACCACTCCTCGTGCAGCGCCAGCTGGGCCACGGCGACAGTGCCGGTGGGGTCGCGCCAGGTGGTGGTGCCGCTGTCGCCGATGAGCGCGGTAAGGAACCGGTCGGTCGTCCACGGCACCGTGGCGATCGTCGGAATACCGAGCCGTTCATAGACCGCGGCGCGTTTCGCGTCGTAGATGCGGGCGACGACGCGCTCGACGCCGAAGGTTTCGCGAGCGACGCGCGCCGAGATGATGTTGGAGTTGTCGCCGGAGGACACCGCGGCGAACGCGTCCGCACGCTCTATTCCGGAGCGAACCAGCACGTCCCTGTCGAACCCGACGCCGACGATCTGTTCACCTGGGAAGTCCTCGCCGAGACGCAGGAAGGCGCTCGGGTCCCGGTCGATCACCGTGACCTCGTGACCTACCCGGACCAGGGCGCGTGCCAGCGACGAACCCACGCGCCCGCACCCCATGATCACTACGTACACCGTGCAACCTCGTTCCTGGAAACGATCCAACAGCCGGACAAGGTCCGTCGACACCTGTGGCGTCGAGCCGAGCGAAGGCGATGCAGCCGTTCGTGCCGTTCGGTCTGCTTGTCTTCGGCAAAACCGTACCCGCCGAGAGCGTCCATGGCCCACTTTCCCCCTCTGACCGGAAGTCAAACCTGCGACGCGGGCCGCCCCCAGGCGCGATCAACCGTTCGGGGATCTATGCTCGCTCCAGTGTCCAAGTTGACGACGGCAGCCAAACGGGTGCTGCTGGGTAGGCCTTTCCGTAGCGATTCGCTGGGCCACACCCTGCTGCCGAAGCGAATCGCGCTCCCTGTGTTCGCCTCCGATGCCATGTCGTCGGTTGCGTACGCGCCAGAGGAAATCTTTCTGACCCTGTCGGTGGCCGGAATTTCGGCCTACGTGTACGCCCCGTGGGTCGGACTCGCGGTCGCCTTCGTCATGGCCGTGGTGGTGGCCAGCTACCGGCAGAACGTGCACGCCTATCCGTCCGGCGGTGGTGACTACGAGGTTGCCACCACCAATCTCGGCCCCAATGCCGGGCTCACCGTCGGCAGCGCATTGCTCGTCGACTATGTGCTCACTGTCGCGGTGTCGATCTCTTCCGCGGCCTCCAATATCGGATCGGCGATCCCGTTCGTGGATACGCACAAGGTGTTGTTCGCCGTGGTCGCCATTGCCGTGCTGACCGCGATCAACCTGCGCGGCGTGCGCGAGTCGGGCACCGCGTTCGCGATTCCGACCTATGCGTTCATCATCGGCATGTTCGCGATGCTCGCGTGGGGGATGTTCCGAATCTTCGTCCTCGGTGACGACCTGCAGGCGGAATCGGCGGGCTTCCAGCTCAACGCCGAGGAGGAGCACCTCTATGGTCTCGCGTTCGCCTTCCTGATCGCGCGCTCGTTCTCCTCCGGCTGTGCCGCGCTCACCGGTGTCGAGGCGATCAGCAACGGGGTGCCCGCCTTCCGGAAGCCGAAGTCGCGCAATGCCGCAACCACCCTACTGATGCTCGGGACCATCGCGATCGTGCTGTTGATGGGCATCATCATCCTGGCCCAGAAGATCGGGATCGTCTACGCGCACAACGTGTCCGAGCTGTCCGGCGCGCCTGCCGACTACCATCAGAAGACGCTCATCGCGCAGCTCGCCGAGACGGTGTTCCACGGGTTCCCGATCGGCTTCTTCTTCATCACGAGTGTGACGGCGCTGATCCTCGTGCTCGCCGCCAATACGGCGTTCAACGGATTCCCGGTGCTCGGCTCGATTCTGGCGCAAGACCGCTACCTGCCCCGGCAGTTGCACACCCGTGGCGACCGGCTCGCCTTCAGCAACGGCATTCTGTTCCTCTCCGGTGCCGCCATCGCGTTCGTCGTGCTGTTCGGCGCCGAGGTGACCAAGCTGATCCAGCTCTACATCGTGGGTGTGTTCGTATCGTTCGTGCTCAGCCAGACGGGCATGCTGCGGCACTGGACGCGCTTACTGCGCACCGAAACCGATCCGGCGCAGCGTGCCAGGATGATGCGCTCACGAGTGATCAACGCGATCGGGCTCACCGCGACCGGCGCGGTGTTGGTCATCGTGCTCATCACGAAGTTCTTCGCGGGGGCCTACATCGCCATCTTCACCATGGTCGCGATCTTCGTGGTGATGAAAATGATTCGCCGCCACTACGACTCGGTCTCGCGCGAGCTGGACGAACACGAGTGGGACGGTGTACTGCCCAGCCGCTCGCATTCGATCGTGCTGGTGTCCCGACTGCACCTGCCGACCAGGAGGGCGCTGGCCTACGCTCGTGCCACCCGCCCTGACACCCTGGAGGCGGTGACGGTGAACGTCGACGAAGCCGACACCAGGGGGCTGGTCCGGGAATGGGAGCAGAGCGATATCAATGTGCCGCTCAAGGTGATCGAATCGCCGTACCGCGAAATCACCAAACCGGTGCTCGATTACGTGAAGCGGGTGCGCAAGGATTCGCCGCGTGATGTGGTGACGGTGTTCATTCCGGAGTACGTGGTCGGGCACTGGTGGGAACAGGTGCTGCACAACCAGAGCGCGTTGCGGCTCAAGGGCAGGCTGCTTTTCGAGCCGGGGGTGATGGTGACCAGCGTGCCGTGGCAGCTGAGTTCCTCCACCCGGGCGCGGCAGGCAGGCGTGATCAACGCGCCGGGTGCGGTGCGACGTGGGTACGAGGACAGGACCGGATGACCGACTGGCGCAACACCACCTTCGAGGTGCGGCTCGGCCCGCCGGGACACGGCGGCTTCTGTGTGGCACGCCACGACGGGCGAGTTGTTTTCGTCCGGCACGGACTCCCCGGTGAGCTGGCGCGGGTCCGGGTTACCGAAGACCGCGGCGGTTCGTTCTGCCGGGCCGACGCGATCGATATCCTCGAAGCGTCACCGGATCGGGTTCCCGCGACCTGCCCGGTGTCGGGACCGGGCGGCGCGGGCTGCTGCGACTTCTCCTTTGCCACACCGGCAGCGCAGCGGGCATTGAAGGCGATGGTCGTCGCCGAGCAGTTGCGTCGGATCGCCGGCGTGGAGCGGGAGATCACCGTGGAGCCGATCACCGGCTCCACCGACGAGATCGGCGGTTGGCGCACCCGGGTTCGATTGGTGGTCGACGCGCAGGGCCGGGCCGGAGTGCACCGGCTGCGCAGCACCGACGTGATCGCCGATCTGCGTTGCCCGCAACCGGTTCCCGGCGCGTTGGACGGAGTGGCCGAGCAATCCTGGACACCCGGCGCGGATCTGGTGATCGCGGTCGACGGCGACGGAGTGCGGCATATCGTCGAACTCGAGGTGCCGGTGCCGGTTTCGGCGGGTGGTCGCGGGGACGACCGGCGCGGCAGCGAGCGGCCACGGAGTAACGAGCGTGGCGGTGAGCGTCGTGGCAGGCGCGACAGCGGGCGACCCGACCGGCGGGCGCTGCGCAATGGCGAGGCGCAGGCGGGCGAACGGCGCAGCGCGTCGGCGCGTCGCGCGGCGACGCATGCGCCACGCGAGGAGTCGGTGCTGGACGGCACCGGGCGCGCGGTCGAGTACGTGGCCGATCGGCGCTGGGAACTATCGGCGACCGGCTTCTGGCAGGCGCATCATGGTGCCGCGCAATGCTATTCGGACATTGTGGCCGAGTGGTCCGGCCTGGGTTCCGGCGATCTCGCCTGGGATCTGTACAGCGGCACCGGGGTTTTCGCGGCCCGGCTGGCCGACCAGGTCGGTCCGGATGGATCGGTGCTCGCCGCGGAATCCGCCCGCACCGCCGTCGCCGACGGCAACGCGGCCCTGCTGGACCTGCCCTGGGTGGATCTGCGCGCGGACCGGGTCGAGCGCTGGCTGACCGAACAGGGCAGTGCCGCACCGGAAGTGGTGGTGCTCGATCCGCCGCGCACCGGCGCGGGCAAGGAAGTCGTCTCGGCACTGACCCAGCACGATCCCGCCCGCATCATCCACATCGGCTGCGACCCGGCCGCTTTCGCCCGCGACCTCGGGCTGTACCAGTCGGCGGGCTATCAGCTCACCGGGCTGCGGGCTTTCGACGCGTTCCCGGCCACTCACCATGTCGAATGTCTCGCGCTGTTGGAGCGTTGATCGTCCGGTCGGCGGCATAGAGTCGCGCCCATGACCGTGTACGTCGACGCGCAGCTGAAGTTCTCCGATCGTGCCGCCTATGACCGCTACCAGGCGCGCTTCATGGAGATCTTCGTTCGATACTCGGGCACGCTGCTTGCTGCCGATGAGAGCCCGCAGGTGATCGAGGGGTAATCGGATCGGGAGAAGGTCGTGTTGATGTCCTTCCCCGATGAGTCGGCGTTCCAGGAGTGGGCGCAGTCACCGGAATACCTGAAGATCTCCGAAGACCGGATTGCCGGCACGGAAACGGTGACCTTGTTGGTGAAAGGTCTCGGGCGCTAGTAGTAGACGGTCAGTCTTCGTAGCTGGGCGGGCGGCGGTCGCGGCGCGCGCGGATGGCTTCGTCGAAATTGCCGGTGGTGAGTCGGACGTAGAGCTGCGCCATGCCCTCATGCTGCATCTGGGATTCGAAACTGCCCGCCTCCATGCCGCTCCACAGCATGCGTTTGGTGAGCTCCGTGCCGACCCGACTGAAGCTGATGATCCGCTCGGCCAGGTCGTAACAGGTTTCCAGGAGTTTCGTGGTCGGCACGGTGCGGGAGACCAGGCCGATGCGCTCGGCCTCGGCGGCATCGACGTCGCGTCCGGACAGCATGATCTCGAAGGCACGGGAGGAGCCGATGGCACGAGGCAGCAGATAGCTGATGCCCAGTTCCGCGGACGTGAGCCCATTGTTGATCCCCGCCGCCCGGAAGTAGGCGTCCTCGCCCGCGATCCGGATGTCGGTGGCGACGCTCAGACAGAAGCCACCGCCGATCGCCGCGCCGTTGATCGCACCGATGACCGGTTGGTTCATGCGCCGCAGGGTGATCATCACGTCGTTCAGCAGATCCATCGAGCGCCGCGCGACGCTGGTGACGGTCAGTCCCTCGGTATCGGGCACCTTCCCCGCACTCTGTAGATCCGCGCCGGAACAGAAACCGTGCCCTGCTCCCGTGAGTACCACGACCCGCACGTCGTTGTCGGCACTGACCTCCTCGAGCGCCTCGCGCAGCGGAATCATCACATCGAAGGCCATCGCGTTCATCCGATCCGGCCGGTTCAGCGTCACCAGGGCGACGTGTGGGCGCGGTTTATCGATGAGCACGAACGACATGCGAAATCCTCACCCGGCAGCTGTGACGGTGGCCACCGATTTCTCAATATAGGCGAGGACATCGCCGTGCCGTGGCAAATCCGACCGACCGACCGGCTTCCCGGAATGCGCTGCCGCCTCGGATATCTCGCGGCCGCACAGCCTCCAACCGGTGGCCGCCGCGTTGCTCGATGCCGCCGATCGGTTCGGTGGCGGTCTAGTCGAGCTGCCAGGTGGCGCGGAGGGCGGCACTGATTTCGGATTCGCCGAGCTCGACCGGTACCGGAGCCGCGCCATAGGCGGCGTCCATGGGCGCGGACATCGCTTGGAGGCGAGGGTAGGCCTGCGGTGCCGAGGTGGTGTTCTCGGTGATTTCGAGTACCGGCCCGAGCGTGCGGCCCGCGCGGGCGGCATATTGCTCGGCCTTGGCGAGCGCGTTGTCCCATGCCGCGTCGCGCGCCCGGGTGAGCAGGCTTTCCTGATCGGCGAATGTCAGGGTGAGGCCGCCCAACCGGACATCGTCGCCGCCCGCATCGACGGCGTTGGCGATGATGGTGGCCGGTCCGGGATCGGCGTTCTCGCCGATATCGCGCAGCACCACGGTCAGGTCGGTCGTTGCGAGATAGCCGGTGATCTTCGAACCGCCACCTTCGATCCAGACGGTCTCGGTGCGCACCGACAGGCCGCTCGTGGCGATGTCGGCCCCCGAAACCCCGTCGGAGCGCAGCGAATCGGTGACGGCGGCGACCCGCTCACCGGCCTGCCCGTACGCGAGCGCGACCTTGCTCGCCCGCGTTTCGATCGAGATGGTCACGCGCATGAGGTCGGGAGTGGCGCGGGCGCTGCCGCTCCCGAAGGTGGTCACCGCGCCCGTGGCGGCTTCGTCGGATTTCTTCTTGCTCACGGCGCTCTCCTGACTCGGTGGGATCGTGGTCTCGCAGGGCTCAACGGGCGATACCGCGCACATGTCCCCGCCCGCCGAACTCAATAGTCGCCACCGCGGACCGCGATCGCGCGCACGGCGGCGTCCATCTGCGCGTACGCGCCCGCGGCCAGGCGCTCGAGCAGCGCAAGTTTCAGCTCGGGCGCCTTCTCGGTGAGCACGTCGAAACGCTCCGGACTCAGCACCGCGACCCGCACACCGCTCTCCGCGCGCGCTTCGTTGACGAACGGTGTGCCGACCAGCATCGGGATCTCGCCGAACGACATCCCTGCCGACAGCGACACCAACCGGTGCGTACGCCCGTCGTCGGCGCCCTCGAAGGTGATCCGCACCCGCCCCTCCAGGATCAGGTACAGGCCCGAGCGGGTGCTGCCGCGGCGCGCGATCACTTCACCGCGGGCGATGGTGCGCACCTCGAAATCCTTGGCCAGGCGTGCCCGGTTGTCAGGGTTCAGTGCGGCGAGCGCGGGATGGTCCTCGATCGGAATGGAGGTGCACGCCGGTTCGTCAGCGGGCCGGTACCGGTCGAGCACGATGTCCTCGCACCATTCGGTGGCGGTGTCGCGGTCGACGAAGACGCGTCCGCGCGGATCATTCGGAACCAGGCTCGAGACCAGGTGGCCCATCGTGCCGTCGGGATCGACGATGGCGACGCGGCAGCCCGCCGCGGCGAGTTCGTTCTGCAGTTCGTCGAGCATGTGCACCGCGATCTCGCTCACCTCGCCCACCCGGCGCAGGTCGACGACCAGCGCCGCCAACTCGCCCGACTGCTCCTCGATGGCCCGCACGGCACGTTCGGCACCCGCGAACAGGAGGTCGCCGTGCAGCTCGTACACGCGAGCGCGGTCACCGTGCTCGGCGAGCACCGCCATCTCCTCGGTGGTGCGCCGAAGTCGCGAGGGCGCCTCGGCCACCGAGTACGCGGCCCGGATCGCGGTGCGCCCGGATCGCGTCACGTGCAGGAAGTGCAGTTCCAGTCGTTTCGACAGCGCACGGCATGCGGCAACGCCGCGCACGCTGTTGCCGTGCTCGTCCAGCCGAGGGGAGTAGACGGCGATCCCGATCTGACCGGGCAACACCGCGAGTATCCCGCCGCCGACACCGCTCTTGGCAGGCAGTCCGACCGTGGTCACCCAGTCGCCCGCGGCGTTGTACATGCCGCAGGTGGTCATGACGCTGAGCACCTGCTCGGTCAGCGCGACCGACAATGCGCGCTCGCGGGTCACCGGGTTGAGACCGTTGTTGGCCAGCGTCGCCGCCATCAGCGCGAGGTCGCGGCAGGTGACATCGAGCGAGCACTGCCGGAAATACCGATCGACCGCCTCGTCCGGATCGGAGTCGATGATGCCGAAGGAGCGCAGCATGTAGCCGATGGCGCGATTGCGGAAGCCGGTGCGTGCCTCGGAGGCGTACACCGCCTCGTTCATCGTCAGCTCGCGTCCGGCGAATCGGGAGTAGCAGCGCCGGATGCGTTCGAACTTGTCGGTGGGATCGTCGCCGGTGACCAGGGACGCGGCGGTGATGGCGCCCGCGTTGATCATCGGATTGCGCGGTCGCTCGGTCACCGGGTCCAGGCTGATCTCGTTGAACGGCTCGCCGGAGGGTTCCACATCGATGCGCTCGGCGACCGCGGCGGGGCCCTTGTCGGCCAGGGCGAGCGCGTAAGTGAACGGTTTGGAAATGGATTGGATGGTGAACATGGTGGCGACGTCGCCCGCGCCGTAGAACCGGCCGTCCGCGGTGGCCAGGCACACGGCGAACGAATCAGGTTGGACCGCAGCGAGTTCCGGAATGTAATCGGCCAGTGCGCCGGATTCGTCGGCGCGGTACAGCTGGTATACGTCGGCGACCAGGCGTGCCACGACGCCGGGTTCGACCGCCTGCGGAACCTTCTGCTCGGGCTCGGCCACACGATCACTGTAGGCGCGGTAGCGTATGTGCCGTGGTCGATCCTTCGTCCGCTGAGCGCGTGTCTTCGGATGGATTTTCTCCGGCCGCCACGCCGCGCCGCGGTGGGATGTTCGTCCACGCTCGTTTCTCCGGACAGGTGCTTTTCGTCCGGCGATTCGTGTGGAGACTCACATTTCAGCGCCATGTCGGCAGGTGAGGTGCTGTCGTCGTGCGGGGGCGCCACCGCGGCTCCGTAGACTGTTCGGATCAGATGCACTATCCGGAGGGAGCGAGTTCAGGTGGGAGTGCTTTCCCGGGTCGATGCGCCCGAAGACCTGCGCCGGCTGAATGTGGCCGAGCTGCGGGAGCTTGCGGCGGAGATTCGCGAGTTCCTGGTCGAGAAGGTCGCGGCGACCGGTGGTCACCTCGGACCCAATCTCGGTGTGGTGGAACTGACCATCGCTCTGCACAGGGTCTTCGATTCGCCGGCCGATCCGTTGATCTTCGACACCGGGCATCAGGCCTATGTGCACAAGATCCTGACCGGCCGCAAGGGTCAGTTCGATGCGCTGCGCACGCGGGGTGGGCTGTCCGGCTACCCGAGCCGGGCCGAGAGCGTGCACGACTGGGTGGAGTCCTCGCACGCCTCGGCGTCGTTGTCGTACGCCGATGGCCTCGCGAAAGCGTTCGCGCTGACGGGCCAAGATCGGCATGTGGTCGCGGTCGTCGGTGACGGCGCGCTCACCGGCGGCATGTGCTGGGAGGCGCTCAACAACATTGCCGCAGCTCCCGATCGTCCGGTGGTCGTGGTGGTCAACGACAACGGCCGCTCCTACGCGCCCACCATCGGCGGCCTCGCCGACCGGCTGACCGCGCTGCGCACCCAGCCTGCCTACGAGCACGCGCTGGATGCGGGCAAGCGGATCCTCAAGAGCATCCCGCGCGTCGGCGAATCCGCGTACTCGATGGTGCACGCGGTGAAGGCCGGGATCAAAGACGCCGTCAGCCCCCAGGAGCTGTTCAGCGATCTAGGACTCAAGTACGTCGGCCCCGTCGACGGCCACGACGGTGTCGCGCTGGAAGCAGCCCTGCGCAGGGCGAAGGATTTCGGCGGTCCGGTCGTCGTCCATGTGGTGACGCAGAAGGGCCGTGGGTACTCACACGCCGAGAACCACGAAGCCGATCAGATGCATGCGTGCGATCCGATCGACCCGCTGACGGGCCGGCCGCTCGGCGCCAAGGCTCGCGGCTGGACAGCGGTGTTCTCCGAGGAGTTGATCGCGCACGCGGAACGCCGCGATGACATCGTGGCCATCACCGCGGCCATGCCGGGGCCGACCGGCCTCTCCGCATTCGGTGAGCGTTTCCCGGACCGGATGTTCGACGTCGGTATCGCCGAGCAGCACGCCATGGCCTCCGCCGCGGGTCTCGCGCTCGGCGGCATGCACCCGGTGGTCGCCATCTACTCCACTTTCCTCAACCGCGCCTTCGATCAGCTGCTGATGGATGTCGCCCTGCTGAAGCAGCCGGTCACCGTGGTGCTCGACCGTGCAGGCATCACCGGAAGTGATGGCGCCAGCCACAACGGCATGTGGGACCTCTCGGTACTGGGCATCATCCCCGGCATCCGTGTGGCCGCCCCGCGCGATGCGGGCACCCTGCGCGAGGAACTCGCCGAGGCGCTGGCCATCAGTGACGGCCCGACCGCCATCCGCTTCCCGAAGGGCAGCGTCGTCGAAGATATTTCGGCCGTCGAACGTCTCGAGGGCGTCGACGTCCTTCGCCTGCCCGACCAGGACGGCGGCTCCGCCCAGACCCAGCGTGGCGACGTCCTGCTCGTCGCCGTCGGCCCCTTCGCCGAGCTGGCCCTACAGGTAGCGGATCTGCTACAGCCAGAGGGTATTTCGATCACCGTCATCGATCCTCGCTGGGTCCTCCCGGTGTCCGACACCATCGTCAAGCTCGCCGAAAACTACCGCCTTCTGGTCACTCTCGAAGACGGCGGTCTGCACGGCGGCATCGGCTCCACCATCTCCGCCCGCCTCCGCGGCGCGGGCCTGGACGTCCCGACCCGCGATCTCGGTGTCCCCCAACACTTCCTGGACCATGCTTCGCGCAACCAGATCCACGAGGAATTGGGCCTGACGGCTCCCGATATCGCCCGCCGCATCACCGGTTGGCTCGACGCCCGCTGACCGCGGCGGCCTGGGCGCGTTGTCCCCATCATGAGGTGAGTGGCACGTCATCAGGAGTGCCACTCAGGATGGTTGCCGCAGCCGTGCCCCTCGTCGGGAGTCGAGTGCCGGGCGGTTGTCTGGTTCGTGCCTGCGGGAGTGGGCTCGGAAGCTATCGCGCGGAGTTGCGGCGATGGGAGGCGCGGACTTTCACGCGGTTGCCGCAGACGTTCATCGAGCACCAGGTGCGACCGCGGTTGCGGGAGTGGTCGTAGAAGGCCCAGCGGCAGCTTGGTTCGCGGCAGGTCTTGAGGCGCGACCAGGTGCCTGCGGCGACGGCGGTCGCGATGTCGGCGAGCAGGGTGGCTAGGGCGGTATCGACCGATCCGTGGGTGGCGGGGACCAGGGTCGGTGGCGTGCTGGTGACGTCGAGTGTCAGGGGGAGTTCTGCCGTCATGGCTGACAGTTCGGCATGTGCTGCGGGGTCGAGTCCGTCGGGTCGTGGGCTGCTGACGGGGCCGGCATTGTTCTGAGCGAGCATGGCGCGCAGTCCTTCTCGGACGCGGGCGGCGCGGTCGCGTTCGTGCGCGGTGACGGCAGTGTCTGGCGGCAGTAGCGCGTGGTCGCGCAGCCAGGCGGCCAACTGATCCGGGGTGCCGATGGCGTCGCCGTCGGCGCGGCGGGTGTTGACGAATTCCACCAGTCGACGCATCGCGGCGGGTGTGAGGTCATCGGCGGCCGTGGTCTCGGCTCTGGCGGGCATGACTACATAATAACTACCTATTGACGATAGGAGGTTAACTAACTACCGTTCACCTAACGCCAGTTATGGGGCTTCACGCCCGCACAGAAACAGGAGAGTTCGCCATGGGATCGATCAAGAAGGAGATCGTCGTCGAGGCCCACGTCGATGACGTATGGGCGATCATCCGCGACTTCGGCCAGGGCCCGATTCGCATGGCGCCCGGTTACGTCACCGAGTGTCGGCTCGATGGTCCCGGAGTTCGGGTGGCCACGTTCGTGAACGGAACGGTGCTGCGTGAGCGTCTGATCGCGCTGGACGAGGCGGAGCGCCGTTTCGTGTACTCCATCGTCGGCGACAGCGTCACCCCGCAGCACAACAATGCGTCGATGCAGGTCTTCCCGCACGACAACGGCAGCCGATTCGTCTGGATCCACGATGTGCTGCCCGACGAACTCGCGGTCGCGTTCGGTGTGGGCATGGACGAAGGTTTGCGGGTCTTCAAGGAAACCGTCGAAGCCGCGGTCACCGCCAATTCCTGACCTGTGCTGCGTCTCGCCCGGCAGGCGAATGGTGCGGCACAGGTCCCGGAACGGGCGTTAAGCGTCGCGCGTTTCCGGAGTCAGCGCCGCGGTCAGCCGAGGTACCGCCAGTTCCCGCTGCCACGGCCGCGCCCCGCCCGACTTGAGGAATCCGTCGATGGCCGCCGCCAGGTCGGCGGGTGAATCCGGGACACGGTCGTAATCCGGCAGCCCGTCCCAGCACAGTCGCCGCACCAGGTCGGGGGACAGCAGGTTCTCCACCGGAATGGCGTGTTCGGTGGACAGTTCACCCATCTCGGCACGCGCCCTGGTCAGCCGGGCGGCTGCAGCGGCATCCCGGCGTTCCCACCGGTTCACCGGAGGCGGCCCGTCGAAGGGCTGGGTCAGCGGCGGCAGCTCACTGTCGGGCAGTGTCCGACCGCGGTCGACGGCGCCGAGCCATTCCCGGGAGTACCGCCGCTGCCGTGGCCCGCCGAAGACCGGCAGCGCCCGCAGTTGGGCGATGGTGCGCGGCTCCGTGGTCGCGGCGGAAACGATCGCCGAGTCCGGCAGGATGCGCGCGGGCGCGACATCGCGCGATCGTGCCAACCCGTCCCTGGTGTTCCACAGTTCGCGTACGATCGCCAGCTGCCTGGTGCGGCGCAGTTGGTGGATGCCGGAGGTGCGCCGCCACCGATCGGCCTTCGGCGCACCGGGCTCGGTGCTGCGAACGTGCTCGAATTCCTGTGCGGCCCAATCTGTCTTGCCCTGCTCGTCGAGCGCTTTCGCGACTTCGTCACGCAGTTCCAGCAGCAGCTCGACATCGAGCGCGGCGTAGTTCAGCCACTCGTCGGGCAGCGGCCTCGTCGACCAGTCGGCCGCGCCATGGCCCTTGCGCAACGCCCTGCCTAGCAGTTTCTCGACCATTGCCGCGAGCCCGACGCGTTCGAAACCGGCCAGCCTGCCACCTAATTCGGTGTCGAACAGCCGCGCGGGGCGCAGACCGAGTTCGGCGAGACCCGGCAGGTCCTGATCCGCCGAATGCAGCACCCATTCGAGGTCGTTGATCGCCTCGGCCAGGGGTGCGAGCTCATCGGTCACCGGAATCGGGTCGATGAGGAAGCTGCCCGCTCCGGCGCGGCGGAGTTGGATCAGGTAAGCGCGGGCCGAATACCGGAAGCCGGACGCACGCTCGGCGTCGACGGCCAGCGGACCGGTGCCCTCGGCAAGGCGGGCAGCGGCGTCGGCGATCTCGCGTGCGGTAGCTAGCACCGGCGGAACACCCTCCGCGGGGACCAGCAGCGGCTCCGCTGCGTTGTCTTCCGCTGTGCTGCCCTGGTCGGACTCGTCTGCTACCGGCATAAACCTGAACTTTACGGGGCGGTTAGATGTGGTCGTTGCTGGTATAGGACTCTGGCCGCAGATGGGTGATACCGGCGGGCGGCAGCCCGGCCGCGTAGGCGAGCACTTCGCAGAACGCTTCCACGTGTGGCCGCATGTCAGTGGTGACCGCCGTCCACGATGCGCGCAGCTCCAATTGGTGCGCCCGCGGCGGCCCGGCGATGTCGCCGTAGCGCACCGAACTCGTCGAGGTGACGGTGCCGCCCAAGGCCGTGAACGGCTCGTTGCGCGTTTCGAGAGCGTCCACCAGCCAACTCCAGGCGACCTCCGGCAACAGCGGATCAGTGGCCAGTGCGCCGTCGATGTCGGCCTGGATATAGGCGACCAGGCGGAAGATGCCGTGCCATGCGTCGTCGCCGTCCGGATCGTGTAGCAGGATCAGCCTGCCGAATGCATCACCCTCGGAATCGACTGGCACGACAGAGGTTTCGGGGTGTTTGACTTCCGCGCCGAGCGCGTACGAAAAGGGGGCAAGGCGTTGCGGCGGTCGGATCGGTGCCAGCTCGATCCGAGGGTGCACGGCAGCGGTGGCCATCGCCTCGACCGCGGCACGAAATTGAGCTGGCTCATCGGGTCCCTCGGTCGGTGCGGCTCCGTCGCGGAAGTCGAGCGGTGTCACGGAAGCGACGGTAGACCTAGTCCGCCCGACGCGGTCGGAGGCGCGCCGCCAAGCCGCATTCTGCACCGTCGGACGCGGTGTTTCTGCGCTGCCGTGCGCGGCTGGGTGACGACGAGTCCGGACGGCTGCCGGGCGCGGCTCGCCGCGAGCGTTGCCCGGCCGGCCGCGGTCGCGTGCCGGACAGCGTCTCAGGAGTGGCTCTGCCCCGGCCGAGCGAAGACCGGGCGGCGGCCCGCTTACGATGAAGGCGATGAACACTCACACCCGCCGCCGGTTGACCGATGCTCCGTTCCTGGCCGCCGCCACCGGCGCCGCACCGAGCCGTCGGCCGGTGTGGTTCATGCGTCAGGCCGGCCGGTCGCTGCCCGAGTATCGCGAACTGCGCAAGGGCATCGGGATGCTCGAATCCTGCTTCGATCCGGAGCTGGTGTGCGAGATCACCATGCAGCCGATCCGCAGGCACGGCGTGGATGCGGCGATCTTGTTCTCCGACATCGTGGTTCCATTGAAGGCCGCGGGCATCGACCTCGACATCGTGCCCGGTGTGGGTCCGGTGATCGCGTCGCCGGTGCGCACCACCGCTGATGTTCGGGCACTGCCGCGGCTGCGACCCGAAGAAGTGGGCGCGGTCACCGACGGCGTGCGGCTGTTGACCGACGTGCTCGGCGAGACGCCGTTGATCGGGTTCGCGGGCGCGCCGTTCACGCTCGCCTCGTACTTGGTGGAGGGTGGACCGAGCAAGAACCACGAGCGCACCAAGGCCATGATGCACGCCGATCCGCAGACCTGGCACGAGCTGCTCGGCGTACTGACCGACATCACCATCGCGTTCCTGCAGGCTCAACTGGCCGCGGGCGTGGACGCGGTGCAGCTGTTCGACTCGTGGGCGGGCGCGCTCTCACTCGCCGACTACCGCACCTTCGTGCTGCCGCATTCCGAGCGGGTGTTCGCGGAGGTGGCTGCCGCAGGCGTGCCACGCATCCATTTCGGTGTCGGGACCGGTGAGCTACTCGGCGCGATGGGAGAGGCGGGCGCGGACGTCGTGGGCGTCGACTGGCGGGTACCGCTGACCGAAGCGGTGCGTCGCGTCGGACCGGGAAAAGCGTTGCAGGGCAACCTGGATCCCGCGGTCCTGTTCGCCGGTCCGGCAGCCGTCGAGGCCGAGACGCGCCGGATCGTCCGCGAAGCCGACGAGGCGATCACCATGGGCGCGGCCGGACACATCTTCAACCTCGGCCATGGCGTACTGCCCGACACTGACCCCGGCGTACTGACTGCCTTGGTCGAACTGGTCCACGAGCTCTGAGCTCCCGGTGGCCGGCTCGTAAGCCTCGACCGGCCGCCCGCGGTTCATCGAGCGAGTTCGGGCCGCTGCTCACGCGATGGGCGGCGGTACCACGCGGCGTGAATCCTGGGCGAACCCGACCAGCTCGCGTCGGGTCCGCATGAACAGCCGCGAAGTGTGGCGCACAGCGGGGACGATCGCTACTCGGCCGACCGGCGCGCCGCCTGGTGGTTCCGCCATAGAGACCGGGAACAGGGCTGATCAGCGGAGGGTTCATACCGTTGTGGATGTGTCGGTACAGGAGATTGCCGCGCGGATATTCGCGCATGAGCCGCGGCTCGGGTCGACGCGTCTGGTGGCGGTGGACGGGGGCGGCGGCGCCGGGAAGTCCACGCTCGCCGCGTCTTTGGCCGCGGAGTGCGGCGCGCAGGTGGTGCACACCGATGATTTCGCGGCGGAGAACAACCAGCTCGCCTGGTGGCCGAGGTTGGAGGAGCAGGTGCTCGAACCGATCGCGCGCGGCAGGCCGGGGCGGTATCAGCGCTACGACTGGGTCGATCGGGCCTTGGCCGAATGGCACGAGGTCACTCCTGGTGGCGTGATCGTGCTGGAAGGCGTCTCCTCCGCACGCGCCGCTGTGCGCGACCGGCTGTCGTTGGCGGTGTGGGTCGAGACACCGCCGGAGGTGCGGTTGTCCCGTGGGCTAGAGCGGGACGGCGCCCACACGCTGTCGCTGTGGCAGCAGTGGATGGCGACCGAGGACGCGCACTTCGCGGCCGATCGCACCAGGGAGCAGGCAGACCTGATTGTCCGTGGCGACACCAGCGGCCGATAGCGGGCAGGTTACGGTCGAAGGTATGAGAATCGCGGTTGTCGGCGGCGGAATCACGGGATTGGTTGCCGCGTATCGGTTGCGGACACTGCTCGGGCCGCGAGCCGACATCGTGGTCATCGATCGGGCCGATCGAGTGGGCGGCATTCTGTACACCGGTGAATTGGCCGGGGAGCCTTTGGATCTCGGGGCCGAGGCCTTCATCGGCCGTCGGCCGGAGGTGCCTGGACTGGTGCGTGAACTCGGATTGGAGCCGCAGCTGGTCGTTCCGGCGGGGCTGCGCCCGCTGCTCTGGTCGGAGGGCAGTGCGCATCCGATGCCGGAGCGCACTCTGATGGGCATCCCCGCGGACGCCGAGTCGATGCGCGGGCTGGTCGACGCCGACACACTCGCGCGGATCGACGCGGAGTCCGGTAGGCCGATGGCCTGGTACCCCGACGCCGATATCGACGTCTACAGCCTGATCGCCGACCGGTTCGGTGCGCAGGTCGCCGAGCGCAGCGTCGACCCGCTGCTCGGCGGCGTGTACGCAGGCAGCTCCCGTTCGATCGGTGTACGCGCGGCGCTGCCGACGCTGGCCGCGGCACTCGACGACGGCGCACCGAGCCTGACCCACGCGGTCGCCGCCGCCATGCCGCCGCCATCCGACGCGCCCGTCTTCGGCGGCATCCGCGACGGCTATCAGGTACTGCTGGAAGCGCTCTCGGCCAGATCCGACGCGAAGTTCGTCACCGCGACACCGGCCACTCGACTGGCCCGCGGCGTGCGCGGCTGGGTCGTCGACCCGGTGGGTGCCGTGGACGCGGTCGTGCTCGCCACCCCGGCGCCGGTGACCGCCCGCCTGCTGCGCACCCTCGCGCCCGCCGCGTCCGCCGCAGCGGCAGGCATCGAGCTGTCCTCCTCTGCCCTTGTCGCGCTGGCGCTTCCGCGCGACACGGCCCTTCCGCAGCACTCCGGCATCCTTGTCGCCACCGGCGAATCGTTGCGGGCCAAGGCGTTTACCCTGTCCAGCCGTAAATGGGCACACCTGGCGGAGCGCGAAACTGCCGCCGTGCGTGTCTCATTCGGCAAATTCGGCGACGATTCCACCCTGTCCTGGTCTGACGCCGACTTGATCGCCGCCGCCACCGAAGACCTCGCCACCGTCACCGGCGCCACCATCGAACCGATCGGCGCGCTCGTCCAACGGTGGCCGGGCGGCCTTGCCCAGTACGCCCCCGGCCACACCGACCGTGTCGCCGAAATCGAGTCGGCCGTAGCAAATCTCGACGGCCTCGCTGTCGCGGGCGCCTATCTGCACGGCGTCGGCGTCCCGGCCTGTGTGGCCTCGGGCACGGCGGCTGCCCACCGGATCGCGGGTGGACAAGGGTGAACCCAGCCTCTGCCGCTCGGTCTTGGGGCCGTGCGAGGAGCTGACGCGGCCCGCGTTCGTGTCCGGCAGCCGGGCTTCCTACCCGGTCTCGATCCGCGTAGGGCGACTGCCGTCGCGTTCGTTCATGCTCAACGGCGCCTCCTTCACCGTGTCGGCCGCACGGTGATAGGCGGTTGCCCACCGGGATTGTCGGCGGACCACACGCTGTACCTCCGGCATTCTCCGAACCACGCGCGGCACCTCGATCTGGCCATGTCTGCGCCGGATTTCGCGGCCCGCGCGTGTGATCGGCTTCGACCGGTTCGTATCGTTCGAAGGTTCGGCGTGTGATATCAGCATGCGACGCGGGCTTCGATGGCGAGTTCCATCGGCGATCGGGGCGAGGCCGTGCGATCGTTCGGCACGGTGGCTTCGATCGGCCCGTGGGCCGCCCGCGTTCGGGCGAGTGGCACGATGGAAGCATGGCGCGACTCGACTACCAGGCCCTCAACTCCACCATCCGGTACCTGATGTTCTCGGTGTTCCAGGTGAAACCGGGTGTGCTCGGCGAAGATCGAGCGAAGGCCATTGCCGATGCGCAGGCGTTTTTCGAGGGGCTCGCCGATCGTGACGTGGTTGTGCGCGGCATCTACGACGTGGCGGGCATGCGTGCCGACGCCGACTTCATGATCTGGACGCACGCCGAACGTGTCGAGGACCTGCAGGCCGCGTACGCGGACTTCCGTCGCACCACGGAGCTGGGCCGGGCGAGTACTCCGGTGTGGAGCAATGTGGCGCTGCATCGGCCTGCCGAGTTCAACAAGAGCCACGTCCCGGCGTTTCTTGCCGGTGAAGACCCGGGCAATTACATCTGCGTCTATCCGTTCGTGCGGTCTTACGAGTGGTACCTGCTGCCCGACGACGAGCGGCGCAAGATGCTCGCCGATCACGGTAAAGCCGCCCGTGGCTACCCGGATGTGCGCGCCAACACCGTCAGCTCGTTCGCCCTCGGCGACTACGAGTGGATTCTCGCGTTCGAGGCGCCGGAGCTGCACCGCATCGTGGATCTGATGCGTGATCTGCGCGCCACCGAGGCCCGCCTGCATGTGCGTGAAGAGGTTCCGTTCTATACCGGTCCGCGCGTCGAGGTGGACAAGCTCATCGCCGCGCTGCCCTGAGCCGGGCAGTCTTCGACGGCGACCCCGCCTGCGGCCTCCAGTGGATGGCGGGCCCGATCGGGTCGACGTGAACCCGATATGCCGTCTCGACCTCCGGTGATTCGGGTCAGCCCCCGCCGCGCGCACCACTACGGTGCCGTGCAGGGGGCCGGCAGTCCAGAGGATGGCGAGGGTCCGGTGGGAGAGGCAGTGCGGCCGGTGCGGTGGCGACGATACTGCCGACGTCCGGACCGAGGTCTGCCGCGGTATTCCTGGCAGCAGAATTCCACGCTGCAGAGCTGAATCCAGGATCAGCCACCCGCCCTCGGCGGACGCGCCGTCGGGCTCGGCAGACGTGCGGGGAGCGGCATTCTTCGGCGGCGGCTCTGGACAGCGCGCAAGTGGCCTTGTCTACCCGCTGTCCCGTGTGTTCGCCGACCTGCCCTTCGACAGCCGACACTGCAATTACTGAGCAACGCCGCGCAACGGACCAGATCCCCCGATATTTCGGGGGATCCGTATGTATCCTTCCGCTGAGCGCCGAAGACTACTGCGCTGCGGTGTCCGAGGGGTGCAGCTGCAGTGCGATGGAGTTGATGCAGTAGCGCTTGTCGGTGGGCGTGTTGTACCCCTCGCCCTCGAACACGTGGCCGAGGTGGCTGTGGCAATTGGCGCACAGCACTTCGACCCGTCGCATACCGAGGGTGTCGTCGGAGCGCAGGATGACCGCCTCCGACTCGGCCGGATCGAAGAATGAAGGCCACCCGCAGTGCGAGTCGAACTTCTCGGTGCTACGGAACAACTCGGCCCCGCACGCACGGCACACGTAGACGCCTTCGGTCTTGGCGTCGGTGTACTCGCCGGTGAAGGGGCGTTCGGTCGCGGCCTGCCGCAGCACCGCGTACTCCTCGGGATTCAGCTTGGCCTTCCACTCCTGCGGCGTCAGCTGGATGCGAGGCGCGGGCAGGGTCGTGTCAGCGTCGGAACTCATTGCTCCACGCTAATAGGTTTTCGGCTGACGTGCCGTAAACCGTGTCGCTACTTGACTGCGCTCGGCTGCGGTTCCCGAAGTCCGGACCGTTCGATGCCCTCGGCGTCGGTGTCTTCGGAGTCCGTCTTGCTCGCACTCTGCGGCGCCGCGGCGGCAGCCGTGTCGCCGCCGGAGTCGGGCGCCGACCGCATCCAGATCGGGTCGATGCCGAATTGCAGTCGACCGTCACGCTTGGCCGCCAGATAACGGTCACCGAGTACACAGAAGATCACGATGAGCAGCAGACCCCAGCCGAAGGTGATGCGCAGATACTCCAGGTTGCGCCCGAAGCCCTGCCAGCGGTCCGAGAGCCACTTGTCATAGGACATGAACCCGAACACCGCTAGCCAGGCAGGCCAGTTGCGCAGCACCGAATTGTGCAGCACCACCGACATCAGCAACGGGAACAGCATCATGGAGTAGTACATCTGCCCGAGCGAGGGCAGCAGGAACGACGCGGTCATCAGCACACCGGACGCGGTCGTCACGAAGAACAGTTCGTCCTCGCGGTAGTAGCGGTACAGCAGCCACAGCGTGATGGCGACCAGTACGCCCATGAGGATGCGCATGCCCCAGGTCAGCCACAACGGCAGGCCGTAGTAGGCCGCATTGCCGACGATGGCGCTGTTGAAGTAATCCCGCGACTCGACGATGTAGCGCGCGGTCCGGGTGAAGAATTTGTCCGCGTCCTTCGACAGTGGCCAGGCGATCGCGGTCAGCGCGACGGGTACGCCGATCGCGGTGTAGAAGACCTTCCACTGCCTGCGAGCGGCCGCGATCAGGATCAGCGGCGCCAGCGTTGGTTTCACGGCGATGCTCAAGCCGAGTATCACGCCTGCCCACAGGTCTCGGCGCTGCAACAGCAGATGCAGGAAAACCACTTCGGCCAGCAGGATACAACCGTTGACGTTGGTGAAAACCAGTGTGTTGATGACTGTTTCGGAGATGAACATCGCGAACAGCAGCACCGGAGCCGCCACCGAGGACAGCGTGAACTTGAACAGCTTCAGCAGCAGGTACCAGGCCAGGATGATGGCGACGGCGTTGAGCAGGATGAAGCACCAGCGCGACGTTTCCGGATCGACCAGGGCCAGCGGCGCGATCAACAGGGTTCCGCTCGGCGGATACAGGTAATGCGGGTCTACCGAGTCGAAATTGGCGGTGTACACCGGGTTGCCGTTGAGGAAGGCCAGCGACGCGTTGTAGACCGGCTTGAAGTCGTCGGTGATGAACCCGTTGACAGCCTTGATGAAGACCCGATTGAGCACAGTCATGACCGCTAAGGGCCAGAGTGCGAACTTGATCGCTTCGGCGGTGGTACGAGCGGTGCGCGGCTCGAGCTGTCGAAGTAACACTGGGGCACGGTACACCGGATCTGCTCATGCCGGTTGCGGGGACCTGCCGGGCGCGCCGATATCAGGGGGTCATGCGGGGCACGCGGTGCCATCCTTCGGCAACTTCGCGTCCTTCAGATAGTCGAGCAGCGCCTGTTGCGCACAGCCGGAATGGGTGAAGACCGGATGGCCCCAGCCCTGCCACGTCACCGAGGCGTGGCGAGCGCCCGCTGCGCCGAGCGCGCCGGTGACCGACGCCTGGCCACTGCTGCCGACGACCGGATCCGCGATCCCGCCGAGAACGAGAACCGGCAGGTCGAGCTTCGCGGGCAGCGGTGGCGCACCCGCGACCGGCCAGGCGGCGCACGCCATCATGGCGATCGCGGCGGCCTTGCCGAAGACCGGATACTTCTGTCCCCACTCGGCACTGAGTTCCGCGGCCCGGCTCGGGGTCGGCGGCGTCTGATTGTCGGTGCAGCGGTTCACGAATTGCCCGTCGCTCGCGGTGGCGGCGGATTCCCGCAGGATGAGGTTGCCGAGCGCACCGCGGTCGCCGCGTCCGGCCGCCGAGAGCGCGTCGGCGAGTTCGGCGATGCGGCTGGCCTGGTCGGCGCGCGGTCCGCCGAGGAAACCGGTCACCGCGGTCAGCAGCGCGTTCGCGGAGACATCGCCGAGACCTCTGGTGCTCGCGCGTTTCACCAGATCGGTGATCGCCGCGCGTGGGTCCGCGCCGAGCGAACAGTTGATTCCGGTGCAGCGCTGCGCGAAGGCGGTCAGCGCCGCCTCCGCGCCCTGGACCTGCTGTTCGGCCCTGGTGGTCGCGTCGGCGCCGACGGCTTCGGGGGAGTCGAGGACCAGCCGTGCCAGGTGGTCGCCGTACCTGCGGGCGAAGCTCAGCGCCACTTTGGCGCCGTTGCCGCTGCCGAGCAGGTCGATGTGTTCGACCTGCCACTGCTTGCGGAGCTGTTCGATGTCGTCGGCAGCGTGCGGAGCGTCGAAGGTGCCCTCGTAGGGGTGCAGGAAGTCGCGGCACGCGATGGTGGCGTCCTGGCTGAACCCGGTCACCGCCTCGGCGGGATCGGTTGCGCCCGGCGCGAATTGAGCGTTGTCGGCGAGGCCGCGCCGCACGTCGGCCGGCAGGCAGTCGATCGGTTGTGAGGTGCCGAGGCCCCGGCGGTCCACCGCGACGATCGGACGCGTGGTCAGCAGACCGCTCGCCGGTCCGACGGCCAGCCCGGCCAGGGTGGCCGAGGAGGACCGATCCGCTCCGGAGGTGAGCACCAGCGGGGCGGCGTCGGCCGGGGTCTGCGGCAGACGGGCCCGCATCGCGCCCGCACGGAAGGTGCCGAGCACCGAGCCCGTCCCGTCGATCGGTGTCGAGAACTCCGCGCACTCCAGGACCAGGCCTGCGGGCGCGGGGCCGAGCCCGAGCAGGTCGAGCGTCGGCGCCGTGCACTCCCGCCAGCTCAGGTCGGTCTTGGGCAGCTCGGCCTTGGGCGGCGGTGGCGGGGTCGACGTGGCGGCGGGCCCCCCGACGGCGGGCGCGCGCTCGACGGCGACACCGGGGCGATCGGAGGGGCCCGCACCGCATCCGGCGATCATGATCGAGAGTGTCGAGGCCAGCACGGCGGCCCGAGTCCAGCGCATGCGCTACAGCCTGCCAGGTTCGCCCGGTTGTTTCACAAAGCAGCCGTAGATGAGCGCTGAGGCGTGGGTGTCGCGCACGTCAGCGACGGGCCCAGCGGGTGAGTATCGTGCCGTCGTCGTCGAGCAGGATGTGCCTGCGTGCCATGGGGGTGTGGAACTCGTGTGCGGACAGCGAAATTCGTCGCGCCGTCCCGCCGACCAGCACAGGTGCGGTGGTCAGGCAGAGTTCGTCGATCGCGTCGGCGTCGAGCAACTCGCCGAACAGGTGGGGGCCGCCCTCGCACAGCACGCGGCGCAATTGGAGCTCTTCCAATGCGCGCAGCAGCCCTTTCGGTGTGACCGCGATATCGCCCGCCTCGACGACCCGCACGCCCGCGTCGCGCAACTGCTGCTTGCGGTCCTGCGGCGCCGCCGCGGTCGTGATGACGATGGGTGTGGCGGAGGCATCGGTGCACAGCCGCGAGCCGGGTTCGATCGCGGCGCTCGCGGTGAGCACGGCGATCGGCGGCGGTGCGCCGTCGCGGTGGCCGCCGAGCCCGCGATCGTAGAGAGCACGCCGCCGCCGCGGGTCGGCGCGGGCGCCGCCGTAGTTCTCCGCACGTACGGTGCCCGCGCCGACGAGGATCACATCGGCCAGCTCGCGCAGCATCGCGAACACCGATTTGTCGGCCGGCGTGCCCAGACCCTCGGACAGTCCGCCGCTGGTGGCGGCGCCATCGATGCTGGACACGAAATTGGCTCGGACCCAGGGCCGGTCGAGCCGGACGGGGTAGGCGTACAGCTCGGCCAGGTCATCGTCGCTCAGCCCTGTGAGCTGGATCGCATTGTGGATACGCTGCATGAAGCAACATCACACCACGTCATTAGGCTCCGTCTATGCAAGAACGCCTTGTCGATCGCCATCCGGAGGTTCCGGCAGACCAGTTGGTCGCGCAGATGGTGCCCCCGCCCATGTTCGACGAGGTCAGTTTCGCCTCCTACATCCCGGATCCCGAGGAGCCGAGCCAGGCTGCCGCGGTGCGCAAGGCAGAGGACTTCGCCGGTCAGGTCGCCAAGATCAACCACGCGGCCAACAAGAAGAGCCTGTTCGGCAAGAAGAAGCCGGTCAGTGGCGCGGGCCTATATCTCGACGGCGGATTCGGAGTCGGCAAGACCCACCTGCTCGCCTCGATATTCCACAGCGCGCCCGCGCCGAAGTCGTTCGGCACCTTCGGTGAGCTCACCAATCTCGTCGGTGCGCTCGGCTTCAACAATGCCGTCGAGCGGCTGGCGGCCAACAGTGTGCTGTGCATCGACGAATTCGAACTCGACGATCCCGGCGACACCATGCTGGTCTCGCGCCTGCTGACCGAGCTGTCCGCGCGCGGTGTGTCGATCACCGCGACCTCCAATACGTTGCCCGGCCAGCTGGGCGAGGGTCGTTTCGCCGCGCAGGACTTCCTGCGGGAAATCAAGAAGCTCGGCTCGATTTTCGAGGCCGTGCGCGTCGACGGCCCCGACTACCGCCACCGCGATCTACCGCCTGCCCCCGAGCCGACCTCACCGGAGCTGCTGACCGAACGGGCCACTGCCACACCGGGATCCACGCTCGACGAGTTCGACGCGCTGCTGCAACACCTGAGCACGCTGCATCCGTCGAAGTACGGCGCCCTGATCTCCGGAGTGTCTTCGGTGTACATCTCGAACGTGCACCAGGTCAACGACCAGGCCGTCGCACTGCGCATCGTGGTGCTCGCGGACCGGCTCTACGACGCGAGCATTCCGGTGACCGTCTCCGGCGCCAAGCTCGACGAGATCTTCTCGCAGGAGATGCTCGACGGCGGATACCGCAAGAAGTACCTGCGCGCGATCTCGCGACTGCTGGCGCTGTCGCGTTTCGAAGCGGCAGCCGCATAGCGGCTACTGCCCAAAGTTGACCTACTGGTATTTCAATTGGTTGGGTGGTCTCGAGCCGGGGCTGTTTGTTCAACCGTTGGGAGACTTGTCATGGTCAGTCGTTCGATCCGTGTCCCGGTGGCACTCGCCGCCGGTCTCACCGTCGCCTTCGGGCCCGTGACAGGTGCTGCCCTCGCGGACCAGCCGAGCGCGTCGGCGACTGTATTCGACCGTTCGCTGAACCTGCAGGGCGTGCAGAACGCGCGTGACGCGGGCGGCTACCGCACCGTCGACGGCCGACTGGTACGTACCGGTCTGGTGTACCGCACCGGTCAGCTCAACAATGCGACACCAGCCGATCTCGCGGACCTGACCCAGCGCCAGGTCCGCTACGTCGACGACCTGCGCACCGTCTACGAACGCGCCATCGGCGCCGACAAGGTGCCCGCCGGAGCCACCGCGCACTGGGCCGATGTCATCGGCCAGGCGCCGCCACAAACGCTGATCACCACCCTGACCGGTGGCGACGACCTCTACCGCGCCTTCATCACCGCCCCCGGCGCCAACGAGGCCTTCGCCGCGGTGCTGCGCGACGTCATCGAGACCGAAGACGGCGCAGTGCTGTTCCACTGCACCGCGGGCAAGGACCGCACCGGCTGGACCTCCGCGGTCCTGCTGACCGTTCTCGGCGTCGACCGCGACACCGTGAACCAGGACTACCTGCTGTCGAACCAGTACCGCAACACCGGCCCGAACGACACCATCAACGGCGTCCAGCAGCCCTGGCTCGACGCCGCCTTCGATCAGGCCGCCGAGACCTACGGCAGTTTCGACAACTACGTCCGCGACGGCCTGCGGCTCTCGACCACCGACGTTGCCGCGTTGAAGGCCAAGGTGCTGGCCTGATCTCGGCTGTCACGCAAGGGATCCCGGCGGATGCCGGGATCCTCTGATGCTCGGTTCAGGAGCGCGGGTGCGCGGCATCCCAGCGATCGAGCAGTACGGGTATCTCCTTGGAGACGAAAAGGAAGAACTCGTGCATGTCGCGGACCCGGGCGGCTTGTTCGCCGTTCGGGTCGTCGAACAGCGCGAGGCCGCGTGTAGTCGTGTCGGTGAGATCGGTGTATTGAGCGAGCTGTTGGCGCTGCAGGTCGGGGAGGATTCCGGGCCGGATCGAGTAGTAGTCCCTGCGGTCACCAGGCTTGGACGTCTTGTCCACCCAGCGCATGGTGACCAGAGTCTTCAGTGCGCTCGAGATGGATCCCTTCGATGCCTGCAGCGCGTCGGCGATCTGGCCGAACGTCTGCTGGGGCGGGTCGCTGATCAGCAGCCAGGCCGCCGCCCGGCCGACCATCCGGACCAGGCCCATTTTTTCGAATACGAGCGCCAAATCCTCGACGAACGCCAACTGTTCCTGGGTGGGGTCATTGGTCGGCTCGTTGTCCGTGCTGGTCATGATCGGGCCTCGCCAGTGGTCTGTTCCGTGATCCCCAGTGGCGCTGTGCATGTGTGTCGTTCGCTGCGCTCGCTCATCGGTCGAGTATCCCTTCGGTGGTGTCGATATGGGTAAACGGGGCGGGCCGTGTCGGCCCGCCCCGCTCGGAAAAATCAGACCGCCAGGTCGCGGCGGTCGAAGGCGCTCAGCGCTGCCGTCACGGCGACGACGACCACGGCGACCAGCACCGCGAGGTTGATGACGTTCCAGCCGTTGACCAGTGGTGAGTCACCGATCGCGTAGTAGAAGGGCGACAGCTTGCGCAGCCATTCGGTGCCGTCGAACATCCCGCCGAGGTTGTTGGCCAGGTAGGCGGCCAGTGCGACCAGCGCGGCGAATCCCAGTGTCAGCGTACGCTTTCCGGTGATCGCGCCGATCAGCATGGTGATCGTGCCGACGACGAGGGCGAGCAGGCCGAGTCCCGCGCTTGCGGCAACGATATTGCCCGCTGGAATGTTCATCTGTCCCGCGTTCGCGCCGGCGATGATGCTCAGGGTGAAGACAGTGGTGACGATTCCGGTTTGCACCGCCAGCGCCGCGAACCGCTGCGCGAGCAGGCCCCGGCGGTTGATCGGTTGAGCCAGTAGCAGATCCAGCGTTCCACTGTCTTCCTGGGCGGCCGAACGTGCCGCGAAGGTAACCGCGAAGATCAGCAACAACAGCGTGCCCATCATCGCGTACACCATCGATTGCAGATAGCCGGTGGCACTGGCGAAATCGCCCATACCCATGGCCTCGTACATCTTGTTCTGCTTGATGTCGAGCGAGCCCTGCTGCTGCAGCGACTGGAAGTTGGGCAGGTACATCATCGGGACGATGGCCAGGCCGATCGACCAGCCGATCAGGCCGCGGCGCTGTTCCTTCAGTGTCTGGGTGAAAACCGAGCGGGTCATGACGAGTTCTCCTGTGCGATAAGTATTCTGGTGGTGTGCTTGCCGGTACGGGTCAGCGGCCGTAGAGGCTGAAGAAGATCTGTTCGAGATCCGGCTCGGTGGAGAGCACGCTGATCAGGCGGTTCTTCGCCGCCATCTTGAACAGGTCGTCGACTTCGCCTTCGGTGGTGCAGCGCAACGTTTTTCCCTCGATGGTCAGGTCGCGCACACCCGGCAGCTTCGCGAAATCATCGGCGAAAATGTCCTCGCCGAACACCAGCTCGACCGAGCGCGGCGAACGCCGCCGCAGATCCTCGACGTTCTCGGTGCCGAGTAGCCTGCCCGCGCGCATGATGACGGCCCGATCGGCGGTCTGCTGCACTTCGCTGAGAATGTGCGAGGACATGAACACCGTCTGCCCGTTGTGCTTCGCCGCGGTGACCAGGTCCAGGAAGCGCTGCTGCAGTAGCGGATCAAGGCCGGAGGTCGGTTCGTCGAGAATGAGCAGGTCGGGGTTGTGCATGAAGGCGGCGATGATGCCGACCTTCTGCTTGTTGCCCTTGGACATCGCGCCGACCTTCTTGGACAGATCCAGATCGAGCAGATCGGCGAGGTCGGTGATCCGATTCGCCGGGACCGTGCCGCGCAGATCGGCCAGGAACCCGAGCAGGTCGCGTGCGGTGTTGCGGCCCTCGATCTCGAGCTCGCCCGGCAGATAGCCGATGCGCTTGCGCAGTTCCGCACCGCCCGCGCGCGGATCGACGCCGAGAACTTCGACGTGGCCCGAGGTCGGCCGGATCAGATCCAGCAGGATGCGGATGGTGGTGGACTTGCCCGCGCCGTTGGGGCCGAGAAATCCGAATACCTCGCCCTGGCCGACCTCGAGATTCAGCTCGGTGAGGGCGACATGCTTGCCGTAGTGCTTGGTCAGGCCCTCGGTGCGGATGGCGGCGGTGGTCATGATGCTCCTTCGAAAAGTTCTCGATCAGGTTCTGTATGTCTTGCAATTTCCGTAAGAACTGATGAGTTCAGTAAAGACTGAACATCCAGAACTTGTCAACCCCTGGATTGAACCCCGTTACGATGCGGGCATGACGAAGTTCGAGACCTGGGACGGGTTGGAGCTCAACTACCGAGTGTGGGAGGGCGACGGGGTCCCGGTCGTGCTGCAGCACGGGGTCGTCGCCGACACCAACGCCAACTGGATGGGCACCGGTGTGGTGCAGGCCTTGCGGGCTGCCGGGCACACCGTCGTCTCGCTCGACGCCCGCGGACACGGCCGCTCGGACAAACCGCACGACGCCGCGCGGTACTCGTGGGCGGCGATGGCGAAGGACGTCAGCGCCCTGTATGACGAGCTCGGCTTCGATCGCGTTGTGCAGGTCGGCTATTCGATGGGCGGGGTGATCTCGCTGCTGGTCGCGGCCGCCGACGAGCGGGTGACGAAGCTGGCTGTCGGCGGCATCGGTTCGGGTGTGCTCGACTGCGGTGGCGTCGACCGCCGCGTCATCGACATCGACGACCTGCGCGCCGCCATGCACGGCGACGGCGTAGGCGCATCCCCGGTCGCCATGATGTTCCGGATTCTCGCCGATGCGATCGGTGCTGACCGGGCGGCCATCGAGGCGGTCGCGACCGGTCTCGACGACGAGCCGATCACCACACTGGCCGGCGTTACCGTGCCCACGCTGGTCCTGGCAGGCGCCGCCGACCCGTTCGCCGCCGAACCCGAACGACTCGCGTCCGCATTACCCGACGGCACCCTGGCCGTGGTGCCCGGCGACCATTTGATGGCCGTGATCGAACCCGCATTTCATGCGGCGCTGGTGAATTTCGTGAAGAGCTAGAGCACCTTTCGCATGACGAAGTCGTGATGCAACTGGTTGCCGACGTGGAAGGTCCTGGTGCCCACCCTGGTGAACCCGTGCTTGGTGTAGAAACGCTGGGCACGGGTGTTTTCCTGATTGACCCCGAGCCAGACTCCCGCGGCCCCCTCTTCGTGAGCGCGCTGGAGTGTAGCGCGCATCAGCGCCTTCGATACCCCGCTGCCGTGATGGCCGGGCAGCACATACATCTTGCTGATCTCGACGACCGGCCGCAGATTCACCGCCGCGGCGACCTGGGGATCGCCCGGGTCGCCTGCGTGCAGCATCGCGTAGCCGACGATGTCACCGTTCGCGACCGCCTTCAGCACAGTGCGCGTGGGGTCGGTCAGGTATTCGCCGAAGCGCTCTCCGGACAGCGCATCGCTGATGAAGATCTCGATGTCGTCGGCGGTGGCGCCGGGCGGGCAGGCTAGTGGAAAGGTCGCGGCCGCAACGTCACTGAGGGCCTCGGCGTCCCACAGTCCGGCCCGGTCGACGGTGACTGGGATGTTGCTCATCTGTCCAGTACAGCATGGTCATCGCCCGCTGCGAGAAACTTGCCCGCTTCGGAACGTGAATGGAATACGCGTGCGAGCCCGATAAGGACCGCCGCGAACACGAGTGGAATGACGAATCCGGCACGGTGACCGAACCCGGCGGCGATCGCGCCGACCACACCGCCGCCGACGAGCGTGCCCGCGTAGTTGAACAGGTTCAGGCGCGCCATCAGCGCGTCCAACGCGCGTCCGCTGGTCAGCTGTCCCGCCTCACTGAAACACAGCGGTGCGATCACCGGCATCCCGATACCCGCGACCAAGAAGCCGGCAATGGCGACCACCGGCCCAGGAGCCGCGACCACCACCGCAAGGCCGACCACCCCGATCGTGGCGGCGACCTGCACGACCCGGCGCGGCCCGAAGCGCCGGACCCAGATGTCGCCGGTGAGCCGGGCGATCAGCGAGGTGCCCTGATAAGCGGCCAATGCCAAGGCTGCGGTGGCCGAACTGGCGAGCAGGTCGTCGGTCAGATAGAGCGCAGACCAGTTCCCGACCGCGAGGTCGATCGCGAACACCAGCGCCATGGCGATGCCGAACACCAGATACGCCGAGAGCGCGACGGTCCCCGATGGTTCCGTTGCTCCGGGTTCGCTCTCGGCCGGACCTTCTTCCGCCGGATCTTCTTTCGCCGCGTCGGCGCCGAGCAGTCGTGGTCCGAGTGCCACCCCGAGTACGAGTACCACCCCCGCCGCCGTCAGAACCGATTGGCGCAGCGTGACCTCGAGTGCCTCACAGCCGGACACGAAGAGCGCACCGGTGATCGATCCCGCGCTCCAGGCCGCGTAGAACGACGACAGGATGAAGGTGCCGTACCCGTGCTGGATGAACACCGCCTGCATATTGGTGCTCGCATCGACGATGCCGACCGCGATTCCGTAGCAGCCGAGTGTCACCAGCAGCACGATCGTGTTCGGCGCCATCGCGAGCGCGCAGCCGGTGCTCGCGATGCCGAGCAGACCGATGCGCAGCGTGGTGCGGCTCGACCAGCGGATCGCCAGCTGTTCGGCCGCCACGCTACCGCCACCGGCGAGCAGCGACACCAACACCACCGACCCGACGATCAGGCCGTCGGACAGGCCGAACCGCTCCTTCTGCTGCGGCAAGTGGGTAAGCACCACGGCGAAGAAGAAACCCTGCAACCCGAACGCGAGGGAGTTCGCGACCCGGGCGCCGCGCAGTACAGGCGCAATCGAACTCATTCCCGCAGGGTAACGACACCGACGGCGGCACGCCCGCCGAATCGTGCACGCAGAGAACTGCGCCCCGGCCTCGGTCCGGGCACATCCCGGTCGGACGGTGGACGATACTGGCATCGCGTGCCAGTATCGAAGGGGCACAAGACAACTCGTCCGGCGGGGCGGATCATCGAGACGAGACGGCCGCAGGCGGATTTCTCTCGTGCACCGGATGCCTGCGCCGCGCACCTGTGGAAGGCAGGCCCGCGGCCTTTCCCGCGGTCGGCGGAATGTGCGACATTTGCTCATGACCGGAACAACGATGCCTCCGGCTCGGATTCGGAGGAAGCGATGACTGCAACGTATCCGCCGGGCCCACCCCTACCGGCATTCGTACAGGGCTTCTTGTATATCCGCCGCCGGTCACTGATCTTGCCGCCGCTGCGTCGGCGCTACGGCGATGTGTTCGCGCTGCGAGTGCCGCCCTTCGCGGACAAGCTCGTCGTGTTCACCCGGCCCGAACACATCAAACAGATCTTCGCGGGCGACCCGCGCGACCTGCATGCCGGAGAAGGCAACCAGATTCTCGGGCCGATCATGGGCGCGCATTCGGTCCTGATGACCGACGAAGCCGAGCACGCCAGGGCGCGCCGATTGCTGATGCCTGCCTTCAACGGTGCGGCACTGCGCGGCTATCGGGACGTGGTCGCCGAGATCGCGGGCGCGGAAGTGCAACGCTGGCAGCCCGGTTCCACAGTGATCACCCTCGATCGGATGAACGCGCTCACCCTCGAGGTCATCATGCGGGTGGTGTTCGGCGTCACCGATGCACGCACCCGCGCGGCACTCGCGCCGCGGCTGCATCGCATCGTCACCATCGGCACCATCCAGTACATCGGCTTCCTGAAACCCGCGCTGCAGCGGTTCGCACCGTGGAGGGCCTTCCACGACAACCTGGTCGCCATCGACGACCTGCTCTACGCGGAGATCGCGGCCCGCCGCACCGCGCCCGACCTCGCCGAGCGCACTGATGTGCTGTCGAGGCTGCTGCAAGCCGGCGGTGAAACCGACGCCGACCCGCCGCTCACCGACGCCGAATTGCGCGACCAGCTGATCACCCTGCTGCTGGCCGGGCACGAAACCACGGCCGCCGCACTGTCCTGGGCCCTGCACGAACTCGCTGTCCACCCCGACCTGCAACAGCAGGCCTTCGAGGCGGTGCGCACCGACGACGACAAGACGCTCGAAGCCGTCATGAAGGAAGCCATGCGGCTGCGCACCGTGATTCCCGGCGCCGTCCGCAAACTCACCGGCGACATGACCATCGGCGGCTGGCGGCTGCCCGCGGGCACCGTGGTCAGCTGCTCCATCTTGCTGGCGCATCGCAGCACGGAGAACTATCGCGACGCCGCGACGTTCCGGCCGTCGCGTTTCCTCGACGGCGAGGTGGAGCCGAACACCTGGCTACCCTTCGGCGGCGGGGTGCGCCGCTGCATCGGTGCGGGTTTCTCGCTCATGGAGGGCACCACCGTGCTGCGCGAAATCCTGAACAGATACAGCCTGTCGGCGCCTGCCGGCGCGAAGCCGGAACGCGGTCGTGTACGCAACATCACTACCGTGCCGCGCGGCAAGGCCAAGATGGTCGTCACCCCACGTTCAGACGGGTGAAATCTTGGGCGGGCTTTGCCGCACGGGCGCAGGCGACGTAATCTCCGTCCCATGACGAGCGGGAACCGCATCGCGATCGTAGGTGCGGGCATCGCAGGCCTCGCCTGCGCGAAGGTGTTGCGACAGGAGGGATTCCCGGTCGAAGTATTCGACCGGACTCCCGACGTCGGGGGTGTGTGGAGCGCGACGCGCCGGTATCCGGGGCTGCGCGCGCAGAACAGCAAGCACACCTATCACTTCTCGGACTATCCGATGCCCGCGGACTACCCTCGCGTGCCCGACGGGCAACAGATGCAGGCGTACCTGGACGGATACGTCCGCCACAACGGCCTGGGCGAGCACCTGCGGCTCAATACCGAGGTGGTCGCCGCCGATCCCGTCGACAGCGGTTGGCTGCTGGAGATTCGTGACAGGGGCGGTATCCGCCGCACCTCCTGCGACCACCTGGTGATCGCCAACGGCGTGTTCAGCGATCCCGTGCTGCCGGACTTCCCCGGCGCCGACCGTTTCCGCCGCGCGGGCGGGCAGTTGGGTGTCGCCTCGAAATTCCATGACGTCGAAGCCGTGCGCGGCAAGTCGGTCGTTGTGGTCGGCTACGGAAAGTCCGCCTGCGATATCGCCGAGGCAGTCAGCCACGTCGCCGCCTCGACCAGTGTGGTCGCGCGACGGCTGCTGTGGAAGATGCCGCGCAAGCTGGCCCGCGTCCTGGATTACGAACGACTGATGCTGACCCGCATGGGAGAGGCGCACTTCCGCTATCAGGAGCTCGGCCGGTTCGAACGCTTCCTGCACGGCCGTGGCCACTCGTTCCGTGACACCAATCTCGATGTGATCCAGGAGCTCGCCACCAAGCACATGAACCTGCGTGAACTGGGTCTGGTGCCCGACGGCAGGTTCGAGGAGATCGCGGAAAGCACCGTCGGTCTCACCACCGAAAACTTCTACGAGCAAGTGGCGGCGGGCCGTATCGCGGTCCATCGCGACGCCACCATCGCGGAGATGCTCGGCGGTGACAACGGACCCGGCGTGCAGCTGTCCACCGGCGAGATGATCCAGGCCGACGTCGTCATCTGCGCCACCGGATTCCATCAGCGTGTCCCGTTCCTCACCCCGTACATCCAGCGTCAGCTCACCGACGACGACGGCAATTTCCGCCTGTACCGCCAGATCCTGCCGGTCGGCGTCCCGAACCTGACCTTCGTCGGCTACAACTCCTCGGTGATCAGTGCGCTCAACGCCGAGGTCGCCGCGCACTGGACCGCCGCACTGCTCGGCGGCAGGCTCGCACTGCCCACCGCCGAGACCATGGGCGCGCAGGTCGACGAACGCCTGCAGTGGATGGCCGAGCGGACCAACGGCCACCACGCCCACGGCACCGCGATCACCCCGTTCTCCATCCACAACATCGATGAGATGCTCGCCGACCTGCACTATCGGTTGCCGCTGAGAACTCGCGCCGCCCAATGGTTCCGGACGATCAAACCGTCGTCCTACCGCGGTCTCGGCGAGCGCCGGTCACCGGCGAACCACACTACGCCGGGGGTGCAGGTGCCCGCCGGAACCCCGGCAGCGCCAGGCAGCTAGGCGATGGCCGGAACATAGGCCATGCCGTGCGCACCCTGATTGGGGATCGATCGGTCCAGCGCAGATCGTCGCCGCGATCCACCTCCAGAGTCGCGGTTGTCGATGGGTCCGACGCCCACCTCGATCCGGCCGAACGGAGCGATCGCGTCGTATATCGAGAGCAGCCCGGCGCGCAACGGTGAGCCGACGTCACCGAATCGCCACTGGCCCACCATGACGCGGCTGTTCGCGGTGACATGGACCGGCCCGGCACCGCGGGCGTGGAAATCGTCTCGACCACGGCGTCGGTGCCGACGTCGATGACCTACACCGCATACGAGGCTTCCGCATCGGGCGGGATGCTCATGACAGGCGTCGCCACGAGCAACAGCGCACTGTCGGGCGACAGGGCCAGGCCTTCGCTGCCCGGCGCCGGTATTCGCCGTGCCGCCCCGTGATCGGTGAGATCGAGCACCGAAACGAATGGTGCCCGTTTGTTGCTGGTGTACACCTTCTTGCTGTCCGGAGTGAGTGCGGCCTAGTGCGGGATCGCGGCGTCCGCCGAGATGCGGCGCACGATATGTCGGGATTTCAGAGCGATCGCCACGAGCCCGTTCGGTCCCGCGGGGTCCTCCTCGACACCGGCGTACAGCAGCCCGGTATCGGAGTCGAGCAACAGTTCGTGCGGTGCGTGCTCTGGAGACAGGTCGAGACATCGACGATGTCATGGATGTCGACATCGACCACGGTGATCTCATGGCTCTCGGCCGCATGGGCCGGCCACATGGCCCGAGCGATAGGTGTGGCTGGCGTATAACAGCCGTGAGCTGGGATCGAAACACAGTTCGTGTCCTTCGGGAACGACATCGATTCGTGCTGTACGGGTACCGGTCGTGAGATCGACGAAGCTCAGTGTGCAACCGCTCTGGCTCAGCACAGCAACCTGGGGATGGGGGACATGAGTGGCTGAGTCCTTCCGGCAGTGGATTTCGAGATCGGCAGCACGGCGCCGTCTGGCTACAACGCCAGGAGTCGACACGGATTATCACCAGCGCAATGTTGGTATCTTGTCTTTCCGCTGGTGATAATCCATGGGTGGAAGCCTTGGACATGAACCTCTTGGTTGCTCTGGATGCGCTACTGGACACCCATAGCGTCACGCGGGCTGCCGAGCGGATGCACACCTCGGCCCCCGCCATGAGCCGAACGCTGGCTCGGTTGCGGCGCGTGCTCGGCGATCCGCTATTGGTGCGCGCAGGCCGCAATCTGGTGCCGACGCCGCGCGCGCTGGAGTTGCGCTACGAAGTGAGCGTGTTGGTCGAGCAGGGCCGTGCGCTGCTCACCCCGCGCGGCGCCCTTGACCCCGCAGGGCTCAAGCGCAGCTTCGCCCTGCAGGCGGGCGACACGGTGCTGACCGAACTCGCCGCCCCGCTGCTGACCGCCGTCCGGGCCCGAGCCCCTGGCGTCACAGTGCATTTTCTGCCCGACACCTTCGAGGGGACCGCAGCGTTACGTGACGGTCGAGTCGACATCGAGGTGGGCGTCATCGACCACACCGATCCGGAAACGACGGTGCAACGGGTGCTCGGCGACCGGGTGATCGGCGTCGCGGCGCCCGACCACCCGCTCGCCACCGACCGTGTCACAGTGGCGGCGTTCGCCTCGGCCGCGCACCTCTCCATTTCCCGGCTCGGTCGCGCCCGCGGCCCCATCGACGACCGACTGGCCTTGCACGGCCGCACCCGCCGCGTTGTAGCCACCGTCCCGAACCTCACCACCGCACTGCTCGCCGTTCGAGCGGGCCACCTGATCTGCCCGGCGCCCGCCGCCCTCAGTGCCACCACATTGGCCGCGCTCGGGTTGTGTGCCTTCAAGATTCCGCTACCTCTGCCGGAGGTGACCATCGGTATGGCCTGGCACCCCCGCAACACTGCCGACAGTGGCCACCGCTGGTTTCGCGAGCTGATCCGCGCCGTCCTCACCAGCGCTGTCGACGGCGCAGACCCACACTCTCGCCACGGCGACCGACCGTAGGGCGATTCGGCCGTGTCCTGTCGGCATCAGACACGGGATTCATGGGCAATCTGTAGCCGGGACAGTCCGCCGTCGACATCGGCGCGCCAGCCTCGATCGTGCCGTTGCCTTGTGCCGAGCCCGCCGAGCCGCCCGGACACCAGGTCGAGGCTGCGCTTGCCGGCGTGGTGACGGCTGTATCAGGACTGCACCGAAGTCGCAGCCCAGCTTTTGGTCAGCGGGCCCTGCGGTCTCGAACGAGGGCCGTCGGCAGCGTCGCCCGGGAGTTCGGTGCGGGGTTCAGTTTCTGCGATCGGTACGCCTGGGTCGGCGGTGGCCTGTGCGGGTGCGGTGCAGAGCCCGGGCGTATGACACCGGCAGGTCGCTGTCTACCCCTCGGTTCGCACCGCGAAATGCGGGTCGATACCGGGCAATTCGCCCGGGGAAGGCGCTTCGGGGCGAGCGCCGAAGGGACCGTTGCGCTTGAGTTCGTCGAGCATCGCCTGCAGCTTGTCCACGTGAGAATTGTCTTCGGTGGTTGTGGCGGCGCGATGGGCTCCCGGCGGGATGGGGACGGCTTCTTCGCGGTCGTTGCGGGGCGCGGTCATGCCGGAATCGGGTCGGGTCGGTGGCGTTTCTAGGCGGCCGTTGCTCGGTCCTGTGCTGCTGTAGTCGGTCCGGCCGTTGCTCGATCCTGTAGTGCTGTAATCGGTCCGGCCGTGGTTCGTGGGCGCCGTGGATGCGCCGCGGCCGTTGCCCGCGGCGGGTGAGCTGAAGTCGGCCCAGTCGTTTCGAGATGCCTGAGCAGGGGGCGTCAGGCGTTCGTTGCTCCGGGGCTCGGCAGGTTCGGGTCGCTCGGAGTGCGTAGTCGGGGCTGTCTCCGGCCATTCGCTACGGGGCGGCGCCGGGGGCTCCAGGCGCTCGCTGCCGAAGGTCGGCGCCGTCTGCTCCAGCCGGGAGTTACGTGGCTCGCTGTGTGTCGCGGGACCGAAGGGTTCGCTGTGGAACGGGGCCGCTGTCGACTCGGCGCGTGGTGTGCGCGGGGTGATCGTCGCCGGCTCGACGTGTTCGTGCTGCACTGGGGGAGTCGGGGATTCGAGCCGTTCGTTGCGGAAGGCGGGTGCGGCGGGCTCGGTCCGGGTATTCGGCGTCACAGCCGGGGCGGGGTCTCGGCGTGGCGCTGCCGGAGTAATTTCGAACGGCGCTGTCGGTGTCCGTCCGGACTGGTCGCCGAGTGGCGGTATCACGGTCGCTTCGCGGCGTTGCGCGCGCGAGGGCAGCTTCGGCGAATCCGGACGGCTCGCGTCGAGCCTGCTGGGAGTGGCCTCGACGGTGTCCTTACTCGGGGCGCCGCCGGATTCGACGTGTTCCAATCGCGCGTCCAGCTTCGTCATATCATCCCCGGCACGAAAAGCCCACGCCTCCAGCTTCGCAAGGCGCTCGATCACGTCGTTGTCGTCGCGATTCTCGTCCACGCGGCCGGCCACAGCGTCCAGCTTGTCGCTTACCTCGCGCAGGGTCGTCGCGAGGCTCGACAAGAGCGCGCCGATCGACTCGCCACCCGGCTCGCCGTGGTCCATTCGTTTACCTTCTTCCCCGTATGTGCCCGAACTCCGCCCGTGGCCGGCCGATTCTATCCGTCGATCGGTAGATACGCGGCTCGAGGCAACCAGCACCCAGTGGGCCGCGGCACTTTTCGTTCGCTTGGGAAACTACTCGCTGTCGTGCGCTATCGCTGCAGCGGTGATCGACCGATAGTAGATCGGCATCGAAACGAGCGGCTGTGTCGAGGGGGCTGTACCAGTGGCATGGGCGCCCTCGGGCAAGACGGCCGACAATCTCGAATGGGCTTGTATCGTGGTCCGGCCGTGTCACGGAAATGGCGGCAAGTGTCAATCCGCCGGAATTTCTGTGGTGATGCTCTCGTATGTCGCTGCGAAATCCCTTGTGACGCACCGCACATTGGCTGGTAAGCGGTGGTTCTCCAGTTATGGCGCACCCGAGCGCGGGGTAAAGGGGACTGGCGGGCGATGGAAGTCTGACGCACTCTTGATCTATGGCTGACGATCGAGGTCGTCGGAACTGCGGTGGTTTGGGCAGGGGAGTGGTCGCGTGAGGACGAAGCAGCGAGTGGACACCGCTTGCGGGCGTCGGGCGATGCTCGCCGAATTGGGCATATCGGATAGTCGCGGGTCCGAAGATGTGGTGTCCGAGGGGCCGGTGCGCGGACCAGGGCGGGACGAGTCCGGATATGCCTGTCGGTGCCCGGATTGTATCGACGCGCAATGGAATATTCGGCGGCTGAAGCATTGGCTGGCCGCCAGGATGCTCGCCTACGGCGCCGACGAGGCCGAGGTCGATCGCCGTGTCGGCGATGTGCCGGTGGACATCTACTGGCGGGTGGGCGACCGGGAGTTCGCCATCGAGGTGCGCAGCGGGCCGCTGGATCGGGATTCGGCACAGCAACATACCGCGCGGCTGCGCGCGTCCGGGTGTGCCGGTGTGCTGTGGCTGTGCGCGCCTGGCTATTGGGTGGCCTACCTGCCCGCGATCGGGGTCGCCGATCTCGCACCGCCCGCGTGTGACTATCTCATCGACCTCGGAATGCTCGACGCCGCGCACAGTGCTGTGGTCGTTCCGCAACGCGAACCGTATGAACTGCGCGACTTTCTGCGGGGCTGGGTCACCGGTGACATCGTGTGGGGCTACCGAGACGTGACGACAGGAGGATGGGCAACCGTGACCGACTGGGAACACCACACCAGAACGCAGGCCAGCGTCATCGCCCGCCAACGCCAAGAACTGGTCAATCAGCGCACCACGCTGGCCCTGTCCCGGAAATCGGTGCGGGACAAGCAGAAACAGATCATGAAGCTCGCCGCCCGGTTGGAGCGCGCCGAGGAATCCACCCAGGGGCACGCCGACTCACTTGCCGAAGCGCAGCGCAGGCTCGCCGACCACAACCGTGTCGACACCAGCCTGCGCGCCACCATCACCAATCTCCAGCAGACCATCAGCCACTGGCAACTGATCACCTGCTGCGCCATGATGCTGATCGTCACCTTCCTCGCCGGTGCGATGGTGGTGCGCTGAGATCGGCGACGGCCGCGTCAGCGGCCCGCGGTCAATCGGAACGGCGCACGATCCCAGCGCCATTCGTTGCGCAGGACCAGTGCGGCGAGGTCGAGTAATTCGAGTCCGGTCTCCGTCCGCAGGCGCTGTATCGCAGGCCAGTGCACCGGCCCGTTGTCGATCAGCTCGCGCAGCCGGCTCTCGGACTGCGAATCGACCTGCCGCCCACGCAGTTCCGGCACACCGAGCCGGCTCCCTGTCCAGACGAGCCAGCCCCACCCGTTGGCGTGCGCATAGGCACGCCCTGCGGCCGACTTGGCCCTATTGATGTGAAAGCCGACGTGTCCCAGCGGTTGGACATCGATCAGCACGACCCGTTTGTCGGCCAGCTCGGCGACGATGCTCGGGTAGAAGACCTGATCCGTGCCGTCCACCTGATATTCGACGGCGCTCGGCTGCTCTTGGAACGTGGCGATCAGATCGCTCGCGTTGAGGGTCCGCAACAGCCGAGCCTCCAGCCCGGAATCGAACGGCACGTCGCGCCCCACCTTGCCCAGATAGAACCTGCCCCTACCATCGTCATCGCCGTCGACGACCCGCGCCGACTCGCGGGGCGGCGCGGCAGCAGCCACCGACCCGGGCCAATCAACCTGCCCCAGCCACGAATTCACCTCATCGGTCGCCGACGGTTCCGCATTGTGCAACTTCGCCAGCCGCCGATTGGTCTTCTTCTGCCATGCCATGATCCGCTGCATCACGAACCCCGCGATCCGCCGCGCGTCCTCCCCGGCATGCCCCGCGAGCCGCAGCTTCAGATACGTCAACTCGTTGGCCGCGATATCGCTGTCCGTCGCGTACGTCTCCACCAGCAACGCCCGCACCAACTGCGAATCCCGTGTCCCCACCGGATATCGCGCCCCGAACACCCCTGCCGCCCGATGCCCACTCAGTTGCGCTTCCCGAATGATCTGCCCCACCGCCCGCGTATGCAACTGCCGAATCCGGTCCCGCGACAGGTCATATCGCGCCCCGATCCGCGCCAAGGTCTCCGGCGCCTCCCCGCGCACCCCCAACCGGAACCCGACGATCTCCGCATCCCGCCGCCGACGGTCCCCATGTATCTCGACCAGTTCACCCAACAACTCGTTGATCTCCTCGAGCCCGAACGACACATCCCCCTCGATGTCGTCGACCTGCTCGAACTCCGCATCATCGTGGCCGCCATCGCCCTTCGGCGCAACGCCTCGATCCATCGTCAACGCGGCAACCCCCTACTTCGACTCCTCAACACAATGCGGCAAAGCCTAACGCCGCCCACCGACATCCCGGTCGATCCGGCGCACGCCGTCGAACGCGCCGCTGTCATGCGCAGACGTCAATCGTTCGTCACCTCCGCCGCGGACCGTCGACGCCCTGCCGTGGCCTGGCCACAGTTCAGAAAGGCGACTCCGTCGACAGGTGTCGCGTCCTCGGGGTGGTGGGACCACGTTCACTCCGGTGCGTTCGGAATCGACGAGTCCGGTTTTGCTGAGCTGGCCGACACCGCCGGGAACCTCGTTCGGGTGTCGTCATCGTCCTCGATTGGCGTGTCGGGACACACCGCCACGCCACCCAGTTACCGTGCGGGGGTCGACCACAAAGGACTGCCTGGCGGCTGGCGGGTAGGAGTTCCCTTGGCAGCCGGGTACTGGCGTAGCCCGATTGAGAGGATCTGTACCTTGAGCGATCTTTCTCGCCGTGACCTGCTCAGGACGTCGGCGGCCGCCGGCGTCGGAGCAGTCGTTGTCTCGGGCCTTACGGCCGCAGACACGCCGGATATTGCGGGCGCAAGCGCCCCGGGAATTGTGGCCGCGGACCACGCGAGTAAAAGCCCGGGATGCCCGCCCGCGACGCTGACCGGCCACATCATCCGCCCCGGTGACGCGTCGTACACGGATGCGCGACTCGGCTGGGACCAGCTCTTTTCTCACTATCCGCTGGTCATCGCCTTCGCACAGGAAACCCAGGACGTGGTGAACGCCCTGACGTGGGCGCGGCAGCACAACATCGCGCTGCGGGTGCGGAGCGGCCGCCACGCCCTCGAAGGCTGGTCGAACGTCGACAACGGCATCGTAATCGACGTCAGCCAGCTGAAGTCGGTACAGATCGACCCTGGTGCTCGTATCGCGACGGTCGGTGCCGGGCTGAACCAACTGGAAGCGGTGACAACGCTGGCGAAGCAGAACCTCGCGGTCACAACCGGGAGTGAGGGCAGCGTGAGCTTGTGTGGTGCGACGCTTGGCGGTGGCCTCGGGCCCCTCAACCGCTGGCTCGGCATGGCCTGCGACAGCCTGATGGCGGCCGAGGTCGTCGTCCCGTCGGGTCACGACTGCGCCAAGGTGATCAACGCGGACTTGCAGCACCACTCGGACCTGCTCTGGGCGCTTCGCGGGGCGGGAAACGGCAACTTCGGGATCGTCACACAACTCACCTATAAGGTGTACGCGCTCGAGCATCTCGCCTATGTGCAGGCGACATGGGATGGACTTGGCGACCTGTACGGGGTCTTCGAGGCGTGGCAGCGTACGGTACCGTCCGCCGACAGCCGTCTGGGATCCGAGCTCGAGATCCACAAGTCCCAGATCCTGCTGTCCGCGTGGCTTGTGGACGGGGCAGCGGCACAGGCCAGAGAAATGCTGGCTCCGATCCTGTCGGTCGGCAGGCCCGATGTCACGGTGCAGGTCGGTAACTGGGGCGACTTCTTTGCGGGAGCCCAGGTCCCGCTCGCGCAGGAGCCCGCGAACTGGAAGTTCTTCTCGGAGTTCGTCAAAGAGCGGTTCCCGAAGGAGGCGATCGACATCATCGGCGACTTCATGCGAAACGCTCCCACAGAGGAGTGCAACTACTTCGTCGATGCCTTCGGCGGGGCGATCAAGCGGGAGCCCCCCGGCGGCACGGCGTTCGCGCATCGCGACGCGCTTTTCTACGGCGAGATCGGCGCGGCCTGGGGGACTCGTTCAACGCAACCAGGCGTCGGCGACCCGCTGACCTCGCAGGCCCAGGCCTGGACCGCTGAGTTCAGCCAGGCGCTGCAGCCCTACGCGGACGGCGCCTACGTCAACGTGCCGAACGTCGGAATGCAAGAGTGGGAGACCGCCTACTGGGGGAGCCAGCGCTTCGAGCGGCTGCGCAGGATCAAGGCGAAGTACGACCCCCACAACATCTTCCAGTACGAGCAGAGCATCCCGCCCGCGTCACACTGATCGAGATGTACTCCGGCGCATCGGATCTGATCGTCCAGTCCGGGCTAACACCCAGGTTCGGTAAAGCGGGCATTGGGCGCGCGTTGGGCACAAACAAAATCAGACCCGGTGTAAACCGGGTCTGATCTGGTACTACGGTGGTGCGCGATACTGGGATTGAACCAGTGACCTCTTCCGTGTCAGGGAAGCGCTCTCCCGCTGAGCTAATCGCGCGAGGTGGAGACGGGAATCGAACCCGTGTGCACGGCTTTGCAGGCCGTTGCCTCACCACTCGGCCACTCCACCGCGCAAAGGAGGACGGCATAACGAAAAATTAAGCCTGGCCTACCTCTCGAGCGGATGACGGGATTTGAACCCGCGACCCTCACCTTGGCAAGGTGATGCGCTACCACTGCGCTACATCCGCATTTGCACCTCGGAGGCGTTCTAGCTGTCCTCCGTGCTGCGAGATGAAACATTAGACGACGTTCGCGGAAAGGTACAAATCCGCTGGTAGGAGGGGTCGAATTCGAATCACACGGGTGTTGTTCGGGTGTGGTCCATGAGTTGGGCTACGGATTGCGCCCGATTCGGGTAGGCGGTGTCGTCCGGAGGGGCTCCGTACGTGCGATCGGGTGCTGCGCTTCGCGGATTCGACGAGTAACTCCGGCAACGCAACTCGGCACCGTCGGGGACTGGGCCACCCCCTTCCGGACAACCCCGCTCGACGCACTTGCCCCCGATCGCGGGGCATCCAATACGCCGCCACGGCATGGCATCCCACGACATCCAGGTGGCGATTTGGTGGACGCCCGGTGGTGCGTGCTAATGTTCCTCCTCGTTCGGATGCTGCTTCAGCTCCACCCGGACGGCAAAGTTTGGTCCCATAGCTCAGCGGGAGAGCGTCCGCCTCACACGCGGAAGGTCGCTGGTTCGAAACCAGCTGGGACCACCACCGGATAGGCCCCTCGTTCAGGTATTACACCCGAACGAGGGGCCTTTTTCGTGTCGCCGCGTGGCCTCGGCAAAACGCCTGGATCAGTGTGGTTTAGCCTACAACTTAAGACCGCAGTGCAGGTACGCTGATGGAGATCGAGCAGCTCGGCGGCCGTCAGGGCGAAATCCGGCCTCGAATGGGATCGACCTGGAGCGGCGCGCCCTGGCGTGTCAGTTGGAATGGTTGCCACTCGAACCCAGCGCCAACCTGGACGGCTTCGATGTGTGGCCAGGGTTCGAGTACCGGCCGATCTGGCGCCGCGTGGCGTGGACGTGACCGCAGTCGACGGGCTCGACCCGGATGATCCCATCCCCGAACCCTTGGCAGCGATCCTGACCGTCCCATCGTGAACGCAGCGTGCCGAACCCGTGGGGCCTGGTGTGGGTCTCCCAACCCAAGGCGAGGTCTTGGTATGGCCAGGACGTCACGGCGGTGTCAGATCGCGCCGACCGCGAGCTGGGCCGCCGCGCAGCAGATAGCGGGAGTCGATGTGGTGAGTGTGCGCGGAATGCGAGGCACCACAGCGACCCTCGACAAACACCAGGACGACCACGATGGACACAACGGACGCGTAAACGCGCAGGATCCAATACCACACAACAGGCACTCATCGTGCTTTATGCGAGGGCATCGGCCTCTTCGATGAGGTATTGGGAAAACATGTCGATGAATGGCACTCCGATGAGAGGCTCCAAGAAGATGAACTGCCCCTGTGGATAGGGGAGTGAGCCACGGTGTCCTGGAGAGACATTGGTGGCGCGAACGCGTGGCCGACGTGCCGACGGGGTCGTGGCGATGCTTAGTCGGCAACGGTTGCGCGTCGTGCCGGGCAGGCGCTCTTGATTCCATATGGCGGAAATTCGGCAACAACTGTCGATAGGATGCTGCCCTACGCATGCTGAGCGCACAGAGTGGCTGCCGACCATGTTGTTCATTCCAGCTGGAAGTGGAACACCTGCTTCGCGACCATGCCCTCTTCAATCTAGTGATCGACAATACGCAGGGGCGATCATGCAATAGCGCGTAAGTAGCGGCGACCTGGTGAGTCGTGGTCGCCGACGAGTAAGTTCACAACTCCCGCGTTGGTGGTGTCACTGCCCTCGGAATCACCGCAAGTCATCCAAACCAAAGGAGTTTGATATGACCGACACTGAAGCACAAGGCGAAACCACGACGCTCGACATGAAGCTCGAGATCGTCGTCATTCCCGTTTCGGATGTCGATCGGGCCAAGCGCTTCTATGGCGACTTGGGATGGCGGCTCGACGCCGACTTCGCCGAAGGAGACGACTTTCGGGTGATCCAGTACACGCCGCCAGGCTCTCCAGCGTCAGTCATTTTCGGCAAGAACGTCACCACGGCGGTTCCTGGCTCCGCCCAGGGACTGTATCTTGTCGTCTCCAACATCGAGGCCGCCCGCGCTGCTCTGCTCCGTCGCGGCGTCGAGATCGGTGAGGTGTTCCACGGCGGCGACAGCGTGCACGCCGGCCCGGACGAGCCCTATTTGTTCGGACGGATCCGGGTGAACGGTCCAGACCCCGACCGCGGAAGTTACCGCTCCTTTGCATCGTTCAGCGATCCCGACGGCAACGGCTGGCTGTTCCAGGAGATCACCACACGATTGCCTGGCCGGATCGACTCGTCCACCACGAGCTTCGCCTCCGCGCGGGATCTTGCAAGCGCGATGCGGCGCGCGTCTGTCGCTCACGGCGAGCATGAGAAAAGAACAGGCGGCCAGCGTGATGAAAACTGGCCCGATTGGTACGCCGACTACATGGTGGCCGAACAAGCGGGCGACCCGTTGCCCTTATGAACGACGGGTTCGTGCCCGCGACTTGGGTCAGTCGGTTGGCGGCATAGGCGACCAACCCATCGGCGACTGCTCGAGTCTAGGATTTCGCGGCGGTGCGATCTCACCAGCGGCGGGTGAAACCGCACTCACGCAGCCCTTCGGCGCACTCACCGCGTTCCACAATCGGCGCTATTCGAACTCAGCTCGGTGAAATCGGTTGGAAGGGCCGGATTTCGTCAGCGCCGGCTCGGACCAACCTCGCCGAGGATTCCGGCACTTCGTTCCACGCGCCTGCCAGGTCGCGAAGCAGCGGCTCGGAGACCACGAAGCGGGTCTGCTCGCCCAGGTGGCGCAGAACTCGTACTTCGGGATGGAGAGCGCGCAGCTTCGAGATCTCGCTGGAGTAGAACAGCGACCTCGTCTGCCGCTCGCTGGAGTAGCGAAAGATCCAGAAGGATTCGCCGTCACTGGTCGCGACAGTCATCTGTACGGGATGGTCGATCCCGTACGCGCGGCCGACATCTTCGACGAAGCCGACCGCGCGGGCAACACCGCTGAAGGGATCGTCTTCGAGACCGAACGTCAGTGCGAGGAAGAACAAGGCTTCCGAGTCCGTCGAACCTTCGATGTAGGGGAACAGGGGCGGGTCGACAGCCATCAGCAGGTCGCGCTTGATCTCTTGAAAGCCGTCGAGGAGACCGTTGTGCATCCACAACCAATGCCCATGGCGGAACGGGTGGCAGTTGCTGCGCTGCACCGGCGTGCCGGTCGAGGCCCGCACATGTGCGAACAGCAGCGGCGTTCGCACCTGACCGGTGATCTCGCGCAGGTTCCGATCGTTCCAGGCTGGTTCGATGCTCTTGTATACCGCCGGTTCGCTGCCCTCGCCGTACCAGCCGACACCGAAACCATCGCCATTCGTGGTCGTCGCCCCGAGATGGGAGTGCAGACTCTGGACGATCAGCGAATGTGCCGGACGGAACAGCAGATCCTCGGCAAGGATCGGCTCACCGGAGTAGGCCATCCACCTACACATATATCCATTGAAGCAGAACCGTCACTGGCCGCGACAGCAAACCGGGAGCACGCCGCCCGCAAAGCCGAACGGCCATCGACGTGCTCGTAGGCCTACAGCGCGGTGCGGTGCGGTGCGCGCCAGCGGTGGGCGGCAGCAGGCACCGTTTCCACGGCGGCCGCTGTTCTTCGGGATGGGACCGGTACCGAACCATCCCTACCGGCTGCTCATTCGTTTGCGTACGCCACCCGTGCGTCAGCGATATGTCGCCATTGCCGAAGTCGGCGACCTCGGTCAGCGACGCGAATGTCCGCTCATAGGTGGCGATCGGCGCGGCCGTGATCAGAGCTCATTGTGATCGTCGTGCGCCAAATTCCGAACGGCCGCTCATCTCGGCCCGCACACCGGACTTTCTGAACCAACCGTTTACGGGCCCATGGGTTCCAGAAGCTGGGTGATCTCGATAAACCTGTCGTTCTCGGCAGCATTACCGATGCTCATGCGGAGATAGTGGGGTATGCCGATATCGCGGATGAGGACACCTTGGTCGAGGTAATGCTGCCAGGCCAGCGGCGCGTCCGTGAACCGGCCGAACAGGAGGAAGTTGGCCGCACTATCCACCACATCGAATCGGTGGTGGCGCAGAACACGGGTGATGCGTTCTCGCTCCTTCGTCAATTCTGCAACGTGTCCGAGTATCTCGTCGGCGTGGCGCAAGACCGCCCGCGCTGCCGCTTGGGTCAGGGCCGATAGGTGATAGGGCAGGCTCACCAACTTCAGTGCTTCGATGGCCTCGGGAGCGGCGACAAGGTATCCGAGGCGTCCGCCGGCGAAGCCGAATGCTTTGCTCAGGGTTCTGGTCACCATCAGACGTGTGGGGAACCTGTCGATCAGGCCGATCGCGCTGGGTACCGAGGAGAACTCGCCGTATGCCTCGTCCACGATCACGATGCCCGGCGCGGCCTCGAGAATCCGCTGCAGGTCGGCGGTCGCCATGCTCTGTCCGGTGGGATTGTGCGGATTTGTCAAGAACACGATGTCAGGGGTGTGTTCGAGGATTGCCGCGAGTGCCTTGTCTGTGTTGAGTGAGAATTCGGCGTCGCGGGCAATTTCCAGCCATTCGACTTCCGTGGTGGTCGCGATGCTCGCGTACATGGAGTAGCTCGGCACGAAACTCAATGCGCTGCGCTCGGAGCCGCCGAAGACCTGCATCAACTGCAGTAATATCTCGAGCGATCCGTTGGCCGCCCATATGTTGCCGAAATCCACCGGGACACCGGTCTGTCGAGATATGTATTCGGCCAAGTCGGTCCGTAATTCGATCGCGTCCCTGTCGGGGTATCGATGTAGTGACGTGACCGCCTCTCGCAGCGAAACCAGTATTTCCTCTGAAACCTGCGACGTCGGCGGGAAAGGGCTCTCATTGGTATTCATTCGTATGGAAACGGAAGGCTGCGGCGCGAGATACGATGTTCTATTCAACAATTCTCTTCGCAATGGCAGATCTGCCATCCGAGTCCGAGGCCCCGTAGGCGCCACGCCGGCGAATTCATCGCTCCGCTTCATTGCAGACCTCACTAGCTAACATCGGCCGGATCGGGTTCCGGCAGCACAAGCGGTCGAATGATATCGGCAAGCCGGTCGAGCGCATCTGCCGTTACTTCTCGATACTGGGAAATCCGGCTAATAGTCGCCAAATTTTCGGCTAACGACAGAGAGTGATGTCGCGACCGTGTGATGCGCCGTGCGCGCGGGGGTGTCTCCCGCATCGGCCAGCGGTCCGACGTTATCCGGCAATCTCGACCCGCTGCCGATAGGCGGTCGGCTCTGCCAGGTTCCGGACAATCCAGTCCGCGACGTCGGCACGCACCACCGTGGCCGCCTGGCCGAGATGGCCGCCGACCGATACCTGGTAGATGGAAGTCGGCTCGCCGTCCTTCAGCATCGGCACCCGCACGATCGTCCAATCGAGCCCCGAGTCGGCCACCACTGCTTCCATTCGGGCCAGGTCGGCGTGGATTTCGCCGTAGATACGCGTTGCCACGAGCCGGGTGACCTGGCGCTGGAAGAACGGCAGTTGGTCGGTCGACAGGCCCGCCGAGGACATGACGATCAGCCGCCTCGTTCCAGCCGTCCGAGCGGCGCTCGCGATATTGCCGAGGCCTTCGGAGAACACGGTGGTCGCGCCGCGCCCGCGCACGCCGAGCGCCACCACGACCGCGTCCTGCCCCGTCATGCCCGTCGCCAGATCGGCCGAAACCAGTACGTCGCCGCGCACAACGGCGAGGCCGGGGCGTGTGGTTACCCGGTTCGGGTCGCGGGCCAGCGCGGTGACGGCGTGGCCGTCGTGCAGTGCCCGTTCGGTCAGCAGGCCGCCGGTGCGACCCGCGGCCCCCACTACCAGAACCTTCATGAACGCACCTCTCCCTTGTCCGGCGCACCCGTCGCGCTGCCAGAATTTATTTCGTCAGACAGTCTGTACAAATAAAGTATAGGGCACCATGCTCCTGGCATCCAGAGCGCAACCTCGAACACCTTCGAACCCAGGGAGACCTCATGGGCGCGCAATACCCGGATGGCGCCGACGAGGACGACCTCGCTGAGGCCGCCACGCTGCCTGGCCCCGGGCGCGGTCCGCACCGAACGCACTGCCGCGCACGTGCCGGTCGATATCCAGCTGTAGGTCGCCGCGGCGCACCCACTCGGTCGGCTCGGCGAGCCCGCCGACGTGGCGCAGGCCGCGCTTTTTCTTGCGTCGGACGAGTCCTCGTGGATCACCGGTCAGACGATCGATATCAGCGGCGGCCGGGTCATGGTGTGACTAATCCGCTCGCAGGTCTACGCCGTGGCCGGGCGGCGGTCGACCGGAAGCAACGTAGGCGATACTGCTCGGAAGGCTGCCCGCGCCCGGCGACCGGCCGAGCAGGTGAGAGGTGGAGATGAGTCCAAGGCCCTACGAAATGGGCCGCCGACGCGAATCGGTGGACGATACCCGCGCCCGCGTCCTCGCGGCCGCCCGCGATCTGCTGGTAGCCAAAGGGGCGGTCGCGGTGGACGCGATCGCTCGCCGGGCCGATGTCTCGCGGGCCACCGTCTATTACCAGTTCGGTACAAAGATCGGCCTGCTGGAAGCGCTGTGTGACGATCTCGCCGAGCGCGGACGCATGGAGCGTCTCGCCGAGACGTTCGGTCTGCCTGACGCTCGCGCGAGCCTGCGGCTCTTCGTCGAGGTCATCGCGGACTTCTGGGCGGTGGACCGCGACTGCACACGCCGCCTGCGAGGGCTGGCCGCTCTGGATCCCGACGTCGGCCAGGTCATCGCGGCGCGTGATGATCGGCGCCGCGCCGGGGCCACCGTTCTTGCCACACGGCTCGACGCCGGGCCGGACTTCGGGCCCATTCTGTACACGCTGACCAGCTTCGAGGTCTTCGACTCCCTCGCGGCCGACCGCCCCATCTCCGAAGCTGCCGCCGGGATCCAGGGCCTCCTCGACGCCGCCTTGACCACTCCGCCGCCACGTCAGCCTGCGGGCTGAGTTGGTGGGGTTCAGGTTGCACGGCCCTTTCCGCGCCGTCCGTCGAAGCGGTCTGATCTGAGCTGATCGGATCAGGCGCGTTCGACCTGACCCGCAGGCTCTCTCCGCATCGAGTCCGAGGGCGAACCATGGTACGTACTGTGACCTACGTCACGGTTTGATAGCAGTTGGCCGTGTTTATGCTCAAAAGCTTTCCATACGCTTTGCGAAGTCTTTACTATTTGCCTGACCTTCGCGTCATCGGGTCGCTGCTCCACGAAGCAACTGCTTCGCCCGCCGCTCGCTTTCGATGCCAGTACATGTTCGACCGATGAACCGGATCGGCTTCCCGCCGATTCGGCGAAGGAGAATTATGTCCACCGACACCGATCCCGCACCACGGACGTCGCCGTTCCGCGCAGGTATTCCCGATCGTCTCGCCGTCATCGGCCGTCACGACTTGCCCGCTTCGGTCGTGGTTTTCCTTGTCGCACTACCGCTTTCGCTGGGTATCGCGGTGGCCTCCGGCGCGCCCGTCGCCGCGGGCCTCATCGCGGCGGTCGTCGGCGGTGTTGTCGCCGGGTTGCTCGGCGGCTCGGCGGTGCAGGTGAGCGGGCCGACCGCGAGTCTCACCGTTATCGTCGCCGAGAGCGTGCACCAATTCGGCTGGGCAGCAACGTGTTTCATCACCATGGGCGCGGGGATGCTGCAGATCCTGTTCGGCGTGAGCCGGGTTGCGCGCGGTGCGCTGGCGATCGCGCCGGTGGTGGTGCACGCGATGTTGGCGGGCATCGGCGTGATCATCGCGCTGCAGCAGGTCCATGTGCTCCTCGGCGGCAACTCGTTGAGTTCGTCATTTGCCAGCCTCACGGCCCTGCCCCAGCAACTGATGTCGGTGCATCGCGGTGACCTGGCCATCGGTGTGGTCGTCATCGCGATTCTCATCGCATGGAAGTTCGTGCCGCGCCCGGTACGTGTGGTGCCGGGCCCGCTGGTCGCGGTCGTCGTCGCAACGGTCCTGTCGCTGGTGCTGCCGACGCATGTCGAGCGCATCGTGTTGAACGGGTCGCTGCTGGATTCGATCGGCTTGCCCGTGATTCCCTCCGGCGGTTGGTCGGCCATCGCGGTGACGATGGTGACGATCGCGCTGATCGCCAGCGTGGAGAGCCTGTTGTCGGCCGTCGCGGTGGAAAAGTCGCGTCCGGACAAGCCGACGAACTTCGATCGTGAACTCATCGGACAGGGTTCGGCGAACATGGTGTCCGGCCTGCTCGGCGGGTTGCCCGTCGCCGCGGTGATCGTGCGCAGCATCACCAATGCCCAAGCGGGGGCGCAGACCAGGGCAGCGACCGTGCTGCACGGTGTCTGGATCCTGCTGTTCGCGGTCGCGCTGGCGGGGGTTGTCCAGCAGATCCCCAAGGCGGCGCTGGCCGGGCTGCTCATCCTGATCGGCGTGCAACTGGTGAAATTGGCGCACATCCGGCTGGCCCGCCGCACCGGCGAGCTGTATGTCTATGTGGCGACAGTGCTCGGCGTGGTGTTCCTGAATCTGTTGCAGGGCATGGTGATCGGCCTGCTGCTGTCGTTCGCGCTGTTGCTGTGGCGGGTGGTCCGGGTGACGATCATCGCCGAGTCGGTGGCCGGCGCCCAGCGCTGGGTGGTGACCATCGACGGCACCTGCACCTTCCTCGCGCTACCGAAACTCACCGCCGAACTGGCCAAGGTGCCCGCAGGCGCCGAGGTCACCATCGAGATGACCGTCGACTTCCTCGATCACGCCTCCTATCAGCTGATCACCGACTGGGCTGCCAAGCGTGAATCCGAAGGCGGGATAGTCGAATTCGTCGAAATCGGGAGCGCGAGGATGGCAAGGGCACAAGCAGGTCCGCCGGAGCGCGGCCGTTCCAGGCAGGTCATCGACGAGGTGATCGGGCCGTGGCGGCGCACCGGCAACCGGGAGGATCCGATCGCCGCGGGCATCGCGGCCTACCACCGTGGCCACGCCCATCTCATGCGCCCGCACCTGGATGGATTGCGTAACCGTCCCGACGCCGATTCCTTCTTTCTGACCTGCGCCGATGCTCGTATCGTGCCCAACGTCATTACCAACAGCGGTCCTGGTGACCTGTTCACTGTCCGGAATGTCGGCAATCTGGTCCCGGCAGGCGGCAGCGATGTCTCGGTGGAGGCCGCACTGATCTACGCGCTGGAGAAGCTGGACGTGCGCGCGGTGGTGGTGTGCGGGCATTCCGGGTGCGGCGCGATGGAGGCGCTGCACCGCGAGGTGCAGACCGGGCCAGAGCTGGGCGATTGGCTCGCGCATGCATGGCCGAGCCTGGACCGGTTCCGGCTCGGGCATCCGGTGGCCGACGCCGCGGCCTTCGCCGGTTTCGGCGAGGTGGATCAGCTCGGCATGGTGAATGTCGCGCTGCAATTGGAACGGCTATACGCGCACCCTGCGGTGCGTTATGGGATCGAGGAACGCGGTGTCGCGGTGTCGGGGCTGTTTTTCGATATAGCTACTGCCCGCGTCATCGAGGTCACTGTCGACGGGATCGCCGCGTTCGACGATGCGGGCAGCCGTGTCGCCGCGGAACCTGTGTAGCGGTGGCGGTGTCGGCCGACCTTTCCGGTCGGCCGGGACGGATGTGCTGAACGTCACGGTGTGGTTCGAGGATGGAGTCTGGCACTTCAGGGGCAACTTCTCAGGCTTTGCTAAGTCTTTACCAATACCCTTGTTGGGATTTACATCTCGACCCGTTGCCGGGTTGGGAACTGCTTCACCGCGAGATGCCGGTTCGCGGTCTTATGCCCTGCTGGACATGTTGATCGTCAACCGACCTCGGCACCTGCCGAGTTCGGCGAAGGAGAGTTCAATGGCCGTCGAGAACGATGTAGCCACATCACCGTCACCGCCTGCTGAATCGGGGGATGATTCTGGATCGCGATCCGGCCGCTTGGCGTCTGTCCTACGCCACGATGTGCCTGCGTCGATCGTTGTATTTCTGGTCGCTTTGCCGCTGTCGCTCGGCATTGCCCTTGCCTCCGGCGCGCCTGTGGCCGCCGGGCTCATCGCCGCCGTTGTCGGCGGTGTCGTCGCCGGCACGGTCGGCGGTTCTGTGCTCCAGGTGAGTGGCCCCGCCGCCGGCCTCACCGTGGTCGTCGCCGAGTCCATCAGTGAATTCGGTTGGCGTGTCACCTGTTTCATCGTGGTCGCGGCGGGTCTGTTGCAGATCCTGTTCGGGCTCAGTCGCATCGCGCGTGCGGCGCTCGCCGTCGCGCCCGTTGTGGTGCACGCGATGCTTGCCGGCATCGGCATCACCATCGCGCTGCAGCAGATCCATGTGCTGCTCGGCGGTTCCTCCCACAGCTCGGCGTGGAAGAACATCGTGGAGCTGCCCGGTCAGTTGATGAACCTGCACGGCGGCGGTGCCTTCATCGGCATGGTGGTCATCGCGATCATGCTCGGGTGGCGTTATGTTCCTGCTCGGCTGCGCGCCATTCCCGGACCGCTGGTCGCGGTGTTCGCGGGCACCGTCCTTTCCTTGGTGTTGCCGACGGGCGCCGAGCGAATTGTGTTGAGCGGCTCACTGTTCGACGCGATCGAGCTGCCGAGCCTGCCGAGCGGCGATTGGTCCGCGGTGGCGATCATGGTGCTGACCGTCGCACTCATCGCCAGCGTCGAGAGCCTGCTTTCGGCAGTGGCCATCGACAAGATGCACACCGGTCAGCGCACCAATTTCGACCGGGAACTCATCGGCCAGGGCTCCGCGAACGTCGTCTCCGGTCTGCTCGGCGGCCTGCCGATCACCGGCGTGATCGTCCGCAGTGCCACCAATGTGCAGGCGGGCGCGCGCAGCCGGGCCTCGGCGGTGCTGCACGGATTCTGGATTCTGCTGTTCTCGGTCGCGCTGGCCGGACTCGTGCAGCAGATTCCGAAGGCCGCGCTGGCGGGTCTGCTGATCGTGATCGGCGTCCAACTGGTCAAGCTGGCTCACATCAAGCTCGCCCGGCGCACCGGTGATCTGCTGGTCTACGCGGTCACCGTGGTCGCCGTCGTGTTCCTGAACCTGCTGGAAGGCGTGATCATCGGTCTGGCGCTGGCCTTCGGCCTGCTGCTGTGGCGCGTGGTGCGAGTGGCCGTCGACGCTATGCAGGTCCCGGGTTCGCAGCGGTGGCTGGTCACCATCGACGGTTCCTGCACCTTCCTGGCCTTGCCGAAGTTGTCGACGGAGTTTGCGAAGGTGCCCGCTGGTGCGGACGTCACTGTCGAAATGACTGTGGATTTCCTGGATCACGCTGCCTTCGAGGCGATCGAGGAATGGGTGCGCCAGCAGGAAAGCAGCGGCGGCTCTGTCGAATTCGTGGAGATCGGTAGTGCGCGAATGGCCGCGGTGACGGCGGGCCCGCCCGCGCGCGGCTTCGGCCGGGCGGTCATGGACGAGATCCTCGGTCCTTGGCGCCACGACGACAAGCGCATCGATTCGGTCACCTCGGGCATTGCGGCATACCACCGCAGCCACGCGCATGTGGTGCGCCCGCACCTGGATGACCTGCACGACTCACAGGATCCGCATTCGTTCTTCCTCACCTGCTCGGACTCGCGGATCGTGCCCAACATCATCACCAACAGCGGTCCCGGCGACATGTTCACCGTCCGCAATGTGGGCAACCTGGTTCCGGTATCCGGGGACGCGTCGGTAGAGGCGGCGTTGATCTTCGCGCTGCAGGAGCTCGATGTGCGCTCTGTCGTGGTCTGCGGCCACTCCTCATGCGGTGCGATGAAGGCGTTGTACTCCGGGGCCGATACCGGCCCCGGGATCGGCCCCTGGCTGGCGCACGCGGACCCGAGCCTCGAACGCTTCCGCCTGGGGCACCCGGTCGCCGCGGCGGCAGCGGCGGCCGGGTTCGGTGCCGTCGACCAGCTCAGCATGGTGAACGTGGCGGTGCAGTTGGAGACTCTGCACCGGCATCCGGCGGTGCAGGCGGCCATCGCCCAGCGCGGTGTGACGGTGTCGGGTCTGTTCTTCGACATCGCCAGCGCGCGCGTCATCGGGATCACCATCGACGGGCTTGTCGAGATCGATGACGCCGAGCAGCGCAGCACACCCGAGTTGGTCTGAGTTGTCGAACACCTCGAACCCGCCCTGGCCATGGCCAGGGCGGGTTCACCAGGGCCGGAGCCGAATCGGGTGCCGCCGCGTCGCTCGTAGGCTGGCGGGGTGACCACCGAGCTCGAACCGCATTCGCCGCCCGACCCGACCCGCTGGCGCGCCTTCCGCAACGGACTGGCCAGGCGACCTACTCTGAATCTCGCCTACCGGATCGGGGTCGCGGTGATCGGCGCCGCGGTGCTGGTGCTCGGCATTCTGGCGATTCCCTATCCCGGTCCGGGCTGGGCGATCGTTTTCGCCGGCCTCGGCATCCTGGCGACCGAATTCGCGTGGGCGCGCCGGGCGCTGGGTTGGCTGCGCGGCAAGTACCGGCAGGGAATGGCCTGGTACTCCGGCCGCGGTCTGGCTATGCGGGTGTTCGCGGCGGCGGCTACCTTTGCGCTGGTCGTCGCGACATTATGGATATTGGGAACATTCGGGTTGGTCGGCGGCTGGATCGGAGTCGAATGGCAGTGGTTGCACAGTCCCCTCGCTCGGTGAACACCGTCCAAGGTCGGACCCTCACCCAACCGGACTGGCTTGCCGCGCGAATCGCGGAGATGGGCCAGTCCTGGGGCACCACCTCGCTGCGCATCGCGGGCACCCTGTGGTGGTGCATGGTGGCCTCCGCGCTGGTCGAGCAGATCGCGCGCGCCTACGCGCACGAGGAAACCGCAGCCGCGCCGGTACTGGACCGGATCGCCTGTGAGGTCCGACCCGATGGTGGGGTCGACCACATCAAGGTCGCCGCCCCGGGCGACGACTCTGTCGGATGCGGCGCAGCCCTGCGGGAAACCCTTGCCGCCGTGATCGCTCCGGTCGCCGAGGTGTCGGGCGCTGGCGTGCCGTCGCTCTGGGCGATCGTGGCCGACGCGATCGGCAACCGGGCGCTGGACGCCGGTGTGGCCTCGGCGGGTACGCGTCTGGCCGCGGAGATCGGTGACAAGCTGCCGACGCCTCGCTTCGTCGAGATCGGCGGGCGCACCTTCGTGCGCCGCATCTCGTGCTGCCTGGTCTTCGAGGTCCCAGGCTGCGCAATGTGCACCAGCTGTCCCAAACGCCCCGCTGCCGAGCGCAAAGCCCTCCTGGAGAAGCTGGCCGCGGAAAGCTGACACGTTGTCGCGGGGAGTCCGCGATTCGGTCAACTACGCGACCGTCGGCCCGCAATGCAAGTATTGACGCGCCCGACGACCGGCGGAAGACGCCGGGAGCCGGGCTAGCTAGCATGGTCGCGCCGGAGCAAATTCGTGTCCGGCCGATGAAACGCGGGAACAAGCCCGCCCACCACACGCCAAGGAGTCCGCTGCCGTGACCACCTCAGCCCCTATCAGCCCTGCCGCCCTCGTCCGGGTGCCGGCCGGGACGACGGCGGGCGCCGCGGTGCGCGAAGCGGGCCTGCCGACCAAAGGTCCCGACACCATCGTCGTCGTCCGTGACGCCGAAGGTCTCAAGGATCTGGCCTGGATTCCGGACACCGACGTCGAGGTGGAGGCGGTCGCCGCCAATACCGAAGACGGCCGCAGCGTCATCCGGCATTCCGCCGCGCATGTGCTCGCCCAGGCGGTGCAGCAGGAATTCCCCGGCGCCAAGCTCGGTATCGGTCCCTTCATCAAGGACGGCTTCTACTACGACTTCCAGGTCGACAAGCCGTTCACCCCCGAGGATCTGGCCAAGCTGGAATCCAGGATGAAGAAGATCGTGAAAGGCGCACAGCGCTTTTCACGTCGCGTGGTCGAGATCGACGAGGCGCGCGTCGAGCTGGCCAAGGAGCCGTTCAAACTCGAGCTGATCAGCGACAAGTCCGGCATCGACGATCCGGAGGTCATGGAGGTCGGCGGCAAAGAGCTGACCATCTACGACAACCTCGATCCGCGCACCGGCGAGAAGGTGTGGGGCGACCTGTGCCGCGGCCCGCACATCCCGACCACCAAGTTCATCCCCGCGTTCAGGCTGACCCGCAGTTCCGCCGCCTACTGGCGCGGCGATCAGAGCCGCGAGGACCTGCAGCGCATCTACGGCACCGCATGGGAGTCGCAGGAAGCCCTCGACGAGCACATGCACCTGCTCGCGGAGGCGGAGCGCCGTGACCACCGCAAGCTCGGTCTGGAGCTGGACCTGTTCAGCTTCCCGGACGAGCTCGGCTCCGGACTGCCGGTGTTCCACCCCAAGGGCGGCATCATCCGCAAGGAGCTCGAGGAGTACTCGCGACGTCGCCATGTGGCCGCGGGCTACGAATTCGTCAACACCCCGCACGTCACCAAGGGCCATCTGTTCGAGGTCTCCGGGCACCTCGACTGGTACCGCGACGGCATGTTCCCCGCCATGCACCTGGACGCCGAATACAACGAAGACGGCACCGTCCGCAAGCCCGGCCAGGACTACTACGTCAAGCCGATGAACTGCCCGATGCACAACCTGATCTTCCGGGCCCGCGGCCGCTCGTACCGCGAACTGCCGCTGCGGTTGTTCGAATTCGGTTCGGTGTACCGCTATGAGAAGTCCGGTGTCGTGCACGGCCTCACCAGGGTCCGCGGCATGACCCAGGACGACGCGCACATCTACTGCACGAAAGAGCAGATGCACGCCGAGCTGACCAGCACCCTGCAATTCGTGCTGGACCTGCTGAAGGATTACGGCCTCGACGACTTCTACCTGGAGCTCTCGACCAAGGATCCGAAGAAGTTCGTCGGCTCCGAAGAGATCTGGGAAGAGGCGACCGAGACCCTGTCCAAGGTGGCCTCGGCCTCCGGGCTGGATCTGGTGCCCGACCCCGGCGGCGCCGCCTTCTACGGACCCAAGATCTCGGTGCAGGCCAAGGACGCGCTCGGGCGCACCTGGCAGATGTCGACCATCCAGCTCGACTTCAACCTGCCGGAGCGGTTCAACCTCGAATACACCGCCTCCGACGGGACCAAGCAGCGGCCGGTGATGATCCACCGCGCGCTGTTCGGCTCGATCGAGCGTTTCTTCGGTGTCCTCACCGAGCATTACGCGGGCGCCTTCCCCGCGTGGCTGTCGCCGGTGCAGGTTGTCGGCATCCCGGTGGCGGAAGCCTTTGCGCCGCACCTGGATCGAGTGATCGAGCAGCTGCAGGACGCCGGTATCCGTGCACAGGTCGACCGCAGCGACGACCGGATGCAGAAGAAGATCTTCAACAACACCGCGCAGAAGATTCCGTTCATGCTGCTGGCGGGCGAGCGCGATGTGAACGCCGGCGCGGTGAGCTTCCGGTTCCGCGATGGCACCCAGGTCAACGGGGTGCCGGTCGCCGATGCGGTGGCCACCATCGTGGCGTGGATCGCCAACCGGGAGAACGCTTCACCGACTGTCGAAGGCTTCGAGGTACTGACGGAGAAGGACCCGGCATGAGCGAGCGTACGGTGCCGGATGAGCTCGCGGAATCGACCGAGCAGGGGAGCATCGTGGACACCGGGGCCGGCGAACCGGACCGGTTGCAGCGGATCTGGACGCCGTATCGGATGTCCTACATCGCGGAGGCCGCCGCGACGACCCCCAAAGACGCTACCGGACACCCATTTACCGATATCCCGAAGATGTCGGATGAGGACGGCCTTGTCATCGCGCGCGGTGAAGTGGTCTACGCGGTGCTCAACCTGTATCCGTACAACCCCGGGCACATGATGGTTGTGCCCTACCGCAAGGTGGCAGACCTCGAGGACCTCACGCCCGCGGAGAGCGCCGAGCTCATGGCATTCACCCAGCAGGCGATCCGGGTTATGAAGCAGGTCTCGCGGCCCCACGGTTTCAATGTCGGCCTGAATCTCGGTGGAGTGGCGGGCGGTTCGCTTGCCGACCATCTGCACCTGCACATCGTGCCGCGCTGGGGCGGGGACGCGAATTTCATCACCATTGTCGGCGGGGTGAAGGTGATGCCCCAGTTGCTGCGAGACACATGGGCCCTGCTTGCCGAAGCGTGGAAAGAGGTCGAGTAAGTGCTGAGCTTCTTCGGCCGCGAGACGTTCTCCAAAGCGACCGCGCCGCTGGGTAAGGCGCTTGTGAAGACCGGGCTCACGCCCGACGCGGTGACCGTGATCGGCACGGTCGCCTCGATCGCGGCCGCGGTCACTCTGTTCCCGACCGGACATCTGTTCTGGGGAACAATGGTGATCTGGCTGTTCGTCATGTTCGACATGCTCGACGGCGCCATGGCCCGTGCGCGCGGCGGCGGCACGAAATACGGTGCGGTCCTGGACGCCACGTGTGATCGGGTCGCCGACGGCGCGATCTTCGCCGGGCTGGCCTGGTGGGCGGTTTACCACGAGAACAGCAAGCCGCTGTTTGTGGTGACGCTGGTGACGCTGGTGACCTCGCAGGTGATCTCGTATGCGAAGGCGCGCGCCGAGGCGAGCGGGCTTTCCGCGGACGGCGGGCTCATCGAGCGGCCGGATCGGCTGATCATCGTGCTGGTCGGCGCCGGATTGACCGGTATCGGCGGTTACTGGGGCATCGAATGGCTGACCTGGGCCGTGCATGTGGCGATGTGGATTCTCGCGGTGCTGAGCATCGTGACTGTGTTCCAGCGAATCTTGGCAGTGCGCAACTCGCCGGGCGCACGGGACGTGATCCCACCGGCCCGTCCCAGCGCGGAATCCCAGGAACCCGCATGATCAACCGCGGCATGACGTTCGGTCGCACAATCGCAGGTGTCGGAGCAGTACAGGGGTGGTTGTGAGTATCGGGGAACGGATCGGCGCGGCGGGGTATGCGGCGGGGTGGCGGCTGGTGCGCGCATTGCCGGATTCGACCGCGCGCAGGTTGTTCGATCGGGGCGCCGACCGGGCGACACGCAAAGGCGGTCCGGACCAGTTGCGGCGCAACCTCGCCCGGGTCACGGGCGTCGCGCCAGAGCAGGTGCCCGACGAGCTGCTCAGGGCGAGCATGCGCTCCTACGCCAGGTACTGGCGCGAGGCCTTCCGGCTGCCGTCGATGGACCATGCGGCGCTCGGTGCGCAACTGACGGTGGACGGGGTGCAGAACCTGGAAGCGGCGCTGGCGCAGGGGCGCGGCGCGGTCCTGGTGCTGCCGCATTCCGGGAACTGGGACATGGCCGGGGTCTGGCTGGTGCAGAACCACGGTGGTCTGGCGACCGTCGCGGAACGGCTGAAGCCGGAATCATTGTTCGAGCGCTTCGTCGCCTATCGGGAAAGCCTCGGCTTCGAGGTGTTTCCGCTGACCGGTGGCGAGCAGCCGCCGTTCGTCGAACTGGCGGCGCGGCTGCGCGAGAACACAGCGGTCTGCCTGATGGGCGAGCGCGACCTCACCGGCCGCGGTGTCCCGGTGACCTTCTTCGGGGAGACCACCTGGATGCCTGCCGGTGCGGCGAAACTGGCCATCGAGACCGGCGCGGCGTTGATCCCGGTGCACCTATGGTTCACCGTCGATGCCGACGGCCGCGAGGGATGGGGCATGAAAACCGAAGCTCCACTGGATGTTTCGGGCGGTGTTGCGGCGGCGACGCAGGCATTGGCCGATCGGTTCGCGGCGAATATCGCCGAGCATCCCGCCGACTGGCACATGCTGCAGCCACAATGGGAGAGCGACCTTTCGCCGGAGCGACGCGCCAGGATCGCCGCTGCGCAGGCCGCGTTCCGGGACAACGGCAGGGGAGACGACACACCATGAAAATCGGCATGGTCTGCCCCTATTCTTTCGACGTTCCCGGCGGGGTGCAGGCGCATGTCGTGGAGCTGGCGCGGGTATTCATCGAACGCGGTCACAAAGTGAGCGTGCTCGCTCCCGCTTCGGAAGACACACCCCTGCCCGACTTCGTCGTCTCGGCCGGTCGCGCGGTCGCGATCCCGTACAACGGGTCGGTGGCGCGACTGTCGTTCGGCCCCATGGCCTACACCAGGATTCGCCGCTGGATCGACGGTAACGACTTCGACGTGCTGCACATCCACGAGCCCAACGCGCCGAGCTTGTCGATGCTCGCACTGAAGATCGCCGAGGGCCCGATCGTCGCAACCTTCCACACCTCGACGACGAAATCGCTGGTGCTCAGCACTTTTCAGGGTGTGCTCCGGCCGTATCACGAGAAGATCAGCGGTCGGATCGCGGTCTCCGAACTGGCGCGCCGCTGGCAGGTCGAGGCGCTCGGGTCCGACGCGGTGGAAATCCCGAACGGCGTCGACGTGCCTGCTTTCGCCCGCGCGCCGATGCTGCCCGGCTATCCGCGGACGGGCGGAACGGTGCTGTTTCTGGGCCGCTACGACGAGCCACGCAAGGGGATGGAGGTACTGCTCGGCGCGTTGCCCGCGCTGGTGGGTAAGCATCCTGACCTGCAGGTTCTCATTGTCGGGCGCGGCGACGAGGAGCGGCTGCGCCGCGAGGCAGGCTCGCTGGCCGACCATGTGCGTTTTCTCGGTCAGGTCTCCGACGAAGAGAAGGCCTCGGCGATGCGCAGCGCGGATGTGTACTGCGCGCCCAATCTCGGCGGCGAGAGCTTCGGCATCATCCTGATCGAGGCGATGGCCGCCGGAACTGCCGTGGTGGCAAGCGAATTGGACGCCTTCCGCCGGGTGCTGCGTGACGGATCCGCGGGCGTGCTCGTGCCGGTGAGTGATTCGGCTCGGCTCGCCGCCGCGATCGATGGACTGCTCACCGACGATGCCCGCCGGAGTGCGCTGGTGCAGACCGCGACCCAGGTCGTCGGCGAGTACGACTGGCCGGTGGTCGCCGAACAGATCTTGCGGGTCTACGAGACCGTGACCGTCGGCGACGTCCGAGTGCGGGCCGCGGGATGATCACTTTCTCCGCGACAACGGTCCTCGTACTCGCGCTGATCGCGGCGGTGATTGTCGCGATCGGGATCTGGGCCTACTCGACGGCCAACCGGCTCGACCGGTTGCATGTGCGTTCCGACCAGTCCTGGCATGCGTTGGATTCGGCGCTGGCCCGGCGGGCGGTGGTTGCCAGGTCGGTCGCGATTGCGATCGCGGGTCCGACGTCGGATCCGGCATCGGCCGATCGGGCCAAACTCCTGTCGATGCTGGCCGATCGGGCGGAACGAACTAGCCGAGCCGACCGTGAAACCGTCGAAAACCAGCTCTCGGCGGCACTTTCCGCGATCGATATCGCCCAGCTGCGCCCACAGCAGGTGGCCGAACTCGCCGATGCCGAAGCGCGGGTGCTGATCGCCCGCCGGTTCCACAACGACGCGGTCCGTGACACCCTCGCCCTGCGCACCCGGCGTCCGGTCCGCATCCTGCATCTCGGCGGTACCGCGCCGCTGCCGATCTACTTCGAGATCACCGAGCGCGCCACCCCCGCCGCGTCGACCGGACTCGACGTGGACACCATTCGCACTTCGGCGCGGGTGGTGCTGCTCGATGAGGACGATCGCGTGCTGTTGATGCGCGGTCACGACCCCAAGACGCCGGACATTTCGTTCTGGTTCACCGTCGGCGGCGGTGTCGACCCGGGGGAGACCCTGCGTGCCGCGGCAATCCGTGAACTGTGGGAGGAGACCGGTCACCGGGCGGATCCGGACAGCCTGCGCGGGCCGATTTGGCGACGCGTCGCGGTGTTTCCGTTCGACGGCGACCTGATCCGCGCCGAAGAGCTGTTCTTCGCACTCCGCGTGCACGCCTTCGAACCGCAGCCGGGCAACCTGACGGCGGTGGAGCGTCGCTGCATCACCGCCAACAAGTGGTGCACGGCCACCGACATCGTCGCGCTGGACCAATCCGGCGAAACGGTGTACCCGTACCACCTGGACCAACTGATGTCCGAGGCCGCGAGAGTCGTGTCGACCGGCACCGATCCCGCGGTCCGTTCGATTCGCTAGCGTCCGGTCACGCGGCGGGGCGGTGCGCCGCCGATCACCTTGTCCTGTGATGTATTTCACGATCGTGATAGCGTCGCGACTGGATTGACGCGGCCGGGGTAGTGCTTATCGGGAGACGCTCGGGAACCCGGTGTCGCGATCCCATCGAGGTGGGATGAACCATTCGTGCGTGGAGGTAAGTAGTAGATGTCCTACCTGTTGTTCGATTTCCTCTTGCCGTTGATCGGCCCCACCGCCGCGGAGTATTGGGCGCAGTTGCTGGTCGTCAACCCGATCTGATGATGAGCTCGGAATTCGCCGGGTCGACGAAACCTCTCGTCGGCCCGGCGAATCCGTTTTCGCACCCGTGAGGTAGCGGTCCAGTCCAGCCGGTTCGAGGTGAGACGTCCTGGTCGCGGCAAGGCCAGTGGTGCTCAACTGGCTATCAAGTGGCCTGATGGGCCCGCCTAGAATCAGTGGCGTTCCATCCATGCGACCCGATTGGCGCACATGACTCAGGAGTTTGCCGTGACCACGCCCGAGACCACCAACACCATCGGCACCGCCCGCGTGAAGCGCGGTATGGCCGAGATGCTCAAGGGCGGGGTGATCATGGATGTCGTCACTCCCGAGCAGGCCAAGATCGCCGAGGACGCCGGTGCGGTCGCTGTGATGGCGCTCGAACGAGTTCCGGCCGACATCCGCGCCCAGGGCGGCGTGTCCCGCATGAGCGACCCGGACATGATCGACGGCATCATCTCCGCCGTCTCCATCCCGGTGATGGCCAAGGCCCGCATCGGCCACTTCGTGGAGGCGCAGATCCTGCAGAGCCTCGGCGTCGACTACATCGACGAGTCCGAGGTGCTGACTCCCGCCGACTACGCCAACCACATCGACAAGTGGAACTTCACCGTTCCGTTCGTCTGTGGCGCCACCAACCTGGGTGAGGCGCTGCGCCGGATCACCGAGGGCGCGGCCATGATTCGCTCGAAGGGTGAGGCGGGCACCGGTGACGTCTCGAACGCCACCACCCACATGCGCAAGATCCGCGGTGAACTCCGCAGGCTGTCGTCGCTGCCCGAGGACGAGTTGTTCGTCGCCGCCAAGGAGTTGCAGGCCCCCTACGAGCTGGTCCGTGAGGTCGCCCAGACCGGCAAGCTGCCGGTCGTGCTGTTCACCGCGGGTGGCATCGCCACCCCTGCCGACGCCGCCATGATGATGCAGCTCGGCGCCGAGGGCGTGTTCGTCGGTTCCGGCATCTTCAAGTCCGGCAACCCGGCCGAGCGCGCGGCCGCCATCGTGAAGGCCACCACCTTCTACGACGACCCCGACGTGCTGGCGAAGGTTTCGCGCGGCCTCGGCGAGGCCATGGTCGGCATCAATGTCGAGGAGCTGCCGGTCGACCACCGGCTGGCCGAGCGCGGTTGGTGATTTCCGTTCGGCATCGCTGACCGGACTGCGGGACGCGGGTCGATCTCTCGCAACGAGCGGGGACTCATAAGAGTCTCCGCTCGTGCGCGTAGATGGCGGCTTGGGTGCGATCGCGCACACCGAGGCGGCTCAGGATGCTCGACACGTGATTCTTCACCGTGCCCTCGCTGAGGTAGCGGGTGCGCGCGATCTCCCGATTGGCCGACCCGGCGGCAAGTAGCCGTAGTACCTCGGTTTCGCGCTCGGTCAGCTCGCCTCCGAACCATTTTCCGCAGTCCCGAGCACACCTCGATCCCCGGTTGCAATGCGAGCGGCGCGGCAATGCCGTCGCGGACGAGCCGCTCATCGTCGGCAATCGTCACGCGCACCACGTCCGTGATCGTGGTGAGTAGCCAGGCCTCGCGGATCGCCCCCAACGTCGCCGAGTTTCGTCGGCTGCCGTCGTGGATGTCTGAGATCGGCTGGTGCCCAAAGGATTCCAGCATAGATCGGGGTGCAGCGCAGGCCCTTGTCGCGGCTCTGTCATCGCGCTGCCGCCGACACTGCGGCGAGGAGCGGTGTTCCCGTGGGGCCGGTGGTAATTCGCATTTCGCCGCCGACCATCGCCAGTCGTGGGCGGCAGGCGGTAGCCGCCACCGCCGCCTCGCGGTCCGTCTCCGTCGGTTTTCCCGTTTGCCGTCCCGATGGGTGTGGGCGGTGTCGGCTTCCCGGTCGCTGGAGGCTCGGTTCGGGTGCTTGCGCAGTAACGTCGGGGTGGTGGAGTTGCGGCAACTGCGGTACTTCGTGGTGTTGGCGGAGGAATTGCACTTTCGTCGGGCCGCGGAGCGATTGTTCATCTCGACGCCGACGTTGAGCCAGCAGATCAGGGTGTTGGAGCGGGAGATGGGTGGGCCATTGCTCACCAGGGAGCCGCGGGTCGAGTTGACGCCTGCCGGCGCGGTGTTGTTCCGGACCGGCAAGGACGTGCTCGGCTCGGTGGACGAGGCGATCCGGGAAACCAGGCGCGCGGCGAACGCCGGTGCGTCGGTCCTGCGGTTCGGGCTGTTGAACGGGGTGCCGCCGTGGATTCCGGCGCGCATCGAGGAGCTGCTCGGCGCCCGGCTGCCCGGCACCCGGATGGTGCTCACCGGCGGTACCACCGCCGACCAGGTCCGGCTGCTCGACGCCGACGAGGTCGACCTCGCGCTCGTCCGCGCGCCGGTGACCTTGCCGGACCGCTTCGACCAGCAACCGGTCGCGGGCGAGGAACTCGGTGTCCTGATGTCGGCGGCTCACCCGCTCGCCGCCGCCGAGGAGATCGAGCCGTCGGACCTCGCAGGCCAGGAGCTCATTCTTTTCGCACGCGATTCCGCCACCGGCCTCCACGATGCGCTCTTGCGCGAGCTCCGTGCACGCGGCGCCGAGGTCCGCCTCAGCGACAGCGCCATGGGCCACGCTCAGATGCTGGGCGTTCTCCCGCTGCGTCCGGACGTGATCGGCTTGAGCTCGGCCCGACCCGCCGACCTTCCCGGCCTCGTGTGGCGTCGGGTGCGCGGCGCACCGCTGGTGGTCACGTATGTCGCCGCATGGCGTTCGGCCAGTAGGAACCCGGCGGTGCGGGTGCTGGTCGATGTGCTGGCCCGGCGGCCGCTCACCGGCTCGGGCTGAGGCGCCGTCGGGAGCCTTCGGTGGACCACATCATTGTCTTATCACTGCCACAGAGTTGTTGGATAGCTTAGGGATTCGATGCCCGTCTGCCCCCCGATGCGGGCGTTCGCGCCGCATCAGTGTCGGGTGACACGCGACCCATCGAACGCAAAGGACGAGCAGTTGAGGCTTCGTAAGACCGGGCAGATCACTATCGGCGCCGTGGCGATCGCGGCAATGTTGAGCCTGACGGCATGTGGCAGCGATGATCCGAAGGACCCGCCGAGGACGACCCGCACGTCGACCTCCGCGGCAGCGAGTTCGAATCTTCCGCCGATCCCCAGCGCCGACGAGCTGAACACGGCGCTGACGCGGGCGCTGGATCCCTCCTTGCCGAATGCCGACAAGCTCGAACTGGTGCAGGGCGCGCAGGCCGACCCCGAACTGCCCGGCCGCTTGGCCGAGGCCGCCAGGGCCGCGAACGCGCAGATCGCGGTCACCGGCGTGACCGCTTTCGGTGACAGCGTGACCGCCAAGGCAAAGTTCATCGTGAACGGCCAGGAGAACATTGTCGACGTTCCGTTCGTCGCCGAGGACGGCAAGTGGAAGGTGCAGAAGACGTGGGCCTGCACACTGCTGACGAACTTCGGCCAGCAGTCGGTGGCCTGCGGCTAGCCGCTCCAGAACGACCGGCCGCGGCCATGATCGCCAGCCGCGGCCTGCGGTGTTAGTTCCGATCTAACGCGAGTTCGAGAGCGCGACATGGACACTCGGTGCTGCCGATGGTCGGGTGGAGTCATGACACAAACCACGACAATCCCCGAACGCGTCGTCATAGTCGGCGGCAGCTCCGGCATGGGACTCGCGCTGGCGGCCGCCCTGATCGGCCGGGGTGCAGAAGTCACCATCGCCGGCCGATCGTCGGCCCGGCTCGCCGACGCCGAACGCGCTCTGCCCGAAGGCCCCGGCACCGTGCGTTCGGTCGTCACCGACATCACCCGCGAGAGCGATCTCGAACGATTGTTCACCGAGGCCGGTCCGGTCGACCACGTGGTCACCACCGCAGCGGACGCCAACGGCGCATACCAGCCCATTGGTTCTTTCGACGCCGAGATCGGCCGAAAATTCGTAGAAGCCAAGGTGATCGGCCCAACCCTTGTCGCCAAGCACGCCCGCATCGCGCCCGGCGGCTCCCTTACCTTCACCTCCGGCGTCGCCGCCTACCGCCCGGCCCCCGGCGCCTCCATCGTCGCGGCCGTCAATGGCGCTCTCGCCTCCCTCGCCTACGCACTCGCTGTCGAAATGGGCCCCATCCGCGTCAACGTCATCTCACCCGGCTGGGTGGACACCCCCATCTGGGACACCATCGCAGGCCCCGCCAAAACCGAACGCCACCAGCAAATGGCCGCCCGCCTCCCGGTCGGCCGAATCGGCCACCCCGACGACATCGCCCAAGCAATGCTCACTCTCATGCACAACCCCTTCATCACCGGCACCGTTCTCCACATAGACGGCGGCCACCGCCTCACCTAGCAAACGGCGAGTGGCGCATCGTTGTGGTGAACGATTGCGAACGCTCTCCACCATGCGCCACTCGCGCGCACGGTGCGAGCTATCCGGGGCTCGTGGTCGCATCGAGCCCGTCCTTCATGACTGCCCTAATTAGGCTGTGGCACAAGGGATAAGGCACTCCACGCCAGCCCGCTGGGGCGGCATGGCGCGAGGAAGTTCGACACCGTGTCCCGTTCGTGCAGTGACCACTGTGGTGTGGCGGCTCATCGGGGTGTTCCGGTGCGGACGGCCGGGCGGTGGGGGTGGTCCCAGCGGATGAAGAAGGTTGGGGGGTCGGGGTTTTCGTGATGGTGGTGGAGTAGGGCGGGGATGGTCCATCGGTGTTCGGGTGGGGTGTTGCGGCGCAGGGCCGGTTCGGACATGTCGAGGCGCAGGGTCACGTCGAAAGGGAGGGTTCGCCCCAAGAGCATGGGGCCCGCGATGAGGACGACGGTGTCGGGGGCCGCGGGGCGAATGGCTGCGCGGGCCGAGCGGTCGGTGTTTTCGTTCCAGAGGGCGGGCAGCCAGCGGGCGGAGTCATGGAGGGCGTCGACGACCTCGCGACGGAGGGCTTCGTAGTCGAACCATGCTGTGCGATAGGAAAGTTCGTCGTCACGGCCGTACTCCATGCGCAGCGATGCCGGGCGGACGTAATCGTGCAGGGAGACCACGTCGGCGGCGCGGCCGGTGGCGCGCAAGGCGGCGGCGACGAGGTCTGCGAGCGGGACCGGTTCGGCGGCGTCGGCTCCGTCGATCGCGATCACCAGGCGGCCGGGCAGTTCGAGGAGACGGTGGGTCACCAGCTCGACGAGGCCGTCTCGGGTGATCGCTGCGAACTGTGGCACCCGTCAATCACAGCAAACCCGGATCCGGTGGTCGCGGCCGACCGACCGATAGTGTGGCGAGGCCGCCACCGGCCGGTCAGGCCGGTCGGAGCGACGGAGTTGCACAGGAGCGGCCGGTCAGCCCGGCCGGAGCGACCGGACGGCCGGGCGGGGGCGGTGGGCGGCGGCGGGATAATGTCAGCCCATGGCGACAATCGAAGAGGCGCTGGAAATCGAGCGGCTCGAGCGGGACATCTTCCGTGGTGCTTCCACGAAGACCCAGCTCCCGCGCACATTCGGCGGACAGGTTGCCGGCCAGGCATTGGTGTCGGCGGTACGCACGGTGGAGCCGCGGTATCAGGTGCATTCGCTGCACGGGTACTTCCTGCGGCCGGGCAATCCGGATCAGCCGACGGTGTACCTGGTCGAGCGGATTCGTGACGGCCGGTCCTTCTGCACCCGCCGGGTTACCGGCGTTCAGGATGGCGCGGCGATATTCACGATGTCGGCGTCGTTCCACATCGGCGACGAGGGCCCGGAGCATCAGGACGAGATGCTTGCCGTGCAGCCGCCCGACGACCTGCCGGATGCCAGCACCACGATGAGCCCGGAGCGGCTGTGGGCGATGCGGGAGTGGGAGCACTGGGATATCCGCACGGTGCCGCAGGACAGCCTGGCCCGCCGTGACGGTGTGGTGTCCCAGCAGCAGGTGTGGTTCCGCTACCGGCATCCGCTGCCCGACGACCCGCTGTTCCATGTCTGCACGCTCGCCTACATGAGCGATATGACGCTGCTGGGCTCCTCCAAGGTCATCCACCCCGACGAAGAGACCCAGAACGCGTCGCTCGATCACGCCATGTGGTTCCTGCGCCCGTTTCGCGCCGACGATTGGCTGCTCTACGACCAGTCTTCGCCGTCGGCGGGCTTCGGCCGTGCGCTGACCGGCGGCAAGATCTTCAACCGCGAGGGCCAACTGGTCGCTGCGGTCGTACAGGAAGGTTTGATCCGCACCCTGCGGGAGCACTGACCGAACTGCTCGGCACTACCCGGCCTGAACTCGATCAGGCTCACACCACTTGGACGCGCAGGTGGCAGACCACGGTGTCGGTCATCCGGCGCAGTTCCCGTTCGAGCTCGTCGCTGCGGTGGCTGGGTAACACTCGCTCCCAGCCCATCGGCGGATCGATCTCGGCGATCACCACCACCTTGCGCCGTCCGGTGAAGTTCTCCCGGACGTAGTGGGCGACCGGGCCGCCCACCGTCGAGTCGCTGTCCTCGAGCAGCACCAGCTGTACCTCCGGATGCCAGGCCGCCCAGGCCTTGGTGAACGCCCTGGCCGATTCGCCGGGCAGGCAGACATGCACGGCGACGATGTCTTTGCCGATGGACATGGCCGCGGAGAGCGCCTCGCGGCTGAGTTCGGAGACCTCCGATATCGGGACGATGATGGCCGTGCCGGTCGCCTGCGGCTGTGCGGGCACCGCACCGCTGCCGCGGCATCCGCTGATCCGGTGGTAGGCGTTGCGAATTCGCTCCATTCCGAGAACCAGCAAAGGCAGGACCAGCACGATCAGCCAGGCGCCTTCGGTGAATTTCATTGCGGTGGTGACGATCGCGGCGAGGAAGGTCAGGAGTGCGCCGAAGCCGTTGAGCGCGATGCGCCACCGCCAGCCGGCGGCGCGGGTCAGCAACCAGTGCCGGACCATGCCGGTCTGCGCGATGGTGAATCCGACGAACACCCCGATAGCGAACAGCGGGACGAGCGCGTTCATGTTGCCGCCCGCCGCGACCAGCAGCACCGCCGAGCTCAGCCCCAGCGTGAGCACGCCGTACCGATACACCTCACGCTGCGACTTCACCGCGAATCGATGCGGCAGGCAGTTGTCGTCGGCCAGGATTCTGGTAAGCGTCGGCAGCCCGCCGTAGGAGGTGTTCGCCGCCAGCGCCAGCAGGATCACTGTCGCGAATTGCACAATGTAGTAACCGATTCCGTGTCCGAGCGCCGCTTCGGTGAGCTGCGAGAGGACAGTGGTGCCCTCGATGGGCCGCAGCGAGAACTTCTCGATGAGCACGGCGAGGCCGATCAGCATGATGCCGAGCAATACTCCGAGGACCACCTCGGCGCGTTGCGCGCGAGCGACTTTCGGTGCCGCGAAACTGGGGACCGCATTCGCGATCGCTTCCACGCCGGTCAATGCCGCGCAGCCGCTGGAGAATGCCTTGAGCAGCAATAGAACTCCGACAGTGTGCAGATCCGAGACCGCCGCGGCGCCGGTGGCGACGTCGGCGGGTTCCGCACGTAGCAGGCCACCGGCGATGACCGTGAAGATGCCGCCGACGAAGACAACAGTGGGGATCATGAACGCGCGGGCGCTCTCGGTGATGCCGAGCAGGTTCAATGCCGTGATGCCGACCAGGATCGCCAGGCAGATCCACACCGTGTAGTCGTGCAGTGCGGGAAATGCCGACGTCAGTGCGGCAACACCGGCGGCGACGGACACCGCGACGTTGAGCACGTAGTCGACGATCAGCGAGGCGGCGGCGACAAGGCTGGTCCGGTGGCCGAGGTGCTTCTTCGCCACGGCGTACGCGCCGCCGCCGTCGGGGAAGGCCGCGATCACCTGCCGGTAGGAGGCGACCAGCACGGCGAGCAGTCCGGCGATCGCCAGCGTCACCGGCAAGGTCATGCCGAGCCCGGCGCCACCGGCGGTCGCCAGTACCAGCACGATCGCTTCCGGACCGTAGGACACCGACGCCATGGCGTCGAGGGACAGGCCCGCCAATCCGGTCGATACGGTCAGCCCGCGGCGGTTCGGGGTAGCCCCCGCATCTCCGCGCGGCTCTGGCGCCCGGCGTGGCAAGACAGCAATCACCATGCGAGTGTCGACCTGTTCCTGGTCGTCCGGACCGGCGTTGACGGAACCTTGACGGCCACCGTGAGCAGGGCCACACCGCAGCGGCTCGTAAGCTCTCGATCGTGAACGCATCCTCGGTAGCCTCGCCGGCCGCAGGCGCGCAGCAGGCCCCTTCCCGGCCGACCATCGGCGTGCTCGCGCTGCAGGGTGACGTGCGCGAACATGTCGCGGCGCTCGCGCTGTGCGGTGCGGAATCTGTTCTGGTGCGCCGCGAATCCGAGCTCGCCGCCGTCGACGCGCTGGTGCTGCCCGGCGGCGAGTCGACCACTATCAGCAAGCTGCTCGAGGTCTTCGACCTGCTGGAACCGCTGCGCGCCCGGCTGCGTGCTGGCATGCCCGCCTTCGGTTCCTGCGCCGGGATGATCTTGCTCGCCTCCGAGGTGCTCGACACCCGTCCGGACGCCAAGCACCTGTCCGGCATTGATATGACGGTGCGCCGCAATGCTTTCGGCCGTCAGGTCGACTCTTTCGAGACCGATCTGGACTTCGCGGGCCTCGACGACGGCCCGATCCGCGCGGTGTTCATCCGGGCGCCGTGGGTGGAGCGTGCGGGCGAGGGCGTCGAGGTGCTTGCCACGGTGCCGAGCGGTCCGTTCGCCGGACGTATCGTCGCGGTGCGGCAGGGGAAGGTCCTCGCGACGTCGTTCCACCCCGAGGTCACCGGCGACCTGCGGGTGCATCGGATGTTCGTGGACCTGGTGCGCGAGGCGTAGCCGCAGCTCGGGCCGGGCTCGCGCGCGGTGCGAATCCCGCCCCGGTATGAGCCTGGAGAAGGCGCGGTGACAGGCCGAGTAGGCTGGGGGAGTTGTCTACCCGGCCGGAACGGGTACCGTGCGCACAATCAGACGTGCAGTCGACCTGGAGGAAGTAGGGAATGAGCGGCCACTCCAAATGGGCCACCACCAAGCACAAGAAGGCTGGGATCGATGCGAAGCGTGGCAAGCTCTTCGCCAAGCTGATCAAGAACATCGAGGTGGCGGCCCGCACAGGTGGCAGTGACCCGGCCGGTAATCCGACGCTTTTCGACGCCATTCAGAAGGCGAAGAAGTCGTCTGTGCCCAACGACAACATCGAGCGCGCCCGTAAGCGCGGTGGCGGCGAAGAAGCCGGTGGCGCCGACTGGCAGACGATCATGTACGAGGGTTACGGACCCAACGGTGTCGCGGTGCTGATCGAGTGCCTCACCGACAACCGCAACCGCGCCGCGGGCGAGGTGCGTGTCGCGATGACCCGCAATGGCGGCAATATGGCCGACCCGGGTTCGGTCTCGTACCTGTTCCACCGCAAGGGCGTCGTCACGCTGGAGAAGAACGGCCTGTCCGAGGACGACGTCCTCATGGCCGTGCTCGACGCGGGCGCCGAGGAGGTCAACGACCTCGGTGACACCTTCGAGATCATCAGCGACCCGTCCGATCTGATCGCCGTGCGCTCCGCGCTGCAGTCCGCCGGAATCGATTACGACTCCGCCGAATCGGGCTTCCAGCCGTCGGTGTCGGTCGCGGTCGACGTGGACGGCGCCCGCAAGGTGTTCAAGCTGGTCGACGCGCTCGAAGACAGCGACGACGTGCAGAACGTCTACACCAACGTCGACCTGTCCGACGAGGTTCTCGCGGAACTCGACGACGAGTAGTCCGTTTTCGCAGTGCTGCACGGCAGGCAGTAGCCGCCGTAGTCGGGGCGGTCCGCGATTATGCGGGCCGCCCCGAAACGTGTGCTGGTCTACTATCGCCGGGCCCGGAATGTAGTCGCCCCGACATGTCGGTCGCATACGCGATCTCTACCGGCCGATCGTCCGACCGGGTTCTCGCTCGGCCGGTAGCGCACGGACTCGAGCCCTATCGGTTACGCATTCGGACATGACTGTGCCTGCGGTCTGCTTGGGCTATGGCATCGTCAGCACCAATTTGCCTACGGTGCGGCCGGTGTCGCCGAGTGCGTGTGCCTTTGCGGCGTCCGACAGCGGAAAGGTCCCGGCGATTGTCGGGCGCAGCGCGCCGGTTTCGGCGAGTTGTGCGAGCGCGGTCATGCCGGCGTGGTCGTCTTCCACCAGCATGCGGACCGCGCGCACGCCCAATTCGGCGGCCTCGGCCGCCAAATCGGCAGGGCCGAAGGCACGCAGGGAGATCAGCAGGCCGCCGGGGCGCAGGGTGCGCAGGGAGCGGAGGCTGTTCTCGTCGTCGATCGAGTCGAGCGCCACGTCTACATCGCGGGCCGCGTCGGCGAAATCTGTTGTCCGGTAATCGATCGCCTCGTCGACACCGAGGGCGCGCAGGAATTCGTGATTGGCCGCGCTCGCGGTGCCGATCACGTATGCGCCACGGGCCTTGGCGATTTGGACGGCGAAGTGTCCGACACCGCCCGCGGCGGCATGGATCAGGACGCGCTGTCCTGCGGTGAGGCCCGCGGTATCGACGAGCGCCTGCCAGGCGGTGAGAGCGGCGAGCGGGATCGCGGCGGCTCGAATGTGGTCCAGCCCGGGCGGTTTCCGTGCGAAGGCGCGTGCCGGTCCGGTGGTGTACTCGGCGAGTGCGCCGTGACCGTACGGGTAGGGGAGCATGCCGAAGACCTCGTCGCCCGGCGCGAAGAGTGTCACGCCGATGCCGGTGGCGACCACGTCGCCGGACACGTCCCAGCCGAGTACGAACGGCGGCTCCGCGAGGAACAGGCCGGGCACCGCGCGGTGTCGCCAGTCGGTCGGGTTGAGTCCCGCCGCACGAACGCGAACCAGAATCTCGCCGGGCCCGGGCACCGGACGTGGCAGTTGCGTCTCGATGAGAACGTCGGGCCCGCCGAGAATGTCCTGGCTGATCGCACGCATTGTTTTGTCTTCGCTCATGCGCTCGACGATGCCTGCCGCATCCGGTCGAGAAAATGGCACGATTGCCATTCTTCGATATGATCGTGCCATGGTGACGGATGCCTCGGTGCGTGATGATTCGGTCCGGCACCGCGTTGTCGTATTGGCGCTGGACGGCGTGTATCCCTTCGAGCTGGGAATTCCGAGCCGGGTCTTCGGTACCGCCCCGGACCGGTACGAGGTCATGACCTGCTCGATCGACGGGAGGCCGGTGGCGACCCGCGCCGATTTCGCGATTGCCGTCGAACTCGACAGCAGTGCTTTGGCCACCGCGGACACCGTGGTCATTCCGGCGTGCGATATCGCGATGACCCTCGATGGCGTGCTGCCGCCCACGGTGTCGGACGCGCTCGCGCGGATTCGACCGGGGGCCAGAATCGTGTCCATCTGCACGGGTGCGTTCGTCGCCGCGGCCGCCGGTTTGTTGGACGGCAGGCACGCCACGACGCATTGGCATCAAGCCGACCTGTTCCGCCGCTCCTTTCCGAGGGTGCGTCTCGACCCGGACGTGTTGTACGTCGACGACGGTGACATCCTCACCTCGGCGGGCGCGGCAGCGGGCATCGACGTCTGCCTGCACCTGGTGCGTCGCGACCACGGCAGCGAAGTCGCCAACAGGGTGGCCCGCCGCTGTGTCATCCCGCCCTGGCGCGACGGCGGCCAAGCCCAATACATCGAACAGCCGGTGCCGCCATCGACCTCCACCGGCACCGCCGCCGCCCGCCATTGGGCGCTGGAAAACCTCGGATTGCCCTTGACCATGGACGATCTCGCCGCCCGCGCCCGCATGAGCAAGCGCACCTTCGCTCGCCGCTTCCGCGACGAGGTCGGCATGAGCCCCGGCCGCTGGCTCATCCAGCAGCGCGTCTTCCGAGCTCGCGACCTCCTGGAATCCACCGACCTCCCGATCGACCGGATCGCAGGCGAAGTCGGCTTCGCCACCGGCGGCTCACTCCGCCAGCACCTCCACGAAGCAATAGGCGTCTCCCCCCGAACCTACCGCCGCACCTTCCGCCCCGACTCTCCCCGAGAAGTCGCCCCGACCCCGTAACAACCGACCCGCAACAGCATCTCCGCGCAGGCGGAGCACGCACTGTCCGCGGCATACGAGGGAGGTGACAAACGGTGGCGCCCCGACCGTGCGCCGCGCGCGACCACCTCGAGTACTCCGGGGTGGTGCGCGCCTGCGGGGTGATGCGATAGGTCACGGGGCATCAGGTACCGGAAGACCGACGCGGGCGACGATCCACGGGAACGATGCGGTGAAGGCCGCCGAGGCGAATTGCCAGGTGTGCCCGCCCTGCGTGGTGTGGATCGTGCAGTCGATGCCGACCTCATGGCCCTGCTTGCACAGCTTCTCGGCCGCGCCGACCTCGCCTGTGTCGGGCACACCGTCGTGGCCGCCCATGCCGGCCGAAGAGTCGTCGGCGGGTGGCCGGGAATGTCCACCCGTCCTGGCATGCGGTGGCGGGGTCAGATCGTCGAAGAGTCCGGCGGTGCCGGTGTACGGGCCGTGTTTCACCATGACGGTCAGCGGGTCGAAGGCCGCCCACTGTTCGGCGTCGCCGCCGAACAGGCGGGCGATGGTCTGCTCCCTGGTGCCCGAGACCGGACCGATGTCGCCCGCGATATCGACGAAGGTGCGCACGAGCTCCGGATGCATCACAGCCAGATCGACCGCGCAGGTCCCGCCCATCGACCAGCCGACCACCGCCCACTGCGCCGGATCCGCCGACGCGCCGAACCTGGACTCGACATAGCCGGGCACATCCCGGGTGAGGTGATCGGCGGCATCGCCGCGCGGGCCGTTCACGCACTCGGTGTCGTTGTTGAAACTGCCGCTGGAATCGACGAAGACCAGGATCGGCGCGCGGCCGCTGTTGGCCGCGGTGAACTTGTCGACGGCGGGCATGATCTGGCCGCTGCGAACCCAGTCGGCGGGGGTGTTGAATTCGCCGCCGATCATCATCACCACCGGCAGCGCGGGTGGAGTCGGCCCGGCGAACCAGACGGGCGGCAGATACACGTATTCGGTGCGATGCGGAAAACCGCTGCCCGCGTCGGGGATCCGGACCGGCACGATCTTGCCGCCGCCGACGTCGGTGCCGCGCAGCGAGAGCAGCGCGTCGAAATCGGTCTGCTGTGGCAGCGGGCCCGCGGTGAGCGCGCTCCACGCGGATTGCACGGTCGGGTAGTAGCCGACCCATTGATCGAGCACGATGCCGGTGCTCAGCAGTGCCAGCGGAATCGCGAGAATCGATATCCCGCGTCGCCACCATCGTGCGCCGCGCCAGCCGAGCATCGCCACTGCGATCGCCGCGCCGGTCGCGCCGACGCACACCCAAAGCAGCAGCGGGGCCGGATCCGACGCCAGCCCCTGGTCGTTCACATAGGCCCCCGCGGCGACCGCGGCGGCGATACCCGCCGCCACGCACGCCGGTACGCCGACGAGACGCCAACGGCGCGTGCGCCATCCGACGGCCGCGATGAGCACGGCGACTGCCACCAACTCGATGGTTGATGGCAGCCAGCCGTGCAGCACCGATAGTCCGTGATGAAAGGTGTTCTGGTAGTTGGGGTTCAGATCCGCCGATGGAAGTTGCGGCGGAGGCGGCGCCGGGTCGGCCGGCGCGGCGAGGGGAGCTCGAAGGACGGGCACCTATGGCATTGTCGAGGTCATTGCTCGAGACAAGCTGTGAATCCGCTCCGGTGACACTGTGACCGCCCGGGGCTCACTGCGCGTTCTCGGTGCGCACCGTCCACTCGTAGACGGGCAGACTGCCCTCGGGTGTGTCTTTATGCCTGGCGGTGACCTTGAAATGCTCGTAGCCGCCCTTGAACGCGACCTTGAGCTCGATCCCCGGTGGCGTGATGGGAACGATGCGGGCCGGCAAGTCCTCCGGCCCGCCCTCGAGGACTGCCTTAACAGAGTTGCTCATCTTCGGATCGTAGGGGCATAGCCAGAGCGAATCAGACAATTCCAGGAAACCACCGGCCACCGGCGTGCCGCTGCGATGGCAGAATTCGGTCATGGTCGCGCTGGAACTCGTGCGGGGAGACATCACCGAGCAAACGGTGGACGCCGTGGTCAACGCCGCGAATTCGTCGTTGCTCGGCGGTGGGGGAGTCGACGGCGCGATCCATCGCAAGGGCGGGCCCGAGATTCTCGATGCGTGTCGCACGCTGCGTGCGTCGCACTACGGCAAGGGCCTGCGCACCGGGCAGGCGGTGGCGACGACGGCGGGTCTACTGCCGGCGCGCTGGGTGATCCACACGGTCGGTCCGGTGTGGTCGGCGACCGAGGATCGCTCGGATCTGCTGGCCTCCTGCTATCGCGAATCGTTACGGGTGGCCGATGAATTGGGTGCGGCCACGGTCGCGTTCCCGGCCATCTCCACCGGTATCTTCGGCTGGCCGCTGCAGGACGGCGCCCGGATCGCCGTCGAGACCGTGTCCACGGCGGTCACCGCTGCGCGCGAGGTGCGGTTCGTCCTGTTCGACGAGCGTGCGTACACGGCGTTCGCCGCAGCGGTCGCGGCGCGTTAGCTCGGCGATCGGACCGGCCGAGTGCGGTCTGCAAGCCGAAACGTGTCGGTGGCTTCTGCCATGGTGGTGCCGTGATGAATACCCAAGAGCCGTTTCGCGTTCGGATCGACGTTCGCGTGTCGGACCTGGACCTGCAGCAGCACGTGACCGGCTCCGCCTACCAGCAGTTCGCCGACCACGCGCGGTTCGCCTGCGTGCAGGCGGCGGGGATATCCGTCGAGGACCTGCTGAGCTCGGGCCTCGGCCCGGTCAATCTCGAGACGGTGATCAAATACCACCGCGAACTGCGTGCGGGCGATTCGGTGGACGTGTCGTGCTCGTGGGTGTGGGGCGATGGCAAGACCTACCGCGTCGAGCACACCTTCACCCGATCCGACGGTGCATTGTCGGCGACCATCACCTTCGTCAGCGGACTGCTCGACCTGCAGGCGCGCCGCCTGGTGGCGAACCCCGCGCACGAATGGGCCTCGCGCGCCACCGAACCGGCGCTGCTCGGCCTCGCGCCTGTGGCGCCCTGACTCGCTTCTCCCGATCACCCCGCACCCCGTGTCGCTGTCGCAGGCAGCATGCGATGTCCTCTAGACTTCGAACAACTGTTCGCGTCTCCGAAGGGGTGTTTTCGTGCGGGTGATGGGTGTCGATCCCGGGCTCACCCGGTGCGGCCTCAGCATCGTGGAGGGCGGGCTCGGCCGGAAGGTGACCGCACTGGCCGTCGATGTGGTGCGTACGCCGCCGGACATGGATTTGGCGCACCGCCTGCTCGGCGTCGCGGATGCGGCCGAACGCTGGATGGACACCCACAAACCCGAGGCGGTGGCGATCGAGCGGGTGTTCGCGCAGCACAATGTGCGCACCGCTATGGGCACCGCACAGGCGGGCGGTGTGATCGCGCTCGCGGCGGTCCGCAGGGGAATACCGGTGGCCTTCCATACGCCCAGCGAGGTGAAGGCCGCCGTCACCGGCAACGGCACGGCGGACAAGGCTCAGGTGACGGCGATGGTGACGCGTATCCTCGGCCTCCAGGTCGCGCCGAAACCCGCGGACGCGGCCGATGCACTGGCCTTGGCGATCTGCCACTGCTGGCGCGCGCCGCTGATGGATCGGATGGCCAAAGCCGAGGCACAGGCGGCACAGGCGCAGCGGCGGTATGCGGAAAAGCTTGCTGAACAACGGAAGGCGGTGCGCAGGTGATCGCGTCGGTACGCGGTGAGGTGCTGGAGATCGCCCTCGATCATGTGGTGATCGAGGCGGCGGGCGTCGGATACCGGCTCAACGTCACCCCGGCGACGTTGTCCACGCTGGTTCGCGGCGGGGAATCCCGGCTGTACACCGCGATGATCGTGCGTGAAGACTCGATGACGCTGTTCGGTTTCGCCGACACCGAATCCCGTGACCTGTTCGGGCTTTTGCAGACGGTGTCCGGAGTCGGGCCCCGGCTTGCCATGGCCGTGCTGGCCGTGCTCGAACCGGAGGCGCTGCGCAAGGCGCTCGCGGAGAGCAATGTCGCCGCACTGACCCGCGTTCCCGGCATCGGCAAACGCGGCGCCGAACGCATGGTCGTCGAATTGCGTGACAAGGTGAATCTCGTTCCTGTGCAGTCCGGTCCGCCCGGCGCCACTCCGACACCGGTGCTCACGCCGGTGCGTGAGCAGGTCGTCGAGGCGCTGACCGGGCTCGGCTTCCCGCTCAGGCAGGCCGAGCAGGCGGTCGAGGCGGTGCTGGCCGAACAGCCCGCCGCCGACACCGCCATCGCGCTGCGCGCGGCCCTCGCCTCGCTCGGCAAGAACCGGTAGCGCGGCATGGACTACGACGACGTCGAATCCGACCTGGATGACGAATCCCAGGTCACCGCAAGCTATCTCAGGTCCGACGGTGAGATCGAGGCCAGCCTGCGCCCGAAATCGCTCGACGATTTCATCGGTCAGCCGCGCGTGCGCGAACAGCTCGCGCTGGTGCTGCGCGGCGCCAAACAACGAGGCGGCACCCCCGATCACGTACTGCTGTCCGGTCCGCCCGGTCTCGGCAAGACCAGCATGGCGATGATCATCGCGGGTGAACTGGGCACCGCACTGCGCATCACCTCCGGCCCTGCGCTGGAACGGGCGGGTGACCTCGCCGCCATGCTCAGCAACCTGGTCGAAGGCGATGTGTTGTTCATCGACGAGATCCACCGCATCGCGCGGCCCGCCGAGGAAATGCTGTACCTGGCCATGGAGGACTTCCGTGTCGACGTGGTCGTCGGCAAGGGCCCCGGCGCGACCTCGATCCCACTCGATATCGCGCCCTTCACCTTGGTCGGCGCCACCACCCGCTCGGGCGCGCTCACCGGCCCGCTGCGTGACCGCTTCGGCTTCACCGGCCACATGGACTTCTACGAGCCCGGCGAGCTGCTGCGCATTCTGCAGCGCTCGGCGCACATTCTCGGCGTCACCATCGAACCCGAGGCGGCCGCCGAAATCGCGGGCCGTTCACGCGGTACGCCCCGCATCGCGAATCGGCTGTTGCGCCGCGTCCGTGACTACGCCGAGGTGCGCGCCGACGGTCTGATCACTCTGCCGATCGCGCGGGCGGCACTCGAGGTCTACGACGTCGACACGCTCGGCCTCGACCGCCTGGACCGCGCGGTGCTCGCCGCGCTGGTCCGCAGCTTCGGCGGCGGTCCGGTCGGTGTGTCGACGCTGGCCGTCGCGGTAGGGGAGGAAGCGGCCACCGTCGAGGAGGTCTGCGAACCGTTCCTCGTCCGCGCGGGCATGGTCGCCCGTACGCCGCGAGGCCGCGTCGCCACTGCTACGGCATGGGAGCACTTGGGCCTCGTCCCGCCACCGGACCTGGTCTTCGGCTCGATCGAAGTCCGTGGCCGCGAACCACAATCGACCTCGGATGCCTTCGACTGACGTTGTGACACAGCGTGATACGACCCTGACGAACCGGCGCGGCGGGTAAACATTCAGCGGTGGTGGTGTGCCGCGTGCTCGAGTGCGGTGACGACGAGGTCGAGGAACGCGTCGACCTCGCCGTGCTCGTACCCACGGGTGCTGAGCCTGGCCTCGGTGAACCGCACAGCACGCACATCGGTGACGGTGAGGCTGCTGGGACCGCCGTGGGCGAGGGTCGCGGCGACGAGGTCGAGGAACGCGTCGACCTCGTCGGTGTCGTAGCCGCGGCGACCGATGGGCGCCTGGGTGAATCGCATCCGGTGGATGTCGTCGGGTGTCAGCAGTGGCCCGGAGCCGTTGCCGGACGCGGGCACCGGCCGGGCGCCCAGCTGCCGGAACTCCAGCTCGATCCGAATCTGATCGAGGAATTCGTCGACCTCGTCGGCCTGGTAGCCGCGCCCGCCGAACCGGGGTGCGTCGAAGGCCACGTGCCGGACGTCGTCGGCGGTGAGGGTGCCGCGTCCGTCGAGCGTGGCGGCGACGAGCTCCAGGAAGGCGTCGACCTCATCGGCGTGATAACCGCGGTGTCCGACCGGAGGCATAGGGAAATGGGTCCGGCTCACGTCCTCGGGGGTCACGCGCGACATTCTGTCAGGGTCATTGCCCTGCTCCGGTCGAATATCACTTCTTCGAACTCCGCGGTCTCTTGCGAACACGTGCGACCCCCATGTGGACACCGTCGATCAGTGTTCACATTAGCCTCCGAAACCGCGCTCGTATCCGGTGAAATTCGGCCGGCTGCCTACGGATGACCGATGGCGGTCGAGTGTCTTTGCGCCACACCGCATTGCGGTGTGGCGACCGCGATCAGTCTTTGCGGACACCATCGATGAGTAGCCTGCGGATCGCCTCGTTGAGTCCCTCGACGGCAGCGGGGTCGGGGCTGCGCAGTCCGTGCACGATGCCTGCGATGAGCATGCCGGTGACGGCCTTCGCGGTGTTGGTGGTGTCCAGATCGGCCCGCAGGTACCCGAGTTCGACGCCGTGCGAGAGGTAGCCGGCGGTCAGCGCGTCGGCCATGTCGAGCAGGCCGTAGAGCCGGGCGGTGAGTTCGTCGTCGATGCCGGTCGCGTGGAACAGCAGTAGCTGAGCCACCCTGCGGTCCTCGACGAGGATGTGGTTGAGCGCGACGCCGATGCGGTCGAGTTGGGCGCGGTAGTCGTCGAGCGAGGTCGCGGCGTCGGGGGCGTTCTCGGTGCCGAGTGCGGCAACGATGCGCCCGGCGAGGTCGTCGATGACGTGATCGATGATGTCGCGCTTATTGGTGAAGTATCGGTAGAAGGTGCCGTGCCCGATGCCGAGGACGCCGGCGATGTCCGCGATTCCGGTGGCGTGATAGCCCTTCTCCGCGAAACAGACGAAGGCGGTGTCGATGATGTCCTGGCGCAGTTCGGCTTTGCGTCGCTCGGCACGCGTGGATGGCTTCGTCACCCTCACGATGATACTGTGTTCACAAACGGAATGATGTGTCATTCCGTGAGGATTGATTCACATTCCATGAGGGAATGGTTCTATCAGCAGGAGGTTCGACGTGGCGCCTCAGTTCGATGCGGTCGTTGTCGGTGCAGGTTTCGGCGGAATGGGTGCGGGCATCGAGCTCGACCGGCTCGGTCTGAGCAATTTCGTCATCCTGGAACGCGAAGACGACCTCGGCGGCACCTGGCACGTCAATCACTACCCGGGTCTCGCGGTCGACATCGCCTCGGTGACCTACTCGTACTCGTTCGAGCCCAATCCCTACTGGACGCGCCTGTTCGCGCCCGGCAAGGAGCTCAAGAAGTACGCCGGGTTCGTCGCCGACAAGTACGGCCTGCGCCGCAGGATGCGTTTCGGCACCGTGGTCGACGGCGCCCGCTGGGACGAGGAGCACCAGCACTGGGTGGTGTCCGTCGCGGGTGGCGAAACCATCACCGGCCGTTACCTTCTCACCGCCACCGGCTTCCTCTCCCAGCCCTATACCCCGCCATTCCCCGGCATCGACTCTTTCGCGGGCAAGATCATCCACACCACGGCGTGGGAGGACGACTTCGACCTCACCGGTCGTAAGGCGGCGATCATCGGCACCGGCGCGACCGCCGTGCAGCTGGTGCCGGAGGCCGCCGAGAAGGTCGCGGAGCTCACCGTCTTCCAGCGCACCCCGATCTGGGTGGTGCCGAAGGTCGACACCGCGATCCCCGGCCCGGTGCAGAAGCTGTTCGCGCGAGTGCCCGCCACTCAGAAGGCGGCCCGGCTGGTGAACACCGGCATGCTCGAGGCTTTGATGGTGGTCGGCGTGCTGCATTTCAAGCAGGCCAAGCCGCTGAACAAGGCCGCGAGCCTGCTCGCGAAGGCGCACCTGCGTGCGCAGGTGCGCGACAAGGAAACGCGCAAGAAGCTGACACCGCACTACGACTTCGGCTGCAAGCGCCCGACCTTCTCCAACCTGTACTTCAAAACGTTCAACAGGCCGAACGTGCGCCTCGAGACCAATTCGATCGATCATGTGGAGGCCGACGGCATCGTGACCGCCGACGGACACAAGACCGAGATCGACACCCTGATCCTCGCCACCGGCTTCAACCTGTGGGATGTGAACTTCCCGGCCATCGAGATCATCGGCCGCGAGGGCATCGACCTCGGAAAGTTCTGGCGCGACAACCGTTTCCAGGCCTACGAGGGCATCACCGTGCCCAAGTTCCCGAACTTCATCAGCCTCAACAGCCCGTACTCCTACAGCGGCCTGTCCTACTTCACCACCATCGAGGCCCAGATGAAGCACATGGCCAGGCTGCTGAAGGAGACCTTCCGTCGCGGTCAGACAACCTTCGAGGTGACCGAGCAGGCCAACGCACACTTCTTGGACCGAGTGACCGACAAGCTCGGCTCCTCGGTGTTCTACGGCGGCGACTGCTCGACCGCGCGCAGCTATTACTTCAACCAGCACGGCGAGGCCGCGCTGCTGCGCCCGACCAGCACCCTCAACGCCCACCGTGAGGCGGTCAGCTTCCCGCTCGACGACTACACCTACGGCAAGTCCGCCTAGCGACGCCCCGTTGCGCGAGCCCGCGGTCGAGCATTTCGGCCGAGGGCTCGCGCATCCCTACTCGGCGATCATGCCCAGCACCCATTCCGCGAGTACCGGAGTTACCGCGGAGTGCTCCGAATGCGACGCACGCCCGCGCGACTCCGGCTTCACCTGCACATAGTCGTGCCTGGTGTCGAAGCCGAGCAACACGATGTCGATGCGCCCAATCGCCCGTCGGAGCGCGAATCGGGACGTCAAGGGTGTGCCGGTGTGGCAGTGGTGACACGAGCTGGCAGACTGTTGAGATACCTGTCCAAACCCACCCACAGACTAGGGACTGACTTCGACGATGGAACTTCTGTTTCCGCTAGTGCTGGTAGGCCTGTTCGTGTCGATGTACCTGATGTCTCGCCGCCAGAAGCGCGAGGCGCAGAAGGTCGCCGACATGCAGGGCAGCCTGAAGGTCGGCGATCAGGTCACCACCACGTCGGGGCTGTACGGCACCGTGGTCGATCTCGACGACACCACCGTCGACCTCGAGATCGCTGAAGAGGTTGTCACCACGTGGCTGCGCCTGGCCATCCGTGAGGTGCGCACCGTGGACGAGACCACGGACGAGACCACGGACGAGGCCACGGATGAGACCGTGACCGACAAGGCCGTCGACGGTGGCGTCGAAGAGTCCGCGGAACAGACCGAGACCCGGCTGACCAAGGACTGACCGGCCCGACCGGCTATCGGTGAGCCCGCGTGCCGGATGATGCCGCGGGCCGCACTCCCGGGTACCCGGCGCCGCTGGTGCGTGCCCGTCCGTTCCACCTCGACTTCCCGCCTAGGAGATGACGTACTGTGCCACCTTCCCAAGGATCGGCGCATCCGCTCCGGCTGCTCGGCGTCTACGCCGCGCTGCTGGCCGTGATCTATGCGTTGGTGTTCTTCACCGGTGACAAAGACCCGACCCCCAAGCTCGGCATCGACCTTCAGGGTGGCACCCGGGTCACGCTGACCGCGCGCACCCCCGACGGCAGCAAGCCCAGCCAGGACAGCCTGCGCAAGGCGCAGGAGATCATCGAGAACCGGGTCAACGGACTCGGCGTCGGTGGCTCCGAGGTCGTGATCGACGGCGACAACATCGTCATCACGGTGCCCGGTGACGACGGTCAGCAGGCACGTGCGCTGGCGACCACCGCCAAGCTCTACATCCGGCCGGTGCTGCAAGCCGAATCGGTGGCGAGCCGTGGCGTGGCGCAACAGCCGGTGCAGTCGCCCGCCGCGACGCCGTCGAGCCCCGAGCCGGAAACGCCGCAAGAGGTGTCGCCGGAGCCCGCGCCGCAGCAGCGGGTGTTCCCCGCGCAGGCGCCGACCGAGCCGCCTGCGCCGCCCGGTTCCCCGCAGGAACAGGCACAGCAGGAAATCGCCACCGCCAAGGCCGTCCGGCAGAGCACCGACCCGACCATCCAGAAGGCCGCGATCGCCGCACTGGATTGCAGCAAGCCCGACCCGCTGGCAGGCAATGACGATCCGAACCTGCCGCTGGTCGCCTGCTCCACCGACGGCACCGAGGTGCTCCTGCTCGACAAGAGCCGGATCGACGGCCAGGAGATCAAGAACGCCAGCTCGGGGCTCAACCAGCAGCAGGCGCGGCATGAGGTGAACCTCGAGTTCAAGTCCGGCGGCAGTGATGCCTGGGCCACGCTCACCGGCGAATACCTCTACAAGCGAGTCGCGTTCGTGCTCGACTCGAAGGTCGTCAGTGCTCCGGTCGTGCAGGCGGGTCCGCAGCAGGGCGGCCGCACCACCATCAGCGGCAATTTCACCGCCACCAGCGCGAAGGAACTCGCGAACACGCTGAAGTACGGTTCGCTGCCGCTGTCGTTCCAGATCTCGGAAGCCGAAACCGTCTCGGCGACGCTGGGTCTTTCCTCGTTGAAGGCCGGTTTGCTCGCGGGCGCGGTCGGTCTCGTCGTGGTGCTGCTCTACTGCCTGGCCTACTACCGGATGCTCGGTTTCCTGACCGGCTTGTCGCTGGTCGCGTCCGGTCTCGCGGTATACGGCATCATGGTGCTGCTCGGGCGGTGGATCGGCTTCACCCTCGACCTGGCCGGTATCGCCGGTCTGATCATCGGTATCGGCATGACCGCCGACTCGTTCGTGGTGTTCTTCGAACGCATCAAGGACGAGATGCGTGAGGGCCGCAGCTTCCGCTCGGCGGTGCCGCGCGGCTGGCAGCGTGCCCGCCGGACGATCCTGTCCGGTAACGCGGTGAGTTTCATCGCGGCGGCGGTGCTCTACGCGCTGGCCGTCGGTCAGGTGCGCGGCTTCGCGTTCACTCTCGGTCTCACCACCGTGCTCGACGTGGTCGTGGTGTTCCTGGTGACCGCGCCGCTGGTGTTGCTGGCCTCCAGGACGGCCTTCTGGTCGAGCCCGTCGGTGAACGGTCTCGGTGCGATCCAGCAGGTCGCCCGTGAGCGCAAGGCGGCCGATGCCGCACTCGGGAAGGCGTGAGGACGCGATGACCAACAGCCAGACCACGCCCTCGCTGCACAGGCACGAGGACGACCCCGAAACTGATGACGTGCGGTACGCCGCACAGCCCAAGCACAGCTTCCTCAACCGGCTCTACACCGGCACCGGCGCCATCGACGTCATCGGCAAGCGCCGGATGTGGTACCTCATCACTGCGGCCATTGTGCTGATTTCGTTGGGCAGCATCGTTTTTCGCGGTTTCACCCTCGGCATCGATTTCGAGGGCGGCTCGCGGATCCAGTTCCCCGCGGGTAACGCGACGACCAGCCAGGTGGAGGACATCTACCGCAGCGCCATCGGTACCGACCCGGTGTCGGTGCAGACGGTGGGCACGGGCGCGTCGTCCACCATGTTGATCCGCTCCGAGGCGCTCGACAAAAATCAAGTGGAAGCGCTGAACAACGCGCTGTTCAGCAAGTTCCAACCCAAGGACCGGGAGGGCAACCCGAGCCGGGCCGCGATCAGCACCTCCGACGTCAGTGAAACCTGGGGCAGCCAGATCACCCGCAAGGCCCTCATCGCACTCGCGGTGTTCCTCGTGCTGGTCGCCATCTACATCACCATCCGGTTCGAGCGGGACATGGCGATCGCCGCCCTTGCCGCATTGGGCTTCGATGTCTCGGTGACGGCGGGCGTCTACTCGATCGTCGGCCTGGAGGTCACACCGGCCACCGTGATCGGCATACTCACCATTCTCGGCTTCTCGCTGTACGACTCGGTCGTCGTCTTCGACAAGGTCGAGGAGAACACCAGGGGCATCCTGCATTTGAATCGTCGGACCTACGGCGAGCAGGCCAACCTCGCGGTGAACCAGACCCTGATGCGTTCGATCAACACCGCGCTGATCGGTATTCTGCCGATCGTCGGTCTGATGGTGATCGCGGTGTGGATGCTCGGCGTCGGCACGCTCAAGGACCTGGCGCTCGTGCAGCTGGTCGGTCTGCTGGTCGGCACCTACTCCTCGATCTTCTTCGCCACCCCGCTGCTGGTGTCGATCAAGGAACGCTGGGGTCCGGTCGCGGCGCACACCAAGAAGGTGCAGAACAAACGGTCCGGCGTGGCCGCGGCCCGTGCGGGCGCCGAGGCCGAGCGGCGCGCGGTGGCCGCGACCGGCCGGGGCTACTCCGAAGCGCCGCGGCGGGCGCGGGAACCGGGCGATGCTCCCCGGCCCGGCGCACGCCCGAGCGGGAAACGGTACAAGAAGAGGCACTGACCTACAGGCAGGGGTTTCCTTCATGGGTAAGCAGTCACTGGCGCGTCTGATCGGATCGGTGGCTGCGGGCACCCTGGCGGCCGGGATGGTCGCCGGGTGCTCCGGTCAGAACCAGGTGCCGTCCATCGGCTACGCCGTCGATGCCGTGATCGCCAGCTACAACGGTGGCAGCACACTCGGTGTGAGCAGCGGCTCGGCGGCCGTGTTCGGGCGGGTGCTGACGGGGTTCTTCTACACCGGGCCTGACGGTCAGCAGGTCGCCGACACCGACGCGGGCACCGCGAAAGAGGTTCCCGGCGACGCGCAGACCGTGCAGTACCGGCTCAACCCGGACGGTGTGTACTCCGATGGCGTGCCCACCTCGTGTGACGACCTGGTGCTGGCCTGGGCCGCGCGCAGCGGCCGGTTCACCAAACCTGGTGACCGCGGCCCCGCACCGCTGTTCGACGCCGCCAACAGCGCCGGGTACGCCGACATCGAGCGGGTGGACTGCCAGCCCGGCTCCAAGGACGCCACCGTGGTGTTCCGGCCCGACCGGCATTTCCTGCCGTGGCGCACCCTGTTCACCGCAGGCGAGCTGATGCCCGCACACGTCGCGGCGCGGGTGGCCAACCTGCCGAATGTGGTGTCGGCCCTGCAAACCGGTGATCCCGGTGGGGTCCAACGGCTGGCCGACTTCTGGAACAACGGATGGACCATGGGTTCGGGCAGTCTTGACCTGTCCCGGTTCCCGTCGTCCGGGCCATACCGGATCGAATCCTATTCCGCCAAAGACGGTTTGGTGCTCGTCGCGAACGAGCGCTGGTGGGGCAACAAGCCCGAGACCGGACGGATCGTGGTGTGGCCCAAGACCGTCGATGTGCGGGCCAAGGTTTCCGACAATGCTGTCGGCGTCGTCGATGTCGGCGCTGGATCGGTGAAAGATCTGAACCTGGACGGCTTTTCGGTGCGTACTGTGCCGGGCCGCGGTGTCGAGCAGCTGTTGCTCGGGACCGGGGGAGTATTCGGTTCGGTGGATGCGCGCCGTGCGTTCGCCCTGTGTGTGCCGAGGCAGGCGCTGTTCGACAAACTCGGCAAGGCGAAGGACGCGCCGAAGACCGGTCTCGGCACCGCACCGCTGAATTCCCGCATCGTGCAGCAGGACTCGCTGTACTACCCGGCCGTGACCGGCGCGGCCGAGAAGTATCACGGCGCCGACGTCCCCGCCGCTACCACTGCGCTGGCCTCCTCCGGCGCGGGCAAGCCCACCGTTCGCATCGGTTACCTGCAGCCCGATGAGCGTCGCGCACAGACTGTCGCGATGATCGCCGAGGCGTGCAAACCGGCCGGCCTTACCGTCGTCGATGCGGGCGCGGCCGATTTCACCCCCGCTCAGCTCACCGAGGGCAAGGTCGACGCTGTCCTTGCGAGCACCGCGTCGGCGCCCGGTCCCGCCGGGTCGCTGGCCGGGATCGCCGCGACCAGCGCATTGCGCACAGGTAGCGGGCTCAATTTCGGTCGCTTCGGTAACGGGCGATACGATGCGATCACCGATCAGCTTGCGGCCGACGACAACTCGACCACAACGCTGAATCTGCTGACCGAGGCCGAAAACTTGCTGTGGTCGGAGATGCCGAGCGTCCCCCTGTTCGCCAATCCCCGCACCATCGCCTTCGGCAGCGGTTTGCAGAACGGCATCGCCGGCCCCACGCAGGGCGGGACCGGCTGGAACATGGACCGCTGGGTGTTGAAGCGGTGACAAGGTGTTGTGGGTGATGGACCATGGAGAGGTGTCGATGAGCAAGCACGCGGCGGTCGAATCAGACGACCTGGCAACCGAGCGGACCACAAAGGCCGCCGAGCTGGTCGAGCGTCTTACCCGGTGGCGCGACGACTTCCCCACTCCTGGCGTTCGTTTTGCTGATCTCAGCCCGGTATTCGCTGATCCGGAGGGATTCCGCGCCGTCATCGACTGCCTCGCGGATTGCGCACCGCAGGCCGACCTGGTCGCCGGCGTCGATGCCCGCGGCTTCATTATCGGCGCGGGTGTGGCGGCCACCCTCGGCACCGGCGTCCTCGCGGTCCGCAAGGCGGGCAAGCTGCCCCCGCCCGTGATCACTCGCGAATACAGTCTCGAATATGGCACCGCGGCCCTGGAGATCCCCGCCGACGGCATCGATCTGAAGGGCCGCCGCGTGCTGCTCCTCGACGATGTCCTGGCCACCGGCGGTACCCTCGCGGCCGCCGCGGCCCTCTTCGCTGAGGCGGGGGCCGAAGTCGTCGCCGCCGCGGTGGTCCTCGAGCTCGGCTTCCTCGGCGGGCGTGAGCGGCAGGGCGACTACCCGCTGACCTCGGTGGTTCGCGTCTAGTCATTCGGAGGAATCGGTCAGGACGTCGCTGCGGCGTCGGCCGGGAGAATGCCGCGCATCATCAGCCTTCCGAGCTGATGGTGCGCGGTTTCCTCGTGCCCGGCCGCGGCGGTTCTGCCGCGCGATGATCGCTCCGAGGAGCCGACCCGTCGTAGCCGTGGACGAGGGAGTAGCGGGGTCGATCCAGCACTCGACCGACTGCGCGCACGGGCGCTCGTGGCAGGCCGGCAGACCTGCGGGAGAAGATGTGATCCAAATATCACTGGCGCGATCGGTGCGGGTTTGCTTAATCTGGACGAGTCTTATTCCCGTTGATCGGAGTCATGCCGTTGCTCTCATGAGGTAGCCACTCGGGCGGCCCGCGTCTCGCGCGTCGCATTCCGTTGCAACCTCTGGGTAGGCACATGACCAATCTTTCTATTTCCGATCTCACTTTCGCGTGGCCCGACGGTACGCCCGTCTTCGATGGGCTCGACGCTGTGCTCGGTCCGGGTCACCTCGGTCTGGTCGGCAGCAACGGTGTCGGCAAATCGACACTGTTGCGGCTGATCGCCGATGAACTGCCGACGGTGCGCGGCTCGATCACGGTCTCCGGTCGCCTGGGTTATCTGCGGCAGGATCTCGGGCTCGGCGACGGCCAGCGGGTGGACGAAGTGCTCGGCATCGCCGATACGCGAAAAGCCCTGCACCGCATCGAATCCGGCATGGCATCCGACGCCGACTTCGAGATCGTCGGCGGCCAGTGGGACGTCGAGGAGAGCGCTGTCGCGCTGCTCGGCCGGCTCGGTCTGCACTATCTGGCCGATTCGACCGAGCAGCTCGATCGCCGACTGGAAACCCTGTCCGGCGGCGAAACGGTACTGCTGGGACTGGTGGCACAGCTGCTGCGCGAGCCCGATGTGCTGTTGCTGGACGAACCGACGAACAATCTGGATCATGTTGCCAGACAGCGACTTTACGCCGTGGTCGCCCAGTTCTCCGGCACGGTGCTCACCGTGAGCCACGATCGTGAGCTGCTGGATCGGATGACCTCGATCGTCGAGCTGCGGCAGGGCGAATTGCGCTTGTTCGGAGGAAATTTCAGCGAGTACGAGCGGATCATCGAGGCTGAACAGCAGGCCGCGCGAGCGGCGATCCGCGATGCGCGCAGCGATGTGCGTAAGCAGGCACGCGAACTCGTGGAGGCGCGGATCAAACTGGATCGTCGACAGCGCTATGGGCAGAAGATGTGGGACAACAAGCGCGAACCGAAAATCGTGATGGGCGAGCGGAAGCGGCAAGCGCAGGTGTCGGCGGGCAAACTGCGCAACAACCACATCGAAAAGGTCGATACCGCAAGGGAACAGCTCCAGCAGGCGCAGGAGTTGTTGCGCGACGACAGGGAGATCCGTGTCGATCTGCCCGACACCCGGTTGTATCCGGGACAGGACGTGATCGACCTCGACGAGGTCGGGCTGGCGTGTGGACCGAAGGTGACGCTGCGGGTCACCGGCCCGGAGCGCATCGCGCTCACCGGCCGTAACGGTGTCGGCAAAACCACGTTGCTGCACCGGATCGTCGAGGAATCGCCGAAGATCGCGTGGCGGATGCTGCCGCAACGTCTCGACGTCTTCGACGAGCAGCGCTCGGTATTCGAGAACGTGGCGGCGGCGGCGCCGCACGCGTCGGCGGAGCAGATCCGGGCTCAGTTGGCGCGGTTCCTGTTCCGGGGCGCCGACGCCGATGTCGCCGCCTCGGCACTGTCCGGTGGTGAACGCTTGCGTGCCGCGCTGGCCATGCTGCTGCTGGCCGACCCGGCGCCGAAGTTGTTGCTGCTCGACGAGCCGACCAACAACCTCGACCTGCCGAGCCTGGAGCATCTGACTCAGGCGCTCGCGAGTTTCGAGGGCGCGCTGATCGTGGTGAGCCACGACCCGCGGTTCCTCGATGACATCGGAGTGACCCGTCGTGTGGAACTCACCGCTGACGGCCTGGTCGAGACCCTGGTCCGCTGATGCGGCGGCCTGGGGCGCGGCCGCGCAGCGCCGCGCGCTCCTCGGTGTCGCGCACCCGCAGTGCCCTGCGGGTGTCGCGCATCAAGGGGTGTGCGGGCGCGCGCCGGAGGCTCGCCGCATGACGCCGGGGTACCGGATGAGCCGGGGTCCCAGCTTCACCGCGAGGAAGGTGAGTGCGGGCCACGGGCGGATGTGCGGGCTCAGCTTGCGGATGCGGCCATCCTCGTCGAGTTCGATGACCATCGCCTCGGTCATCCGGAACGGCCCGATGTAAGCCTCTCCCAACAGGACTCGGTGCGTGCCGTCGCCGATCTGATCGGTCCACCGCATCATGGAGATACTGCGGTACACCGTGGTCAACAGGATCCGAAGATCATCCTGCCCGCCGAACACCAGCCGCCCGGAGATCGGGGAGGTCAGCTCGGCGTCGGGTGCGAGGGTTTCCATCAGCGCGTCGATGTCGGCAGACTCGGTCGCTGTGCGGAACTGGGGCACTGCATCTGTCATGGCCTCGTTCTCCTCTTGTGCGTGGTGTTGGTCGAGGCGAATCCTTCCCGAGTCGCTTGCAAAAAGCAATGGACTAGGATGGTCGGGTGCCCAAGGCTGCCATGTCCGACATCGTCTGCTCGATCGCGCGCACCCTCGACGTGGTCGGTGAGCGGTGGACGCCACTGATCCTGCGCGACCTGTTCGTCGGCCTGAACCGATTCGAAGACATCCGCCGCGACCTCGGCATCGCCACCAACGTCCTCACTGCCCGCCTGGAAACCCTCCAGCAGCACGGCATCGTCGAAACCCGCGCATACCAATCGAATCCGGTCCGCTACGAGTACGTGCTCACCGATCAGGGCCGCGACCTCTATCCGGTCCTGACCATGCTCATCACCTGGGGCGACAAATGGCTCGCCCCCGAAGGACCCCCCGCGCTGGTCGTGCACGACGACTGCGGCCGAACCACCTCCGGCGTCGTCACCTGCACCAACTGCCACACCCCTTTGACCGCCGACAACGTCCACTGGCGGCAGGGCCCCGGCGCCCACCGCGCCTCGGGCACCATGCTCATCGGCGACTACCTCCAGCCCCCCTCTACGTCGAGCCGGACATGACGGTGTTCCGGCTCGACCTCTGCCTGCGCCATGTTCCGCTCACTCCCCGGCTGATCGGTGGTGGTGGAGCCCCGGTGTGCCGTCCCGACTTTCGGCGTTGGACCGCGGACACAAGGATGTATCCATGGGAATCGAGCTGAGTGTCGCGGGGGTGTGCCGCGCGCCCACTGAAGACTTTCTGCAACGGGTCGAGCGGTGGTTGCGGACCGGGCCCGCGGATGCGCGGATAGATTGGACCTCGACGTCGGCGCCGTTCCGCAATCCGGTCGAGGTGTCCGGCGACCGATTGCTCGCCGTGTTGCATCCCGCGGCCGAACCGGTCGATCTGCGGGCGGCCCACGGTCAGGTGGTGGTGACCGCGGGGTGTGCGCCTGCCGGACCCGGCTATCACCGGCACGTCGCCGCCGTCCTGCACGATATGGGCAGGGAGTTCGACATCGTCTGGGACGAGGGGACCGATGATCCGCTCGGGCTTGCGGATAACCGCGCGGAGGTCGAGCGGGACTATCTGACGTGGATTCGGACGCTCGCGCACACCGTGCTCACCCAGGTACCGATCGAAGGCAACGTGGTGTCGCTCGGATTGTCCCTCGGCAGTGACCAATTCGATTATGAGGGCCTGGCCGCGACCTGGCTCGGACCGCGCGACGTCGACTGGTTCCGAGCCGTCGCCGATGGCGACCGAGCCGCCGCCGTTCGATTCTTCCCCTGGTGGGAGGACGGCTGGACGGCGCGAACCTTCCGCGACACCGCACTCGGCATCATGTGGAACGACGTGCGCTGGCGGGTTCCCACCGACGAGGACGACGCACCGGCATTGCGTCAGGCCGACACTCTGCTCGCCGAGGCGAGTCGGCTCGACCACGCACTCGAATTGCCGTGGGCGGCCTGGCACGAGCTGCGCGGACTGCTCGGCACACTGGAACCGGTCGTCGACGATGCGCCCGCGGACCTGGCGGAACGCGCAACCCTCGATCTCGGGGCACGTCCTGGATATCGGCGCCGCCCGGTGTTCACTTCGCTGCTGCCCGGCTGGAGTTTGCGTATACCAGGCGATTTCACCTACGGCTGGGATGGTGATCGCTGGTGGGCATGGGACGGCGAGCGTCAGATCGACATCACCGTGCTCCGGGTGGACGACGAAAAGACCGGTCCACCACCCGCGGCCATGTTGCAGTACGGTGCGAACGCGACCGAAGGCCACCGCGGCGAGCCGGTACTCGGCGGGCCCGGCGACGGCTGGTGGTTGCCCTCCAGTGACACCGACGAAGCCGGTGTCCAGGGCATCGCCAGCCACCGCAACGGCGAACTGCTCCTTGTCACCATCAGCGTCCCCGACGCGGAGATCAACTGGGCGATCGAAACGTGGCGTTCCCTGCGCTATTCGCCCATTTGAGGGACCGGCTCCAGCGCGAAGCTGACTGGGGCCCTTGCCGGCCCGGAAGAGGTCGTCACTCCGGTGCTGCGCATCTGGACCGTCTTCGATCGGACCGACTTCACGCCACACGGCGAACAGCTGCGCGACGAACTCGCGCCTTCCAGGACAAGCTCGGCAAGGAGGTCCTCGAACTCGAGGAACAGCGCGACCGCGCGGCCATGAGGACTGAGCGTCGAGCCGTGTGAACCCCCGGCGCGGGTCGGAATAGAACAATCGGTGGAGTCGGTTGTAGTAACCATGACGAGACCTGTTCTGCAGCCGGGCCCGGATCATCCGATCACCGTGACGCCGCACCCGGAGCGGATTGTCGTTCGAGTACACGGTCAGGTGGTCATCGACACGCAGAATGCACTGCTTCTGCAGGAAGCGTCGTACCCGCCGGTCTATTACCTGCCGTTGGCCGATGCCGAGGAATCGGTGCTCGAGCGCACCGACACCTCCACGTACTGCCCCTACAAGGGTGACGCGAGCTACTTCACCGTTTCGGTCGACGGCGCACAGAGCGTCGACGCGGGATGGGCGTACGAGTCGCCGTACCCGGCTGTCGCCGAGATCAAGAACCACATCGCGTTCTACCCCGATCGCGTCGACGCTCCATAAGACCTGAGTGGTCGCGGCAGCGGGCTAACGCACGAGACCGAGACAGAGTTCGAAGCCAGGGGCCCCGACCATCAGGTGGGCGCCCGCCGACTGCAGGATCCGGTCCTGGGCGACGATGTGCTGGCACATGGTGTTGGTGTCGCGCAGCCAGCGATCCAGCGGCGAAGGACGATAGATCGATGCGGTCTGGCGCAGTTCGTAGAGGCGCTGGACGATCGAGCGCTCGGTGTGGAAGGCGTGCAGTCGCGACAGCGGAAGGGCCGCGCGCTCGTCGGGAGTGAGGGCGTCGAGAGTGCCGCCGGTGGACAAGATTTCCCACTGCCGCCGCATCGCGGCATAGACACCCGCGCGGGTGGCGTGGAAATCGGCCTCACATTCGGAGATGGTGACCTGCAGGCGGTAGTCGTCGGCCTTCGTGACGGACTCGGCCCTGGCGTAATCCAAGGCGGCGCGCGCGAAGCCGAGCGGCACCGCGGGCATATTGCGCATGTGCACCTCGGGCTGCGAGAGCGGGCCCGTTTCCCCACGGACGGTGGCGAATTCGAGCGTGTGCTCTTCGGGCACGAAGATGTCGGTGATGGTGTAGTCGCAGCTGCCGCTACCCGCGAGACCGGTGGTGTGCCAGGTATCGATGACCTCGACCTGGGCGCGCGGCACCATGAACGGGCGCGAATCGGGTGCGCCGGCCGCGTCGCGTTCGGGCTGACCATCGCGTTGGATGAACGCGCCGGAGACCACCCAGTCGGCGTGGGTGATGCCGCTGCCGAACTGCCAGCGGCCGGTCAGACGGAAGCCGCCGGAGGCCCGCTCGGCGCGACCGGTGGGGAACAGCAGGCCCGCGGTGACCATGTCGATGCTGGGGAACATCTCTTTGGCGACGGTTTCGTCGAGGAAACGGGCGTAGAGGCCGGTGTCGGAACCGATCATCGCGCACCGTCAGCGTAGGCCAGTGCCTCGACGACTTTTCGGTCTGCTCGATGGAGGTCAGTTCGGTAAGAAGCGCTCTTGACGACGATTGTTTTGGTCGAATACACTAAAACAACCTCACGAGAGGAAGTGAACGACATGGGATACGGACATTGGGACGACACCGCCTACCGTGCTGCGAAGACCTACCGTGCCGGCCGGGGGCTCGACGATTTCGGATATACCGCAGCCATGCGCGGCGAACCGTCCACGAGATGGCGCGCGCACCCCGACCTCGATCCGCTGGGGGTCGACGTGCGGGAATGCCGGGATTCGGCCGAGCACGGAAACTCGCTGCCCATCGCGGTATTGTTCGACGTCACCGGGTCGATGGGGCAGGTGCCGATCATCATGCAGGACAAGCTCGGCACACTGCACGGGCTATTGCGGCGCAAAGGCTATGCGGAGGATCCGCAACTACTGTTCGGCGCCATCGGTGACGCCGATAGTGATCGGGTTCCGCTGCAGATCGGCCAGTTCGAATCGGACAATCGGATGGACGAGCAGCTGCGCGCGGTGTTCCTGGAAGGCGGTGGTGGTGGGCAGAAATCCGAAAGCTACGAACTGGCAGCATATTTCATGGCAACCCACATCGTCACCGATGCCTGGGAGAAGCGGCGAAAACGCGGCTACCTTTTTCTGATCGGCGACGAACTCAACAAACCGAAGCTGGCGTGCAGGCATATTCGCGAAGTCATCGGTGACCATGTGCGCCGAGACATTTCGGTGGAATCCATCTACCGTGATCTCGCCGAACGCTGGCACATCTACTACATCCTGCCGAACCGATCCAGCTACTTCGACGACCAGGAAATCGCCGGCCACTGGCGCGACCTACTCGGCCAGAACTTCCTGAAGCTCGACGATCCCCGCGCCGTCTGCGAACTCATCGCACTCACCATCGGCTTGGAAGAAGACCGCGTCGACCTGCCCACCGGTCTGGCCGACCTCCGGGACGTGGGCTCGACCGCCGCAGCGGCCTCGGTGGGAAAAGCGCTCGGCACCAATAGTCCCGGTATTCGAGCGCTGCCCAGCGGTCGCGACTGAGGCAGTCGGTTCGAGCGGGTCATCGCCGCCGCGGCCTGCCTCACCGTGGTGCCCGGCATCGCCTGCCTGACTGCCGCATGCGCACAGGTTGTCGCCGCTCGGTCACCGAAGGGACGAATCATGAAGGGGTGCAGCATGGCTCAGGAGCACATCATTGTGGTCGACCTCGGGTTCGGGGATGCGGGCAAGGGAGCGACGGTCGACTGGTTGTGTTCGCCGAATGCCGAGTTGGATGTGGCGGCGGTGGTGCGGTTCAACGGTGGGGCGCAGGCGGCGCACAACGTGGTGGCCGAAGGGCCGCATCACGCCTTCGCGCAGTTCGGGTCCGGGACGTTCGCGGGTGTGCCGACGCTGCTGTCGCGGCACGTGCTCGTCGAGCCGATCGCGCTGGCGGGGGAGGCGCGGCGGTTGGCGGCGCTCGGCGTGCCGGACCCGCTCTCGCTGCTGTTCGTGGACGGGCGGGCGCTGCTCACCACGCCCATTCACATCGCCGCCAACCGTGCTCGCGAGGACGCGCGGGGTTCCTCGCGGCACGGTTCGTGCGGACGTGGTATCGGGGAGACGGCCTCGTATGCGCTCGAACACAACGCGCCGACGGTGTCGGATTGCTTGCGCCCCCGTCTACTTCGCGACAAGCTGCAGGCGTTGGCCGCGCACTACGGGTCGCTGATCGCGCCGAGCGGACACCGGTTCGAGCCGATCGCCGACCTTGTCGACATGTATCGGGAGTTCGCCGCCGCGGTGCGGATCGTCGACGACGCCCACCTCGCACGCTTCGCGCGACAGGGGCGATTGATCTTCGAAGGCGCCCAAGGCGTCCTGCTCGACGAGTGGCGCGGCTTCCACCCCCACACCACGTGGTCGACCGTCGAACCACGTAATGCCCGCGCCATGCTCGCAGGCATCGGCGCCGAGGGCTATGTGCTCGGCGTGACCCGCACCTACCTGACCCGCCACGGTGCGGGCCCGCTGCCGACGGCGGACCCCACCCTCGCGATCCCTGAGCAACACAACACGACCGGCCCCTACCAGGGACCCTTCCGGCTCGGCCATTTCGACCCGATCCTGCTCCGCTACGCCATCGCGGTCTCCGGCGGTATCGACGGGCTGGTCGTCACCCACCTGGACGCGCCCGGAACGCGCTATGCCGCAACCGGATACACAACCCCCACCGGCATCGTCGACCACCTCGCGCCGGGTACCTGGCAGGATCTCGACCATCAGCAACACCTCACCGACCTCCTGACCACCGCGATCCCGGAACTGGCCGCCATGCCGACCGATCCGGTGCCCTGGCTCGAACGCCAACTCGGCACCCCCGTCGTGCTCACTGCCGACGGCCCCGATCGCACCGATCGGATGCCACTGCGTGCGCTGCGGGCACCAGAGACCTCGGCGAGTTCGACGCGGTGACCGTCGTCGTGTCGATGCGCAGCTCTGTCGGCACGTCGGATCCGTTACGACGCACACCGCCCGACTCCACCGTCGCCGATCGCATGAATGCCGACCCGTGCGGCGGCGGTCCACGGCGGTGGCCGATGTCGTGCGGCCTGCGTTCGCCTGTCCCGTTCGGCGGGCGGGCCCTCCGGCGTGATCGTGTGCGGAGACTGGGGCAGGATAGGTCGGCGTGGAGCAATCTGTGGTTTCGGTGGATGTGGTGGCGTTGCGATTCTGGGGTGCGGACGCGGGGGTCACGATCGGGGTCGCGCCGCGTGAGCTCGAGCCGTTCACCGGGGAGTTGGCGTTGCCTGGAGTGTTGCTGGGGCGGGGGGAGCGGTTGGTTGCGGCAGCGCGGCGGGCGGTGCAAGCCAAGTTGGGTGTGTCCGAGGCCGCGATCGGGGCGGTGGGGCAGTTGGTCACCTTCGACGAGCCGAACCGCGACCCACGCGGCCCCACCCTGTCGATCGCGATGTGGGCAGTGGTCGGCCCGCACGAGGGTCCGGCACAGTGGGTGTCGTTCGACGCTGTGCCCCAGCTCGCCTTCGACCACAATCGGATCGTCGACGCCGCACAGGGCTTGCTGGCCCGCCTGCTCTGGAAGGACATTCCGTTCACCCGTGCCCTCACGGGTGACGAATTCCCCGCCACCCGCGCCGTTGCGCTCAGTACCACCCTGCAGGGCACCAAGCCGGACCCGGCAAACCTGAACCGCACCCTCGCGGCCTTCCCCGGCCTGCATCGCACCACCGAACGCCGCCGTGTCAAAGCCACCGGCCGCCCCGCCACCGTCTGGGCGTTCACCTCGACCGCATAGCCCCGCCCGCCGATCGATGGCTGCCTGACCGGCACATGGTTGCGTTCTGCCGCAGTCATGTGCCGCCCATTCCGCCGCGGCGGTTGTCGGGCGAGTCTCCGATGGCTGCAGGTTTGCTCAAATGTTGATGCCGCTGATGAACTCAGATCACATTGTGCTACTTGGATATGCGCATCTATTCATTTGGAACGATCGGGGCACTATCGGGGGTTTCCGGAAGTGGCGCCTTACAGACCGCAAGGAAGTGGAAGTGGCCGCGGCTCAAAGGATTTCGATTGCGTGTGGCTGGGCTAGCCGCGCGGCGCGTACATGATGATTGCCACGCCGATCAGGCAGATGATTGCGCCCACATAATCCCAGCGGCCGGGGTGGAATTTGTCGACGATCATGCCCCAGGCAAGGGAGCCCGCGACGAAGACGCCGCCGTATGCGGCGAGGATGCGCCCGAAGTTGGGGTCCGGCTGGAAGGTTGCGACGAAACCGTACGCGCCGAGGGCGAGGACGCCTGCCGCGATCCAGAAGACGCCGCGGTGTTCCCGCCACCCCTGCCAGACGAGCCAGGCGCCGCCGATTTCGGCAATCGCGGCGAGAGTGAACAACAGCAGCGACTTGACGACGGTCATGGCGCGAACCTACCGGCCCGGCCATGCCGCAGCCGCTGACTCGCTTCGCTGGGATACGCCGACCGGCGCGCTGTTGCCCGTCGGGTCGGTTGCCGGAATCGGCCGCTACGTCGGCGCGACGTCGTAGACGACGTAGCTGCGGCCGATGACGGGGTAGGAGACGTTACGGACCGGGACACCGCCTGCGGTGCGGCCGAATTCGGTGCCGCCGTGCGCATGGCCGTGGATCGCCAGGACGGCGCGTCCCGCGTCTACGGCTTCGGCCAGATCGTGGCAGCCGAGGCCCGGGTAGATCTTTCGTGGCTCGCCGACCAGGGTGTCGATGACGGGGGCGAAATGCATGAGAGCGATTCGGGTTTCGCAGGTGAGGGTGTCGAGTGCCTGGCGCAGGCGGAGAGCGTCGAGGGGGCCGCGGCGCATGCGGGCTTGGTGTTCGAGAGTGCCTTCGTCGGGTGTGCCGGGGTAGCGGGGGAATCCGCCGCTGCCGCCCATCACCCCGGCGATGCCGAGTCGAGAGCCCGCCAGGTCCAGGGTGACAGCGTCGCCGTCGAGCAGGTGGATGCCGGCGGCGGTGAGCATCGCGGCGATGCGGTAGCCCAGCTTGTGGTCGTGGTCGTGGTTGCCGAGCACCGCGACGACAGGCACCGGGAGAGCGGCGATTTCGGCGCAGAGCAGATCGGCTTCGCGAACGGTGCCGCTCTCGGTGAGGTCGCCGGCCAGCAACAGCACATCCGCGCGCTCGGCCAGGCGGGTGAAGTCGGGACGGAACACCCCGAATACCGAGTCGCGCATGTGCAGGTCTGCGACAGCCGCGACTCGGATGCTGCGATTCCCGCTGTACTGCATATCCGTCAGCCAGCCACATGACCAGCCGGGTGTCAATCGGTGTCCCGCGCACCTCATCCGGGTTAACCACTGTGAACAGGTGGAATAGCTGTCGGCTCTGGAATGTTCAGCGGTCGTTCAGCGAGGCAACGCGCGGTGGCGTGACCGATGAAACGTCTGTGAACAGTGGCGCGGCGGCCTTCCGGTAGGCCGCGCGGGCCCGCATGGTTCGAACTGTGAGCGAACGCAGCGAGCGGGCCATGGACCCAGTGTCGTCGGCCGCCGACGGCCACGGGCACCGGTGGGGCGCGGTCGTCGGGCCGGTCGTGGACGGGGCGCTCGCGGGGCGTTGTGGAGCCGAATGTCCCCACCGCGCGGTTGTCCGACGCGACATCGGAAGGCCGCCTCCCGAGCATGGCGCGAGTCGGCATCAGTGGGGCGGCGCCGTGAGCCGTAGGCGGTTGCTGTCGGGTGCGGTTGCCGTCGCGGCGGCCGCGGCCCTGCCGGTCGCCACGCCGGCCGGGACGGCGCGCGCCGATGGTCGCGTGCGCAAAGTCGTGCTGATCGGGCTCGACGGGTTGATGTACAAGAAGATTCAGCAGGTGCAGGCGCCGAATCTGTTGCAGCTGAGCGCGGAAGGGGCGCTGAGCCGGACGTCCATAGCGCCGCACATCACCATCTCCGGCCCCTCGTGGGCCACCGTGTTGACCGGAGTGTGGGACCGCAAGCACGGCATCAGGAACAACCAATTCGATGCCACTCCGTTCGCGAAGTATCCGACCGTGTTCACGCAACTCGCGCGCGCCAACCCCGCATTGAAAACCCACTCGATCGCCACCTGGGATCAGATCGCCACCATGGCCGCGAGCGGCAACCCGCGCGCCGACGTGGTCGTTTCCACCCAACCCGTCCCGAACGACGCCGACGAATCCACCATCGATGTCGTCACCGCCGATGCCGTCGTCACCGCCATCACCCGCTTCGGACCCGATTTCCTCTTCACCCACCTCGATCAGGTCGATCGGGCGGGCCATAGCCACGGCGGCGCGTCACAGGAATACCTCAACGCCGTCACACGCATCGATGTGCTGGTCGGCCGAATCGCCGCCGCCGTCGACGCGCGGGCGCGGGCGAAGCCGGCCGAGGCGTGGACGATCTTGGTCACCGCCGACCACGGGCACCTGCCGGAGGGTGGTCACGGTGGCCAATCACCTGATGAAACAACGAATTTCGTGATCGCCCGCGGCCCAGATTTCCCAGCAGGCGCCACCGACACCCGCTACTCGCTGGTCGACATCACCCCCACCGTGCTCGACCTGCTCGGCGCGCCACCCGACCCTGGCTCCGACGGGCGCTCCATGCTCGCGCGCCCACGCGGTGAAGTCGGGGTAGTCGAGGTCCTCGCGCCGCAAGGAGTGCGCTAGCCCTCGAGGCGGCTCACGATCCGATCAAGCGGCGGCCGCCGCTCACCGCGATGTCGGCGCACCGATGCCACAGCAGCACCGAGGTCGGCGCCGACGGTGCAGATGCCGCCATACGGTGCGATCGAGGCGCGCAACCAGCTCTTGGAGATGTGATTGCACCACCTACGCTGGGATTATCCGGGGGTGGTTGAACTGTTGTACGGGTCGGATCGTCACCGCGGAGGTCGCGAGGTTCCGCTCGGCATTCCGCGCCACCCACACAGCCGATTTGCCCGCACGGCTATCCGATGGAATCGAGCCCGGGTCCCCGCGGGTGACAGGAAAACTGTCCCGCTAATCGCGAAACGGACGGACGAGTCGAGGCGGGACTACAGTTGATGAGGGCGGTTGCAGCGGTCGGATAGGGTGGTCCGACCGCGGCGTGGAGAGGTGGTGGCATGACTCAGCATCTAGGCGAGGCGAATGTCGAGCAATCGGCGGTGGCCTCGCCGACGAAGGGTGCCTCGTCCGCCCCAGGGGGAAAGGCAACACCGGCCACTCCCGCCGCGCCGCCTGCGGCCGGTAATTCGGCTCCCGCGCGGCAGCCGGGAACGTCGGCGGCGGTGCCCACATCGGCGTCGCGGCGGGTTCGCGCGCGGTTGGCCCGGCGGATGACCGGCCAGCGCGGTATCGCGGCGGTCAAGCCGGTGCTCGAGCCGTTGGCCAGCGTGCATCGGGAGCTGTATCCGAAGGCGAACCTCACGCTGCTGCAGCGCGCGTTCGATGTCGCCGACGAGCGGCACGCGCATCAGTTCCGCAAGTCCGGCGACCCGTATATCACCCATCCGCTCGCGGTCGCCAACATTCTGGCCGAGCTCGGTATGGACACGACCACGCTGGTCGCGGCGCTGTTGCACGACACGGTCGAGGACACCGGGTATTCGCTCGAGCAGCTGACCACGGATTTCGGTACCGAAGTCGCGCATCTGGTGGACGGTGTCACCAAGCTGGACAAGGTCAATCTCGGCGCCGCGGCGGAGGCCGAGACGATCCGCAAGATGATCATCGCGATGGCGCGGGATCCGCGTGTGCTGGTGATCAAGGTGGCCGACCGGCTGCACAACATGCGCACCATGCGTTTCCTGCCGCCGGAGAAGCAGGCGAAGAAGGCGAAGGAAACCCTGGAGGTGATCGCGCCGCTGGCACATCGCCTCGGCATGGCCACGGTCAAGTGGGAGCTGGAGGACCTCGCGTTCGCGATCCTGCACCCGAAGAAGTACGACGAGATTGTGCGACTGGTCGCCGACCGGGCGCCCTCGCGTGACACCTACCTGGCACGGGTGCGCGCGGAGATCGTCAACACCCTGGCCGCCTCCCGGATCAATGCGATCGTCGAGGGCAGGCCCAAGCACTACTGGTCGATCTACCAGAAGATGATCGTCAAGGGTAAGGACTTCGACGACATCCACGACCTGGTCGGTATCCGCATCCTGTGCGACGAGGTCCGCGACTGCTATGCCGCGGTCGGCGTCGTGCACTCGCTGTGGCAGCCGATGGCGGGCCGGTTCAAGGACTACATCGCCCAGCCGCGCTACGGCGTCTATCAGTCGCTGCACACTACGGTGGTCGGACCGGACGGCAAGCCGCTGGAAGTGCAGATCCGCACTCAGGACATGCACCGTACCGCCGAGTTCGGCATCGCCGCGCACTGGCGCTACAAGGAGACACGCGGTAAACACTCCAACGACTCCACCGAGGTCGACGACATGGCGTGGATGCGCCAGCTACTCGACTGGCAGCGGGAGGCCGCAGACCCGGCCGAGTTCCTGGAGTCGCTGCGCTTCGATCTGAAGTCGCCGGAGATCTTCGTGTTCACACCGAAGGGTGATGTGATCACGCTGCCGCAGAAGTCGACGCCGGTCGATTTCGCGTACGCGGTGCACACCGAGGTCGGGCACAAGTGCATCGGCGCGCGGGTGAACGGCAGGCTCGTCGCACTGGAACGGCAGCTGGAGAACGGCGAGGTCGTCGAGGTGTTCACCTCGAAGGCGCAGAACGCGGGACCGAGCCGCGACTGGCAGAACTTTGTGGTGTCCCCGCGCGCCAAGGCCAAGATTCGGCAGTGGTTCGCGAAGGAACGCCGCGAGGAGGCGCTGGAGAGCGGCAAGGAGCAGATCGGCAAGGAAGTTCGCCGGGTCGGGCTGCCGTTGCAGCGGTTGATGAGCGTGGACGCGATGACCGCGGTCGCGCACGAGCTGCACTACACCGACATCTCGATGCTCTACACCGCTGTCGGCGAGCACCAGGTGTCCGCGCATCACGTCGTGCAGCGGCTGATGGCACAGCTCGGCGGCATCGGCGACGTGGAGAACGAGCTCGCGGAGCGCTCCACCCCGTCGACCACGCCCAGCAGGCAGCGCGTTACCGGCGATGCCGGTGTGCTGATTCCCGGCGCACCCGGCACGGTGGCCAAGCTGGCCAAGTGCTGCACTCCGGTGCCCGGCGACGAGATCATGGGGTTTGTGACCCGCGGCGGCGCGGTCAGTGTGCACCGCACCGACTGCACCAATGCCGGTTCGCTGCGCGAGCAGGCCGAGCGGATCATCGACGTGGAATGGGCGCCGTCGCCGTCGTCGGTGTTCTTGGTGGCCATCCAGATCGAGGCGCTCGATCGCACCCGTCTGCTGTCGGATGTGACCAAGGTGCTCGCCGATGAGAAGGTGAACATTCTGTCCGCCTCGGTGGCGACGCACGGCGATCGGGTCGCGATCAGCAAGTTCACCTTCGAGATGGGCGATCCGAAGCATCTGGGCCACCTGCTCAATGTGGTGCGCAATGTGGAAGGTGTGTACGACGTCTACCGCGTCACCTCGGCCACTTGAGTGACCGGTATTCGTCAAGATAGCTGAACATCGCTGCAGGTCACCGGGTTTGCCCCGGTGACCTGGCTATTTTTCGGGCACAAGCGTTCGCGCGGGCCGGGTGCTCGCCGGAATACGAAGTCCGGGTTGACGATTCGACTCCGCGGGGGTCGCCGCCGGATTGCCCTCGACTGATCATGATCGGAAAGTTGTCGGCGGGTCCGGCACGCCACGCCACGCCGTGTCCGGGATCGTCCGGCGGTTCCCGGAAACTTTTCGCGGGCTCAGCGATGTTTGCCGGATTCTGTTACGGTTTAGTGCGTTTCATGGCGTTGAGGATGGCTGCGGCAACACGGATGATTGCGGATCGCTATGGCAAAGTACTCGGCACGAACCTCGGGAATGCTGGTCGCGTTCACCGTTGCTGTGGCGACCGCTACGACCGGCGCGGCGGCCGCGGCGCCGTCTGATCCCGCAGGACCCTCGACGACTGTGCCGATCGATCGCTGCCCCGCGCTGTACGCGTTGGGAATTCAGGGCACGGGGGAATCCTCGCCCGACGCGGCACCGACCACCGACACCGGGATGCTGTCGACGGTCTTCCGGCCGATGCTGGCGAAGGCTCCTGATCCCGGACTGGTCGATCGCGCCTACGTGCCTTACGAATCCGGATTCGGCGGCGCGACCGCCGGTGGCGCGGTGCCGTATTCGGAGTCCGTCGCCGGCGGGCTGACCAGGTTGCGGAGCATGGCCGCGACGGTCGCCGAGCGGTGCGGAGACACCCGGTTCGCGGTGGTGGGGTATTCCCAGGGCGCCCATGTCGCATCGATGTTCGCGCAGGAGATCGGCCAGGGGCGCGGGGTATTGCCTGCCGAGAAGGTGGCTGCGGTCGCGCTGTTCGGCGATCCGACGCGCAACCCCGGCGCCCCGCTGTTCCCCGGCTCGCCCGGCAAGGCGACGCCCGATGCCGCGCCTGGCACCACCGGTGATCAGCTGGCCTCGATCGCCGCGCTGCCCCACATGCCCGCGGCGGGTGGCGGTATCGGTCCGGACCGGGACCGGGCGGCGAATTTCGGCGCACTGACCGGCCGCGTCGCGAGTTTCTGCGCGGCCGGCGACCTCGCGTGCGACGCACCGCAGGGTGCGCCCATTCTGAAGGCTGTCGCCAATGTCGTCGGGCAGGCCAAGCTCAGTGGCGGCGACCCGATCGCCTCGTTGATGTCGATCGCGCAGGCGCTGGCGTTCACCTCGATCAAGACGGCGACCACAGTCGCGGGCGAGGACATCCAGGGCGCTTCGATCGCGAATCTGTCGCTCTCGCCGCAGAAGTCGATCTCCCAGCGGCTGGCCGACGCCGCCGATCCGCGCACCCCGCTGGACATTCCCGGTGCGATCCAAGGCGTGCTGAAGGTCGGCATGATCGGTGTCAACTCCGTCGTCGCTGTGGTCAGGGCGGTCCTCGATCCGGCGAGCATCAGTGAGCTCGCCGGCGCGGGACTGTCGGATCCGGTGTCCGGTCTGCTGCTGCTGGGAACGAAGCTGATCGGCGCCGTTCCACAATTGATTCCGCCCACCACCGGCGTTCGTCTTGTCACGCAGGCCTTCGACGCGGTTGTACAGAACATCACCGACAACAGCGAGTTGCTCAATATCACCACCTGGACGCGGTACTGGGACACCGTCCAGCGCCACACCGGATACAGCACCGCGGCGATGTCCGCGAACGGGGAAGTGCCGACGCAGTTCGTCGCCGACTGGTTCGCCGCGGTCGCACGCGATGTCGCAGGCGCGTTCGGCAGCGGCGCCACGCCGCAGGGCGGCAGCGACAGGCCGCCGACCGGATTCTTCGGAGAAAGCTCCGGCGCGTCGACTGTGCCGAATTCGTCCGGTACGGGACAATTTCCGTTTGGGACGGGAGCCGATGGCGCCTCATCCGGAGGCGAGACCTCGGTGCCCCCCGCCGTTCGACCCGGCACCGCCAACACCTATCCGTTCTCCACGAACTGAACGCCGAGAGGGTCTGACGATGCGCCATGTGCCTCGCTCCGCGGGACGGGGGGAATGTTGAAGTCGTACAAACAGCTGTCGCGCTGGTACGGCCCGCTGGAGCCCGAGACGGATTCGGCCGCCCCGGCCTACACAGACGAAGTGGGTGCAGCCGTCCTCGACGACGACGGGCCCTCGCGATATCCGCACTACATTCTCGACGACGATCCCGACGAGATCCGTGCCCGCGCCGACGTGCCGACCGATCTTCCGTCGGGCCGTAGCGAATTCATCGGCGGCTGGTCGGACTGGGTGTCCGGCCGCGCACCCGGCCCCGACGACGACTACGCACCGCCGCTGGACGGTGGCGTCGTGCGCTTCCCGTGGCCGGAGGACGAATTCGACGACGACCACGCGCAGTGGGCCGCCGCGGCGGCCTCGCGCGCACTGCGCCAGGAGGCTCGCGATCGTCCGGCCGCACGCCGCGCCAGGGTGATCGCGGTGCTGGTCGTCGCGGTGGTGCTGCTCGGTGCGGCCGTGGCGGGTGTGCTGTTCCTGCTGAACTCCTCCGACGATCACGGCGCGGCCGGACCCGCGTCCTCGCCCCTGCATTTCGCCGCGGGCAGCCTCCAGGTCGACGACGTCGGCGCAAAGCCGGTCTACGCGACCCGGCCGCAACCCGGCACCGGTGCGAGCCCGGCCGGCGCCTGCCCCACCGAACGTGCCGATCGCGTTGTGCGCAGCGCCGAATCCGGCGGCACCGCGTCGGGGCCGGATGCGGTGCTGTCATTCCAGTACGGCTACTACGTGGAACGCTCCGGTGAACGGGCCAGGGAAGTGGTCGCGCCGGAGGCCACCGTCTCGCCCGCGTCGGTGATCCAGCGCGGTATCGACTCCATCCCGGTGGGCACCACGCACTGCGTGCGCATCGTGACGCTCACCGACACCCGATACTCGGTGGAGATCACCGAGTATCGGCCCGGCGGTGTGCCCGCCACGTACAACAAGCAGACGGTCACCACAGCGGTGGTCGACGGCCGCACCCTCATCACGGGTATCGCGGCCGGATAAAAGGGAGAGCTGAGGCGATGGGAGAGGACTGGAGCCGCTGGCTCGACGAGGCGCCCGCAGAGGGCGAATCGGCGAGCCGGCCTGCGCGCACGAGGGCTCCGGTAGTGCGGTTACGGCGCGGCAAGCGCGCGGAGAGCGGTGCGGAGTCAGCGGAACCCGCACAGCGGCCGATTCTGGTGGTCGGCGGCTGCGGCGGGGCGGGGACGACAACGACGGTGCTCGGGATCGCGGGCGAGCTCGCGATGGGGGGCAACCCCACGGTCGCGGTGGATTCGACAGCGGCGGGCAGTGATCTCGCGCTGCGCGGCGCCGACGAGCACTTGTACCCGATCAGCCTGCAATCGTGGTTGTACGGACGCGGCAACGACGAGCCCGCGCCGTTGAAGGAGTGTATGTCGCAGGCGAGTTCGGGGGTCGGACTGCTGTGGCGCGATGCCGCGCCGCTGCGTCGCAGGGCCACCTATCTGACCGTGGCGCGGGCGATCTACGACGCAGGCTTCACCGGCGTCTACGACGGCGGCAGCCCGATTGCCGGACGTCAGCTGCGGCCGCTGCTCGACGACTCGGATGTGGCTCTGGTACTTGCCATTCCGGCACGCGCCGACGCCGCCAACCGACTGCGGGTGACCTTGGAATGGCTCGACGACCAGTTCGGCGACTCCGCGCAGGGGCAGGGCAGCGGCATCGTCGGTGACACGACGATCGTTGTCTCACACCAGCAGCCGGGCGGCGAGTCGCGGGTTGCCGACCATTTGCGCTCGCATCTGTCCGGTTGGGTCCGTGACATCAGGGAGATTCCGTACGACCCGCACCTGGCCCGCGGTGAACTCGTCCGGCACACGTCGCTGGCCGCGGAGACGCGCCGGGCGTATGCGCGCCTGCTGGCCGGGGTGGCATCATGACCGCCGCTATGAAACTTCGTCGTCAGCCCGAGCCCGCGCAAGCCGGCGTAGTCGCCCCACCGGAGTCGCGTCGCGCCCTGATCTGGGAACGTCCGGTGCCGGGCATCGGCAGGGCGCCACTGGTGTGGTTGCTGGGTGTGCACGGTGGTGCTGGAGCCAGTACCCTCGCGCATGTGCTTGCGCCCGCGGCGGATTCGGGCCGCCGCTGGCCCGGCGTCTTCGACCGCGAATCGCCCTTCGTCGTCTTGGTCGCCAGAGAGACCATCGCCGGACTGACCCGCGCCCACGACTTACTGCGCCAACATCATTCGGGGTTCGCAGGCGCCGCCGAGGTACTCGGACTCATCACGGTGGCGGCCCGGCCCGGCCGGTTGCCCGCCGAGATCCGGCGCTATCGCGACGTGGTCGGATCGCTGGCGGGACAGGTGTGGGACGTGCCGTGGTACGAGGAGTGGACGCTCGTCGAGCCGGAGCAACTGCCGGTGTGGGCGCCGGGTGACGCACTTCCGCAGAAGAAGCGAAAGATCGACCCGCTCGAGGAGGTCCCACTCGAAGTCCGGGAACTCGGCACCGACATCGTTGCTGTGGTGCGCGAAAACCTGGATGCCGCTTCATCTTTCGACGAAGGGCCAGAATAATGTTGATATTCAGCGCCGTACCGGACCGTTGACAGCACACTTTTTCGAGAAAGGCACCCGATGAGCACGATCCTCCTCGCCGTGCAGGACACGTACGGCACTGTCCTGGCTCAAGTCGGTAACCCGACACCGGAGGCGCCTCCCGGCTCGGAGAAGATACTGCAGCTGGTCAGGTACCTCACCTGGTTCGTCCTCCTGTCGGGCATCTGCGGCATCACCTACGCGGGCGGCAAGTTCGCGTGGGAGAAGTGGACCGGCGGTGGGCTGGAGTCGCCGAAGATGGTGGCGGGCGCCATGATCGGCGGTGTGGTCGCCACCAGCGCCGGCACCATCATGAACGCCGTCATCGGCACCTGATGTCGGCGATGTCTACCGTGCGAATGTCGGCAGGCGAGGTGCTCGCCTACAAGCAGATGCCTGCCGAGGTGCTGCAACCCCTGATGCACCTGCTGAATTGGCTGCTCTGGTTCGTGCTGCTGGTATGCCTCGCGTGGATGATCGTGTCCGCGGGCCGGTTGTGGAACGCGTTCCGCAGCGATCTCGCGATGAACGACGCCTCGCACGGCGTACTGATGAGCCTGCTCGGCGCATCGGTGGCGAGCACCGCGTCCGGGATCGCGCTGGCCTTCCTACCGACGTGAACGACCGGTTTGGGGATGGGAACGGCCCTGCGATGAACTCCACAGCGATGCGTCCGCGGCAGATCGCGACTCGGCACCCCGCCCGTACGCCGCGGCGGGGCACCCGCGTGCCTGCCGCGGGTGCGGTCGGTGTCGCGTTGCTGATGGCGGCGGTCGGCTGCGGCGGTGACGGCGAGTCGGGCCCCGACCTGGTCGCGAGGCCAACGCACGTGCGCTGGCAGCCGTTCCAGGGCGTGGCACTGCCACACGCGGACCAAGGTCCGAAGAAGGAATCCGACGGCGCCGCAACGGGTTTCGAGCATTCGCCGCCCGGCGCAGCGCTCGCCGCGATCGTCCACACAGTGCGATTGTCGGTCGCCGCGGACAACCAGTGGTCGAAAGTGGTCGCCGTGGAAGTCGTGCCTGGCCGGGCCAGAGACGAGTGGTCGGTCAACCGGGTGCAGTTATCGATTACCGGGCCCGCCTCGGCCGAATACGCGCCGCGGCTGCTCGGTTACACGATCACCGAATATACCGAGCAGAAGTCCGGCGTCGACGTATACACCCAATATTCGGACAACTCGAGAGCGGTGAACCACACCATCGTGGAGTGGTTCGGTAACGACTGGAGGTTACGACTGCCCGACCCGGAATCGACCGCACGTCCCATCGAGGCGGTCGACGAATTGCCCACCGACATCGTGAAATTGGAGGCACCTACATGAGGGAGCGCAGCGAGCGAATCACATCGCGGCGACCCTCGGGCATGACGGAGCCGAGTGTCGGCGAGGTGGCGTCGTGACCGAGAAGGAGTCCTACGCGCGCGATCGCGTCTCCTTCGGTGCCGTCGCATCGGCGGCGGTGCTCGCACTCATCGTGATCGTCGGTCTCGTCATATACCTGGGTCGCGATGATTCGAGTTCGGGCGGTGGGGCGGCCGCGTCCGGGGGTTCCGGTGCCGAGGGATTCGCAGAACCCGAGATCGATATCTTCGGCAGGCGCGTCGATGTCCCGAACAACCCTGCCGGACAACCACTTCCGCAGGAACCGAGCGATCAGCGCAAGTCCACGGACCCGGATTGGCTGACCGCGGCGCCGATCGGCACGGCCGTGCCACATGGTTGGCAGCGGGTGTACGGGGCCTCGGTGCCGTTCTCCACCTCCGACGGACCCACACGCATCGAAGACGGTCTCGCCGTTGGCTATTCGCATACCCCGCAGGGCTCGGTGCTCGCCGCGGCGCAGATCACCTACCGGCTCAACGCCCGCCCCGCCGACCGCGATCTGTACGTCCGCCAGGTGCGGGTCTCGGCCCAGCAGATCGCCGCCTACGACAAGGCCTTGGCACAGGACCGGTTGCCGGAACAGCAGCCGGAGAAGGTGACCAAGTACTTCGTGGCCTCCGATGCGTTCAAGGTGGAGAACTATGCCGACGACCTTGCCATCATTCGGCTCGCCTCGCGCGGGCCCGTTGTCGACGGCAAGCAGCTGTGGGCGGCCCTGCGACTGGTGATGGTGTGGGACGCGGGGGACTGGCGGCTCAAGCCCGCCACCTCCAACGGCGCGCAGACCGAATACATCGAATCGCTGGCGGGGTGGACGAAATGGTGACGTCGGGGCCCGGATCCGGGCCGGATCCTCAGCGTTCGCCCGTGGTGCTGGTCGGTCTCGGCGCGGTGCTGGCGGTGCTGATCGCGGTCGTGGTGACCGTGGGTGCGGTGCGCAACAATGCCGCGGAGGGTGACCAGGTGTCGAAGACGGGCACCACATCGGAGCGTGTTCCCGTCCGAAATCCGAACGGGCCGATTGGATTCGGCACATCCGATGTCGATGTATTCGGCCGCCGGCTTGACGTCCCGGACAACCCGGCAGGTGTTGCGCTGGAACAGAATCCGGCCGCGCAGCAGCGGCCTGACGCACCTGATTGGTTGACGGCTGCGCCGCAGCCTGCGACCGGAGAAGGGGTGTGGCAGCGAGTATTCGGCGGCCCCGTGGTTCGGTTCTCGACGTCCGATGGTCCCGCACGCATCGAAGGTAAGGCCGCCGTCGGATTCGCCCATACGCCGCAGGGGGCCGCACTGGCAGCCGAGCAGATCTACTGGCGTACCAACGCGAATCCGCGGGACCGGGACATGCTGGTGCGCCTGGTCCAGGTCACACCGCAGTATCTGGCGGACTACGACCGCCTGGTCGCCGAGGGAAAGGTGTCGGATCGACTGCCGGAGAAGCTGAGACCACTGCTGTTCGCTTCGGACGCTTTCCGAATCGAAAGCTACACAGAAGAAATCGCGCTCATTCAGTTTGCGAGAAAGGCCCGAGAAACAGTTGATGGCCAACCAACATGGGTGGGCATGCGCCTGGCAGTCGTGTGGCGAGACGGAGATTGGAAGCTCACCGCGGTGAGCGGCGAACAGCAAGTCCAGATTGATTCCCTGCGAAGCATCGAGGGGTGGACACAATGGTAAGACGTGTCGTCACAATTCTCGCGGTCATCTTCACGGTGATGATCGCGACACCGACCGTGGCCTACGGCCAGACCTACGGTTTCGATCAGACGTGCAACGAACTGCACGACACGCTCGACAACGTCGGTCTGCCCGGGATCTCGCTCGGTGACGCCGCGTCGGCCGCATGCAAGGCGGGCAATGCCGCCTCGCATCCCCGCAGCGCGGCCGACGCGGTCAAGGACAAGGCCTGGGATTCGACCTTCGGCAAGGTCGTCGATTCGCTGATGAAGGGCCTCGGCGAGGCCATCATTCTGGCGTTGACGTTCTGGATGAAGGTGCCCAACGAGGTGGCCAGCGATGGGGGGTCGTTGTTCACCAAGATCAACGATTACACCTATCAGGCGCAGATATTGCTCTTGATAGCCTCGGTGATTCTCTCCGGCGCCAGATTGGCCGAGGCCAGACGCGGCGCCGTGATGAACGAAGCGGCCGAATCGTTCCGAATGTTCGCCCGAGTGGTGTTCAGCTCCTGGATGCTCGGCGCCGTGATCGTCGCGGGCACCCAGGCTTCGGACAAGTTCTCCGAGTGGATCATCAACGACTCGACCGACGGCAATGCCAAGGACCTGGCCGAGTTGATGGTGAAAACCAGTAAGCTGCAAGCATTTTCACCGGGCCTGGTGCTGATCATCGCGATCGTCGGACTGCTCGGCGCGCTCGCGCAGATCATCCTCGCCATCGTCAGGCAAGGTCTGCTGATCATCGCTGCGGGTGTATTGCCTTTGGCCGCAGCGGCTTCCGGCATGAACGTCGGCAAGACGTCCTATCAGAAGCTGGTCGGCTGGATCATCGCGTTCATGCTGTGGAAACCGGTCGCGGCCATCGTCTACATGATCGCGTTCACCACCGCGGGGCATGTGGACTCGCTGACCGACACCTCCGGACTGCCCGAAGGTGAACAGGCGCAACGGATGTTGGTCGCTATCGTGCTGTTGTGCAGCGTCGCGTTCGTGCTGCCCGCGCTGATGCGTCTTGTCACGCCCGCGATCGCGGTCGTCGGCAGCGGCGGTTCCGGTCTCACCGCGACCGGCGGTACGTTGCTCGCCGTCGCGGGTCTCGGGGCCATGGGCACCAAGGCCGTTGCGGTCAAGAGCGCGGCTGCCCCCGGCTCGGCGGGCTACGTCGGCGGTGCGGGAAGTCCGCCGCCCACCCGAGGTGGTGGTGGCGGGCCGCGTCCAGCCCCGCCGCGCGGTGGTGGTGGCGGCGGCGGTGGCGCCCCGGGCGGCGCACCGCGCGCCTCCGGGCCCGCGGGCGGGGCGGGAGTACCGTCCGGTGCGGCCAGAGCGGCGGGCCGGGTCGGCGCGGCACGCGCCATGACCGCTCCGCTGACCGGGGCCGATCAAGCAATGGGTGACGTGGCCGGCGACCGCTGGGCCAATCGTTCACCCGACCTCGGGAGGAGCACCATTCCGCGATGACGATGACGACGAGCGATACCTACGAGCGCCGCGCGTACGGACTGTGGCAGAAACCTCGCAGCGCAGGCCTTTTCGGCCTGCGCTGGGAGGAGACCGTGCTCGGCTTCGTCGTCGTGATCACGGCCCTGATCTGCGCCATGGTCGGCGGGTTCACATGGGGTCTGATCGTGGGCGGCACCGGCGTTGTCGTGATGGTTCCACTGGTGTGGCGGACGGGGGGCCGCTCCGGCTACGAGAACGGAATAATGATGTTCAACTGGATGCGCTCGCGTAAGCGTGGCGAGCACGTGTACCGCGGTGGCCGTTTCTCCCGGATTCCCGGTGGCGTCACCCGGCTGCCCGGGCTGCTCGCACCCTCGAAGTTGTATGAGGGCATCGACGCGGGTGGCTACAGCTTCGGCATGATCCACCTACCGCAGTTCGCGCAGTACACGGTGGTGCTACGCGCCTGGCCGCAGGGCCACGAGGCGGTCGACCAGCCGGTCATCGACCGCTGGGTGTCGGCGTGGGGTACCTTCCTCGCCTCGGTGGGGCAGACCAGTGACATCGTCGCCGTCGTCCCGGTCATCGACACCGTGCCGGAGACCGGAAACCGTTTGCTCACCGAGGTTTCCACCATCACCAGGCCCGATGCGCCGGAGCTCGCCCAGCAGGTGATGTACGAGCTGGCCACCGAGCTGCCGCAGGAGCGGGTGCAGCTGCTGCCACGGGTGGCGATCACTTTCAAGGCCACTACTGCCGAGCGCCGCAAGAACCCGGCCGAAGAGGCGGTCGAGATCGGCCGCAGGCTGCCCGGCATCTGCGCCGCGCTGGCCGAGGCCGGTGTGCGGGCACAGCCGATGTCGGCCGACGAAGTCATCTCGTTCATCCGGCGCAGCTACGACCCTGCCTCGCAGGCCGACCTCGAGGTCGCGGCGGGCGAACCCGAAGGGCACGGCCTGGATTGGGCCGACGCCGGGCCGGTGTCGCACGACGAGAAGTGGGATCACCTGGTGCACGACGGTGGCCGCTCGGTCACCTGGGAGATGGACGCCGCCCCCGAAGGCGCGGTGGACGAGCGCGTGTTGCAGCGGCTGCTCGCGCCGAATCCCGAAGTGCCGCGCAAACGCATCGCCATCGTCTATCGTCCGCACTCGGCCGCCGACGCCGCCGAGATCGTGGACGACGATTTCAAGAACGCACTCGTCGCTCAGCAGAGCGAACGTGGGGTCGTCTCGGCGGCCGCCACCCTGCGGGTCGGGGCCACCCAGCAGGCCCGCGAGGAGCAAGCCAGGGGTCACGGTGTGACCCGCTTCGGAGCGTTGGTGACCATCACCGAGCCACTGCGCGGCGATCTGCCGCGCATCGAAGCCATCACGCGCGACCTGTCCACGCAGGCGCGGCTGAAGATCCGACGGTGTTACCGCTATCAGTCGGCGGCTTTCGCGGCCTCGCTCGGCTGTGGTGTGATCCTGCCGGAACACGCGACAATTCCGAAAGCACTTGCGGGGTGAGCGATTCATGGCACGTGACTACGAGCCACCCGTACGGGAACGGGACGGGACGCCGGCTCGCCGCGGCGCGCGGCGGCCGGAAGGGGAGCACGACTGGGCGCACCGGCCCGCGGTCGATGCGCCCCAGCAGCGTCCTGCCGGGGATACCGCGCGCGGGCGCGGTGCGGATGGCGCGAGGCCGCGTGGCGGCGATGGCGCTCCACAACACGGCGGCGAACGCAACGGCTTGGAGGAAATGCCCGACCGTCCGCGTCGCCCCGCACGGGACGCGGCGCGGGTGACCGGCGACGATCGGTCGGGCCTGGAGGAAACAGCCGATCGGGAACGGCGTTCGGCACGGGAGGCGGCCGAGCGTCGCGCCAGGGCCGGAGCCGGTCGCGCCGACGGCGCCCGTCCCGAGCGGGCGCACACCGATCGCGTGCGCGCCGATCGGCCCCATGCGGAGAACGGACGTGGCGAGCGCACTTCCGCGGATCGTGCCGAGGGCAGGCCGCCGCGCCCGCGCGAGGGCGAACGTCCGGTGCGCGGCAATCGGCCGGTGCCGTCCCAGCGGACCGGCGCAGCGGCGGATCGCGCAGGCGCCAGGGGCGAGCGGGTCGGACGCGGTGTGCCACGACCGGTCAAGGCCGACCGGGTCGCCGACCGTGCGATGGGCACGCCACAGATGGAGCGGGCGAAGCTGAAGGCGGACAAGCGCAAGCAGTCCGGTCCGCAGCTGCTCGACGATGTCACCAGGACCAGGCTGGAGGGGATCAGCCGCGAGCAGACAGGGCTGCGCGCGGCGTGGGCGACCTTCCGTTTGCGCACCGACGAGATCCGACGCCGCAATTACGCCGCCCGCGCCGAGCAGACCTTCGAGGACGGATTCGACCGCAGCACTGCGCAACTCACTGATCGCGGCTACGCAGGTCCGGGCGGCGGCCGCATGAACGTGGTCGGCCGCCCGGTCGAATACCGGGCTACCACCGCCCAGGTCGCTGGCCTGTGGCCGTGGTCGGTGGGCGCGGGCGCGCCGCTGATCGGCACCCCGCTCGGATCGCACCTGCACACCGGCGCGCCGGTGTGCTTCGATCCGATGAACTGGTTCATGCGCGGCAGCTTCATCACCGCACCGAGCCTTTTCGTCCTGGGGCTCAATGGTTTCGGCAAGTCCTCGCTGGTGCGCCGGATCGTGCTCGGCGGCATCGCGCAGGGCATCACTCCGCTCATTCTCGCCGATGTGAAACCGGACTACCGCAAGATGGTGGAACTGGTCGGCGGCCAGGTGATCGACCTCGGCTACGGGCACGGCAAACTCAATCCGCTCGCTGCGGGCGTGCTCGGTTCGGTGGTGCCGCGGCTGGACGCGCTGCCTGCGTTGCAGACCCAGGTGCTGCAGGATCTGCGGGCCAGGCAGGTGACGTTGGTCGCGGGTCTGGTCGAGTTGGTGCGCGGCGCGCGGGTGCGCGACTACGAGGAGACACTGATCTCCACCGCGCTGCGCGTGCTCTACCGGCCGGGCAGCGGCTACACCCCCGACCAGCCGCCCATCATGGAGAACCTGCTCGAGGTGATCGTCGGTGGCGGTGAGGAATTGATGCTCGACGCCGGCGCGGACAACCCCGACGAGTACCAGGTCTCGATCAAAGGTCTGCGCCGTTCCCTGCGTGCGCTCACCCAGGGCCCGTTCGGCGCGATCTTCAACGGCCAGACCACTGTGCCGATCGACACCGGCGCGGTCGCGGTCTGCATCGATGTCTCGCACATCCCGACCGGCGACAAAAAGCTCAAGGCTGCCGTGATGCTGGCCTGTTGGGCGGACGGATTCGCCTCGGTGGAGGCCGCGCACGTGCTCGCCGACGCCGAACTCGGCTCGCAGCGCTACTTCCAGGTGGTGATGGACGAGCTGTGGCAGGTGCTCGGCCTCGGCGACTTCATGATCGATCGGGTCGACGAGCTCACCCGCCTGCAGCGCGGTATCGGTACCGCGCTGATCATGATCAGCCACACCATCAAGGACCTGCAAGCACTCGGATCGGAAGCGGCGATTGCCAAGGCGCTGGGTTTCCTGGAGCGGGCGCGCGCCAAGATTTTCGGCGCGCTGCCCGGTGAAGAGATCAAACGCCTCGACAGCACCATTCCCTTCACGTCCGCCGAGGAGGAGATGGTGACCGGATGGTCGGCGCCGCAGGCGCTGACGGGCGAGGCGCTCAAGCCCGGCCAGCAACGGCCGTCACCACCGGGCACCGGCAAGTTCCTCCTGAAAATCGGTGAGGATCGTCGGCCCGGCATCCCCTTCCATATGGAGTTCACCCTCTCGGAGAAGGAAAGTGGAATCCACGACACCAACCAGCGGTTCAGTGAGTTCACCGAATCCACCACGCGTGGCTCGAATTCGCCGAGCGGGAGTGCCGCATGAGAGTTGGTGCGATGGCCGCGAGATGGTGCAGACCTGTGCGTGTGAGCGGGAGGTGGGCCGCATGATGCCGCATCGGTCCTATCGGAGAGTGTCGCCGGAGGTGCGCAATGCCGCGGTGGAGCAGGTCATGGCGTTGACAGGCAAGCTGCGCAGCGAATCGGAGGCATGCAGGGTGGTCGCCGAACAGATCGGCGTGCACACGAATTCGGTGCGCAACTGGGTGCGCGCTGCCGAAGGACCGGGCTTGGAACGGCTGGACGCGACCGCGCTGCGCCGTAAAGTGGCACTGCTGCAACAGCAATTGGCCGCGGCCGCCGAAATGAATCGCACCCTCGCCGATACCCTCAACGAATCCAGGCGCCGACGGTGACCTGCCCCTGCGTGCGGGTCCCGCTGCGGTCTGCGCAGGTAGTGCCGGATCCACCTCGACGGGTGTCGAATCCGGCTGTGCGGGAGTCGCGGTGACCGGCCGTTCGATCCTATGGTTTGCCCTCGGCGCGGTGCTGGCGCTGATGACCCTCGTCGTGGTGATCGTGATGCCCGCGGTGGACGACGACTGCGAGGGTTACTCGGTGCTCGGGCCGTCGCAGACCGCGCTGCCGCCGCTGGGTGGTTCCGCGCCGGGCGATCCCCGCGCCGCGGCCTCGATCGGCACCTCCACGGCGACGAATCCTTCCGTGACGCAGACGAACCCGGCCGCGACCGGGACGCCGTCGCTCGCGGCTGGTAGCGGGCCGATCCGTCGCACGTTGCCACTGGCGGTGGGCACCTTCACCGTGTCCGATGTGTTCGGTGCGCGCGGCGGCGCCCATCTCGGCATCGACCTGGCCGCCACCGACGGCACCACGATCTACTCGGTGTCCGAGGGGCGCGTCGTGGCGGCCGGTCCCGCATCGGGTTTCGGCAACTGGATCGTCGTCGACTCGGTCGACACCAACGGCCGTTCGTATTCGGCGGTGTACGGCCACATGTGGGACAGCGGTGTGCACGTGCGCGTCGGCGAGACGGTGACCGCGGGCCAGCCGATCGCTCAGGTGGGCTCGGCGGGTGAATCCAGTGGTCCGCATCTGCATTTCGAGATCGTGCCCGGCGGCCGCTTCACCGGCGGTCGGCAGATCGACCCGATGCCATGGCTCGACGGCGCACCGACGCCGGATGTCGGTGGTGCGCGGGCGTTTTCGAACGATCCACGGTGCAGCCGCGGCTTCGGCACCGCCGGTGGCGCGCTGGCCGCGGGTAAAGTGCCCCCTGAGCTCGAAATCTGGTATCGCCGCGCGGGTTCGCTGTGCCCGCAGATCACCCCGTCGCTGTTGGCCGCGCAGGGCAGGCAGGAGTCCGGATTCCAGCGCGGCGCGAACTCGCCGGCCGGTGCGCAGGGCCTCGCGCAGTTCCTGCCGGGCACCGCGGCGAGCACGAACCCCGACGATGGCCGCCCGTATATCGTCGACGCCGACGGCAACGGCATTGCCAGCGTGTGGGACGACGGCGATGCGATCATCGGTCAGGGCCGCTATATGTGCGCCATCGCGCACAAGATCATGGCCTGGCAGGCCCAGGGGCGCGTGCACGGCGACATCACCGCGTTGACCCTGGCCGCCTACAACGCCGGTGAGGGCGCGGTGCTCGCCTCCGGCGGCATGCCGAATCAGGTGGCAGCGCACTACTCCGAGACCAGGCCCTACGTCGCGAACATCCTCGCGATGGAGCCGCAGTACCGTGCGCCGGGTTCGCTCGGTCGCTTCACGCCGAAGGACGGGTCCAGCGGGGAGAACATCGTCGAGGCCGCGCACGAATGGCTCGGTCAGCCGTATGTATGGGGCGGCGGTGGTCCACAGGGACCGAGCGGTGGCGGCCTGGACGGGCCCGGCTTGACTTCGGCGGCGGTGTTCGCGGCCTCCTCCGGGACCGTGACATTGCCGCGGACCGCCGAACAGCAGTGGGAGGCGGGTGTCGAGGTGGCGATGGGCAAGCTGGCGCCGGGTGATCTGGTGTTCAGTGCCTTCGGCCCACGGGGTCCAGCGCAGGTCGGAATCTATTCCGGCAATGGACGAATGATCCAGTCGGTGCCAGGTGCGGAGGCGCGCTCGCGCGGTGGCGTGACCGAGGTCGCGGTGCCCGGCGACGCGCGAGCCAGGAGGGTACTGTGAGCAGCGCGACCAACAGGGGGAGTGAACACGCCGAAGCGCCGGAGGCTGTCGGAGCGCCCACGCATCAATCACGGCGGTTAGCCTTGAATGACCGATTAGTCTTGAATGACAAAGCGAAAGCCCGCGCGATACTGGTGGTGATGCTGGTGGTGAGCGTCGCGATGCTTGGTGCCGCCTGCGGTCGCGGAGCTGGTGGCGACGTGGATTCCGGTGCGTCACACCCACCCACGTCCACAACCAGATTGCTGGAGGAGGCGCCCGCACCAGACCCGGTGACGCCGGATGGTGTCGCGGTGGCAGCGCTGAAGGAGATCTATACCTGGCAGCCTGCCATCGAAGATCAGGGCGCCTCGTTGACCCGGGCCAGGAAATGGCTGGGCCCCAGCATGATTCGGATGCTGGACAGCGCGCCGACCGGGCTGGAGACGCCGAAGGCGACACTGCAGTGGGCGGAGTGGGCCAAGGCGAAGGCGCGCGTGGAGGCGTTCACCTTCGCGTCAGGGGACAAGCCGCCGGCAGGCCCGGACCCGAATATCCAACAATTCAAGATCGGCATCGAGCAGACGGTCGTCTACCCGAACGGGCGCAAGGAAAAGCTGCCGCCCGCCACGGCCATCGCCACCGTCGTCCGCACCTCGGACGGCTGGCGGCTCGACGCGTACCGCTGATCCCAGCGCAGACCACACCGCACGGTCCCGACAGGAGGCAGACATGGCGAAGAAGAAGAAGGTGCTGGATCCGGCCGTGGCCGGACCCGATGTCACCCTGTACATGATCTACGCCGGTTTCGCGATCCTCGGGACCCTGTGGATCGCACTGCATCTCGGCAACGCGATGGCGGTCACCCGCCAGGACATCCCGATCAATCCGATCGCCATCGTCGCCGACCTCGCGCGCGGCAAACTGCACTGGCCACGGGCATCCACGGTGCTCGTGCTGCTGGTGATCGCGCTCTTGCTGGTCTACCTCTACGTGCGCAAACAGCTGAAGAAGCGCCAGGGCAAAGGACGCCTGGCCATCGACGACAAGGCCGACGTGATGGGCAACGGCAGCGCCATCGCCTCGCTCACCGAGGCAGGCGTGCGGGCCAAGGCCGAAACGCTCGGTGTGCGTCTCGGTTACAACGACGCGCCCGGTGTGCCGATCGGCATCGGTGTCGCCGACGGGGTGATGCTCTACGGGTCCTACGAGGATCTGCACCTGGATATCTGGGGCCCACGGCAGGGCAAGTCGACCTCACGGGTTATCCCGGCGATCCTGACCGCGATCGGTCCTGTCCTTGCCACCTCCAACAAGCGGGACGTGGTGGACGCGACCCGGGATGTGCGCAAGGCCAAGGGAAGTCCGACATTCGTCTTCGACCCGCAGGGCGTGGCAGGCGAGGCGCCGACGTGGTACTGGGATCCGCTGTCCTGGGTGGATGCCCACCACGACGGCGCCGAAATGCGGGCCGCGCGACTGGCCGGGCACTTCGCCGACGCCGACAACGGTTCGGACGCCAACAAGTCGGATGTGTTCTTCGACCCGGAGGCCGAAGATCTGCTGGCCGGTCTGTTCCTGGCCGCGGCGTTCGGCGGCCTGCCGATCGTGCAGGTGTGGGACTGGGTGACCAATCCCGGTGACTCGGAGCCCATCGAGCTGCTGCGCAATGCCAGCAAGCACTACACGGCCTCGGGTCTGGCCATGCAGTACAACGCCGATCCGCGAACCAAGAGCGGCATTTTCGGTACCGCGAAGAAGATGATCCGGTGTCTGCAGCTGTCGAACGTGCACTCTTGGATCCTGCCCGGCGACAATAGAGAGCAGTTCGACGAACTCGCCTTCATCGAGGGCAACGGCACCCTCTACAGCCTCTCGCTGGAGGGTCGCGGCTCCGCGGCGCCACTGGTGAGTGCGCTCACCGAGGCTGTCATCGACGTGGCCATGCGCAAGGCGTCGCTCTCGCCGGGCGGTCGCCTGCCTATTCCGATGCTCGCGGTGCTCGATGAGGCGGCCAACGTCGTGCGCTGGAAGGATTTGCCCAAGCAGTACAGCCACTTCGGGTCGCGCGGCATCGTGGTGATGACGGTGCTGCAGTCCTGGGCCCAAGGTGCGCGTTGCTGGGGAGACGCAGGCATGCTCGCGCTGTGGTCGGCGGCCAACGTCAAGGTCCTCGGTCCCGGTGTGGACGATATGAATTTCTTGCGGGACCGCTCCGAGGCGATCGGCGAATATGATGCCGTGTCCTCGTCGGTCTCCGAATCCAAAGGCGGCAAGAGTTATTCGCGCTCGCTCGGCTCGTCGAAGACGTTCACCGCGCACGGGTTGGCGACCCTGCCGCAGGGCCGCGCGGTCGTCTTCACCTCCGGTCAGCCCGCGGTGCTGGTCCGCACCGTGCCCTGGTGGGAGGGCGAGTACTCTGCCGACGTGAAGAAGTCGATCGAGCACCATCTCCCGGGGCGCAAGACCGAAATCATCGACCTGATCGGCTCGCCTTCGCTGACCAAGGTCACTCCACCACCTGAATACGGCCAATCCGAGGAGGTCCGGCCGCTGTGACCGAACAGCAGCAACAGCCGATGATTCACACCAGCGTGGTGGAATTCGTCGAGAACTATCTGAGTCTCGTCTACCGCCGCCAGGTGACCGACATCAGTGAAACGGTGTGGTGCCCCGAATGGTGGAAGCATGCCGAGGCGGTGGCGCGGCTGGATGCGTTGTGGCGGGCGTGGGAGCACTACCGGCTGCAGCCGAGCACCGGGCTGAGCGTGTGGTTCCTTGATCATGCCGACCCGCATATGACGAAACTGTTCGATCCCCGTGGGCCGTTCAAGTACTGCAGCGTGCGCAACGGCCACAAGGACATGTTGAGTCCGCTACCGCTGAAGTCCCCGGCCCAGGGGATGTTCGGTGATCCGACAGTCGGTGATTTCCGAATGTGAGCGAATCCTGAAGGCGCAGCGGACATACCGGTCCGCGGAATGACGAAACGCCCGCTGGATCAGCGGGCGTTTTCTCATAACCTACTGCCGGACACGCTCCAGGCCGCGGGATTCCTGCTCCCGGCCTCTGGCCGCGGTCGCCCGGGCTTCTTCATTGCGGACGCGGACCGCTTCCTCCGGCGGCAGCGCCTGCCCGACCTCGATGAGCATCCGTACTGCGGCCAACTCCGGTGACACGCCGATCCTGGCGAGATGGGCCGCGATGGCCGTGCGCCGTTCGGCGGAGTCGTACCTGACGAGCGGCTTGGCCGCGGCGGAGGCGGTGGCCGCCATGCGGCTGGCCTCGGCCTGCGCCGCGAATCGGTCCTTCTCCAAGGAGATTCCCTTGGCGGGCACCGTCTTCTCGACCATTCTGGCCAGTTCCAGGTTGCGCGGATCCTTGGCCTTGGCGTCGCGGGCCTCACGAATCTGAAGTTCTCTGGCTTCCTTGTTGCGAGTCTCGGTGACCTTGACGCGCGCTTCGGCTTCTTTTTGGCCACGCTCACGGGCCCGCAGCGCGACCAGCGTCGCGAGCTGCAACATAGTCCTTACCATGGCCGCGGTTTCCCGGCCGATGTCGTCCAGTTCCTCGGACATGGCTGCTCCCCGATGCTGCAGTGATCACTATGGATGTTGTGGTGCTTCGTCACGGACACCGCCACGCGAACTGTAGTCCGTTGGACGCTGCCCCGCCTGCAAACGCGGACACCAAGAGCGCTCGTGGCGTGGCATTCCCTGAAGGGGGCCACCCTGTTTCAGGGGTTCGACTACGCTACGGGAACTCCTTGTTTCGAGATTACCCGAGAAAGCTCGACACATCCGTACGGGCGTGCCGCTTAACAGCATATATCGCACAATTCCGGCACGTAGCGCAAAGCGCCGGAGGATCTCCTGTTTTAGCCCACCCTTACCGGAGGATTAGGGTCGCCTACCCTGGCTTGCTCTAGTCCACCGCCGAGGGGCAGTGGACTAGAGCCTGCGACGGTTCGGATGCCTCAGTCGAGGCGCATCGAGGAGATGGTCACGGGAAGCTTCGGCTTGCCGTCGCCGGGGCCGTTCGCGTTGTCCTGACCGCCCTTGGCGATCTTGTCCAGCGTCGCGAGGCCGTCCTGGTCGACGGTGCCGAAAATGGTGTACTGCGGCGGCAGTTCGGAATCGCCATAGACGATGAAGAACTGGCTGCCGTTGGTGCCGCCGCCATCGGGGCCGGGGCCCGCATTGGCCATCGCGAGTACGCCGCGCTTGTAGGCGACCGGCTGCGATTCTGCGGCCGGATCGCCGGGCGCGTACTGATCGGTCGGGTACTCGTTGGCGAATTCGTAACCGGGACCGCCCATTCCGGTGCCGGTCGGGTCACCGCATTGCAGCACCTTCAGGCCTTCGCCCGCGGTCATGCGGTGGCAGTCGGTGCCGTCGAAGTAGCCCTGGCCGGCCAGGCTCGCGAAACTGTTCACGGTGCAGGGCGACTCGGCGTTGTTCAGCGTGAGGCCGATGGGGCCCTGGCTGGTTTCCATGCTGACGCTCAACTTGGCGTTGGGGCCATCGGTCCGGATGCCCTCGGTGCGCGGCTTGTTCACCGGCTTGTCCGCGGGCCGCTGGCCGTCGCGGTAGGTGCAGTTCACTGAGGCCGGCTTGGCCTGCGCGGCCGGCGGCGCCGCGGCCGAGAGCGAGGCGTCCTTGGTCTCGGAGGCGGCGTTGTTCTCGCTGTCGTCGCCACGGGTCAGGAAATAGACGCCGGTGACGGCCGCGACCGCGACGACGACGCCGAGCACGGACCCGGCGATCGCGAGTTGCTTGCGCTTGCGCGCCCGATCGGCCCGGTTGGCGAGCTGGCGTTCCAGCTTGCGTTTCGCCGCTGCTCGCCGCTGTTCGTTGCTCGGCACTACCACGTTCCTCCCGTATCCGTTACTTCCGGAATAGAACACACGAAATGCGGCGATTCCGCAGCATGCGTGTGTTCATGCGGTCACCATACCGTCAGCATTCCGGCGGCCACGAAGCGCTTTGGCTCGACCGCATGTGACGGGAGTGTCGTGCGCGAGAGTGCGCCGCTGCCGTCCAGCGTTCCGGCGTCTCCGCTGAAGGTTGAACCGTCCCGTGGTGTGTAGTTCTGCCACGCCGGACGAAGTCCGCCCAGAATGGCGAGCCGGGCGCGGGCGACCGGAGTCGATCATGTCAGGGACGCGCGAGGCTAACCGGTTGGACTTGACGGGCGGTGGTGGTGGAAACTGGACAATCGTGACCAAGACCAGCAGCTTCTCCGCCCCGAAGGGGGTACCGGATTACATGCCACCCGGCTCGGCCGAGTTCGTCGCGGTGCGCGATGGCCTCATTCGCGCCGCCCGCCTTGCTGGGTACGGGCATGTAGAGCTGCCGGTCTTCGAAGACACCGAACTATTCGCTCGCGGTGTCGGCGAGTCGACCGATGTGGTGAGCAAAGAAATGTTCACCTTCTCCGATCGCAGCGACCGCAGCGTGACGCTGCGGCCCGAAGGCACCGCCGGTGTGATGCGCGCGGTGATCGAGCACAGCCTCGATCGCGGCCAATTGCCGGTGAAGCTCGTCTACGCGGGACCGTTCTTCCGGTACGAGCGGCCGCAGGCGGGCCGCTACCGGCAGCTGCAGCAGGTCGGCGTCGAGGCGATCGGCGTCGACGATCCGGCGCTGGACGCCGAGGTGATCGCGGTCGCCGATGCCGGATTCCGCGCGCTCGGCTTGGCGGGCTTCCGGCTCGATATCACCTCGCTCGGCGACGAGACCTGCCGCCCGCAGTACCGGGAGCTGCTCCAGGAGTTCTTGTTGAAGCTTCCGCTCGACGAGGAGACCAAACGGCGGGCGCAGATCAACCCGCTGCGGGTGCTCGACGACAAGCGCCCCGAGGTGCGGGAGCTGACCGCGAACGCACCGCTGATGATCGATCACCTGTCGGAATCGGCGAAGACGCACTTCGAGCAGGTGCTCGGGTACCTCGACGCGCTCGGTGTGCCGTACGTGGTGAATCCGCGCATGGTCCGCGGCCTCGACTACTACACGAAGACGACCTTCGAATTCGTGCACGACGGTCTCGGCGCGCAGTCCGGCATCGGCGGCGGCGGTCGCTATGACGGCCTGATGGCCGAGCTCGGTGGTCAACCGCTGTCGGGCATCGGCTTCGGTCTCGGGGTCGACCGCACCGTGCTCGCGCTGGCCGCCGAGGGCAAGTCGGTGGGCGATCCGGCGCGCTGCGAGGTCTTCGGGGTGCCGCTGGGTGACGCCGCCAAACAGCGCCTCGTGGTGCTGTCCGCGCAGTTGCGGGCCGCGGGCATCCGGGTGGATCTGGCCTACGGCGGGCGCGGGGTGAAGGGCGCGATGAAGGCGGCCGACAAGTCCGGGGCGAAGCTCACCCTGGTTCTCGGCGACCGCGACCTGGCCGAAGGCACGATCGGCCTGAAGGACATGGCGACCGGTGATCAACGCCAGATCCCATTGGACGAGACGGTTACCGCCGTCGCGGCCGCGCTCGCGCGCTCCGAGTAGTACGGTGCCCGGGTACACCGCCACCCGTACGAATGTGCTGCCGTGACCGTAGAACCGTCGAATCCTGGGGATTCTCAGCCTGCTTCACCGGTCGGACTCGACCTGGTCGCGCCGGAGACGTATGCGCCCATGCTGCGCCGACTGGCTCTCGCCGCGGTCGGGGTCGGGGTCGGCGCCGCGCTGCTGGCGGCATTGCTGGTGAGCTGGCCGATCGCGGTGCTGATCGGCTTTGTCGTCGGCGCGCCCACCGTCGGGTACGCGATGGCGTTGCGGCGGCGGCGAATGTGGCTGGCCGGGACCACGATTCACGCGCGGCGACTGTTCGGTGCGCGGCGCGTCGACATCGCAGCCGCGACCGGTGTCGAGATTCTCGTCTTCCCGGCCCGGCTCAGCCGCATCGTGCTGCGGGTGACCGCGGGAGCGGACACACAGATCATTCCGTTGGCGATGTACACCGACACGGGCAGCGGCCGCGAACTACACCTGATCGGCCTTCGCAAACTGGCCGACGCCCTTACCTCGTGCCCATTGGCTGCGGCCGTTGCGGTTTCGTCGATGCTGGTCCACCAGCTCCGCGCCGAGGCGCGCGACGCGGGGCTCGAGGAACGGCCGCTGTATCGGGCCGTGCAGACGGCGCGGGAGAAGGACTATGTGTCGCCGATCGTGCTGACCGACGCCGAGGTCGCGGCGTTGTGCTGACCGGTGCCGGCTCCCGCGAAGTCCGGGGCGTCGTTCGCACCCCCTGTCCGACCGCGGTGAGAATTGCGGAGGGTGAACCAGACGAGGGCGCCCAGAGCCTCGGCAGGGCAACTGTCTGGTAGCTCACCACCTGGGTTCGGGAGCGGTGAGACTCGATATGGTGGGGTCGAGTGTCCGCCTACCGCAAGGAGTTCGTCGTGAGCACCGCGCCCGTCACTGTCGCTGTTACCGGAGCTGCGGGGCAGATCGCCTATGGTCTGCTGTTCCGGATCGCGTCCGGGGCGATGGTCGGGGCGGATACGCCGGTGCGGCTGCGATTGCTGGAGATTCCGGCCGCCGTCGCTTCGCTGGAAGGCGTGGCGATGGAACTGGAGGACGGCGCGTTCCCGCTGCTGGAATCGATCGACATCAGCGATGACCCGTGGGTGGGATTCGAGAGCGCGAATGTGGCGTTGCTGGTCGGCGCGCGACCGCGGACTGCCGGGATGGAGCGCTCGGATCTGCTGAACGCCAACGGGCCGATCTTCACCGATCAGGGTGCGGCCATCAATGCCAGCGCCGCCGACGACGTGAAGGTGCTCGTGGTCGGCAATCCGGCCAACACCAACGCGTTCATCGCGATGAGCAACGCCCCCGACGTGCCCGCCGAGCGCTTCACGGCAATGACCCGGCTCGACCACAATCGGGCGATCGCGCAGTTGGCCAAGAAGACCGGCGCGTCAGGATCCGACATCGCCCGCGTCGCGATCTGGGGCAATCACTCGGCCACCCAGTACCCGGACATCACCCACGCCACCGTCGGCGGTCGGCGCGCTCTCGACCTCATCGATGATGGGGCCTGGTTGCGTGAGGAATTCATCCCCACTGTGCAGCAGCGCGGCACGGCGATCATCCAGGCTCGCGGCGCCTCGTCGGCAGCCAGTGCGGCCAGCGCCGCCATCGACCACATCCACGACTGGATTCTGGGCACCCCGGACGGTGAATGGACGTCCATGGCCGTCCCGTCGGACGGCTCCTACGGTGTGCCCGAGGGCGTCATCAGCTCGTTCCCGGTCACCTGTACTGACGGCGAGTACACCATCGTGCCGCGCCTCGACCTCGACGATTTCTCCCGCGCCCGCATCGACGCCAGTGTCGCCGAGCTCGAGCAGGAACGCGACGCGGTCATCGACCTCGGCTTCGCCAAGCGCGCCTGACGCCTGCCGAGCTGGTCCGCTACTCGCCGATGGTCCAGGTCTCGGAGCCGTTGAGCAGCGATTGCAGCGAATCCTGATCCACTGGTTTGCGTTCGCGGGCTATCGCGGCCTGGGCGCGGACGCCGTCGTCGTAGGTGGGACGGGTGACGGCGCGGAAGATGCCGGTGACCACGTGGCCGAGGTCCTGGTCGGAGAGGCGGGAGAGGGCGTAGGCGTATTCGGGGTTGTCGGTGTAGGCATCGTGCACGACGATGTCGGACTCCGCGACGGCGTCGGTGTCGGCCACTTCGAGCGCGAAACCGTTGCGGACCACCGCGAACTCGCCGTCGGCGCCGAAGCGGATCGGCTCGCCGTGCCGCAGCGGGATCAGCCGGGATTCGGCGTCGCCGCGGCGCAGTACATCGAAGGACCCGTCGTTGAAAATGGGGCAGTCCTGCAGGATTTCGACGAACGAGGTGCCGCGATGCTCGGCGGCGGCGCGCAATACCTCGGTGAGGCCGGGGCGGTCGGAATCCAATGCGCGCGCGGCGAATCCGGCCTCCGCGCCGAGCGCGACCGACAGTGTGTTGAACGGGTGGTCCACCGACCCCATCGGGGTGGATTTGGTGATCTTGCCCGGTTCCGAGGTCGGAGAGTACTGGCCCTTGGTGAGGCCGTAAATCCGATTGTTGAACAGCAGGATCGTCATGTTCACGTTGCGTCGCAGCGCGTGGATGAGGTGGTTGCCGCCGATGGACAGCGCGTCACCGTCACCGGTGACCACCCACACCGACAAATCGGGACGCGTCACCGCGAGACCGGTGGCGATGGCGGGTGCGCGGCCGTGGATGGAGTGAATGCCGTAGGCCTCCAGGTAGTAGGGGAAGCGGCTGGAGCAGCCGATACCGGAAACGAACATCAGGTTCTCCCTGCGCAACCCGAGTTCGGCCAGGAAACTGCGTACGGTCGCCAGGATCACGTAGTCGCCGCAGCCGGGGCACCAGCGGACCTCCTGATCGGAGGTGAATTCCTTCACCTTCTGCGGACCGTCGGCGGCCGGCACGCCGGACCGACCGGTCAGGCCCAGATCTGTTCCGACAAGCGAGGTTTCCATGATGGTCATTCGTTGCCCCCGGTGCTAGTGGCGCGGTAGGTGGCCTGCGCTCGCGCGGCGAAGGCCTTGTCGGTTTCCATCTCCTCGATCGAGCCGTCCAGCGCGGCATCGATCACCCCGACGAGCTCCTGGGCGGAGAACGCGGTGCCCGCGATCTTGGTCCAGGGCTGCACGTCCACCAGATACTTCGCGCGCAGCAGCATCGCCAGCTGGCCGCCGTTCATCTCCGGCGTGACGACGGTGCGATATCGGCGCAGCACCTCGCCGAGGTTGGCGGGCAACGGATTCAGATGCCGTAGGTGCGCCTGTGCGACCGGGACGCCGCGACGGCGGGCCCGGCGACACGCCTCACCGATCGGCCCGAACGAACTGCCCCAGCCGAGCAACAGCAGTTCGGCGCGCCCGTCGGGATCGTCGACCTCGACATCGGGAACGGCGATCGCCTCGATCTTGGCCTGGCGTAGGCGCACCATCAGCTCGTGGTTGGCCGGTTCGTAGGAGATATTGCCGCTGCCGTCCGCCTTTTCGAGTCCGCCGATCCGGTGGGCGCGCCCCTTGGTGCCCGGCACAGCAAGCGGCCGGGCGAGGGTGCCGGGGTCGCGGGCGTAAGGCTGGAAACCGCCCTCCTCCTCGGCGTCCGGCTCGAACGCCGGATCGATCGGCGCCAGCTCGGACACGTTCGGAATCGACCACGGCTCGGAGCCGTTGGCGATGGCCCCGTCGGAGAGCAGCAGCACCGGCGTGCGGTAGGTGAGCGCGATCCGCGCGGCTTCCACGGCCGTCGCGAAACAGTCGGCGGGGGAGCGGGGCGCGAGCACCGCGACGGGGGATTCACCGTTGCGGCCGTAGAGCGCCTGCAGCAGGTCGGCCTGCTCGGTCTTGGTCGGCAGCCCGGTGGACGGGCCGCCGCGTTGCACATCGATGACCACCAGCGGCAGTTCGGTCATCACCGCCAGTCCGACAGTTTCGCTCTTGAGCGCCAATCCAGGGCCGGAGGTGCTGGTGACGCCGAGGGCGCCGCCCAGCGCGGCGCCGAGCGCGGCGCCGATACCGGCGATCTCGTCCTCGGCCTGGAAGGTGGTGACGTCGAAGTTCTTGTGCTTGCTCAGCTCGTGCAGGATGTCCGAGGCGGGCGTGATCGGGTAGGTGCCGAGGAAGACGGGCAGGCCGGCCAGCTGCCCGGCGGTCACCAGTCCGTAGGCGAGTGCGGTGTTGCCGGTGATCTGCCGGTAGGTGCCCGGCGGCAGCGCCGCGGGGGCGACCTCGTAGGTGGTGGCGAAGGCCTCGGTGGTCTCGCCGTAGTTCCAGCCCGCGCGCAGTGCGAGCAGGTTCGCCTGGGTGATGTCGGGTGTGGCGGCGAACTTCTCCCGGACGAACCGCTCGGTGCCGTCGATCGGGCGGCCGTACATCCAGGAGATCAGCCCGAGCGCGAACATGTTCTTCGCGCGCTGGCCGTCTTTCTTGCCGACGCCGGTGGACTCGGTGGCGCCCAGGGTCAGCGAGGTCATCGGAACCCGGTGCACGACGAAGTCCGACAGGGAGTCGTCATCGAGGGGGTCGGTGGCGTAGCCGACCTTGGCGAGGGTGCGTTTGGTGAACTCGTCGGTGTTCACGATAACGGTGGCGCCGCGCGGCAGGTCCTCTACATTGGCCTTCAAGGCCGCAGGGTTCATCGCCACCAGCACGTCGGGCTGGTCGCCCGCGGTGAAGATGTCGTGGTCGGCGATCTGGATCTGGAAGGACGAAACGCCCGGCAGCGTGCCCTGTGGCGCGCGAATCTCCGCGGGGAAGTTGGGCTGGGTGGCGAGGTCGTTGCCGAATGCGGCCGCTTCGTGCGTGAAACGGTCACCGGTGAGCTGCATTCCGTCCCCGGAGTCCCCGGCGAACCGAATTACGACCTTTTCCAATTTCGCTGTGCCGACATCATTTTGGTGCGAAACCATATGCCTGCTTCACTTCCTCGTCGGTGAGAGGGTGCCATTGGCCAACCTACTCCGCTGCGCAGGCGATTGAACGTGAAGCGCGCGGTCCGTTGAGAATTGTTCGGTGCGGCCATGGTGACCAGGTGCTCGAGGAGAATGGCGCTCAGGCGAACAGCGACAGTTGTTCGTCGGCCATGGGCGGGCGTTGCGGCGGCGCCTGCGGTTGCGGAGGTTGTTCGCGGCTCAGGCCGTGCTGTTGCAGCAGTGGCCGGGTGCGTTCGCCATGTCGAGTACTCGGGCGTGACGTAGGCGCCGCGGCCGTACAGCTGCCGGTAGCGGCGCAGCAGCGCCGGGTGGGCTTCGGCCAGCCAGCCGAGGAACCAGCCGCGGGTGCTGCCGCGCAGGTGCATCGGGAACGCGATGGCCGAAGCGGCTCCCGCCGCGGCGATCTCGCCGAACAGCTCGTCGAGGTGGGCCTTGCTGTCGGTGAGGTACGGAATCACCGGCGCCACCATGACATTCACGTCGAATCCGGCGTCGGCCAGTGCGCGCACCAGGTCCAGGCGCGCCTTCGGGGGCGTACCCGTCTCGAGACTGCGGTGCAGATCGATGTCGAGGATCGCGATGGACACCGCCACACTCACCCGAACCTGGCGCGCCGCCAGCGTGAGCAGCGGCAGATCGCGGCGCAGTAGGGTGCCCTTGGTCAGGATGGAGAACGGCGTGCCGGAATCGGTGAGTGCCCGAATGATTCCGGGCATCAATCGATATCGGCCCTCGGCGCGTTGATAAGGGTCGGTATTGGTGCCGAGCGCGACCGGTTCCTGATGCCAGGATCGTCTACCGAGTTCCTTGCGCAGCACCGCGGCGATATTGGTCTTCACCACGATCTGCGAATCGAAATCGCGGCCCGCGTCGAGTTCCAGATACTCGTGCGTGCCGCGCGCGAAGCAATAACGGCAGGCGTGCGAGCAACCGCGCATCGGATTGATCGTCCAATGGAACGGCAGGTTCGCGCCCTCGGGCATCTTGTTCAGTGCGCTTTTGCACAGCACCTCGTGAAAGGTTATGCCTTCGAATTCCGGTGTTTGCACGGTGCGCACGAACCCGGCCCGGTCCAGACCGGGCAAGGCGCCGTCGTCGGCGTCCAGGGTTTGGCTTTGCCACCGCACCCCTTCAGTCGAACATGCGTTCTAATGCCTGTCAAGCCGCGAGGGTCAGGCGATCTGCCTGGTGTCGGGCGGCGTCAGCTGGGTCGGATCGGCGAAGAAGGTCACCAGATCGCGCACGGTTTCGTCGATGGGGCGCGGTTGGTAGTCGATTTCCCGCGTCGCTTTGTCGTGGTCGACGACGGGCGCCGAGAGCAGTGCGCCGAGTGCGGCACGCGACATGATGTCGGTGCCGAGCATCTTGCCGATCGGCTCCAGGACCGGAATGAGGCCACCGACGAGGCGGGGCGGGATGGTGAACTTCGGGCCCTTTTTGCCGCCGTGGCGCGCGGCGAGGCGGCACAGGTCGAGCATCGAGATCATCGATCCGCCGAGCAGATAGTTCTCGCCGGTGCGCCCGCGTTCGGAGGCCAGGACCAGGCCTTGTGCCACGTCGCGCACGTCGACGAGGTCGAAGCCGCCGCCGATCATCGCGGGTACCCGCCCGCGCGCGGCGTCCTTGAGGGTGCGGTTGATGCGCGAGAGCGGGGTGCTGTGGTCGACCGGGCCGAACACGCCGGTGGGATTGCAGATCACCGCGTCGAGACCCTTGTCGATCACCTTGCGCAGTTCGACCTCACCCGCCCATTTGGAGCGGTCATAGACGGGCAGGCCGTCCGTGGTGGAGCGCGGTGAGCTCTCGTCGATGCGGCCGCCGCAGCTGTACTGATCGAAGGCGTGGATGGAGCTGGCATGCACCATCCGGCGCACGCCGAGGTCGAGCGCGGCCTCGGCGACTACGCGGACGCCTTCGGTGTTCACCTTCCACGCCAAGTCGTTTTTCTCGGCCAGGGTGATCACGGCGACCAGGTGGTACACGATCTCCGCGCCCGCGAGCACGGTGCGCATCGAATCCGGATCCAGCACGTTGCCCGACATCCAGGTGACGCCGGGATCCGCGGGGCCCTCGGGGACCACGCGGTCGATGGCGACGACTTCGTGCCCGCGCCCGACGAGCAGGCTGAGCAGGTTCGTGCCAAGGTAGCCGGCTGCGCCGGTCACTGCGACCTTCATGGCACCGAGAATATAGAACTTGTTCTAATTTGCAACACGTTTCAGTTCCTTCCCGGCGGCGATCGGTTCGTTTCAGGGGGCCTGTTGGGCTCGAAACTTGCCGGTAGGGTCCGCTATATTGAGCCCATCCGAGCGGCATTGCCGCTCGGGCAGGGAGTTGACGGATGACCGAGCCAAGTGCGCGAAACTGATGTTCACGATGGATGATTGGGGGGCAGCTCGATGAGTGATTTCTCGATGGATACCGAAGGGGTTGCGGCGTTCGCCGCGACGAATGCCGGGATCGCCGGCGAGATCGCGGGGGCGGGCAATTTGGACGCGGTCGGCAATGTCGCCGCGATGACGCCAGTCTTCGGATTGATCGGCGCCGACTATCTGGTGGCGTTCGCCGCCGCGCAGGTGTTGCAGGCCAGGGATATCAATGATCTCTCGGGGAAGTACGCCAAGTTGTCGGAGGCAACCTTCAACACGGTCGCCACCATCAACAGCACCGATCTCGGCAACGCGGGCTCGATGGCGTCGCTCGGCAACCAGATCGGCGGCGCGGTATGAAGCCGCTGGACACGGCGAATTCGGGTGTCATCGCGCCCGCCGACCACACCGCGAGCGCGGTCGACCACACCGCGGCCGCGGCACAGCAGTCGGCGATCAACGCCGCGCAGAGCACGCCGTCACCGGGCCTGATCGACGTGCCGTTGGGGCAGTTGCCCGCCGACATGCCGCCGATCGAGGCGCCCGAGTTCTACCTCGCGCGCAAGATCAGCGAAGACTCGCAGACCCTCGGCGCCGCACCGGCCGGGATGCCGGGCCTGTCCGGCAATCCGGCAGCCGACCCGAACGATATTCTCGCCGGCATTCCGTCGGACGTGTCGACCATGCTCGACAGCGCCCACGCGGCGATAGGTCACGCGGCGGCGCCCGTCCTCGGCGCGGCGCAGGGCGTGCTCGGTCAGGCGCAGGGCGCGCTCGGCGGTGGCGCCGGTGCGGCGGCCGCCGCAACTCCGGCTGCCGCGGCGGTGCCGGACATAGCCGCACTGCCTGCACTGCCCGCCGATCCGGTCGCGGCATTGATGAGCGGATTGTCCTTGCCCGCGCTGCCCGGCGTCGACATGCTGTTCAAACCGATCCTCGATCTGCTCGGCAGTTTCGGCACCGGCATCCTCGGCGCCATCGACCCGACCAAGATTCTGGCCGAGTCTTCCAAGGTCATCGAATCGGCGATGCAGGTAGGCAAGGGCAGCATGGCGACCGTCGACCAGCTGTGGCAAGGGCAGGCCGCGCGCAATGCGCAGGTCGCGGGCCAGGAGGCGAACACCGAGGGCCAGGACACCAGCCAGCGCGGCTTCGACATCTCCGATCTGACCACGAAGGCCGCCGCGGTGGTGCAGCAGGGCAACGTGCAGCTGACCGGGATCGCGACCTCGTTCGCCACCCAGGCCGCCGCGCTCGCGCCGCTGATCCTGACCCCGCCCGCGCAGGCTTCGCTGATCGCCACCGCCACCGAGCATCTCGGGCAAGCGGTGGGCGTTGCCAATATGACCCGCGGCGACCTGGCGGGCAAGACGGCCGAGCTGACCGGCCTGGTGAACCAGCTGATCGCACCGGGCGGGTTGCCGCAGCCGCAAGAAGTGGCGCAAGCGGTGATGCAGAACATCGGTGAGCCGATCATGGCTCAGGCCCAGGAAGTCGCGCAGGACACCGGCACCAAAGCGGCCAGCGCGCTCGACACAGGCGGTTCAGGTCTGGGCGCCTCGACGAATCCGGCCTCGGCGAATCCGAGTTCGCCGAGCGGAACGGGCTCACCGGGCGGTGCGATCGGTTCGCCGAGCCGCTCCGGCAGTCCGAGCCGTTCTGGCTCACCGGGCAGCCCGAGCTCACCCTCGACGCCGCGGGCGGGTGGTTTGCCCGGTGCCACGATGCCGCCCGCGCTTCGGCCGGTCGCGGGTATGCCGGGTTCGTCGCTCGGTTCCGGCCTGAGCACCACCCCCGCCGGAGCAGGCAACTCCAGCTTCATGGGCGGCGGCGCTCCCGCCGCGGGCGGGCAGCGCGGCAACGACAACGAGGAACACTCGCGCAACGTGGACCCGTACCAGAGCCGCACCGGCAACGACGACCTCACGGGACCGCTCGGTGAGTCCACGCCGGACGTCATCGGTGCGACGCATTCGGACGAGATGGTCAGCTCCGACTATGAACAGGATCAGTTCTGAGCCAGCGCCGGTACGGCATCTCGCGATCGTGCCTACCTCCCGGCCGCGGGAGGTAGGCACGGTTGTCGACGAGCTGGGTGGCCGACCGAAACCAGGTGAGGGTGCGTTGCTCTGACTGCGTCTGTTATGCGGCAGTTTGCCTGTGTCGTAGCGGAATTCGACGATCGCTCGCACGCTGTCGCCCGGCTGGAGACTCGTGTGCCATCGGAAACGCTACCGGCCTCCGCCGCGAGAATCGGGGAGGCCGGTAGCGTCGTGTGCCGCGATCAACCCTGCACGAAGGACTCCAGCAGTTTGCGGTAGAGGTCGGCGAATTGCCGCCGGGCGGCCTGCTGCTCGGTCGTCAGGCCCTCGGTGAGCTCCGGCGCGTACAGGATCACGTGCACGTCCTGGTCCGGCTGCTGCGGCATGACATCGATGATCTGGGTGCCCTGATCGGTGGCGTTCGGTATGCCGAGATCCAGCGTCGCCAATGCCCTGATCTCGGCAAGCGCCGCGTTCAGCACATCCGGCGAGACCGTCCCGTTCAGTCGTTGCGGCGGCGTAGAGGGGACCCGATCGGCGGCCGTGGCGTCCGGCGTCTTGATCGCGCGGCCGTCGGGGTACACCTCCAGCGCCGGGCGCAGGTCGATGCGGCTCTGCCAGCCACTGGGCATGGTCGTCAGCGTGAGCAGGGCGACGGCAGGCGCCGCGGGTGATGGCGCGTCGGGCGCGGGGTCGGCGGAGGCTGTGCCCCAGCTGCCTGCGAGCGCCACTACAAGAACCATCAGTGCCGACTTCGTTCTCCGCATGAAATCCCCATCTACTGTGCGCCACAGGACATCTGCCATTGAACATCGCGCTGCGCGGGTTCCGAGCGATTCCCGCGCAGCGCGACGTCGATCAACCTATCCAGCATAGATACGCACCCTCCGGCGCTTACCCGACGGAGGGTTGGAGTGTGATGAAAGGCCTGGACCGAGGCCTGCCGAGGATATCGGCCGAACAAGGTCCAGAGACGAACCTCAGCCGGCCCGCCCCTTGCGTACAGGGGATCGACGGGCGCGCGGCGGGTCGTAGACGCTCGTGGTCGCGAAGGGTGACATGACGCGGGATGCCCGGCGCGGATCGATTTCGACACCATCGTTGAATGTCATTGACCCTCCCCATGTTTCGACAATTTTCATCGTAGAGGCACGACAGTAGCATCGGCGCGGGGATAGTCCCTGTCGTCGCGGCTCTTCGTCATCGCAAGTTCGGCGGGTTGCTCAGGTCCGGTGCTGAATAGGTGTCGCACGCGCGCACCTGGCCTGTCTTGTATCCGGTGAGGAACCATTTCTGCCGCTGATCGGACGCCCCGTGCGTCCATGCCTCGGGATTGACACGGCCTTGGGCGGCACGCTGGATCCGGTCGTCGCCGACCGCTGCGGCGGCGGAAAGCGCGTCGCGTATGTCGTTGTCCGACAGTGGCTTGAGGAATGGCTGGCTACTTCCTGGGGCCGGCAGCTTGTCCGCGAAGTGAGCCCAGATACCGGCGTAGCAGTCAGCCTGTAGCTCGGTGCGAACCGCGCCGGACTCGGGCCCGCGCGGATCGCGCTGCGCCCGGCCGATATCGCCGAGAAGGTTCTGGATGTGATGGCCGATCTCGTGAGCGACGACATATTCCTGCGCGAGCGGTCCGCCGCTCGAGCCGAAGCGGTCGACCAGTTCTTGGAAGAAGCTGGTGTCGAAGTAGGCCGTGCGGTCGGCGGGGCAGTAGAACGGGCCGACTGCCGAGGTCGCGTTGCCGCAGGCGGTGGCTATCGCGCCGGAGAAGAGAACTACTTGTGGCTTCGAATACTTCTTATTGGTCTGGTTGGGCAACTCGGCAGACCACACGGCGTTGAGGCTCTGCGCGGTCAAGGCCACCCGGCAGTCGACGTACCTGTTGGCGTCATCGCCGGTCTTGCACCGATCCGGGGTGCCGGAACTGACCTGGGTTTGTGGGTCCTGCGCGCCAGTGAACTCACCCAAGAGCGAACCGGGGTCGCCGCCGAGCAGAAGTGTGATGACCAGGAAGATGAGACCGCCCGCGCCGCCGCCGAGGGCAAGCTTGCCACCCATGCCTGGACCACCGGACCTGACTGCGTCCGGGTCGATCTGAATGCCCTCGTTGAAGGTCATCGCCGTCGCTTTCTGCTCGTCCGTACGCCTCGGTCATACCCCGCCGGTATAGCTTGGCACGGGTCCGGCGATATCGGTTTTCACTCCGGGAATGTGTCTCACTACGATGGCAACCGCACCGGGTGGCCTTTCCGGTGTCACATTCGTCGAAAGGAATCCCGTGCTGCGCACCCACTTGGCTGGTTCGCTGCGAAGCGAGCACGCCGGTCAGACCGTCACCCTCACCGGCTGGGTGGCCCGGCGGCGTGACCATGGTGGCGTGATCTTCATCGATCTGCGCGATGCGTCGGGTGTGGCCCAGGCGGTGTTCCGTGAGGGCGAGCCCGCCGCGCAGGCACACCGGCTACGCGCCGAGTACTGCGTGCGGGTCACCGGCGTGGTCGAGCCGCGGCCGGACGGCAACGAAAACCCGGAGCTGCCGACCGGCACCATCGAGGTGAACGTCACCGAGCTCGAGGTGCTCAACGAGAGCGCCCCGCTGCCGTTCCAGCTCGACGAACAGCCGGGTGACGAGGCCCGCCTCAAGTACCGCTACCTCGACCTGCGTCGTGAGACGCCGGGCAAGGCCATTCGCCTGCGATCGAAGGTCAACGCCGCCGCTCGCACGGTGCTGGCTTCCCACGAATTCGTCGAGGTGGAGACCCCGACGCTGACCCGCTCGACGCCGGAAGGCGCTCGCGACTTCGTGGTGCCCGCCCGGCTGCAACCCGGCAGCTTCTACGCGCTGCCGCAGAGCCCGCAGCTGTTCAAGCAGCTGCTGATGGTCGGCGGGATCGAGCGCTATTACCAAATCGCGCGCTGCTACCGCGACGAGGACTTCCGCGCCGATCGTCAGCCCGAGTTCACCCAGCTCGACCTCGAGATGAGCTTCGTGCGCCAGGAGGACGTCATCCTGGTCGCGGAGGAGATTCTGGCGGCGCTGTGGAAGCTGGTCGGCTACGAGATCCCCTTCCCGATTCCGCACATGACCTACGCGGAGGCGATGCGCCGCTTCGGTAGCGACAAGCCGGATCTCCGGTTCGGCGTCGAGATCACCGAGTGCGCGGAGTACTTCAAGGACACGCCCTTCCGGGTGTTCCAAGCCGAGTACGTCGGCGCGGTCGTGATGCCGGGCGGCGCGAGCCAGCCACGGCGGCAGCTCGACGCCTGGCAGGAATGGGCCAAGCAGCGCGGTGCGAAGGGTCTGGCGTACGTGCTGGTGCAGGAGGACGGCACACTCGGCGGTCCGGTCGCCAAGAACCTCAGCGAGTCCGAGCGCGATGGCCTGGCCAAGCACGTCGGCGCAGAGCCCGGTGACTGTGTGTTCTTCGCGGCCGGTCCGGCCAAGGCACAGCGCGCGCTGCTCGGTGCGGCCCGCGGGGAGATCGCGCGCAAGGTCGGCCTGATCGACGAGAACGCGTGGGCCTTCGTCTGGATCGTGGACGCGCCGATGTTCGAGCCGACGGCCGATGCGACCGCGAGCGGTGATGTGGCGCTGGGTTATTCGGCCTGGACGGCGGTGCATCACGCGTTCACCTCGCCGAAGCCGGAGTCCATCAAGACCTTCGACACCGATCCCGGTTCCGCGCTCGCCTACGCCTACGACATCGTCTGCAACGGCAACGAAATCGGCGGCGGCAGCATCCGTATCCACCGCAGGGATGTCCAGGAGCGCGTCTTCAAGGTGATGGGCATCAGCCATGACGAGGCACAGGAGAAGTTCGGATTCCTGTTGGACGCCTTCGCTTTCGGCGCGCCCCCGCACGGCGGCATCGCCTTCGGGTGGGACCGCATCACCGCGCTGCTCGCCGGGCTCGACTCGATCCGCGAGGTGATCGCCTTCCCGAAGACCGGCGGCGGCGTCGACCCGCTGACCGACGCGCCCGCGCCGATCACCCCGCAGCAGCGCAAGGAAGCCGGGCTCGACTTCAAACCGGAGAAGAAGATAGCCCCCGAGGCGAAGGGCGACGCCGCCACCGGCGGGGCCGCCGCAGAGTAGTCCGCCGACTGATGCTCAGCCCGTGCCCGTGACGGACTCAGCGGGTACTTCTCGCGTCGAGAAGGCAGAATTGCCGGATCTGCCGGGAAGTGCCCGCAGTGGCGGCCGACCCAAATCAGTCCTGAACGCATGGCGGGTGCAGGGGAATGCGGTCGCTGGTTGGCTGGCGACCGCACGGTCCGGCGGTCAGAGCGGCGCGACCATGCCGCCGGTCAGGGTGCGGTAGGCGAAGGTCACCGCGATCGTCGCCACCGGGGCGGCGATGAACAAACCGAGACCGCACAGAATCGCGCCGACGACGGTCAGCACCATGACCGCGAGAGCGAGCAACAGGACCGGCCCGGCATTGGTGACGACAAGGGTGGCGCTGGCCTTGATCGCGGCAAACGGGCCAAGATCCTGATCCACGACATAATGCAGCGCGAACATGCACAGGAACCCGGCGATGAGCCCCGGTAGGACACACAGCGCGAAACCGATCCCCGTGAGCACGAACGCCAGCAGCGCGGTCAGCAGCACATTGCCCGCGTTCACGAAGTGGAAGTACGACCCGAAAACCGGTTTGTAGCCGTCGGTTTCATACAGCGCGCCGCGGACGAGCGCGGCCTGCAGCAGCCAGATCCCCACCATCACGGCCAGGAAGATCAGCAGTACGGGCAGCATGGACGTCGGGTTCGTGACCCGGACGACGAGGACGAACGCGAGATAGATGAGTACGCCGACCGCGGTGGTGCCCAGCCACGGCAGCGGATTCGCCCGGAACCTCTCCCAGCCGTAGCTCAACGCGTTGCCGACGTCGAGACTGCGCGGGACGTTGTCGGCGGCTTGATAGCCGTAGGTCGGCAGCGGCCCGCCGGGCGGTGGCGGCATGATGCTGGGCGGTGGCGGCGTTGCGCCGGGGTAGGGTGGCATCCCTGGCGGCGGCATCATGCCGGGCTGCGGACCCACCGGACCGGTTCCCGGCGGACCGTAGGTCGGCTGCGGCGCAGGCGGTTGCTGCGGAGGCGGGGCCTGCGGCATCGGAGCGACAGCGAGCGGTGGCTCCACCGGTTCGCTGCCGTACTGCGCCGCGCCCGGGCCTTCGAACTGCGGGTACCCGGCGGAACCCGCCATCTCGTGGCGGGCGTGCTCGGTGCCGGTGCCCGGCGACTGCGGGTCGGAGCTCTCGTGCTGACCCGGCTGCGCGGCGAACTTCTCGCCACCGCTGTGCTCGGGAGACTCGCCAGCTGGATCGTTCGGTGTGGAAGACGGTGTGTCGGCCATTGTCGTAGACCTTTCGACGCAACTGGTTTGCGGTGTGGCGCACGGCAGTTGACGATGAGAAAACCGGACGCGCGCAATGGTGTCAAGCAAGGAGCGCCCGTTCCGCAACCTCGACCGAGACACGCCGAACGACGCGGAAAGGTTGTGTAACTGCTCGCTAGAAGTGACCCGGTGCGAGTAGCTTGAATGGCGATGACCGCACTATTAGCCGAACGCGCCGCCGAAGTCGTGTCCGCAGCGCAACAGTTGCTTACCAAGCGAATGGGTGCTCCGGTGAAGCTGAGCGATCCGATCGAGCTCAGCGGCAGTGGCAGGACAACAGTCCTACGCGTACGTGTTTCAGAGAACGCCTTTTCGTTGCCGCGGACGCTGATTATCAAGCAGGTCCGTGGCTCCGCAGAGGATCGCCGCACCGGAGGACTAGCGCCGGGTGTGGCCAGCATCGACTCCGCGTTCCTTCGCGAAGCGGTGTCCTACCAGTTCACGACTGCGCTCAGTCGCGAGCAACGCCCCGGCGCCTACCTGATCGCGCACAGTCTGCCCGACCGGTTGCTCATTCTCAGCGACCTCGGTGACAACGCCAGCATCACCGCGGTACTGCAGTCCGGCTCGGAGCCTGCGATCCGCAACGGGTTGATGGCCTTCGCGCAGGCGCTCGGCAGAATGCACGCGGCAACCGTTGGGCGCGAAGCAGATTTTGTCGCGCTGCTGCGCCGCGTCGATGTGGTGCACCGGGTCGACGGCATCGCGCAGCAGGCCGAGGCCGCCATCTCCGAGGTGCCCGGCATGCTGCAGCGCGAACTCGGCATCGAGGTGCCCGGTGAGATCGCCGAGCGGATCGTGCGCGGTAACCGCCTGTTCTCCGCAGGACGTTACCGCGCCTTCAGTCCGTCGGATCTGTGCCCGGACAATGTCATCCTGAACGAAGAGGGCGCGCGGTTCCTCGACTACGAATGGGGCGGTTTCCGCGATGCCACCCTCGACATCGCCTACGCGCTGGTGTCGTTCCCCGGATGCCTGTGCGACTTCGAACTCTCCCGCGAACGCGCACGGCAGATGGTCGAGGCGTGGCGTTCGGAGGTCGTCGGCGTCTGGCAGTCATTGGCCGACGACGACGTGCTCGCCGAGCGCATCCTGGAGGCCCGACTGATCTGGGTGTGGCTGTCGACCTATTGGTTCCTGCCCGCGGATCACGCCCGCATCGCCGCGGCTCGCGAGCACGGGCTCTCGGTGCCGCGCTCGGAGGCGTTGATCAACCGCTGGGCGGCGCTGGCCGAGGACGCGCGCTGCACGGGTGACGATGCCGTCGGCGACTTCGCCGAGGACGTCTCGGCCATGCTCGAAGAGCGCTGGTCCGAGTGAACGACCGGTCCGAATAGGGTCTGGACCGAACAGGATTCGTCCGGGTGCATGCCGGCCTTCGAGGACGGTGCCGTGGTCACGGGTCGAGTTCGGCCGCACGTTTCTCGAGGTAGGCGCGTTCGACGGTGTTCTCGGTCAGCAGCAGCGCCCGTTCATAGGCCGTCACGGCATCTGCGGTCCGGCCGAGCCGGGCGAGGAACGCCGCGCGAGAGGCCTCGAGGTAGCCGTAGGTGGCCAGGGCGGGCTCGGCGGCAAGATCGTCCAGTAGGGCGAGCGCGCGGCTCGGATTGCCGGAAAGCCCCACCGCCACCGCATAATTCAGGCGTACCACCGGGGACGGCCATTCCCGAAGCAGCAGCACATACAGGCCGGTGATTTCCCGCCAGTCGGTCTGTTCCCAGCTCGGCGCCTCATCGTGCACCGCCGCGATCGCGGCCTGCAGCGTGAACCGGTCGGTATGCGGCAGTGCGTGTTTCACCAGTGCGACGCCCTCGGCGATGGCCGCACGGTCCCACCGGGCACGGTCCTGATGTGCGAGAGTGCACAGCTGGCCGTCCACGGTCACGCGTGCCGCCCTGCGGGCGTCGGTGAGCAGGATCAGTGCCAGCAGACCGGTCATCGACGGATCGTCGGGCACGAGCGCGTGCATCATCCGCGCCAATTGCAGTGCGCGCTCGACGAGATCGGAACGGACGAGCGCATCGCCGGAGGGCGCGGTGTGGCCGGTGGTGAACAGCAGATGGATGACAGCGCAGATGGCGTCGAGGCGTTGCGGCAGTTCCCGCACCGACGGTACCCGGTATGGGATGCCTGCCAGCGCGATCTTCTTCTTGGCGCGCGTGATTCGCGCCGCCATGGTCGGCTCGCTGAGCAGGAAGGCGCGCGCGACCTCCGCGGTGGTGATGCCGCAGACCAGGCGCAGGGTGAGCGCCACCTGTGCTTCGCGGGCCAGCGCCGGGTGGCAGCAGGTGCTGATCAGCCGGAGCCGGTCGTCGGGGATATCGGTGGCGGCGTCGACGGCGGCGAGTGCGAGATCGGCTGTGTCGCCTTCGATGTGGTCGGTGACCAGCAGCGGCAGGCTGCGCCGCATGGTCGAATTGCGGCGCAGCAGATCGAGGCCGCGCCGCCGGGCGACGGTGGTGAGCCAGGCGCCGGGTTTCGCAGGCACGCCGTCGGCCGCCCATTCCGTGAGCGCCTTGGCGTAGGCGTCCTGCACACACTCCTCGGCCAGATCGAAATCACGGACCAGCCGCACCGTCGCGGCGAGCACGAAGGCCCATTCGCGACGGTGCGCCCGCTCGACGGCCGCGGCCGCCCGCTCGGCCGCGGGGAGGTGGATCGACATCGACCGCCCGTTCCCTGCCCGCGCTCGGTCTATTCGAACACCATGATCGGGCGCACCTCGACACCGCCGAATCGGGCGGGCACCTGCTTGGCCAGCGCGATCGCCGCATCCAGATCAGGAGCCTCGAGCAGGTAGTAGCCGCCGAGCGCCTCCTTGGCCTCGCCGAACGGCGCGTCGGTCACGGTGAAATCGCCGTTGCCGTTCTTGCGTATCGCGGTGGCGGTGGGGGTCGGCTGCAGAGCGTTTCCGCCTTGCAGCGCGTCGCCCGCGATCTCCTGGAACGTCACGTGGTCCTGGTAGACCGCGCCCATGACTTCCTGTGAGGCGGTCGCGTAGGCATTCTCGTCTTCATAGATCAGCACCAGATACTGGCTCATGACAACGCTCCTTCGGTAGCGGGACCCGCCGTTCGGGTCCCGTACTCATCCCGACGAGCGAGTTCGACGGAAATCGACAACCGTCGGAAAGAATTCTGCCCCGATTCGTGGTTCGCGTATCGCGACTTGCCGGGTGAATCTCGATACGACGGTCGTCAGGGCAGCAGTGCCGGACGCGGTTCGATCCGGCCGCCCGAACGGACGGCGTAGGAGGCGCCGTGGTGGACGCCGGAATTAGGGTCCGCGACGTCGGTGAGATAAAACCAGTCCATCTGGGTCTGGTCGGGGTTGACCTCGAGCACGCCGTAACCGTGCGAATCCAGTTCGACGTAACGCAGGTGGTGGTTGGCGCTCTTGATCGACTCCTCCACCGGAACCGCGACCGTGCGTGGTGGCGCCTTCATGATTTCTCCGAGGCTGGAGGAGGTGACGGAGGGGACGACGAATTCCGCGCCGACGGTCGGTCCGCCCGGGTAGTTCGCGGCGTCGACGGGCAGGTCCGCGGCCCAGGAGGAGTGGATGTCGCCGGTCAGGAAGACCACATCGCCGACCTGCTGGTCGGTGATCGCGCGGAACAGCCGCTGCCGGTCGGCGGTGTAGCCGTCCCACTGGTCGCTGTTGGCCGGAATGCCCGCCTGCGGTACGCCCATCATGGTCGTGACGGCCCCGGTGGTGGCCGGCTCCAGGGGCGGGAAGACCAGCGGTGCGATCATCACCGAGTTGCCGACCAGTTTCCAGCGCACCGGTGCGGACGCCAAACCGGCGGTGAGCCACTCCATTTGGGCCTTGCCGGTGATGGTGCGCGCCGGGTTGTCCACCTCGCGCCAGCCCGCGCCGGGCTTGGACTCCTGATCGCGGTAGCTGCGCAGGTCGAGCATCGACAGTTCGGCGAGAGTGCCGAAACGCAGCCGCCGGTAGATCTGCACGTCGGCGCCGGAGCCGCTGGTGCGGACCGGCATCCATTCCAGGTAGGCGCGCGCCGACGCCGCGCGCCGGTCCTGCCAGTCGCCCTGCAGAGCGGGGTTGTGGTGGCTGGAGCCGCCGGACCAGGAGTTGTCGGCGGACTCGTGATCGTCCCAGGTGCAGATGAACGGCACGAGCGCGTGCAGGGTCATCAGGTCCGGATCGGTCTTGTACTGCGCGTGTCGGATCCGATAGTCGGCCAGTGTGACGATCTCGTTCGCGGGGTCGTGCGGGCGGACGGAGCCGTTGCGGCCGCCGTACGCGCCGCGCCCGTATTCGTAGATGTAGTCGCCGAGGTGTACGACCGCATCGAGATCGGTGCGCGCCGCCAAATGCCGGTAGGCGCCGAAGTATCCGGCCTCCCAGTTCGCGCAGGAGACCACGCCGAACCGCAGGCGGTCGGGGGTGGCCGAGGCGGCGGGTGCGGTGCGGGTGCGCCCGACCCGTGAGGTCACCCCGAACGCGGTGAAGCGATAGTAATAGCGGGTGCCGGGCGCGAGCCCGCTCACGTCGATCTTGACTGTGTGATCGGAATCCGCTGTGGCCGTGGTGGTTCCGGCCGTGACGAGCGAGGCGAACCGTTCGTCGGCGGCGACCTCCCAGCGCACTGCGGCAGCTTCGCCGACGCCGGAACCCGGTGTCGCGGCATCGGACACGGTGACGCGTGTCCACAGGATCACGGCGTCGGGCAGCGGATCGCCGGAGGCGACGCCGTGCCGGAACACCGGTTCGGCAGCGCCGCGCGCCGGTGCGGCGACCACCAGCGTGGTGGCGGCGGCCGCTGCCGCGGCGCCACCCTTCAGCAGGGTGCGCCGGGCGAGGGATCCGAGGGAGCCAGGGTCTGAAACGACCGTGTTTTCAGCCACGGGTAGTGATCACATCCGATGTCCGGTCGACACGCAAATCGGACCGCCCGGCGTCACGGCGAATATCGGCGGCAACGGCTGCGCCGTGGCGTTGTCGGTGCGTCTCGGTAACCTGCTCAGCGTGAGCGAAGGCCTGTTCGACGTGCCCGGAGATGCCGCGCCGGCGGAGCACACCATCGAGAGTGTGGTGCGCCGCGACGCGGGCGCGCCCCTCGCCGTGCGGATGCGGCCCGTCTCGCTGGACGAAGTGGTCGGCCAGCAGCACCTGCTCGGCCCTGGGTCACCGCTGCGGCGGTTGATCGAGGGGTCGGGCGCGGCGTCGGTGCTGCTGTACGGGCCGCCCGGCACCGGGAAGACCACCCTCGCCTCGCTGATTTCGCAGTCCACCGGCCGGCGCTTCGAGGCGCTGTCGGCCCTGTCGGCGGGGGTGAAAGAGGTGCGCGCGGTCATCGACGTGGCGCGGCGCAGGCTCACCGCGGGCGAGCAGACTGTGCTGTTCATCGACGAGGTGCACCGCTTCTCCAAAACCCAGCAGGACGCGCTGCTGGCCGCGGTGGAGAACCGGATCGTGCTGCTGGTCGGTGCGACGACGGAGAATCCGTCCTTCTCGGTGGTGTCGCCACTGCTGTCGCGCTCGCTGGTGTTGCAGCTGCAGTCGCTCACCGAGGCCGATATCCGGCTGGTTCTGGAGCGCGCTATCGGCGATGAGCGCGGCCTCAACGGCGAGTACAAGGTGACCGATGCCGCGCTCGATCACCTTGTGCGCATCGCGGGCGGCGACGCCCGCCGTGCCCTGACCGCGCTGGAGGCGTCGGCCGAGTCCTCTCTGGACGGCACTGTGGACGTGGATCTCGTCGAGGCCAGCATCGATAAGGCCGCCGTGCGCTACGACCGTGCCGGCGACCAGCACTACGACGTGATCAGCGCGTTCATCAAGTCCATCCGCGGCTCCGATGTGGACGCCGCCCTGCACTACCTCGCGCGCATGCTCAGTGCGGGGGAGGATCCCCGCTTCATCGCCCGCCGCTTGATGATCCACGCCAGCGAAGACATCGGCATGGCCGACCCCACCGCTCTGCAGACCGCGGCCGCCGCAGCCCAGGTCGTCCAGCTGGTCGGTCTCCCCGAGGGGCGACTCGCCTTGGCGCAGGCCACGATCCACCTCGCTACCGCCCCGAAGTCGGGCGCCGTCATCGGCGCGATCGGCGCGGCGATGGCCGATGTCGCCGCGGGCAAGGCGGGCGCGGTGCCACCACACCTGCGTGACGGCCATTACGCGGGCGCCGCGATGCTCGGTAACGCCCAGGGCTACAAGTACCCGCACGACAATCCGGATGGTGTTCTCGCGCAACAGTATCCGCCGGACGAACTGGTCGGTGTCGACTACTACCACCCGACCGATCACGGCGTGGAGCGCGACATCCAGGCTCGGGTGGGCCGGCTCCGGCGGATCGTCCGGGGCATACGCGCAGGCAAACGAGGCTAGTCACACGGTGGCGTAGGCCTCGTCGTCGTGCCGCGACCAGCCGCGCGCCCCTGCTCGATCGGGGGCGGTCCCAGAACCGGCCGCTCACTTCGCGGTGGCGACGACAACACTCAACCTCTGTGCCGGCGGCGCGGACGACCGTGCCACGGTGATCATCCAGCCCGCAACACCGCAGGAGGTGGGTCCCGTCGTCGCTCTCGCCTGTGGATTGTCGCCCATGCGGATGCCAGGTGACCCTGCTCCGCATCCAAGGCCGCGCCACCGAAGACATCGCCAGGGCGCTCGGCGTATCCGCTGACGCCGTCCAGGATCACTTCGAGTCGATCTTCGCCAAGACCAGCGTCCGCACCCGCGGCGAATTCGTCGGCCAGGTATTCCTGGAGCATTACGCCCCGCGCCGGGAGCCGGTCACCGACCCGCCCGCGGGCTGGGTGGAGGGTATTCCGACATCGCCGACCGCGAGCCGCCGTCGGCCAGGCCCGCCTCGACATCACGCGCACCGCGCCGGCACTCCGTGCGCAAACTCTCCAACCCGCCGCACTGCCCCGACTCACCATGGTGAACATGCAGGTCGACAGCCTCGAGGCGATGATCAGCGCGTTCGATGCAGCGGTCGGTGGCCCGCGAGGCCCGCGAGGTGATGAAGGGGTCAGCCGTGCTGCGGGCCGCGCTGGACCTGGTCGAACGCTGATGGGGTCGCCGGTTCGCCGGGATCGGCGGATGATGGCGCCGACCACCCCGGTCCCTGAAAATTCGGATGCGGCACACCGGTAGGCTGGATACCTGTGCAGACCCACGAGATTCGACGGCGCTTCCTGGACCATTTCGTCCGTGCCGGCCATACCGAGGTGCCGAGTGCCTCGCTGATCCTGGCCGACCCGAACCTGCTGTTCGTCAACGCAGGCATGGTGCAGTTCGTTCCGTTCTTCCTCGGGCAGCAGACTCCGCCCTACGCGACCGCGACCAGCGTCCAGAAGTGCGTGCGGACCGGTGACATCGAGAATGTCGGCGTCACCACCCGGCACAACACCTTCTTCCAGATGGCGGGCAATTTCAGTTTCGGCGACTACTTCAAGCGCGAGGCGATCACCTTCGCCTGGTCGCTGCTGACCGGCAGCGTCGAGGACGGCGGTTATGGCTTCGATCCGCGACGCCTGTGGGCCACCGTCTATCTCGACGACGACGAGGCGGAGCAGATCTGGCTCGAGGTCGGCGTGCCCGCCGAGCGCATCCAGCGCCGCGACATGGCCGACAACTACTGGTCGATGGGCATTCCCGGCCCGTGCGGCCCGTGCTCGGAGATCTACTTCGACCGCGGCCCCGAGTACGGCATCGAGGGCGGTCCCGAGGCCGACGAGGACCGTTATCTCGAAATCTGGAACCTCGTCTTCATGCAGAACGAGCGTGGCGCGGGCACCGGCAAGGATAATTTCGAGATCCTCGGCCCGCTGCCCAAGAAGAACATCGACACCGGCATGGGTGTCGAGCGCGTCGCGTTCCTGCTGCAGGGCGTGGACAACGTGTATGAGACCGATCTACTGCGCCCGATCATCGACAAGGCCGAGGAACTGACCGGCCGGTCCTATGGCGTCACGCACGAGGACGACGTGCGCTTCCGCGTAATCGCCGACCATGCTCGCACCGGCGCCATGTTGATCGCCGACGGCGTCAACCCCGGCAACGACGGCCGCGGCTACGTGCTGCGCAGGCTGCTGCGCCGGATCGTGCGCTCGGCTCGGCTGCTCGGCGCGGAGAAGCCGGTCATGGGCGAGTTCATGAAGGTCGTCAGCGACCTGATGTCCCCGTCCTACCCGGAGCTCGCCACCGATTTCCGCCGCATCGAGACCGTCGCGGTCGGCGAGGAGACCGCGTTCCTCAAGACGCTGAACACCGGCTCGACCCTGTTCGACAACACGGCCGCGGCCGTGAAGGCCAAGGGCAGCAACACCATTGCGGGCTCGGATGCCTTCACCCTGCACGACACCTACGGCTTCCCGATCGACCTCACCCTGGAGATGGCCGCCGAGGCCGGTCTCGCGGTGGACGAGGACGGCTTCCGCTCGCTGATGGCCGAGCAGCGCAAGCGCGCCAAGGACGACGCGCAGGCCCGCAAGCACGCGCACGCCGACCTGTCGGTCTACAAGGAACTCGTCGACCGTGGCGCCACCGAGTTCACCGGCTTCGACGAGCTGACCTCCGAGGCGCACGTGCTGGCGTTGATCGTCGATGGCGTCCGGGTTCCCGTCGCCACGGTCGGGCAGGACGTCGAGGTGATCCTCGATCGCAGCCCGCTGTACGCGGAGTCCGGCGGCCAGATCGCCGACCGCGGCTCGATCACCGCCGCCGGGGTCAAGCTGCGCGTGAACGATGTGCAGAAGATCGCCAAGAAGCTGTGGGTGCACAAGACCACCGTCGAGCAGGGCCAGCTCACCGAGGGCGATATCGTGCTCGCGCAGGCCGATCCCGGGTGGCGGCGTGGCGCCACCCAGGGCCACTCCGGCACGCATATGGTGCACGCCGCGCTGCGCCAGATCCTCGGCCCGAACGCGGTGCAGGCGGGCTCGCTGAACAAGCCCGGCTACCTACGCTTCGACTTCAATTGGCAGGGGCAGCTTTCCGAGCAGCAGAAGAACGACATCGAGGCCGTGTCCAACGACGCGGTCGGCGCGGACTTCCCGGTGAACACCTTTGTCACCGACCTGACCAAGGCCAAGCAGATGGGCGCGATGGCGCTGTTCGGTGAGAACTACGGTGACGAAGTGCGCGTCGTGGAGATCGGCGGCCCGTTCTCGATGGAGCTGTGCGGTGGCACCCACGTGGAGCATTCCTCGCAGATCGGCCCGATCACGCTGCTCGGTGAGTCGTCGGTCGGTTCCGGTGTGCGTCGGGTCGAGGCGTTCGTGGGCCTCGACTCCTACAAGTACCTGGCCAAGGAGCGGGCGTTGCTCGCCGGTGTGGCGTCGTCGCTGAAGGTGCCGTCGGAAGAGGTGCCGGGTCGCGTCGAGCAGCTGGTGGAGCGGTTGAAGGCGGCCGAGAAGGAACTCGAGCGCACCAAGGTCGCCGCTGTGCTGTCCTCCGCGGGCAAGTTCGTCGAGGAGGCCGAGCGGGTCGGCAGCGTGCTGCTTGTCGCCGCCGCCGCACCCGAGGGCGTCGCCGCGGGCGATCTGCGCACGCTCGCCACCGATATCCGTGGCCGCTTCGGCAGCAGCCCGGCCGTCGTGGTGCTGCTCGGCAACGCCGATGGCAAGGTGCCGTTCGTGGTGACCGTCAACAAGGCCGCCCAGGATCTCGGTGTCAAGGCGGGCGATCTGGTCGGCAGCTTCGGGCCGAGCATCGCCGGACGCGGTGGCGGCAAGCCCGAGATGGCCCAGGGCGCGGGCTCGGATCCCTCGGGTATCGAAGTCGGCCTAGCTTCGGTCCGTGCCCGGGTGGTCGAACTCGCCGGGTGATGTCCGACTCGGAGAGTCCCGGCGCCGAACGGCCCGCCGCGGCGACCGATCCCGGTCGCGGTAGGCGTATTGCCGTCGATGTCGGCAGTGTCCGGATCGGCGTCGCCGCCAGCGACCCGGACGGCATCCTCGCCACGCCCGTGGAAACTGTCCCTCGAGCCAAGCCGAATCCCCGCGGCGGCGGTCTGGCGCCTGACATAGCCAGAATTGCCGAAATTGTGCGGGAATACGAAGCCGTCGAGGTCATCGTGGGTCTGCCGCGCACATTGCGCGGCGAAAAGGGCGCCGCGGCCACCCTGGCGATGGCGTTCGCGGATCATTTGCGGACCACGATTGCCCCCGTGCCTATCCGACTTTCCGACGAACGTTTGACTACGGTGTCAGCTGCACGTGCATTGCGGGACAGTGGAGTTCGCGCGCGTGGCCAGCGGCAGGTGATCGATCAGGCGGCGGCCGTATCGATCCTGCAAGGATGGTTGGACGAACGGAGTGCGGTGTTGAGGTCGGTCGAAACTGCGTCTGAAGTGCCGCACCAGCGGCATGGAGCGGTGCGTCCCGCGTCGTCCGGGGACGATGCATGACGGATCGATGGACGCAGGCCGAGGAACGCTTTCGGCAGCGTGAGGTCGAGTCTCGCCGCTATAAGCGAGACGATGCCGCCTGGGCTGCCTACGAGGACGACACGACGGTCATCCCGCGCTACACCGACGAGGAGCCGCTGGAGCCGCCGGCGCCGACCCGTGGCGGTGGCCAGCGCGCGCGCCGCGCCGCGCCGGAGCATGACGACGAGGAACTGCCGGAGCCACGGCGGCCACGTGGCCGCCGTTCGGAACCCCGCGCGGCCGAGTCGCGGTCGGCGAACTCGCGTGGTGGATCGCGGCGGCGGGGCACCCGTGTCGCGTCACGTAAGGCGGCCGAGCGCAAGCGCCGTCGGCGGAATCTGTGGGCCATCGCAAGTGTGTTCGTGCTGCTGTTCGTCGCCGCCGCGGGCTTCGCAGGCTACAACTGGGTGAAATCCGCCTTCGGGCCCGCCGAGGATTACGCGGGACCGGCCGGACCGCTGGTGGTGGTGCAGGTGCAGCCGGGCGACACCTCCAACCAGATCGCGAATGCGATGGTGGCCAAGGGCGTTGTCGCGAGCAGTGCTGCGTTCATCGAAGCGGCCGTGCGGAATTCGAACATGAACGCGGTGCAGCCCGGCTACTACGCGATACCGAGCCACGTTCCCGCCATGCAGGCGGTGACAGCACTGGTCGGCAAGGAGTCGCGCGTCGGCAACCTGGTCGTCTCCGAGGGGCGGCTGCTGCACGACCAAAACGATATGAGTACCAACGGGCGGTATGACGGCATCTACCGCAAGATCGCGGAGGCCAGCTGCATCGGCATCGGTGCCAACCAGAAGTGTGTGACCTACGAACAGCTCGATGCCGCGGGCGCGAGCCTTGACCTGTCCGCGCTCGGGGTGCCCGGGTGGGCGGCACAGGGGGTGAAGGACTGCCCGGACCGGACGAGGCAGCTGGAAGGTCTGATCGCTGCGGGCACATGGGATTTCGATCCCAGCGCCACACCGGAGCAGATCCTTCGGCAATTGGTGACTGCGAGCGCGAAGAGCTATGAATCCACCGGACTGCTGCAGTCCGGCGCCGACACAAAACTGACGCCCTATCAGACGCTGGTCGCCGCCTCGTTGGTGGAACGCGAGGCGAAACCCCAGGATATGGGCAAGGTGGCACGAGTGATCGTGAACCGGCTGCAGATCGATCAGATGCTGCAGTTCGACTCGACGGTGAATTACCTGCTGGACCGCACCGAGGTGGCGACCACCGACGCCGACCGCGCCCAGAAGACCGCCTGGAACACCTACGCGATGCGGGGCCTGCCCAAGACCCCGATCGCCGCGCCGTCGTTGAACGCGTTGCGTGCCATGGAGAATCCGGACGTGGGGCCGTGGCTGTACTTCGTCACCGTCGACAAGCAGGGTACGACCGTGTTCACCGACGACTACCAGGAGCATCTGCGCCTGATCGCACGGGCGCAGCGCAGCGGCATTCTCGACAGTTCCAAGGACAACGGTGGCCGATAGTCGCAAGGCGGCGGTGCTCGGCAAGCCGATCGCACACTCGCGATCGCCACAGCTGCACCTGGCCGCGTATCGTGCGCTCGGGTTGAACTGGAGCTACGAGCGCATCGAATGTACGGCCGAGCAGCTGCCCGGGTTGGTCGACGGGCTCGGGCCGGAATGGGTCGGGCTCTCGGTGACCATGCCGGGTAAGGAGGCCGCGCTCGCTTACGCCGCCGAGCGCACCGAGCGGGCGGTACTGGTCGGCTCGGCCAACACCCTGGTCCGCACCGACGCAGGCTGGCTGGCTGACTGCACCGATGTGGATGGCGTGCTCGGCGCGCTCCGCGGCGGTGGTGTCACCGATGTGGCCGAGGCGGTAGTGCTCGGTGCGGGTGGCACCGCGCGGCCCGCGCTGCTCGCGCTCGCCGAACTCGGCGCGAAGACGGTGACCGTCATCGCCAGGGACGCCGGGCGGGCAAGCGGCATGATCGATCTCGCCGAGCGGCTCGGCATCAACGCGGCGGTGACCAGTTTCGACCCTGCCGCACTCGCCGGGCTGTGCGAGCGAGCCGGTGCCGTGGTCAGCACGATCCCGGCTACGGCGGCCGTGGAGATCGCAGACGCGGTTGCGCTGGCCCCGGTGGTCCTCGATGCGATCTATAACCCCTGGCCGACCCCCTTGGCCGAGGCGGTGGCGCGCGCAGGACACACGGTGGTCAGCGGTTTGCAGATGCTGCTCAACCAGGCATACGGACAGGTCGAGCTGTTTACCGGCTGCCCGGCACCGCGTGCGGACATGGCGGCGGCATTGGCGAGCGACGGCTACGAAAACTGATACGGGTTCTAGTTTTGTCCTGGTCGGGGTTATGGTGTCGGCATGAATGCTTGGGTGTTGCGCGCGATGGCGCTCGGTGCGCTGGTTGTTTTCCTGCGTACGATGCTCGGGTTCGCGATGGTGAACTGGCCGACCTGGGGGGTGTTGATGCGGCTGTTCTGCCTGATCGTTCTGGTGTCCGCCGTTCTGTACTGGGGTGTGCTGGACGGGCGACGGTCGGCCCGGCCCGATCCGGAACGCGGCACCGACCCGGCGCTGGTCTGGCTCGAGGCAGCCGCGGCGGCCGGGCTCGGCAGCGGCCTCGGCGCCTGGATGCTGGACTGGATCCCCAAGTTCGATCTCGGCGACAACGGCCTGCTCTTCGAACTCACCGCAGCCGCGTCGTTCATCGTCCTGCTGATCTTCATCCCCGCCCTCATCGGCGTCGGTGTCGGCCGAGCCCTCTCCGCCCGCGTCGCCACCAACCAGTTCACGCCCGCTCCCGCTTGACCTGAGCTCGACGGGCAGTCAGTGAACTGGTCGACCCTTTGCAGACTCGAGGCTATGGTGTTGACCATGATTGCTTGGGTGGTGCGAGCCACACTTCTCGGTGCGCTGGTTGTCGTGCTGCGTACCGTGCTGGGATTTGCGATGGTGTACTGGCCGACCCAGGGCGGGTGGATGCGGATGCTGGCGCTGGTCGGCCTGCTCGGCGTCGTCGTGTTCTGGGGCGTGCTGGACGGTCGCAAGGATCGCGTCGCCCACCCTGACCCCGAGCGCGGCTCCGACCTGACCATCCTATGGTTGAAGGCCGCGGTGGCCGGTGGCCTCGGCAGTGGCCTCGTCGCCTGGATCCTGGACTGGCTGCCACGCTTCGACCTCGGTGACAATGGCTTGCTCTTCGAGCTGACCGCCTCCGCCTCGTTCATCATCCTGCTGATCTTCGTGCCCGCGCTGCTCGGCGTTGCGATCGGCCGCGCGCTGGCGGGCCGCCGGAACGACCATCAATCCGCGCCACCCACCGCGCATCCCACCCCGGCCTGACCCGGGTATCGAGGGGGGGGGCAGTCGGGCGCGACACCACGGTGTGGGGGGCGTGTGTGGGGGGGGGGGTGTTGCTGTGTCAGCAGGGTCGGGCCCGCGCCAGTGTG
>NZ_JBHVDF010000010.1:235086-296678 GCF_042802915.1 Nocardia sp. NPDC057440
CGCGGCGGGGCCCCGGCACCCACAAAAAACCCCCCCCCCCCCCCCCCAACCCCCCCCGGCCATCCCCCGGGAACCCCGCCACCAAACCGCCCCCCCTCCATGGGAGGTGCGCCGTTGTCGTCGCTGGGCGTTTTCCGGTTACAGCAGGATCGCGCCGCTACTCGGGCTGCCTTCCTTGGCGATCGCCGAGTACGCGGCGGCGAGCAACGCCGGATCCGGGCCTTCGAGGCGGCCCGGCTTGGCAAGGCCGTCGAGGACGACGAAACGCAGGACACCGGAACGGGTCTTCTTGTCGGTCTGCATCGCGTCGAGGAGCTGCGGAAGCGCGTCGGCGTCGTAGCCGGTCGGCAGGCCGACGCTCTGCAGGATGGCGCGATGGCGATCTGCGGTGGCGTCGTCGAGACGTCCGGCGAGGCGTCCGAGCTCGGCGGCGAAGACCAGGCCCACCGAGACGGCGGCGCCGTGCCGCCAGCGGTAGCGCTCGCGGCGCTCGATCGCGTGACCGAGGGTGTGGCCGTAGTTGAGGATTTCGCGCAGGCTGGCTTCCTTGAGGTCGGCGGCGACCACGTCCGCCTTCACCTGGATCGCGCGGCGGATCAGTTCGGGGAGTACCTCGCCCTTGGGGTCGAGCGCGGCCTCCGGGTCGGCCTCGACCAGCTCGAGGATCACCGGGTCGGCGATGAAACCGGCCTTGATGATCTCGGCCATGCCCGCGACGATCTCATTGCGCGGCACCGTTTCCAGCGTCACCAGGTCGACGAGCACGGCAGCGGGCTCGTGGAAGGAGCCCACCAGATTCTTGCCCGCCTCGGTATTGATGCCGGTCTTGCCGCCGACGGCCGCATCGACCATCGCCAGCAGGGTGGTCGGCACATGGACGATATTCACCCCGCGCATCCAGGTGGCCGCGACGAACCCGGCGAGGTCGGTCGCCGCGCCGCCGCCGAGGCTCACCACGACGTCGTTGCGGGTCAGTCCGATGCGGCCGAGCACCTCCCAGCAGAAGCCCGCGACGGCCAGGTCCTTGCCCGACTCGGCGTCCGGGATCTCGATGCGATGCGCGTCGATGCCGGTGTCGGCGAGCGCCTTTCGCACGGCTTCGGCGGTTTCGGCCAGCGGTGGCTGATGGAAGATCGCGACCGTCCGCACGCCGGTGGTCGCGCCGGTGACCGCTTCGACCAGTTCGCCGAGCAACCCGCGGCCGATGATCACGGGATAGGGGTCGGCGGTGCGGACCTGGAGTCGGGTCGGCTCGGTCATGTGTGCTCCGATTCTGTTCGTGCCGTGTGTTTGATCGCTCGCGCGCGAGCGCGTCGGGCGCGAGCGCGCCGCGACCGGCTGCCCGGTGTCGGTGTGTCGCCGGACGTTTCCGTCGGCGCGGGTGTCGGCTCGGTGTTGTCCTGCTGCGGCGGTTCGCCCTGGGCGGCCCTGCGGCGCGCCGCGGCGCGCGCCCGTGCCGCACGGCGGGCGCGTGACCTGCTGGTGCCCTGTGGATTTCCGGCGCCCTGTGCTTTCTCGTTGCCCGGTGCCGTCTTCTGCGCGGTGCCCCGAGCGGTCGTGCTGTCTGTCTCAGCGGTCGCCGCTGCGTCGGGCTCCGTGTCTTGCGGCAGGACCGACTCCATGCCCAGCTTCGCCATGATCATGCGCACCACACGCCCAGGGCTACGACCGTCGGTCCGCACCCGGATCGAGGCGACCTCCCGGTACAACGGCCGCCGCTTGCGCATCAGCTCCCGATACTTCGCGCCTGGATCGGCGCCGTTGAGCAGTGGTCGTCCCGTGCTCGCACCGGTGCGGCGAAGTCCTTCGGCCACACTGATTTCCAGGTAGACCACGGTGCGGTTGCGCAGCAGCGCCCTGGTGTCCTTGGACAGCACGGCGCCGCCGCCGAGCGAAACCACCCCGCGCTCGGCCAGGATGGCGCGGCGCACCACCCGTTCCTCGATCTTGCGAAACTCGGGTTCGCCGTCGGTGGCGAAGATCTCGGGGATGGTGCGCCCGGTCTCGCGCTCGATGCCGATGTCGGTGTCGTACAGCTCGACACCGAGTTCCCTCGCGAGCTTGCGGCCGATCGTGGATTTCCCCGCTCCGGGCGGTCCGACCAGCACCACGCGCGGTGCGCGCGGATCGGTCTGGACGATCATTGCGGCACGTGTGGGCGGGCGCTGATGCGCTTGATGTAGCTGGTGATGTTGTCGAGGGTCTCGGTCAGCGAATCGCCGCCGAACTTCTCCAGTGCGGCCTGCGCGACGACCAGCGCCACCATCGACTCGGCGACGACACCCGCGGCGGGCACCGCACACACGTCGGAGCGCTGGTGGATGGCGACGGCTTCCTCGCCGGTGGTCATGTCGACCGTGGCCAGCGCGCGCGGCACCGTCGAGATCGGCTTCATCGCGGCGCGGACCCGTAGGGCCTCGCCGTTGGTCATGCCGCCTTCCAGGCCGCCCGCCCGGTTGGTGGAGCGCAGCACGCCGTCGGGACCCGGCTTCATCTCGTCGTGTGCCTGGCTGCCGCGTCGGCGTGCGGTCTCGAAACCATCGCCGACCTCGACGCCCTTGATCGCCTGAATGCCCATCAGTGCGGCGGCCAGTCGCGAGTCGAGCCGGTTCTCGCCGCTGATGAAGGAGCCCAGCCCGACGGGCAGCCCCTCCACGACGACCTCGACGACGCCACCGAGAGTGTCGCCGTCCTTCTTGGCGGCCTCGATCTCCGCGATCATCGCGGCCTCGGCGTCCTTGTCGAACGCGCGCACCGGGCTCTCATCGATGGCGGCAAGATCCTTCGCGGTGGGCGCCAGACCGGTGGTGTTCGTGGCGGCTCCGATGGAGATGACGTGCGAGACGACCTCGACACCGAAGGCTTGCCGCAGGAAGTTGCGAGCGAGGGTGCCCGCCGCGACGCGCGCGGCGGTCTCGCGGGCGCTGGCCCGCTCCAGCACGTTGCGGGCGTCGTCGAAGTTGTACTTGAGCATGCCCGAGTAGTCGGCATGTCCGGGTCGTGGCCGGGTGAGTGGCGCATTGCGTGCCAGATCCGACAGCTCGGTCTCGTCGACGGGGTCGGCGGACATGACAATCGTCCACTTCGGCCACTCGGAGTTGGCGATCTCGATCGCGATGGGTCCACCCATGGTGCGGCCGTGGCGCACACCGCCCACGATGGTGACCTTGTCGGCCTCGAACTTCATCCTCGCGCCGCGCCCGTACCCGAGCCGACGGCGCGCGAGCTGCGCGGAGATCTCTTCGGATGTCACCTCGACACCGGCCACCATCCCCTCGAGGATGGTGACGAGGGCGGGACCATGGGATTCTCCGGCAGTTATCCAGCGCAACACGCTGTCCATCTTCCCATGTCGGCGCGGGTGCTCCGGCACGCGGCCCGGCGTGATCAACGGCACGGTCGCCCCTGCCGCGACATGGCCACCGGACCACCTGCCGTCATCGGCCAGGTTGTCGCAGTGAGAGCGCCGCCGAGCTCGAGCCCGGGTGGAGCGGTCCGGCGTGTCGGGCGGCGTCAGTCGGCATGCGCCAGCGCCAGCATCGTCGCCAAGCACATCGCAGGCCCGTGCGGCACCGTGACCGCGGTGCGGTCGGCATCGGTACGCATTCTCCGGACCGTCAGCGCCACGATGCCGACAGCGGCGGTGAGCGCCGGTGCGACGAGCGCTGCCGCCACCCAGGCCCGCGCGCCGCCGAGCGCGGCCACCGCACCCAGTCCGATCGCGAGTTTCACGTCGCCGGCGCCGAACGCCCCTGGCGACACCAGGTGCACCAGCAAATAGGGGATCGCCAGCAGCGCCGCACCGAGCAACGCGGTTGTGAATTGTGTTGTGAACAGCGCGTATCCGAACACGATCAGCGCACCTGATCCGGTGAGGATGTCGGGCAGTCTGCGGTGCCGGATATCGATGACGGTGAGCATCGCACACCAGGCCACGAGCAGGGTGAATGCGGCAAAGTCCATGGCTACCAGCCTTTGTCGGGCGCGGGCGCGGATCAAGTCACGGGCCCGAAATGTTGATAGCCGATCGATATGTGAACAACCGCTGGTCCGCTCGGTGTCGCGGCTGGCTGACCGCGAACTGCTCCGCGGTAATTGTGCGGGGGCAGAGTGGATTTCGGTTCAGGCGTATTGCGGCGTTTGTCCGTTCCCTGCGGCACCCGCCCGACCACGGCATCGTCCGCGGCGTATCCGCCCATCGCCGGTGTACGTGTTGGGTGTCGCCGGGACGCGTGTCGGCGGTAGCTTTGACATATGTCTGCTGATCACGCGGGCCTCGAGCCCGACTACGCGGCGCGTCGCGGTGCGCTGCGGAGTCTGCTGGTGGAGAACGAGGTCGATGCGCTGCTGGTCACCGATCTGGTGAACATCAGGTACTTGACGGGATTCACCGGGTCCAACGCCGCGCTGCTCGTGCACTCCTGGGATATGCGCAATGCCGAGGAGCGCACGGTGATCGGCACCGATGGTCGATACCTCACTCAGGTCGCCGAACAGGCGCCGGGCCTGCGCGCCGAGATCGCACGGGCCACCGCCCGCAGGATCGTGGAGCTCGCGGGGGAGTGGCAGCTGGGCCGGGTCGGCTACGAGAGTCACATCGTCACCGTCGATCAGCACCGCGGTTTCGTCGAGCAGTGCACCGGTCTGGAGTTCGTCGCCACACCCGGCCTCGTCGAACAACTGCGCATGGTGAAGGACGCCTACGAGGTCGAGCAACTGCGCGTCGCGTGCGCCGCGGGCGATGCGGGGCTCGCCACGCTGCTCGAGCGCGGCGGGCTGCGGCCCGGCCGCACCGAAAGGCAGGTGGCAAGGGACCTCGAGTGGGCCATGTTCGAGCACGGCGCGGCGGCGGTGGCGTTCGAGACGATCGTGGCGGCGGGCGCGAATTCGGCTGTCCCGCATCATCGGCCGACCGACGCTGTGCTCGCCGTCGGCGACTTCGTCAAGCTCGATTTCGGCGCGGTGGTCGGCGGCTACCACTCGGATATGACCCGGACCTTCGTGCTCGGCCCGCCCACGGACTGGCATCGCGAGGTGTATGCCCTGGTCCAGGAATCGCAGCGGGCCGGTCGCGAAGCATTGCAACCCGGTGCGCCGGTGGCCGACGTGGATGCGGCGGCGCGCGCGGTGATCGAGTCGGCCGGGCACGGGAAGCTGTTCGTGCACGGTCTCGGGCACGGGGTGGGACTACAGATCCATGAAGCGCCAGGAATCGCCAAAACCGGAACCGGTACACTTCTCTCTGGCGTGGCGGTGACCGTCGAACCAGGTGTGTACTTCCCCGGCCGCGGCGGCGTCCGTATCGAGGACACGCTCGTGGTGCGCGAGGGGGGCCCTGAACTGCTCACCAACACCAGCAAAGACCTGACCGTCGTCGACTGACGCCGGTTGCCCGAGACGTGGATATTACGAACGAGGAGATCCGAGGACAGTGGCGGACACCAGCGACTTCAAGAACGGCCTTGTGCTGAAGATCGACGGTCAGCTCCAGCAGATCATCGAATTCCAGCACGTCAAGCCGGGCAAGGGGCCCGCATTCGTGCGGACCAAGCTGAAGAACGTGCTGTCCGGCAAGGTTGTCGACAAGACCTTCAACGCGGGCGTCAAGGTGGAGACCGCCACCGTCGACCGTCGCGATATGACCTACCTCTACCACGATGGTTCGGACTACGTCTTCATGGACGGCGACACCTTCGACCAGATCTCGATCTCCGAGTCGACCATCGGCCCCGGCGCGCGGTTCCTGCTGGAGAACATGACCGTGCAGGTCGCCACGCACGAGGGCGCCCCGCTCTACGTAGAGCTCCCGGTCACGGTCGAGCTCGAGGTGCAGCACACCGACATCGGCCTGCAGGGCGACCGCTCCACCGGCGGCACCAAGCCCGCGACCCTGGAGACCGGCGCCGAGGTGCAGGTCCCGCTGTTCATCAACACCGGTGACAAGCTGCGCATCGACTCGCGTGACGGCAACTACCTCGGCCGGGTGAACTCCTGATCACCTACCGCCGCCATCGGGCCGCGGCAGTAGCGACGGCCCCGGTCACGCTGACGAAGCGTGACCATGCGGAGCCCCGCAGCTGCCGCGATCGGGTAAAGACGGGGATGATGTGACAGTGGCCGAACAGAAGCCCACATACAAGAAGCTCGGTGCCCGGCACAAGGCCCGCCGCCGCGCGGTCGACCTGCTGTTCGAGGCGGAGGCCCGCGATGTCGACGCGGCCGACCTGGTGTCCGAGCGCGTCGAACTGTCCACCCAGGATCAGGCCGTCGCGCCGGTGCACGCCTATACCAAGACCCTGGTCGAAGGCGTCGCCGACGATCTCGACCGGGTGGACGGCACCATCGAGTCCTACCTCAAGGACTGGGAGCTGTCCCGGCTGCCCGCCGTGGACCGGGCCATCCTGCGGATCGCGGTGTGGGAGCTCTTCCACGCCAACGATGTTCCGCCGGTGGTCGCGGTCGACGAGGCGGTGGAGCTGGCCAAGGAACTGTCCACCGACGACTCCCCGTCATTCGTGAACGGTGTCCTCGGCCAAGTCGTGCTCGTCGCACCGCAGGTGCGCGCCGCCGCCGCGGCGACGTTGGCTCCGCGCCAGGAGCCAGAGGCCTGAGATGGTGAACAAGTACCTGGTCATGGCGATGCGCAGGCCCAATTTCGACCCCGCCGTCGTCGAGCCGCACCGCGAGTTTCTCGCCGATCTGCTCGAACGCGGCCAGTTGGTCGAGAGCGGCCGCTTCACCGACGGTACCGGCGGTGCCTACGTCATCCACGCCGACAACCTCGACGCCGCCCGCGAGATCGCCTTCACCGACCCGGTCCACACCACCGGGTCATCGGAACTCACGGTCTACGAGTGGGAGATCGCCGTCTCCGCCTGACCCGAACGTCCGCCACAGCCGCGCACCCGCAAGGTGTGCGGCTGTTGTCGTTCGGCGGCCCGCCGAGCGGCAGTTGCCGGCGCGCACCCTGCGCTCCCGCTGGTGGGTGTACGGGCCCAGCGGGAGCAGGCCGCCGATGTGGGCGGTCAGTTGACCCTTGGCTACCAGGTCGGCCAGTGATTCCAGGTTTGCGCGGTCGGGTTCGACGAGGAAGGCACTTGCCCGTACACCGAGTTCGGCGGCACGTTTGTACATCCCGGGTGTCCACGCGGCCTGGGCGTTGATGAGAATGCCGCCTGGGCGCAGGGTTTCGAGTGTGCGCAGTGCGGGCTCTCCGCCGAACATCTGGATCGCGATGTCGATATCGCGAACAGTGGCCGGGACGTCGGTGCTCGTGTAGTCGATGGTTTCGTCGGCGCCGAGGCCGGTCAGGAATTCGTGTTTGGCGGCGCGTGCGGTGCCGATCACGTACGCACCGATGGACTTTGCGATCTGCACCGCGAGATGGCCGACACCGCCCGCCGCGGCGGAAACGAGCACCCGCTGCCCGGGCCGGACCTGCCCCACATCGACGAGCATCTGCCATGCCGTCAGTGCGGCGAGTGGCAGGGCGGCGGCCTGGGTGAAGCTCACGCCTTCCGGGATGGCGGCGAAGTGTCGTGACGGTGCGGTGACGTACTCGGCGTAGGCGCCTGCCGCGCGCGGGAACCACGGCATGCCGAACACGCGATCGCCCGGCTCGAAGCGCGTGACGCCGTAGCCGACTTCCTCGACCACCCCGGCGACATCCCAGCCGTTGACGAAGGGGAGGGGCAGCACATCGTTGTACGCCTTGCCTTCCCGGTTGTAGTGATCGACCGGGTTCACCCCTGCCGCAACCACTTTCACCAGCACTTCGGTGTAGGTCGGCTGCGGCCGGTCCACCTCGACCAGCTGCATGGTCTCGGGCCCGCCCCATCGCTGTTGCTGAATCGCGCGCATGGTCTGTCCTCTCGTACTGCTCGAATAAGTGGACACTCGTCCGATATGTTCCACCCGCCGACGAGTGCCGGGGGTTATCCACCGCGAGCCTGCTTGTGCGCCGATCCGGCATCCTGATTCGACATTTCCGGCAGGAATGGCGTCGAGTCGGTGGAGGTCGAGTCGACTTGAACCTCGAACTAAGTGGACGACTGTACTATTACTTCTAGGCGTAATTCTGTCAACATCGCTGAGAAGAGGGGGATCCCAGTAATTTCAGAGCAAAACAATGAGGACATTCGTCCTTCGTCTAGGATCGGTGCCGAGTGGAAGGCGGATGTGATGACGGTCGGAACCACGGTGGACAAGCGATTGGCGCGCGGCGAGCGGTCCCGGCGGGTCATCCTCGACCACGCCATGGACATCGCCTCCGTCGAGGGCCTGGAGAGCCTGTCCGTGCGCCGGCTCGCCGCGGAACTGGATCTCAGCAAGAGCGGCGTTTTCGCGCACTTCGGCTCCAAGGAAGAACTGCAGCTCGCGACGGTGCGCGCGGCCGTCGAAGTATTCGTGACACACGTGGTGAAACCGGCCCGCCGCGCGCCCGCCGGCCTGCGCCGGGTGTGGGCGCTGGCCGATTCCTGGCTGGATTACGCCGCGAAACCGATCTTCCGGGGCGGTTGCTTCTTCCTGTCCGCGGTCGCGGAGTTCGACGCCAGGCCAGGACGCGTGCACGACGCTGTCGCCGCTGCCCGCCGAGACTGGTTGCGCCTGTACGAGGCCGCCGTCGCCGAGGCTATCGCGCTCGGCGAAATCGTCGCCGATATCGACCCCGCAGATCTGGCCTTCGAACTCGACTCCATCGCCCGGGTGGCGGGCCAGGACGCGCTCCTGTTCTCCGATGCCGCGCCCTACGCACGGGCCCGCCGCATCATCTCCGCCCGGCTGACCGTCGTTGCCACCGCCGCCGCCCCCGCGATCCCCTCAGCACCCCGAGCGCCCTAGCTCACCCCGCGCGCTGTACCGCACAAGCTATCGCGCGCCGCCCGGCCCTGGCTTCGTCATGGGGGTGGCGCATGGTGGCGAGGCTTCCCGCGATTGGCCGCGGCTATGCGCCACTCTCCCCGGTGGCCGGGGTCAGCCGGTGAGCAGGAGGGCTGCTACCGCGGCTGTCGTCGCGGTGAGCGCCAGAGCGAGGCCGGTGAGGATGAAGCGCGGCATGGGGACGCGAACTTCGTGGGTGCGGCAGAATTCGAGGCACAGCAGCGTGGCGAGAGATGCCCATGGGGTGACGAGTGGGGCGATATTCGTGCCGATGAGCAAGGCCAGCAGCTGGTTTCGGTTCGCGTCCGGTACGACGGTCTCGCCCGCGGTATAGGCGGGCAGGTTGTTGGCCACGTTGGACAGCGCAGCGCCCGCTCCTGCGGCGCGGTATGCGCCGAGGGCGCCTGGGTCGGTGCCGATCAGCCAGTGCATCACCTCGGACAGTCCGAATCTGCTCAACGTGGGCACCACGAGGAATAACCCGACCACGAAAACCAGCAGCTGCCAAGGGATCAGCGACAGCCGCAGCACGGAACGGTCGAAGATCGCGAAGGCCGCCACCGCGATGGCCGCGGCGAGCGTGGCGGCGATGCCGATGCTATCGCCGACGAGCGGGATGGCCAGGACGAACAGCAGGCACGCGGTCGCCGTCGTGTACAGCAGCGCGCGCTGCCGCGCGTTCTGCGGGCGGACCGGTTCGGGCGGCAGGTAACGGTCGGTATCGCGTCGGCCGCGCCGCCAGTACCAGACCCACAGGCAGATCATCGTCGCGACGATCGACATCAGCTGCGGCGCCCACATGCGCGCGCCGAAGTCGGTGGCGTGCAACGCAATCCGGTCCGCGGCCAGCAGATTGGTGAGATTGGAGACCGGCAGCAGCAGGCTCGCGGTGTTGGCCAGCCACAGCGTGGTCATCGCCAGCGGCAGCGGAGGGATCCGGGCGGGCCTCGCGAGCGCGAGCATAACCGGTGTGAGCAGCACCGCGGTGGTGTCCAGGTTGAGCAGGATCGTGGTGGCGGATGCGAACAGCACACACAACCCGAACAGCGCCGGATAGTGGCCGCGACCCAGAATGGCGATGCGATGCGCGATGACATCGAAAACCTTGGCTTGCCTGGTGAGTTCGGCGAGCACGATCACGCTGCCGAGGAACAGCAGCAGTGGACCGATCCGGCGCATATTGTCGACGGCTTCGTCCTGTGGCAGTAGTCCGGTCAGCACGCACAGCAGTCCGGCGAGTAGCAGTCCGAGTCGGACCCAGTCCAGCGTGCTCGGCCGCCATCGCGGCGGTGGTGTGGTCGAAGGCGGGGTCCGCGCGGAGGAAAGCATCTGCTCGGGCACGCCCGCCATCATGTCAGCAGGGGCCATGGCGGTCGCTGTTCAGTGCTGGGACGACGAGAGCCGCACGCCGGGATGTGTCGCTCGCTCGCCTCGAATGTCTCGAGCACTGTTCTCCTGCAAGGTCTTTCGGAATGGCGCTGAGTACATTCGAGCACCCCCAAAACCACGGCCCGCTATTGACGGTGCCACCAACCAACGGTACGTTATGTGGGTCACGATCGGTGGTGTCGATAGCAAACGAGCATCGGTCCTCCTGTGGAGGCCGGGTCGGGCCGATCATCGCTGGGTTCGTGATGGCGTTTGCTCCTCCCGAACCAAAGGACGTGTCTCGTCATGGTCGCCATTAGCCTTGGGCTCGTATTTCTCTTCATCCTGGTGTCCGGTGGGTTGCGGTCCATCGAGGTCGGATGTCAGAACACGCAGAAGATCTATGTGCGGAACGTGTGGTTGTGCGCGGTGTTCTCGTATGCCGTTGCGCTGGCCGGATTCTTGATTTTCCTGGCGGTGTCGAGGGTGGTCGCGCCTTCGGCGTGGCCGACTCTCGACGACGTGCGAAACATGCCGTGGTGGGCGCCCTTCGGTGGCTTGATCGGCGGTGTCGCGGTGGTCGGCATGATCACCGTCGCCAAATATGTCGGCGTGGCAACGTTCAACGCGGTCGTCATCGTGAGCGAAATGCTGGTCGCGTTGGTGATGGACGACCTGGGGCTGATGGGCTTCGCCACCAGGGAGTTGACCGCACCCCGGGTGGTCGGCGCCGTCTTGATCACCGTGGCGGTCTATCTGATGGCCAGCGACTCGGCGAAACAAGAAACCACCCCGCTCATCACCGCGCCTGTCGAAGGGATTGTCCGATGACTACTGCCACCGAACCCGAGGTCGAGACCCGCACCGCGCTGCCGCGCTCGGCATTTGCCCTGGTCTTCGTGTTCCTGCTGATCGGCGGCGCATTGCGGTCCATCGAGGCGGGCTGTCAGAACACGCTGAAGTTGGCGCTGAAGAACGTGTGGCTGTGCGGGGTGGTTTCCTATGCGGTGGCCCTCACCGGCGTCGGCATCATTCTTGTTGTCGCGCTGCTGGTTTCGTCGAATCGGCAGTTGCCGACCCGAGCCGATCTCGCGGCCATGCCCAAGTGGGCGCCCTTCGGCGGTCTGACCGGCGGTGCGGCGATCTTCGCAATGATCACCGTCGCCTCCAGCGTCGGAATCGGCACCTTCAACGCCTTGATCATCGGCGGTCAGATGTTTCTCGCGACCGCGATGGACCACTACGGCGTGATGGGGTTCCCACGCCGCCGCATCAATGCCCAACGAATCGCCGCGTGCGCCATGATTATCGCGGGCTCCTACCTGATGGCGAAATACTGAGCGACCTGAGAGATTGATAGTCTCCTTCTTGCAACGTTGCCGCAGGCGAGGAGACCGACATGGCCGAGACGAAGGGCGCAGCGCCGGGGACCACCGAGCTGGCGGCGCTGCAGGCCGGTGGGTGCACGCCACAGCAGGCGTGGGAGCTCTTCGATCGTCTCCCCGCCGTGCCGACCGCGCAGATCACGACCGGACGTTGGCGCGGCGAGGAGTTGGACACCCGGCATCCGTTCGCCGGTGTGCTCGTTGCCTCGGGCTGGTACGGCAAGCAGTTCGACACCGCCGACGCCGTCCACCCGCTGCTGTTCGCGGATGAGACCGGAACCGTGTTCCCCGTCGATCCCCGCCGGGTCCCGCTCGGCCTCGCGGGCCGAGTGCCGCTCGCTGGCGTGCGGATGGCGCGCAAGTCGTTGCGGGTGATCGGTTCGGTGCTTCGAACCCGCACGCCCGCAGCACGTTTGCGAGATATCGAGTTTCGCGGTGTGCTGAGCGCGGGCATGATCTACGACCACCTGCCGATCATCGATCACTTCCGGCGGGTCGACGAACGCACCCTGCTCGGCGTGATGGATCTGCGCGGTATGACCGAACCATATTTCTTCGTGCTGCGCCGGGAGACCGTCTGACCCGACCTTCGAGGCGCCGTGTGCGCTCGAGGTGCGTCGCCCCGCCCAGCAGGTCGCCGACGGGCCATGTGCGGCGGTCGATCCGTCCCGAAACGCCTACGCGATAGCCAGCTGACGAGTCGGCCGCGAGCCGATCATCATCGGCGTGGCAGCGGCCGGATCACCCGGCATTCCCACCGTCGCCTGCCGAGGCACTTCGGCATGTTGTGGGGAGGCTCGGTCAGCCGATCGGCTCGGTCGGCGGGTCGGCAACCCAGCCTGCGACGACCGCGAGCCCGGTAGGGCGGTGCACCGCGATGAAGCCGAAGGGGCGGTCGAAGGCGACGGAGATGGTGGTGACGAGGCGTTCCGGCAGCAGAGCCGCTGCCCGTGCCATGGTGATTGCCGTGATGGCCGCGGCCTCGAAGCCGGTTCGAGTGAAACGCGCGAGCACTTCTTGTGCGCCCTGGGCTACATACAGCGGGTCGGGGGAGATATCGGGGAAGTGGCCGTGCGTGCTGTCGGTCGCGGCTGTCAGGCCGAACAACTCCGGCTGTGCGCAGAGATTGTGCGCCGATCGGATCTCGAAGGGCGGCAGGCGAACTTCGAGCAGATCGCGCCGCGATCGCCCGGTGCGGGTGCGTACCGCGAGACCGGGTCCGGTGGTCCCGGCGGGGAGGTCGGTGCGGACTGGCACCGCACCGGTCAGCGCGGCGAGGCCGGTGGCAATGACGTCACCGGGGGTTGTCGCACCGAGCAGTAGGTGCACATCCACATCGGCGGTCCCGGTCACGATTACCCGGGTGACAGGTGGTGATCCTTCGAGGATCGCGGCATCGGTGAGGCGACTGGTGACGCGTTGGAGGCCGGGTCCGCGCCGCCCTCGCCACGGGCCGGTTTCGGGCGCCAGCTCGGCGGCGGTGAACGGCGCTTCCCAGGTGGTCTTCGCCGCGAGGGCGGTGGCGAGGACGAGCACGGTGTCGTGCTCGATACGCAGCGGGAACTTCTCGATGAGTCCACCGGTGTGCCGCCGAGCCCATTCGTCGAGGACTTCCTGTTCGCCGAGTCGGTCGATGGTGCCCGCAGGCAGTCGCCGCATCCAATTCTCGTGCAGCGGCAGGTCATCACGAACCCAGAGGCCGAGCGCGGCGGACACGTCCTCGGCATCGGCCAGTGTGCGCAGCAGTTCCAACGCCGAGGTGGCCGCCGCCTCGGCAGGCACCCCGATTGCGGTTTCCAGCTCGGACCGCGCGGTTCCCTCCGCGGCGGCGGCGAGCAGTGCCAACAGCGGCCACACGCCAGCGCCGGATACGACGAAGTCGGCGGCGCCTGCCACGGCGCACCATCGCGCGGTGAGCTCATTGGCCGCGACCACATGCGGAGCCACAGATGTCTGCACCGCACCCACGATATTCGCCGATCGGTCCGAGCGCCGGTCTGCGCCGTCAGTGGTGTTTCGTGGTTGGCCGCCGGGTGACGGCCAACCACGGGCTCACGCCTCGATCGAGTCGGGACGCAGGATGATCTTGCCGATCGGAGCGCGCTCGTCGACGAGTCGATGGGCCCGGCCGGCTTCGCTGAGCGGAAGGATTGCGTCCACCAATGTGTCGAGATTCCCGGCGGCCGTACGCTCCAGCGTCGCGGTGCGGGCCTCGGCGACCCGAGCCAGCCACGCCGGGCCCGCGCAGCCGATGAGGGTCAGGCCACTGGTGAGCAGGTCGGCGACGCCGACCTGTGCCGGTGCGCCGGACAGCCAGCCGTAGCTGAGCATTCGTCCGCGCAGCGGTGTCATGGCGGCGAGCACCTCGGCGGCGGTCGCGCCACCGATCGAATCGAAGACGACGTCGAGGGTGGCGTCGCCGAGGGCTTCGCGCAGCCGGGTCGGCCACTGTGGGTCATTGTGATCGATCACCTCGTCCGCGCCGAGCTCCCGTGCCCTTGCGGCCTTTTCGGGACCGCCTGCGGTAGCGATGACGCGCGCCGCGCCGTATTCCTTGGCGAGTTGCGTGAGCGCGCTCCCGATGCCTGTTGCCGCCGCCTCGATCAGCACAGTCTCGGTGCCGGTGAGGGCCGCGGTCTCCAGCAGCGGGAGCGCCACCGATCCACTCATCAGCACCGATGCCGCCTGGACCGCCGAAACGCCGTCCGGAATTCGGACCGCGGAACCCGCGGGCGCGCACACCAGTTCGGCGTACGACCCGAAGCCCATGGTCTCCACGGCGACTCGCTGTCCGATCAGCTCGACATCGACGCCGGGTCCGACCTCGACCACCACGCCTGCCGCCTGGAAGCCGAACACCAGCGGCGTGTCGACGGGCATCGGGAACTGTCCCGAGCGCAGCATGGTCTCGGGGAACAGAACGGGAATCGCCTCGGCACGGATCACCAATTCGCCCGGCCCCGGCTGCGGCGCGGGAACCTCCCGGGCGACCAGCACTTCGGGTCCGCCGATGCCCGTCATTACGATTGCCTTCATCGATAACTCCATAACTTGACTGTCGGTCCAGATGTTGCGTAACAATATGGACCGGCGGTCAACTTGTCAATGAAGGTGGTGGAATGGCCGACGAACGTCCCAAGGAGCGAGCGGATGCGGCGCGTAATCGGCGGGCGATCCTCGAAGCGACCGCCGCGCTGCTCGCCGAACACGGCGCCGATGCCCTGACCATGGATCGGGTCGCGGCGGCCGCGGGCGTGGGCAAAGGCACGATTTTCCATCGCTTCGGCAACCGCGCCGGCCTGCTGCACGAGATGATCGCGGAGAGCACCTTCGCGCTGATGGACGCCGTCCGCACCGGTCCGCCACCGCTCGGGCCGGGTGCTCCCGCCGGTATCAGGCTGGTGGCCTTCTTCGACGCGTTCGTGCGATTGATGACCGACAACATCGAGGTGACGGTCGCCTACATCCAGGGCCCGCCACACCCGCAAGCCGCCGAAATCCACGACTTCTGGGACGCGCACATCATCACCCTGCTGCGCGAGGCGCGCCCGGACCTGGACGCCGAGGTGGTCGGCAGACTGCTGTTCGGGTCACTGGGCGGCGCGCTGGTGCCGCAGCTGGCCCGCGCGGGTGAGACGGATCGGCTGCTTGGTGCGGTTCGGGAACTGGTCGAGGCGGTGCTCAGGGCGCCGTGAACCCCGACGCGACCGGTGTCGAGGGCGACGGCAGTTGCGGTTCGGGCCCGAACCTCGCTGGGGCCGGATCTCGGGTCAGTCGTGCGTGAGGATCGCGTCGAAGCGTTCGTCTGCGCGGTCGAGTTGGTCGAGAATATGGCGCTTGACGTGCGCGGCGAGCGGGGTGTCCGCGCGGGTGACCAGGTCGCGGTAGACGTCGGTCAGCGGGCGGTATTTGGTCGCGAGCTTCTGCATATGGCGGCCGTCGGCATACAGGATGCCCACGCCGTTATCGGTGAAGTCGGACAGCTTCACGACCCGGGCCCACGGCGCGCGATCGAGCTCGGCCGCGACGTGCGCGCGGTACTGGACGTGTCGATCGATCGACGGATCAGGCTCCGGATTCGTCACGGCGGCAACGATATCGGCCACCCGGGCACCGAATCGTTCGGACAGTTCGGTGAGCGCGGCGGTGGTCGCCGGGCCGGGCCGGTCGCCGGCGAGCTCGGTCGCGTGATCCTCGACCGCGTCGTGCAGCAGGCCGGCGGCCACCAGATCGGCGTCGCGGACCTCGTAGTGGCTGATGATCCGAATCGCCACGCGCAGTAGATGATTGAGATACGGTTCCCGGCCGTAGCGATCGTCGCGGTGCAGCTCGCCGGCCAGGTCGAGAGCGGCGGTGAGCCGTTCGGCCTCTGGGAGTTCCGCGATCTCCAGCAGTAGTCGCTCGCGCAGTCCGGATTCGCCGTAGACCTCGCTGATCGTATGCAGCGGCATTACGGCCAGAACCCCCGCCCCAGGATTGCTCATAGGGTCAATCTATCGGTGCGGCCCCCGGCGGCGCTGTGCTCTATGCCACTCTGTCTGCCGTTGCCGGAGCATGCCCTGTCGGAAAATCCGTTGCCGGTGCCCGTGGCTCGTGGTGTCCTGGTAGATACGCGAGGCAGGAACTGGAGGTGACCGTGGCCGCGCACGACAAACGGCCGCGACGAGGTTCGGCCACCGATGAAATGTTGAAACTGCACCGGCGCACCATGGTGCTCGACAGCCGGGTCTATACGGTGATCAGTCTGCGGCCCGGCAGTGATTTCCGCTTCTCCACCAATCGTTTTCACGACACCTGGCATGTGCTGTCGGACTGGCGCGGTGCGCGGGTGCTCGCCCGACTGCTGTGGGGGCTCGCCTATCAGCGGCGGCCGGGCACCGTGGTGGTGATCGATCCCGAACACCTGGATCCGAACCCATTCGACGCCGCACCCGCGGATCCGATCGTTGTGGTGCCCTCGGACCTGACCGTATTCACGCGCGCCGCGGCCGTCGCACTGCGCAGGCAGCTGCCGTTCCGGCAGCGCTCCGAAGGCACCGTGCGCTGGCAGACCTTCGGCCTGCGGCAGGCGGTGGACGAACTGCGGGAATGGCGATCGCAAGGCCCCGGCGAGCGGATCTGGCGTCACCATGACCGGCGGACCGGATCGGCCTGGGTCGACCGCATCGGCGGGCTGATCACCGTGTTCGGCACACCCGATCAATTGCGCAGCTGGGCAACCGATCTCGCGACGCTGGGCACCTACGCCCACGACGGGATGGATTACACCTACCTGGACGAAGCCGATGACAACGGTGAGGTCCAGATCTTCCGTCAGTATCGGCGGAAGGTGAACATCGCAAGTCAGGCGCGCGCCGAGGTGCTCGCACGAGGGGGCTGGGAAGCGGGCGATGTGGACAGCGCCATCTGGGCGCATGCCGCGACAATTCGCCGCCGCCGCTTCCCGGCGATCGACGCGCCCTCAGTGCTCGACTGACCCCGGGTGCCTCCGCAGACAGCGCCGCGACGATGAGATCCGTTGCGGCGCTGTGCTGTATGAGCCGCTGGCTCGCATACGTGTGCTGCGCCGTGGGCGCGCAGGCTTCGTGCAGCATCCGCCCCGGTGTCTTCTCTCGCAGGTCGATGTCACGGCGGGCGATAGGCCGGTCGATCGCGGTGCGTGCGTGCATACGGGTGGCCGAGTCGGTGGTGTCGGCTTCGTCCAGGCCGGGACCGGCGCAGCGGTGTCGCAGGTGGACTACTTGCCGACGCCGTGCCGGGGCACCGTCGGCGTAGACGCTCGCGTGGTCCGGCACTCACCTCGACATTCGGTCTGCCGCATCGGCAGACCGTGAACACACGCCTATGTCGAGTCGTTCGATGCGCGTAACCCGTTGAGTACCAGAGCGATCAAGCGTTCTGCCTGATCGGGGCCGGCATGTTCGCGTGTCCAGGCTGCCGCGTTGATGAGTGTGAACACATCGGCGGCGGTGGCATCGGGCCCGAGAGCCGCCGACCGGCCTGCGCGATCGACGAGTTGCTCGCCGATGCCGTTCATCCGCAGGCAGGATGCGTGCAGTTCGCTACCGTCATCGTTCAGGCTCTCCACCAGCACCGCGGCCAGGCCCTGATACGTGGCGGCGTGCTGGACCACCGCGCGCACCCACTCGGCCACGATGTCCGCCGTGACCGGTCCGTCGAGCAACCGATCACCGCGCTCGAACAGGTCCTCGTTGCGCTCCGCCAGCAGCGCGGCGATCAGTGCCCGGCGAGTCGGGAAGTGTCCGTACAGCGTGCCGACACCCACGCCGGCCCGCCGGGCCACATGCTCCAGAGGCGCGTCGGCACCGCCCGCGCCGAAGACCTCGTCGGCGGCGGCGAGCAGCCGCTCTCGATTGCGGCGGGCATCCGCGCGGGGACGGCGGGCCCGCGATGCTGTTTCCTCCATCACAACCCCTTCTAAGTCGAGGGTCCATCGAGATATATTTCGAAGGTGCCTCGATTTTAGAAGGAGTAGATGATGATCCTGGTCACGGGTGCTACCGGTTCGATCGGCCGCCATCTGGTGCGCCTGTTGCGACAGCAGGACATACCGTTTCGGGCGCTGGTGCGCGACCCGGACCGCACGCGAGAACTGGACTGCGACCTGATGGTGGGCGATTTCGACGATCCGGACTCGATCGCGGCCGCGCTGTCGGGCGTCGACCAGGTGTTTCTCTGTTCACCGGGGGCGCAACCTGCGCCGGGGCCGCAGCCGATGGTCGCCCAGCAGACCACTGTGATCGATGCGGCGGTCCGTGCGGGGGTACGGCGCATTGTGAAGGTCTCGGTCCGGGGTGCCCGGCCTGGTGGTCTGCTGGCCGAGGGTGCGCATGCCGCGATCGAGGCGCGGCTCGAGGCGTCGGGTCTGGATTGGTCGATCCTGCAGCCGAGCGGGTTCATGCAGAACTTCCTCACCGGCGCGGGCGCATTCACCAGCGGCGGCGATCTTCTCGGCGCCTACGGACAGGGTCGCGTGTCCTACGTCGACTGCGCCGACATCGCCGCCTGCGCCGCCGTACTGCTGAGCAGCGACCTCGGCACTGGGCGGCGGTTCGTGCTGACCGGTCCCGAAGCCCTCTCTCACGCCGAGATCGCCGCCCGGCTGTCCGAGGCGCTCGGCCGGACGGTGTCCTACATCGACCAGCCCCCATCAAATTTCGCGGACAACCTGGTAGCCCAGGGACTGCCTGCTCAGTTCGCCGCCGACGTGGCAACGCTGTATGCCGACGTCGCGGACGGATCTCTCGCCGAGACCACCTCGGCCGTCCGCGATCTCACCCGCCGACCGGCCACGACATTTACCGAGTTCCTGGCCCGCGAGCGGGATCTTTTGCGGCAGTGGCCACCACAGCACTACGGGTGAGTCGGGTGCGTCGAGGGCCCGATCCGCGCCGAACGTTCCGTGACGGGATTCCCCAGGTCGGCCCTGCGCTATCCCGCCTGCGGAACCAGGGTGTTCTGCCTTGCTGCGGTCCACCACCGCCCTTCCTGCTTCACCAGCACGTACAGCGCGACCATCGCGGGGTCGGTGTCGATGAGCTCACCCTGCGCGGTCGTCGCGCGCGCGACCTTGTGTGCGATCGCGACATCCGGACGCAGGAACACGATGTCGGTGACGTCGTAGCGCACATACTCGTCCTTCAGGAACCCGGCCAGCCCTTGGCGATTCGCGTCCAGCAGCGCCGCGGTGCCTGCGATCAGCATGCCGACGGCGTTCCCGGCGACCGCGTTGGCGGTGAAGTGCGCAGTCATCAACTCGGCGTCATTGGTGTTGTACGCGGCCTGGGTGTCGGCGATGATCTGCTCGATCGCCGCAATGTCCGCGGTGTGGTCGACGGTGGTGTCCTCGACGACCGGCGGCTGAAACGTTGCTGTATCCATGAGAATCAGCTTCGTACCTGAACTATAGTTGAGGTCAACTCCCCGGGTCAGTCGCCTGGATCACAACTCCGGCGGCATACGGAAGGGCAACGCGCCCAGGTCGATTGCGGTGCCGAGGCTCGTGCATTCCGTAGTGCGCAAACAGTGGGATGGTGTGTTTCTGCGGATCGCCCTCGACTCCATTGCTCGCTCATTGCGACGTGATCGTCGAAATCGCGCAGCCGCCACTATCGCCCGGTGCCGGGTCAGCGCACGTTGCGGGGGCGGAACTGAATGCTGATCCGCGGCCCGGCCGGCTTGCGGGTCTTCGGTATCGCATGCTCCCAGGTGCGTTGGCAGGAGCCGCCCATGACGAGCAGATCACCGTGACCCACCGTGTAGCGCAGACTCGCGCCGCCACCGCGCGGCCGCAGGAGTAATGCGCGCGGCGCGCCGACTGAGACGATCGCGACCATCGTGTCGTCGGTGGCGCCGCGGCCGGAGGTGTCGCCGTGCCAGGCGACACTGTCGCGGCCGTCGCGGTAGTAGCAGAGTCCTGCCGTCCGGAAAGGCTCGCCGAGTTCGCGCTGGTAATGCGTGCTCAACGCATCACGCGCGTCGTCGAGGATCGGATCCGGCAGCGGTTGGTCTTCGTCGTAGAAGTGGAGCAGCCGTGGCACGTCCACGACCCGGTCGTACATCGGCCGCCGCTCGGCCTGCCACGGCACTCGGCCGACGAGGCGCTCGAACAACGTGTCCGCGCCGCTGAGCCAGCCGGGCAGCACGTCCACCCACGCGCCGCTGCTCAGCGGTGTCCGCCGCAATCGCTGCAGCGTCTCGAGGCGGACGTCATCGAACCCGTCGAGCAGCGAACCCTGGAATGGTGTCGGCATGAATTCGAATCTACGTCGAATCGAACGTATGTGCTAGTAGATTCCTCGGAATGTCGCGATGCCGGGCGCTCGCGTCCGACCGCTTCGTGGCCGGGCTCACAGCGGCGTCGTGGCCCGGCTCACAGCCCGATATGCCTGGTGAAAGCGGTGCTCGGGGCGCTGCTAGGCTGCTTGCCGTAAGACATCCTTTAACGGACCGTCCGGTGAGGCGGGGAAGGAGGTCGGCATGGCCGTGCCCGAAGATCGGGCCGCCAAGTCCGGCGCTGGCGAGGTATCGCAGCGACACACACCCGAATGGGTGGAGGCGGGACGCGAACTGTTGTCGCCGTCGGATGTCGGCCGGACCGTCGCGCGCATAGCGCATCAGATCATCGAGAAGACCGCACTGGATTCGGGCGATCCCGACGCACCGCGCGTCGTGTTGATCGGAATCCCCACCCGCGGCACCACCCTCGCCGCCCGGCTCACGGAGAAGATCGAGGAATTCTCCGGTGTGCGCCCGGCGCTCGGCTCACTCGACATCACCCTTTACCGCGACGATCTGCGCAGTCGCCCGCACCGGCCACTGGAACGCACCTCCGTGCCGGAAGGCGGTATCGAGGACGCGCTGGTGGTCCTCGTCGACGACGTGCTGTTCTCCGGCCGCACCGTGCGCTCCGCACTCGACGGACTGCGCGACCTCGGCAGGCCGCGCAGCGTGCAGCTAGCGGTGCTCATCGACCGCGGCCACCGCGAACTGCCGATCCGCGCCGACTTCGTCGGCAAGAACGTGCCCACCTCGCGCAGCGAGGACATCTCCGTACTTTTCACCGAACACGACGGCCGCGACGGCGTGTATCTGCATCAGGAGGCGGAAGCGTGAGCGAGCGAGCCACGGCGGAGCCGAGCGTCAGCGAGGTGGCGTCGTGAGGCATCTGCTGACGGTGACGGACTTGGATCGCGTCACCGCGACGGAGCTGCTGGACGAAGCCGAACGTTTCGAGCAGGCACTGCTCGGGCGTGAGGTGCACAAGCTGCCGACGCTGCGCGGTCGCACCGTGATGACGGTGTTCTACGAGAACTCCACCCGGACCCGGGTGTCGTTCGAGGTGGCGGGCAAGTGGATGAGCGCCGATGTGATCAACGTCAGCGCGAGCAGCTCCTCGGTCTCCAAGGGCGAATCGTTGCGCGACACCGCGCTGACGCTGCACGCGGCGGGCGCCGACGCGCTCATCGTGCGGCATCCCGCTTCCGGTGCCGCGCACCAGATCGCGCGTTGGATGGATGCCTGGGCGGTGCAGTCGGGCCGCGGTTCGGGTCCGGCGATCATCAACGCGGGTGACGGCACTCACCAGCACCCGACTCAGGCACTGCTCGACGCGTTGACACTGCGGCAGCGGCTCGGTGACATCGAGGGCAAGCGCGTGGTGATCGTCGGCGATATCCTGCACAGCAGGGTCGCCCGCTCGAATGTCTTCCTGCTGGCCACCCTCGGCGCCGAAGTCGTGCTCGTCGCCCCGCGCACCCTGCTGCCCGTCGGTGCGGAGAGCTGGCCCGCGCGGTTCTCGCACAGCCTGGACGCCGAATTGCCCGGCGCCGACGCGGTATTGATGCTGCGTGTGCAGGCGGAGCGCATGAACGGCGGGTTCTTCCCCTCCGCCCGCGAATACTCGGTGAACTACGGGCTTTCGGAGCGTCGGATGGCGATGCTCGAGGAGCATGCGGTGGTCCTGCATCCGGGACCGATGCTGCGCGGCATGGAAATCGCCTCGCCCGTTGCGGACTCACCGAAGTCCGCGATCTTGCAACAGGTGACGAACGGAGTGCATATGCGGATGGCGGTGCTGTTCCGGCTGCTGGTCGGCACCCAGGAGGCGGTGGCGTGAGCGAGTTGCTTTTGCAGGGTGTTCGACCGTACGGCGAGGGGGAGCCGGTCGATGTGCTCGTCCGCGACGGTGTGATCGCCGCGATCGGCGTCGACCTCGACACCGGTGCCGACACCGAGGTGATCTCGGCGCAGGGCCAGGTCCTGCTGCCCGGCTTCGTCGACCTGCATACCCACCTTCGTGAACCGGGGCGCGAGGACACCGAGACCATCGAGTCGGGTTCCGCCGCCGCGGCGCTCGGCGGCTACACCGCGGTGTTCGCGATGGCCAACACCAATCCGGTCGCCGACTCGGTGGTCGTCACCGACCATGTGTGGCGGCGCGGCCAGGAGGTCGGGCTCGTCGATGTGTTCCCGGTGGGTGCGGTCACGGTTGGCTTGGCGGGCAAGCAGCTCGCGGAAATGGGCACCATGGCCGCAGGCGTCGGCGCGGTGCGCATGTTCTCCGACGACGGTCACTGCGTCTACGACCCGCTGCTGATGCGCCGGGCGCTCGAATACTCGAACTCCCTCGGTGTCCTGATCGCGCAGCATGCCGAGGAGCCGCGCCTTACCCAGGGTGCGGTCGCGCACGAGGGGCCGACCGCGGCCAGGCTCGGCCTTGCCGGCTGGCCGCGCGCCGCCGAGGAGTCGATCGTCGCCCGCGACGCGCTGCTCGCCCGTGATGCCGGTGCGCGCGTGCACATCTGTCACGCCTCCACCGCGGGCACCGTGGAACTGGTCAAATGGGCCAAGTCGCAAGGTATTTCGATCACCGCCGAGGTCACGCCGCACCATCTGCTGCTCGACGATTCGCGGCTGGAAACCTACGACGCGGTCAACAAGGTGAACCCGCCGCTGCGCGAGGCCTCCGACGCGGCGGCGCTGCGCCGGGCACTGGCCGAGGGCATCCTCGACTGCGTCGCCACCGACCACGCCCCGCACGCCGAACAGGACAAGTGCTGCGAGTTCGCCGCCGCACGTCCCGGCATGCTGGGCCTGGAGACCGCGCTGTCGATCATCGTGCAGACCATGGTCGAACCGGGGCTGCTCGACTGGCGCGGCGTCGCGCGGGTGATGAGCGAGCGGCCCGCCGAAATCGTCGGACTCGACGACCACGGCAGACCCATCGAGGTCGGCGAACCGGCGAACCTCACGCTGGTCGACCCGGACGCCACTTGGACGGTACGAGCCACCGAGCTTGCCAGCATCTCGAACAACACACCGTTCGAGGCGATGACGTTCCCTGCCCGAGTGACGACGACGTTGCTGCGGGGCGTGGTAACCGCCCGCGAGGGCAAGGCGGTGGGGAACCGTGCGGAGGCGTAGATGAGCGAACAGTGCGCAGCTGCTCGTCGAAGCCGACCGGGTGCGGGTGTCCCGCAGGACACAGGAGGTCCGTAAGTGGAAAGAACGCTGTGGGTGGTAGGACTGCTGGCGCTGTTCGCGCTGTGCGTCTGGCTGATGTACCGAGGCTGGCAGAACCGGGCAGCGCGCCAAGCGGCGAGCATCGGTGAGCTACCGGGGGTGCCCGCCGACTGCGGCGCGCAACTGCTCGAACCGACCACCGGAATGTATCTCGGCAGCACCATCGCGCCCAGCTGGCAGGACCGGATTGCGGTGGGCGACTTGGGCTTCCGGGCCACAGCGGAACTCACGAGATTCGAACGCGGAATTCTGCTCGAGCGCGAGGGGGCGACGGTGATCTGGATTCCGCAGGAATCCATCACGGCGGTGCGCACCGAACGTGGGCACGCGGGCAAGGTCATGACAGAAGATGGTGTGCTGGTAATTCGCTGGAAGCTGCCCACCGGAACCGAGATAGACACCGGTTTCCGGGGCGACGACAAGACGGTGTACCCGGCTTGGCGAGCGGATCCGACCAGAGCGACGACGGGAGAAGACGAATGAATGCAGGATCGCGCAGCGATTCGGTGGGGGGCGGTGGTCGGGCGACCGGAGGGCAGGCAGAAGCGGCAGCTCTGGTGCTGGAAGACGGGCGGGTGTTCCGTGGCACGGCCTACGGCGCCGTGGGTGAGACGCTCGGTGAGGCGGTGTTCTGCACCGCGATGACCGGATATCAGGAGACCCTCACCGACCCCAGCTATCACCGGCAGATCGTGGTGGCCACGGCTCCGCAGATCGGCAACACCGGCTGGAACGACGAGGACGACGAGTCCTCGAAGATCTGGGTCGCGGGCTACGCGATCCGCGATGCCTCGCGCATCGCGTCGAACTGGCGCTCTACCGGGACACTGCAGGACCAGCTGGGTCGTCAGGACGTGGTCGGCATCGCGGGAATCGACACCCGCGCGCTGGTGCGCCACCTGCGCACCCGCGGTTCGATGAAGGCGGGCATCTTCTCCGGCGCCGCACTGACCGGTACCGATGAGCTGCTGGCCAGGGTGAACGGCCAGCCCTCGATGCTGGGCGCGGATCTGGCCCGAGAGGTCAGCACCGACGCGCTCTACACCATCGAGCCGGTCGGTGATCCCCGCTTCACGGTCGTCGCGGTCGATCTCGGCATCAAGACCAACACCCCGCGGATGTTCGCCGAGCGTGGGATGCGGGTGCACGTGGTGCCCTCGACCACCTCGCTGGACCAGATTCTGGCGCTGAACCCGAACGGGGTGTTCCTGTCCAACGGTCCCGGTGACCCGGCTACTCAGGACGGTGCGGTCGCGATCACCCAGGGCGTGCTGGAAAAAGGTCTGCCCCTGTTCGGCATCTGCTTCGGCAATCAAATTCTCGGCCGGGCGTTCGGGCGCAAGACCTACAAGATGAAGTTCGGCCACCGCGGTATCAACATCCCGGTCATCGAGCGGGAAACCGGTCGCATCTCCATCACCGCGCAGAACCACGGTTTCGCACTGGAGGGTGAGGCGGGGGAGCAGTTCGACACGCCCTTCGGCCGCGCCGAGGTCAGTCACGTCTGCGCGAATGACGGCACTGTCGAGGGCGTCCGCCTGGTCGACGGCCGCGCGTTCTCCGTGCAGTACCACCCGGAGGCTGCCGCAGGCCCCCACGACGCCGCTTATCTCTTCGACCGTTTCGCCGGTCTCATGGAAGGAGCCTGATGCCTCGCCGCAAGGATCTCGAGCACATCCTGGTGATCGGCTCTGGCCCGATCGTTATCGGCCAGGCATGTGAATTCGACTATTCCGGCACCCAGGCGTGCCGGGTGCTGCGGGCCGAGGGCCTGCGGGTATCGCTGGTGAACTCCAACCCGGCGACCATCATGACCGACCCGGAGTTCGCCGATTCCACCTACGTGGAGCCGATCACGCCGGAGTTCGTCGAGAAGGTCATCGACAAGGAGCGTCCCGACGCCATTCTCGCCACCCTCGGCGGGCAGACCGCGCTGAACACCGCGGTAGCCCTGCACGAACGCGGTGTGCTGCAGAAGTACAACGTCGAGCTGATCGGCGCCGACTTCGACGCCATCCAGCGCGGTGAGGACCGGCAGAAGTTCAAGGACATCGTCGCCAAGGTCGGCGGCGAGAGCGCCCGCTCCGCGGTGTGCCACACCATGGCCGAGGTGCGAGCCGCCGTCGCCGAGCTCGGTTTCCCCGTGGTCGTTCGCCCCTCCTTCACGATGGGCGGCCTCGGCTCCGGCATGGCCTACAACGACGACGACCTCGACCGCATCGCGGGCGGCGGCCTGGCCGCCTCACCCACCGCGAACGTGCTCATCGAGGAATCCATTCTCGGCTGGAAGGAATTCGAGCTCGAGCTCATGCGCGACAGCCGCGACAACGTCGTGGTGGTCTGCTCGATCGAGAACGTGGACCCGATGGGCGTGCACACCGGTGACTCGGTCACCGTCGCCCCGGCCATGACCCTCACCGACCGCGAGTATCAGAAGCTGCGCGATCTCGGCATCGACATCCTGCGCGAAGTCGGCGTCGATACCGGCGGCTGCAATATCCAGTTCGCGGTGAACCCCGCCGACGGCCGCCTCATCGTCATCGAGATGAACCCGCGCGTTTCGCGTTCCTCGGCGCTCGCCTCCAAGGCCACCGGCTTCCCGATCGCCAAGATCGCCGCCAAGCTGGCCATCGGCTACACCTTGGACGAGATCGTCAACGACATCACCAAGGAAACTCCGGCCTGCTTCGAGCCGACGCTGGACTACGTGGTCGTCAAGGCGCCACGGTTCGCGTTCGAGAAGTTCCCCGGCGCGGACGCGACGCTGACCACCACCATGAAGTCGGTGGGCGAGGCGATGTCGTTGGGCCGCAACTTCTCCGAAGCGCTCGGCAAGGTGCTCCGCTCGCTGGAGACCAAGGCCGCAGGGTTCTGGACAGAAGCAGATGGAAAGTGGGCCCCCTCCGATGGCGGCGACCCACAAGCGGTCGCCGCGGCCACCGAGTCCATCCTCGAAGATCTGCGGACCCCGACCGAGGGCCGCATCTACCAGGTGGAGCGCGCGCTGCGCCTCGGCGCGAGCATCGAGGAGGTCGCGAAGGCCTCCGGCATCGACCCGTGGTTCGTCGCCGAGGTCGCCGGACTCGTCGAACTGCGTCAGGAAATCATCGACGCGCCAGTGCTCGACGAGACGCTGCTGCGTCGCGCCAAGCACTACGGCCTTTCCGACCGCCAGATCTCCGCGCTGCGTGCCGAACTCGCGGGCGAGACCGGCGTGCGCACCCTGCGGCACCGGCTCGGTGTGCGGCCGGTCTTCAAGACCGTCGACACCTGCGCCGCCGAATTCGAGGCCAAGACCCCGTACCACTACTCGACCTACGAGCTGGACCCCGCAGCCGAGTCCGAGGTCGCGCCGCAGCGCGAACGCGACAAGGTGATCATCCTCGGCTCGGGGCCGAACCGGATCGGCCAGGGCATCGAGTTCGACTACTCGTGTGTCCATGCGGCGCAGACGCTGTCGCAGGCCGGGTACGAGACGGTGATGGTCAACTGCAACCCGGAGACCGTCTCCACCGACTACGACACCGCCGACCGGCTCTACTTCGAGCCCCTGACCTTCGAGGATGTGCTCGAGGTCTTCCACGCGGAGTCCGAATCCGGCACTGTCGCCGGCGTCATCGTGCAGCTGGGCGGGCAGACCCCGCTCGGGCTCGCGCAGCGGCTCACCGACGCGGGCGTCCCGGTGGTCGGTACCAGTGCCGCGGCCATCGACCTGGCCGAGGATCGTGGCGAGTTCGGTGACGTGCTGGTCGCCGCGGGCCTGCCCGCGCCGAAGTACGGCACCGCGACCACCTTCGCGCAGGCCAAGAAGATCGCCGCGAGCATCGGCTACCCGGTGCTGGTCCGACCGTCCTATGTGCTCGGCGGGCGCGGCATGGAGATCGTCTACGACGAGCAGTCCCTCGAGGGCTACATCTCCCGCGCCACCGAGCTCAGCCCCGAGCATCCGGTGCTGGTCGACCGATTCCTGGAAGACGCGATCGAGATCGACGTCGACGCACTGTGTGACGGCGAGGAGGTCTACCTCGGCGGCGTGATGGAGCACATCGAAGAGGCGGGCATCCACTCCGGCGACTCCGCCTGTGCGCTGCCGCCGATCACCCTGGGACGCAGCGATATCGAAGCTGTGCGCCGGTCCACCATCGCGCTGGCCAAGGGCATCGGTGTCAAGGGCCTGCTCAACGTGCAGTACGCGCTCAAGGACGATGTGCTCTACGTGCTGGAGGCCAATCCCCGCGCCAGCCGCACGGTTCCGTTCGTATCCAAGGCCACGGCGGTGCCGCTGGCCAAGGCCGCGGCCCGGATCACCATGGGCGCCACCATCGCCGAACTCCGCAAGGAAGGCATGCTGCCCGCCGAGGGTGACGGCGGGCACGTCCCGCTGGACGCGCCGGTCGCGGTGAAGGAAGCGGTGCTGCCCTTCCACCGGTTCCGCAAGGCCGACGGCACCGGCGTGGATTCGCTGCTCTCCCCGGAGATGAAGTCCACCGGCGAGGTCATGGGCATCGACGCCGACTTCGGCACCGCCTTCGCCAAGAGTCAGGCCGCCGCCTATGGCTCGCTGCCCACCGAGGGCACCGTGTTCGTCTCGATCGCCAACCGCGACAAGCGGGCCATGGTGTTCCCGGTGAAGCGCCTGCACGACCTCGGCTTCCGCATCCTGGCCACCGAGGGCACGGCGGAAATGCTGCGCCGCAACGGAATTCCGTGCGAACAGGTGCGCAAGCACTCGGACCCGCAATCCGGTGGCGAGGCGCCGATCGCGTCGATCGTGGAGCAGATCCGCGACGGCGAGGTCGACATGGTGTTCAACACCCCCTACGGCAACTCGGGGCCACGTGTGGACGGCTACGAAATCCGCACCGCCGCGGTCGGTGTGAATATTCCGTGCATCACCACGGTGCAGGGTGCGGCCGCGGCCGTGCAGGGCATCGAGGCGACCATCAACGGTGGCATCGGGGTGCGGTCCCTGCAGGAACTGCATTCGGCGCTTCGTGGCTGAGGATCGCGCGATCGACGAAGGAGGCGGTGCGGTGAAGACGTTCGGCACCCGGCTGCGGCACGCGATGCGGCACTTCGGGCCGCTGTGCGTCGGCATCGACCCGCATCCGCAACTGCTCGAGGCGTGGGGCCTCACCGACGACGTCGACGGCCTCGAAGCTTTCGCCGAGACCTGCGTGGAGGCCTTCGACGGTCGTGTCGCGCTGGTCAAGCCGCAGGTGGCGTTCTTCGAGGCCTACGGGTCGGGGGGCATCGCGGTGCTGGAGCGCACGATCAGCGTGCTGCGCGCTTCCGGAACATTGGTGCTCGCCGACGCCAAGCGTGGTGACATCGGCTCCACCATGGACGCCTACGCCCGTGCCTGGCTCGGCGACGGCCCGCTCGGCTCGGACGCGGTGACTGTGTCGCCCTATCTCGGATTCGGTTCGCTCGATCCGGCCTTGGGCCTGGCCGAGCGCAACCACCGCGGTGTCTTCGTGCTCGCCGCCACCTCGAATCCCGAGGGCGCGCAACTGCAGCGCATTACCGCGGCGGACGGCCGCACCATCGCCCAGACCTTGGTCGATGCGGCGGCCGAACGCAACGCGGGCGCCGAATTCGGTTCTGTCGGAGTTGTTGTCGGCGCCACTCTCACCGAGGCCCCGGACCTGAGCAAGCTCAACGGGCCGATTCTCATGCCGGGGGTCGGGGCACAGGGCGGGGGAGCGGATTCGATTCGCGCTCTGGTGTCCGAGGCCGGTTTCGGTGCGGTGGTGCCGACCGCCTCGCGCGAAGTGCTCGCGGCAGGCCCGTCCGTTTCGGCGCTGTGCGCGAAGACCGCGCAGCTGCAGGAAGAGTTCGCCTTCCTGCATGCCTGATCGGGTACCCGCGGCCCCTCCGCAGCGCTGATGGCAGCCACGCGGAGCGCAACGGGACCGGGCATCCACGTCGACCGCCGTGGTCGAGTTATATCGGGGACCACGGCGGCTCGATGGCATCCATCGATGGGTTCCGGCGGCGAGCGGCACGAGGTCGATGACATCGTCGCGGCGGCCGCCTGCGCCGTCGTCCCCGAACTCGGGCTTCGGTTCGGCGAGATAGCGGCGCCGGTTCGCCGCCGGAAACAATGCCCGGCAACTTTTCGGCGATCGATCTGTCGCGCTGCGCTCGCCCCTCGTCCGCCGGGTGCAGCACCACCGTAGCGGCGAATGTCATTGTGACGCTGCCGATTCGGAAGTGACTGTCCGCCGCGAGTTGGACACGATGGGTGCGGTCGCAGCTGTTTGCCGACCCCCTGTGCGCGTCGGCATCCGACACCCGCAATCCGACATCCGTCGCCGATGTGGCCGTGATCCGCGTTACGGCAGCGGCCACGGCATCCTCTGGCGGCATAGCCACGACCTGCACGGATAGCGACATCGTCGCCACGGTTACGGCACCGGACATTCGAATCGGCTTCTTCTGCATGATGTTCGACGCTGGGCCGCCCCGGAGCACGACGACCATGCGGTTTCCTCATGGCCTGCGAAAACCACACCCCGCCGCTGTGGGTCAGGTCGGCCGGACCGGGTGGTTGGTTCTACTGTCCCGACGGCGAAGTGCTCTTGGTGCCGAAGGCATCGCGATGACAATGGAATCGAAACGCAGCGAATTCACAGGCATCGCAGGCTGCTCCTCCGGGGGAGCTGAAGATTCTCGACTCGCATGCGCAGTCGACCGAATCGCCGCTGAACCGGCTCACCGAATGTGCACGCGATGTGCTCACCGGGATGATGGCGGGGTACCGCAACGCGGCGATCTGCAATGAGCTGTTCATCACCCACAGCGCGGCGGAAAAGCGCATCAACGCCATTTTCGCCGAGCTCCAGCTGCCGCCGAGCGCGGCGCGCGACCGGCGTGTGCGCACCATCCTCGAACATCTCCGCGTCGACGCCGCCGCGACCTGATGGCCGGGACGCGGACGGGGCCGTGTGGACGGCTGGCCGCCCGTCTGCGGCGGTTTCGGGGTGAAACGGCACCAGGGTGTGGTCGCGGGAATCGGGCGGCTCTGGGGATCGATTCGGCCGTTGACGGGCGAGGTTCGAGGCCGTTGTTCTTCGCGTTCCGAGCACCCGACACGCGAAAGACGACGCGACACGCGGAAAATTCCGAGAAAGTTCCTGGTCGGGCGGTTGCCCAGTTGCTGGGGTCGCGCGCCGTGCCACCGCAATCCCCCCGCTAACCCTGTTTGCTGCTGGAAAAGCCCTGTGTACGGGGCATTTCGGGGTTTCGGCGGTAGGATCGGCGCAGCAGACAAAGGGGTGCGTCGATCCGGCCGGGTCTGCCCCTACGATACCGGCGAATCATGCGCTGACCTGGGGGGTGGGTTCGCAATCGGCGGACGTCGTGGGTACGGTCGCTGAGACTGCCGGGTTACCGGCAGGAGTTGATGCAATGAACGATGAGACGGAGGAACCGTGGCCCTTCCCCAGCTGACTGACGAGCAGCGCGCCGCTGCTTTGGAGAAGGCGGCGGCCGCTCGCCGCGCTCGGGCGGAGCTCAAGGAGCGCCTGAAGCGTGGTGGCACCGACCTGAAGCAGGTCCTCACCGACGCCGAGTCCGATGAGATTCTCGGCAAGATGAAGGTGTCGGCGCTGCTGGAAGCCCTGCCCAAGGTGGGCAAGGTCAAGGCGGCTGAGATCATGAGCGAGCTGGAGATCGCCCCCACCCGGCGTTTGCGCGGACTGGGTGACCGGCAGCGCAAGGCGCTGCTCGCCCGATTCGACTTCGCCTGACAACGAAGGTGATCGGACACACGCGGAAGGGTCGACTGGTTGTACTGGTCGGCCCCTCGGCCGTGGGTAAGTCCACTGTGGTGCGCTGCGTCCGTGAGCGGCTGCCCCACTTGGTCTTCAGCGTGTCGGCAACGACCCGGGCCCCAAGGCCCGGGGAGGTCGACGGCCGGGACTATCGGTTCGTCACCCGGGACGAGTTCGACGCCATGATCGAGGCGGGCGAACTTCTCGAGTGGGCGGACATCCACGGAGGATTACAACGTTCCGGCACCCCGGCGGGTCCGGTACGTGAGGCATTGGCCGCCGGACTCCCCGTGCTCGTCGAGGTCGATCTCGAGGGCGCGCGGTCGGTGCGCAAGGCCATGCCCGAGGCGCTGCTGGTGTTCCTCGCTCCGCCCAGCTGGGACGAATTGGTCACCAGGCTCCGGTCGCGCGGCACCGAATCGCCCGAAGTCATCGAGCGCAGGCTGGAAACCGCCAGGACCGAATTGGCGGCCTGTGACGAGTTCGACATCGTCATCGTGAACGACGAGGTGACCAGCGCGTGTGAGCAGTTGGTATCGTTGTTTGTTAGCACAAATTCGAGTTCGTGACCCCCACCCCCGCAGGAGCGCCCCTAGTGAGCAGTACGGACATCAAGCCCGCCCCGGCATACGACACTCCGATCGGCCTGACCAACCCGCCGATCGACGAGTTGCTGGAGCGCACCTCGTCCAAGTACGCCCTGGTCATCTACGCAGCCAAGCGGGCCCGGCAGATCAACGACTACTACAACCAGCTCGGCGACGGCATCCTCGAGTACGTCGGTCCGCTGGTCGAGCCGGGTCTGCAGGAGAAGCCGCTGTCGGTCGCGATGCGCGAAATCCACTCCGATCTGCTCGAGCACGCCGAAGGCGAGTAGTTCGAGCGGACGCAGTGACCACATCTAGGCCGGAGGCGTAGTGACCACACGGATCGTCGTCGGCGTCGGCGGAGGGATCGCCGCCTACAAAGCCTGTTCGATTGTGCGCCGGTTCACCGAGACCGGGCACCAGGTTCGGGTGATCCCCACCGAGTCGGCGTTGCAGTTCGTCGGCAAGGCCACCTTCGAGGCACTGTCCGGGAACCCGGTGCACACCGGCGTGTTCGCGGACGTGCCCGAGGTACCGCACGTGCGGCTCGGTCAGGAGGCGGACCTCGTTGTCATCGCCCCGGCGACCGCCGATCTGATGGCGCGTGCCGCGAGTGGCCGCGCCGACGACCTGTTGACCGCCACGCTGCTGACGGCCCGATGTCCGGTGGTGTTCGCGCCCGCGATGCACACCGAGATGTGGGAGCATCCGGCCACCATCGCCAATGTCGCGACGCTGCGCGCGCACGGTGCGATCGTCATGGAACCCGCGTCGGGCCGCCTCACCGGTACCGACACCGGACCCGGACGGTTGCCCGAGCCCGAGGAGATCTTCGGACTCGCCACGTTGCTGCTCGAGCGCGCCGACGCGATCCCGCGTGATCTGGAAAGCCGCCGCGTGGTGATCACCGCGGGTGGCACCAGGGAACCGCTGGACCCGGTGCGTTTCCTCGGCAACCGCAGCTCCGGCAAGCAGGGCTACGCGCTGGCACGGGTCGCCGCGCAGCGCGGCGCCCACGTCACGCTGATCGCGGGCAACACGATCGAGATGGCCGCCCCGGCCGCCGTCGACCTGGTGCACGTGACGACGGCCGAACAGCTCAAGACCGCGGTGGACAAGCACGCGGTCGGCGCCGACGCGGTGATCATGGCAGCGGCGGTGGCCGATTTCCGGCCGACCAACGTGGCCGCGGCCAAGATCAAGAAGGGTGCGGGCGAGCCGGATGTGATCGCGCTGACCAAGACCGACGACATTCTCGCCGGTCTGGTGCAGTCGCGCCGCGACGGCCAGCTGCCTGGCACCGCGATCGTCGGCTTCGCCGCCGAGACCGGTGACGAGCAGGGCGACGTGCTCACTCACGCGCGAGCCAAGCTGGTCCGCAAGGGTTGCGATCTGCTGGTCGTGAACGCGGTCGGCGAGGGCAAGGCATTCGAGGTCGACACCAATGACGGCTGGCTGCTCGGTGCGGACGGCACCGAACAGGCGCTCGACCACGGGTCGAAGGCGCTGCTGGCCAGCCGGGTGCTCGACGCGCTCGGCCCGTTGTTGCGCTGAGCCGTCGTGCGCCGATGCTTCGGTGCGAATGATTCGTTCGAGTCTTGCCGCGCGCCGTGAGTAGTGCGGTGTCGAGGTAATCACTACCACCGACCGGTCGGCCGCGGTGCAGATATTCAGGCGAGCGACGCTATGTCGGGATGAAGATCCGGCAATGCGCGCCGGTCGCCGAATAGTCTGAGACAGCGTTCGACCACGGGCCATGGCGTCGGTGGTTTGGAATAGTCTGAGATGAAGGGTTGCGCGGTGGCGGCAGCACGTTACTGTCGCAAACCGACACGAGTAACCCGTTAAGGGAGAGGGAAGAACTGTGCGCACGTCCGGCAGCCGGCTATTCACCAGTGAGTCCGTGACCGAGGGTCATCCGGACAAGATCTGTGATGCCATCAGCGATTCCATTCTCGACGCGTTGCTCGCGGAAGACCCGCGCAGCCGAGTCGCGGTGGAAACTCTCGTGACGACCGGTCAGGTCCACGTCGCGGGTGAGGTCACCACGTCGGCATACGCGGACATTCCGCGCATTGTCCGCGAGAAGGTCCTGGAAATCGGATACGACTCGTCCGCAAAGGGTTTCGACGGAAATTCCTGTGGCGTCAATATCGCCATCGGCGCGCAGTCGCCGGACATCGCGCAGGGCGTGGATACCTCGCACGAGGCCCGCACCGTGGGTTCCGACGACGAGATCGAGCGCCAGGGCGCGGGCGATCAGGGTCTGATGTTCGGCTACGCGAACACCGATACCCCCGAGCTCATGCCGCTGCCGATCGCGCTGGCCCATCGTCTCTCGCGCAGGCTCACCGAGGTCCGCAAGTCCGGCGTGCTGCCCTACCTGCGTCCCGACGGCAAGACCCAGGTCACCATCGAATACGAAGGCGACCGGCCGGTTCGCCTGGACACGGTCGTCATCTCTACCCAGCACGCCGCGGATATCGATCTGGACAACCTGCTCGCGCCCGATATCCGCGAGAAGGTCGTCGATGCGGTGGTCGCCGATCTGGACCTGCCCAGCCTGGACACCTCGAACATCCGACTGCTGGTCAACCCCACCGGCAAGTTCGTGCTCGGCGGCCCGATGGGTGACGCGGGCCTGACCGGCCGCAAGATCATCGTCGACACCTATGGCGGCATGGCCCGCCACGGCGGTGGCGCGTTCTCCGGCAAGGACCCGTCGAAGGTCGACCGCTCGGCCGCGTACGCCATGCGCTGGGTCGCCAAGAACGTCGTCGCGGCCGGACTGGCCGACCGCGTCGAGGTCCAGGTCGCCTACGCCATCGGCAAGGCCGCTCCGGTCGGTCTGTTCGTGGAGACCTTCGGCACCGAGAAGGTCGACCCGACCCGCATCTCGAGTGCGATCACCGAGGTCTTCGACCTGCGCCCCGGCGCGATCATTCGCGACCTCGACCTGCTGCGCCCGATCTACGCACCGACCGCCGCGTACGGCCACTTCGGCCGCACCGACATCGACCTGCCGTGGGAGCACACCGATCGCGCCGACAAACTGCGCGCGGCAATCGGCCTGTAAGCCGACCCGGCCCGCGTGAAACAGCCCACGGCGGACCTCCCCGCCACTCCCGCGGACGCCGCGTCCACGGGAGCAAGGGCGGCACACGACTCGACAACAGCGGGAGCACCCATCGCGCGGGTGCTCCCGCTGTTGTCGCCCGCCCACCTGGACCGCGACTTCGATTACCTGGTCCCCCCTGAACTGGACGCCATCGCCCAACCCGGCGTCCGAGTCCGCGTCCGTTTCGCGGGCCGCCTGGTCGACGGCTACCTGCTGGCCCGGCTCGCCCGCAGTGACCACTCCGGCAAGCTCGTCAAACTCGAACGCGTCGTCTCCCCTGAGCGAGTTCTCACTCCCGAAATCCTGAAGCTCGCCACCGTCGTCGCCGCCCGCTACGCAGGCACCCGCGCCGACGTACTGCGCCTGGCCATCCCGCCCCGCCACGCCCGCACCGAAACCGGCGGCTCGAAGAAGCCGGCCGAACCGGTAGTGGCGCAAGAAAATTCGGTCGCGTCCGGCGATGCACAATCGGAGCATGCGGCGGGACAACGGTCTGCTGATGACGCCGGTCGACGTGGCGGCACCGCATCCGGCGCGTCTGCTCCGAAGGCTGACCCAGCTGTGGCCGCTGGTGCCCACTCCGTTTCAGGCGATGATCGCGGCGGAGGTACGACGGCCGCAGGCTCCACGCTGAGCGCGGCGTCGCCTCGCGCGATCGCTACCGCTAAAGCTGATGCGGCCGAAACCGTTTCAGGCGTCGGCCCGAATTCGACAGGCGGATCGGCGGCGGCCACAGCGTCCGCGCCGACCGTGGCTTCGGTCGTGGGGAACAGCGCGCCGCCCGGCGCGGATTCGGTTGGCGTGCGAACGAATTCCCCCACGAACGCCGCAGCGCCGATCTCGGCCTCCGGATCTCGCGATGACATTGGCATCGATTCTGTTGCCTCCGTGTCGGATTCGCGTCCGACCCGTGCTCCTGCCGTGCCGAGCGATGAGACTGTCGGCGCAGGCGATGTGCCGGAGCAGACATCGAGCCTCCGGTCTCGGCGCGGTGACGCATGCGACCCCATTGTCATCGCTCCGGTCGATGCGGATTCGGGTGTTGATGGCGCGTCGGTATCCGGTGGTGGCGGTGATGCTGTCAGGAAATCGACTGCGGCATCTGGTGTGGCTGCGGCATCGGCGCGGGTACTGTCCATCGATCCGGCTGTGGCCGACGTGGATTCGGGTGTCGATCGTGCGCCGGGATCCGGTCGTGACGGCGATCGCGTCGGGAAGACCTCACCCACCGCGGCCGTGGTGTTCAGCGCCGAGCTTGCTGTCGATCCGACGCCGTGGGACCGGTACATCCATGGGACCGCGTTCGTGGATGCGCTCGGGCAGGGGAGGGGTCCGCGGGCGGCGTGGCAGGCGTTGCCGGGGGAGGATTGGGCGCGACGGTTGGCGGAATTGGCTGCGGTGGTCGCCGGGCGGGGGCGCAGCGCGATCCTGATGGTGCCCGATCAGCGTGATCTGGATCGGGTGCTGGCGGAATGCGTTCGGCTGGTGGGGGATTCGGCGGTCGGATTGGCGGCCGGGCTGGGGCCCGCAGCCCGGTATCGGCGGTGGCTCGCGGCGTTGCGCGGGACGGCGCGGGTGGTGGTCGGAACACGCAGTGCGGTGTTCGCGCCGACGACGGAGCTGGGCCTGATCGCAATCTGGGACGACGGTGATGACACCTATGCCGAGCAGCGAGCGCCGTATTCTCATGCGCGCGAAGTCGCGATGCTGCGCGCGCACGAGACGGGTGCGTCCTTCCTCGCGGCGGGGTTCGCGCGGACGGCGGAGATACAGGCGGTCGTCGATTCGGGGTGGGCGCACGATCTGGTCGCCGACCGTGGGGTGGTGCGGAAGTTCTCGCCGAGGATCAGCGCACCGGGGGACACCGACATGGCATTGGAGCGCGATCCGATTGCGCGCGCTGTGCGCATCCCCGGAGTGGGGTTCGCGGCCGCGCGGTCGGCGTTGAAAGAAGGTGCGGCGGTATTGGTGCAGGTGCCACGGCGCGGCTATGTCCCGTCGCTGGCCTGTGCGAAATGTCGGACGCCCGCGCGCTGCCGGCACTGCAACGGGCCACTTGCGCTGCCGGAGGTTCGTTCGCCGCACGACGACGTCGCGCACAGTCCGAGCTGTCGCTGGTGCGGCATCGTCGAGGCGGCCTTCCGCTGCGCGAGCTGTGGGTCCCGGGCCTTGCGTGCGGTCGTGATCGGGGCCATGCGCACCGCGGAAGAGCTCGGTCGCGCGTTTCCCGGTGTGCCGATTCGCGGTTCCAGCGGCGGTGCGATGCTGGACACCGTCGAACCGGGCCCGCAGGTCGTGGTCGCCACGGTCGGCGCCGAACCGGTGCTACCCGGCGGTTATGGCGTCGCACTGCTGCTGGACGGCTGGGCGCTGCTGAGCCGGGCGGACCTGCGCGCGGCCGAGGACACGCTGCGGCGATGGATGTCCGCCGCCACCTTGGTTCGCGCGCACGGGCAGGTCATCGTGATGGCCGACCCGTCGATTCCCACGGTGCAAGCGCTGTTGCGGTGGGATCCGGTCGGCCATGCGCACGCCGAGGTGGCCGGTCGACTCGAGGTCGGCTTCCCGCCCGCGGTCCGCATGGCCGCCGTCGACGGCTCCGCCGATGCGGTCGCCGAATTGCTCTCTGCCGCAAATCTTCCCGAAGGCGTCGATGTCCTCGGCCCCGTCCCCCTCCCACCGGGCGCCCGCAAACCCTTTGCCGGCGACAGCCCCGCCGAAGTCGAACGCATGCTTCTGCGCGTCGATCGCGCTGCCGGCGCAGCGCTGTCTCGAGCCCTTACCGCCGCCCAAGCAGTTCGCAGCACCCACCGATCCGACGCACCTCTTCGCGTTCAAATCGATCCGGTCGACATCGGCTGACGGTGGCCTACCAGGCGCGAGCCGGCTTCGGTCTGTTGGTGTTCGGGCAAGTCCGGTGCGGATGGACTGGCCGTCGTTGGTACGCCCTGGTCGGCAGCGGGTTGCTCGCGTCCGAGCAGACCCGGTCGACATCGGCTGACAGCGGCCGTTCAAGCCCCGTCGACTACCGACTGACAGCGGTGGCGCAGCGCGAGTGGGCCTGCGGTCCACGGGATCTCATGGTTGAGTGGAGAAATAACGACTGATTCGCGCTACCGCATCATCACCATCGCGTGCGTCGCGATCGTGGCGTCCGCAACCTCGGGGGCATGCGCTACCGCCGAGCCTGAACAGTCCCGCGACCGAGTTGACAGCGTTCGCCCTCGAACGCTGTCAGCAGGCCGGATTACTTGAACGCGACCACGTTTCGCCGCGTCCAGTCCGCGAAGCTGTGCGGTGCGCGTCTGAGCACCTTTTCGACGTCGGGGGATATCTGCTGCTCAGCCGGAGTGGGTGCGCCGATGATGGCCAGCGTGGTCTCGACGACCGGTTCCGGCATGAACTGCACCATCTGCGCGCGCGCCTCCTCGCGGGTCTGCTCGACGAAACGGATCGGCTCGCCGAGCGCGGCACCGAGGTCATCGGCGCGCTGACGCGGTGTGCTGAGGGCGGGACCGGTCAACGTATAGATCTGCCCGGCGTGGCCGTCCTCGCGCAAAGCCGCCGCGGCAACCTCGGCAATGTCGTCCGGATCGATCACCGGCAGGCCGACATCGCCGAATGGCGCCGCGACCGTGCGCTGGGTGCGGGCCGACTCGACCCAGGCGTAGGCGTTGGAGGCGAAGGCGCTGGGACGCAGGATCGTCCACTCCAGCCCTGACGCCTGCACGGCCTCCTCGATCGATCGTCCCAACTGCCCATGGGAAGGTGACTCCGGTCGGGTGGCGACGCCTTGCGAGGACAGTTGCACAACCCGCTGTATCCCGGCGGATTTCGCGAGTTCGAGAATGGCCCGCGGGTCCATCAGATGGGCGCTGGTGCCGGTGTCGTGCAGAAAGAGTGCCTTCGCGCCTGCGAAAGCGGGAGCGAGGGTTTCGGGCGCGGTTACATCAGCGCGCTGGTGGCGCACGCCGTCGGGCAGCGCCTGCGGCGCGGTTGCGCGGGACACAGCGGTCACTTGTTCGCCCGCCGCGGCGAGGGTCTGCACGAGGGTGCGTCCGACATTGCCGGTTGCTCCGGTCACAACGATCACGATAACTCCTGAGTTAGTGGACTGACTAACAGAAATGTAGCCGACAGCCTGAGATCTGTCTATAGTTAGTTGAATAACTAACTCGATGGAAGGCGGGCGCATGACAGGCAAGCGGGAGCGGCTGGCCGCCGCGGCGGCCGAGGTGTTCCATCGGCAGGGCGTCGAGAAGACGACGATCGCCGACATCGCCGCCGCCGCGGAAGTGCCGGTCGGCAATGTGTATTACTACTTCAAGACCAAGGATCAGCTGGTCCAGGCGGCCCTCGGCGCGCACGCGCGGTCGCTCCAGGATCTGATCGTCGTGCTGGAAGAGCACGAGCAGCCGCGGGATCGGTTACAGGCGCTGGTGCAGGGTTGGATCGATCAGCGCGAGGTGGCCGCTCAGTTCGGTTGTCCCACAGGGACATTGGCCACCGAGCTCGGCAAGCGCGCCGACGGCCTCGATCGGGAGTCGGCGGCGAATATGCGTGCGCTGATCGACTGGGTCGAGCGGCAATTCGCCGCGATGGGGCGCAGTGATGCGGGCGAGCTGGCGGTGGCCCTGGTCGCGTCGTATCAGGGGATATCGTTGCTTGCCAACACCTTCCGCGACCCCGAGCTCATGCGCACCGAGGGGCTTCGCCTCGAGCGCTGGATCGATGGACTGCAATCGTGATCGCGGTCCGGCCCATGGTCGCGCCTGGATGATTCGGGTGTGGCGCGGTCATTGGTCGGCGACGCGCGCCTGCTCGATGTCCGCGACGGCTCGCGCCCGCGACTGTGTCGCGCGATCGCGGTCGTCGCCCATGCCGACGAGCAGGTCGAGCAGCGTCGCGTCGAGAGCGCGGGCGACGCTCGGTCCATCGGACCCGAGGTAGCCGGCGAGTTCGAGCATCACCATGCCATGGGTCAAACCCCAGACCCGGCCGGCTACGTCGGTCGCGCGACCGTCGCGAATCCGCTCGGCGGCGATGATTCGCTCGACCGTTCGAATCAGTCCGTCGAAACCGGTGTCGCCGACCGGCAGTGTGGCCCGACTGGTCGAGACTGTCGGCTTCGGGCCCGGTTTCGGTGGCGTGGCCAGCCTGAACATCAACCGATAGCGCTGCGGACTTGCCAGTGCGTACCGCCGATAGGCCTGGCCCATGCGGAAGAGGTCCGCCACCGGGTCGTCGCTAACGGGCGCGGCCGCGAGTGCCGCGCCGAAGCGGGCGAGTGCTTCTGCGACAATCGCTTCCAGCAGCCGGTGCATACCACCGAAATGGGTGTAGACGGCCATGGTGGAAGCGCCGATTTCGGCGCCGATTCGGCGTGCCTGTAGCGCCTCTGTGCCACCTTCTTCCAGCAACCGCAGGCTCGCTTCGATGATTTTTTGACGTGGGTCCGGATCCGCTTCGCGCCGACTGCCGTCCATAGCTGCGTTAATCTACTGTGAATAACATTGTTATGACTCTAAGGCCCCACATCCAGCTGCCATGCGTGTTCCGTCGGGCTGCCCTAGGGGCTGACTGCCGTGCGGAGGGTGGTTCCGCCGTTGGTCCGAGGCCGCGCATCGAATCGGTGTGCGGCCTCCCTTTTTGTCCGCCCGGTTGGTTTGTGTTCGTCCACACTCTTGTCAGCGATGCATTGTCGATATATCGTCGATAGTATGAAAAGAACACGGAGGCCTGAGGAGGCAATCATGGAAAGCAGGGAACAGCGAGATTTCGGACGGCGTGGCCGGTGGAACCGGCCAGGGGCGGAAGAGTGCGGACCCGAGCGGCATCAGCATCGTCGCGGCGGACGGCACGGCTTCGGTCCCGAGTTCGGTCCAGGCTTCGGCCCCGGGTTCGGTCCGCATTTCGGACGTGGACGTGGCCGGGGTGGCCGCGGTCGGCGCGGTGACGTGCGCGCGGCCGTGCTACTGCTGCTCACCGAGCGGCCGATGCACGGATACGAACTCATCCAGCAGATCAGGGAGCGCAGCGACGACGTCTGGCGGCCGAGCCCGGGGTCCATCTACCCCGCGCTTGCGCAGCTGGAGGACGAGGGTCTGGTGCTCATCGAGAAGGTGGCGGGTCGAAAGACCGCGAAGCTCACCGAAACCGGCACCGAGTACGTCACGGCGAATCGTGACGAGCTCGGCGACCCGTGGGCGGACGTCAAGGAAGACGTCGGCGCACAGGCCATCGATCTGCGTGGGCTGGTCGGTCAGTTGATGGGAGCGGTCGGGCAGGTCGCGGCAGCGGGCACTCCCGCGCAGGCGACCAAGGCGGCCGAGGTGCTCACCGAGGCGCGCAAGGCGCTGTACCGCATCCTCGCCGAGGACGAAAGCCCTGAGAAGTCATAGCAGTCACCACCTAACAGAAGTGTGAAACACCCCTTCCCGGCGTGCATTTCACACCCTTTCGGTTGATCATTGTGAGATGGAACAGTCTGGTGGATTGTGGGGTTGGGGTTATTCACAATTGTGTCGTGTCGCGCTTGTCAGCGCGCTGGCCGGAGCCGTCATCGCCGGCTCCGGCGCGGCACCTATGGCGGCGCAGGCCGAACCTGCGGGCTATCGGCCTGCGGACGTGCCCACCGAACCCGCTCCGCCGCAACCGGATCACCTGGCCGCCGCGACGTATCTGAGGACGCACCCGAACGCGGTTCCCGCAGGCACCAACAATTTCGGCTGCGCTCCGACCGCCGCCCACCCACGGCCGGTGGTGCTCGCGCACGGCACCGATTCCACCGCGTACTCCGACTGGTCGGCCATCGCGCCGCAGCTCACCGCGGCAGGCTTTTGCGTCTTCGCGCTCAACTACGGCGGCAAGCCGGGTGCGGAAAGCTATGGAACCGAGGATCTGTGGCTGGGCGCGCACCAGATCGGTGCCTTCGTCGACGATGTGCTCGCCGCCACCGGAGCGACGCAGGTCGATCTCGTCGGGTTCTCCCAGGGCGCCAACGTGACTCGGCTCTACGCCAACAAGCTCGGCGGCGCACCCAAGGTCGGCCGGTGGGTCGGCATCGCGTCTCCCAGCTATGGCGGGGTGATGTACGGACTGGTGCCGGTCGCGCAGGCGATTCCCGGCGCGCTGCAGGCATTTCAGCTGGTGACTTCGCTGGCGGCGGTGCAGCAGGCACAGGGTTCGCCGCTCATGATCGAACTCAATGCCGGCGGTGACACAGTCCCCGGGGTGCAGTACACCACGATCGGCAGCCGGGTCGATGAGATGATCCAGCCCTTCGAGAACATCGCGCTGCACGGTCCCGGCGCGCGCAACATCGCATTACAGGACCTGTGCGCCGCGGACCTGACCGGTCACTTCCATATGGTCTACGACCCATTCGTGCAGCAACTGCTGCTCACCGTGCTGGATCCGGCACACGCGGCCGCGCCGACCTGCGCACCCGTCGCCCTCGGCACCGGCATCCCCGAAGTGATCATCGCCGGAAACTCCTGATCGCAGAGCACGATTGGCGCCGCCGGGCCGGGCGTGGGGTGGCCGCGTGGCCGGATACCGGGCAGGGCGGCCGGGGCTGGGCACGTGCTCAGCGGGTCGGCCAGTATCCGTGGGGCGTCGTGTCTTCCGCTGTCTCGGCGAATTCGCCCACATTGGTGACGCCGAGGTGGAGGAGAAGTCCCATTGCCACGATGCTGACGATGGTGATCAGTGGGGTCAGCAGCTGCACTGCTCCGGCGCCCGAGGGCGGGGACAGGTGCGTCGCATGGTGTGCGCGCATGGCGGCCATGCCTGTGTAGTGCATACCGCATACCGCCACCCCCATGATCACGGCCGCGCCGCCGGTGGCGAACAAACCACGCACGTGCAGGGTGAACCACAGTGCCGCGGTCGCCGCGACCACCGCGATGACGATCGATAGCGCCACTATGCGCATGTCGTAGTCGATGATTGCGTCGGAGTTCATCGCGTACATGCCCGAGTAGTGCATAGTCCCCACGCCCAGTCCGGTAACAGTGCCGCCGCCCAACAGTGCGGACGCCCTTTTGGGCTGCCGGTTCACGATCGACAACCCGATCCACACCACCACCATCGCGATGATCGCGCTGAGCAATGTGATCGGCACGTTGTACCGGATCGACGCTCCGTTGATCGAGAAGCCGAGCATAGCGATGAAATGCATGACCCAGATGCCGGTGCCGCCGAGTGCGACCGCGGCGGCGACAAGCCAGCCCGGGTGTCCGGCGCCGATCCGGGACCGGGCTACGCATCGTAGTCCCAGCAGTGAACCGACGACCGACATGACGTAGGCGAGGATGGGCGTAACCAATCCATAGCTGAAATGCTGAATTTCCAGCACACGAACTCCAATGCCGAAGAGTGCTTCGATAGCGGCAGCTGCAACTCGGAGGCTACCCCGTGTAGCAAATAAAAAGGAAGTAGTTCCTCTAAAAAAAGTAAAGTTCAGCGCCTGGCCTGGTCGGGACAAGGGCGAGCCAGCGACTCGGTAGCTGATCACGCCCATGGCATGGGCAACCGGTGCGCTTCCCTGTTCACGACGGCGCTGCCACCTGATCAACTCGGCAACGAGAGGCCGACTCCACCGACTCGTCCGGACTCGGCAGGTCGAGAACACGCCCCCAGATCTCCTCATCAGAGAACCGCAGGTGTGGGGCCGCGCACCGAAGCGCACGAGCAGGCCCGCGTTGCCGAGTAGGGGTCAGAACCAGCCTTTGCGTTTCGCCCAGATGAGCAGGCACGTCGATACCGCGAGCATCACGAGCAGGGCCAGGGCCAGCGAGATCCATTGGGTTCGTTCGTTCACGATCACGTTCATGCCGAGAATGGACGACAGGGCTGTGATCGGCAGCGTGATAGCGGCTATCACGGCGAGCCGCTCGGCCGCGACGGTCATCTTGGTGTTCGTGCGTGCCTGATAGAACTCGATCGTGCCCTGTAGGTAGTCCTTTTGGCTGTCGGCCATCACCGTCAGGTGCTCGAACTGATCGACGGCGTCGAGCAGCAGCTGCTGACCCGTGCCGGCGCCGAACGCCTCGATGGTGACCATCCGGCCGTACAGTGCGTGGCTCAGCGCGGCCATGGTGCGGACCGTCAGCAGGCCGTGCCGGGCCCGGAACATCTCGTCGAGGAAGGTTTCCGGATCGCCGAGATGTCCGGCGGTGACTTGCTGCTCGAGCTTCCAGACGTCCTTGGTCAGCTCGGCGGTGTAGGTCCGCATTCGCGCGGTCAGCGCGGCGAGCAGGGCGTGGGACAGTTCGAATGCGTTGCCGGGCTGGAGCCTGCCCGATTCCAGCCGGCTCAGCACAGCGTTCACCTCGACCATCGCGGTCGACTGATCGATCGCCGGATTCAGCGGTCCGTGCACCGTCACGAGGTAGCGGCCGCCGATGAACTGGTCGAGTTCGACGTAATGCACGTGCCCATGCGCCCCCGACTGCGGCGCGTGCAGCACCAGGAACATGTGGTCGGCGTACCGGTGCACCTTGGGCACCTGGTTGCGGTTCATCGAGTCCCGGATGGCGAGGCGATGAAATCCGAAGACGTCGGTCAGCGCGTGGTAGGCCTGATCGTCCCAGGTCGGGACGTCCACCCAGACCAGTCCGTCAGGCCGGTCGAGCAACCCCTTCAGGTCGGTCGCCGGGTACGCACGAACGCCGTCGTCGGAGATGAACCGCACGTCCATGTCGGCCTCCTCACGCGATGAACCGTCTCCTCTGTGATAGCACCGGAGCCGTGCCGACGGGGGTGACTGTTCAAACCCGGGCGAGATGATCCGGACGACCGCGCCCGGCGGTCGCCTGATCTTGGAGGCGACGCAGCGCACTCGATGCCAGGGCGCGGCCATACCCGGCGGCGTCGAAGGTGTCGTGAGCACCCTGGCGTTCGGGCAGGGTGTCCGATGCGACCAGCGAGCGGAGTCTGTCCATCGGAACCAGAGCCGTCCACGACGGCCCAGCCCGGAAGCCACGGCATGGCGGGTTGCGATGTCGCTCGACTCGGACGAGCACCGGGCGTCGGGCCCTAGGACGTCGTTCAGCTCGGCGTAGACCCGCCGTCGACGCTCATTCGACGAATAGCGCTATCGAGGCCGTGAATCCGTGCAGCGCGTTGCGGCCCGCGATGGGACCGATCTCACCGGCGGCCGAGAAACCCGCGAGCGGAATGCCGCCGAGAAGGTCATCGATCGCCGCGGCGTCATGATCGGCGACTCCGAACATTCGCCGGCCGCGTCCGTTGCACGTGAATAGCAACGCACCGGCCGGGCGCCCGGGCAGATCCGAACTCGCCTGCACGAGGGCCGCACGCAGATCTTTGTCCGCCCCGACCGCATCGCGGACCTGGAACTGTACGGTCGTGCCGACCTCGACCACCTCGCCGACCTCGATCGCACCGCTCGACGGGTCGGCGCCGAGGATGCCCCGGATCAGGAAATCGCCCTGCCCGGGCGCTGCCAGATGCTCGTCGACAACAATTCCGATCTGCAGGCCGTGCGTCAGCAGCTCTAGCTGATCGGGTGGCAGCACCGTGACGATCTCCCGCAACCGTTCGCTCGGCGGCCGACCGCCGAGCTCGGTGATCAGCGCGCCCTGCGCGCCGGTGACGATATACGGGTACCCGATCGGCCGACACCCCTGCGATACGATCGGCACCCCGCGCAGGCCAGGAAGCCGAACACCCACCGCGCCGGAGGCCACTACCTCGCGGTCTCGGAACAGCCTGCCGCCGGCTGGGCCCTGCATACCGCTCACGAGCCCGCCCATCACGACGGTGCCGGGCAGATCGGCGTTCAGATGCTCGAGTAGTAGATCGATCGGGAACGAGTAAGGGTCCGACAACAGCAAATGGAAGTCGCCTACGGCCTGGTCGAAGCGGTAGCCGGCGAGCAGCCCGCCGGTCGTCGTGCGGAGGCACTCCAGCTGGAACGTCTCAGCGGCGGCGGGTAACCCAGATGCCAGCCACACCGCCACCGAGGGCTCGTCCTCGATCTCGCGACGGCCCGCCACCACACCTTGCGCCACGCATCCGACCAGCGCGGGCACCCGGACCGATTGGTGGACACCGGCGAGCACGGTCGAAGCCTCGTCGGTGTATGCCCTGGACGCGAGCAGTACGGCGAGCGACACTGTCTCGCCCGCGAGCTGATCGAGTGCGTGCGCTGCCGCCTCCGCACCCGCCTGCCACGCCTCGGGTGCGGTAGAAAGCCCGACTCCGATCCGCATCCTTCCATCGTAGCTAACCTACGGACCCGTAGGTATTATTGCCGCACAACATATCTCAGCCCAACGCCACGGGAGTACGACCATCCGTGCTCCACCGCACCCGGTTCCATTCGCGAACTGCCTAGGCCGGGTTCAGTCGATGTCTGGACTTAGTTGGCGAGAGGGTTGTATTCGCGGGTCAATTTTCGCCGACGCCGAGTGCGGTCAGCAGTGTCAGGATCACAGTGGTCACCGCGAAGACGCCGTGCCCTGCGACGACGGCGATCGGAAAGTGTTGTTCGGCCGGTGCCGGTACGTCCGCGGCTGAACGTGCCCGGTAGACGGGCAGCCAGCGCACCAGCATGGTGAATCCGAGCAGGGCTACCGGGACCAGCAGGGCGAACGCGATCCAGGCGAGCGCGGTCTTGTCGATGACGAGGTAGACGATCCAAACAACCAGTCCGGCCACGGCGAGCAGGAAGTGGCCGAACACGACCGGTGGCGGCAGATGGGTGGTAGCGGGCTGGCGTGCACCGCCTTTGGCGACCCACGTGCCGAGCAGTACGAAGCCGCCCACGGCCGTGAGCAACCAAGTGATCAGAGCTGCGATACCCATGACCTGCTCCTGACGGTTGAAAGGAAGTGGATTCAGTGGAATCCGGCGGCCTGGTCGGCCTCTGCGGCGACCCGGACGCCGTAGTGGTAGGCGAGTTTTCCGCCGAGGTAGCCCGACACAGCAAGCGCTGCGAGACTCGCCATCGACAACAGCAACGGTCCCAGTGCGACGGCGCCTTCTGGTCCGGTCCCGGCTCGGCGCCAGAGGAAGTCGAGCGCGAAGGCCACGGTCACGGCGAGATTGACGCTCATGTGCAGCAGACCGGTCCGGAATGCCGGCGTGCCGGTGGGGATGGCGAGCAGATCGAGAAATCCGATCGCTGCTGCTGCCAGTGCCCCGAGCACTCCGATCGCGATCAGCCATTGGGCGCCCCTGGCGAGGAACTGCGGGTCGTCGACGACATGGGAGGCAATGTCGAACACGAGGCTCGCCACCCACGCGCCGATCGGCACGGTCACCAGGATCGGATGGAACGGGTGTCCATATGGTCCGGCCAGCCAGGGGCTTACCGGGCGTTTGGCCTGCTGTGGATCGCTGGTCACGGCAACCTCCGAACTGTGCCTAATTGCACCGATCAGCGGCGACCGGTTCGGGGTCGCCGATGGCGCGTGGTCGAGAAAACAGGTTTTCGACGTTGTAGGCGGCGATTCGACGGTGATCGGTCGGCATCACAAGGCTCCAGTCGGTCCAGTATGACAGCACCCTGCCGCGGTTTACCCATTCCGCGAAGAAGGGTTGCGCGTGGGCGCTCCCGCGGACTCGAACTATGGATTCTGTCCCTCGGTGCCGCCACCTCGGTGCCACTCCCGGTGCGGTCGGCTCTGGAGTCCGGAGGGGGACATGACCACTACGATCTGCAATCTTCGCAACGAGTCGCTCGCTTCCTCCCGGTTCGTCTGCGTAGTGTCGGCTGAGATCTTGTTCGATCGTGGGCGTTGGAGATTATGTCGAGATTCGCGAAGTTGCTGTTGGTCGCTGCCGGGGTTGTCGGCCTGTCATCGGTCGCGTTTCCGGTGCAGGCCCAGGAGGGGGAGCAGACGTATGCCCCGACGATGCTGGTGTTGGACGCCTCGGGGTCGATGAAAGCGGTGGATCCCGGTGGTGGGTCGAAGATGGACGCGGCCAAGGCGGCGGTGCGGACCTTCGTGGGTGCGGCGCCGGCCGAGTCGAAGGTCGGTTTGACCGTGTATGGGACGGGCACAGGTTCGTCGGATGCGGAGAAGGCGACCGGTTGTCGGGACGTGCGGCTCCTGCGAGCCGCCGAGACCATCGACAGGGGCGCGCTGACATCCGCGGTGGACGGGATCGAGGCGAGTGGCTATACACCCATCGGCGCTTCACTGCGCAAGGCCGCTGAGGCGTTGCCGCAGTCGGGTCCGCGGTCGATCGTATTGGTCTCCGATGGTGAAGACACTTGTGCGCCACCGGATCCGTGTGAGGTGGCGCGCGAGTTGAATCGACAAGGGGTCAAGGTCGTGATCCACGCGATCGGGTTCGGGGTGGATGCGAAGTCCCGCGCACAGTTGACCTGCATCGCGCAGACGACCGGCGGCACCTACACCGATGCCGCGGATGGCGCGGCCCTGGAGCGGGTCCTGCCCCGGGTGAGCCAGGCGGCGTTGCGGACCTACAAACCGGTGGGGACGCCCATCACCGGCACCGCGACCTATCGCAACGCGCCGGTGGCCACGCCGGGGCAGTACTTGGACACGATCGGCCAGAAGGAAAAGCGGTACTACGCAGTGGACGTGCCGCAGGGTGCGACCGCCTACTTCAGTGGCACCCTGTCCTTTCCCCGGGTACACCACGACAAACCGAACGGCGACACCAGCGAGCTCGATGTCCGCGTCTATGGCGCCGACGGCGAGGACTGCAACGGGTTCGAATTCGAGTCGGTCGTCAATTCCAGCCACGGCGCGGCCCTGACCGTTGCCAAGACCTGGGACGGCGCGACCAAGGCGAAGACCGGCAACACCAGCTCCGACAAGTGCCGTGGCGGCGGCCGCTACTACTTCGTGCCCGAGTGGAGCGGTATCGCCGACAACATGCCCGAGCGGATGCCGATCGAGCTCCTCGTCGGGATCGAGCCCGCAGTGACTGACGCCGGACCCCCGGCCGCCACCGCAAAGACGGCGTTCACCGCACCCACCGGCGCTGGCGTGCCGGCGGCCGGTGGCGGCTCGTTCAATGTGGCAGGCGCCCTGAACGGCTCCGGTAGCTACACCGACACCCTGCAGCGCGGCGAGTTCGTCTTCTATCGCGTCAAGCTGGATTGGGGCCAAGGCCTGGCCTACCGCGTGCAGTACCAGGAGACCGGCAGTCACGGTATCGACGGCCTCTCGACGATCACGACTACGTTGTACTCGCCGTTCCGTGAAGAGATCGATCACGACTTCACGTCGTACAACGGCGAGGCCCACGTGTTGCCGAGCAGTAAGCCCGCGCTCGCGACGGTGCCGGTGCGCTACAACAACCGCAAGGCCGAGGAGGCCCAGGACCGCAACCAGAGCATCGCGGGCTGGTACTACATCGCCGTGAAGCTCGGTCCGGCCCACACGGAAGGGGCCGGTGGGCCGGTGCCGATCCGCGTGGACGTCACGGTGGCAGGCAACGCCGATTCGGGTCCGGGCTACGGGGCCACGACGGCAGGCGGGGTCTTCGGCGAGAACGCCACGCAGTCGACGAACGAGAAGCCGTCCGCAACCAACGACAACGAGCCATCAGCTACCTCTGCCGCCGAGCGCAGCAGCGGGATCTCTACGACCGGCTCGGTGATGATCATCGTGGGCGTGGTCGTCGTGCTGGGGCTGGTCTTCAGCGGCCTGATGTTCTGGCGGCGTCGGACCACTCCACCGGGGCGATAGCCGGACGACTATCGATCACGCGCTCGGGGCGGGGCAGCGAATACGAAAGGGCGGAGTCTTCGGTGGGGCGACATCGAAGACTCCGCCGAGCACCTGTTCTGGCCGCCACTGCTGACCAACGCCCTTCTCGCGTCAGGCAAGATCGTTGCGCTCACGGCTCGAGCCTGCCGCGATGTCTGAATTGGCGGCCGCAGGCGGTCAGGGCCAGGACACCGTGCCCCATCGGGGCGTGGGTGCGGCCGATCGCCGAAGGGGCGCTCGAATCTATCTGCGCGAGCTTCATGTCCAATATCTAGCCGGACAGTGCTGCCAGCCATCGACGGACTGGCGACCGGAGATCGGCGATGCTGGCAGCTGTGCCCGGCGGAATTCCTAGCAGCGAACGAGTGCCGTAAAGGCGGTCGAACAGCAGACCCTCCAGCAAGCTGATGAGGTCTCGCGCGGATCGGATCGGGTCGGGTGCCCTGAGCGATTCCATCAGCGTTTCAGCAGCGGCGGACGAGAACAGACACACCGCGAGCGCCCTCCGCAGACCTTCGTTCTCAGCCGTGTCCGCGGCCAGCGCATAGCGGGCCAGCGAGTCACGGCGACGGTCACCGAGCAGGAGATCCAGCTGACCGGCAACGAGTTCGGCCGCACCATCGAGCGGGTCGGCGCGCTCGTCCGGCACCGCGTGGGCGGCATCAAAAGAATTACGGGAGGCGCTGGTCAAATGCATGATGGCCGCTTCGAGCAGGTCTTGGCGCGTCCGGTAGTAGTACGACGTCGAGCCGCGGGCGATCCCGAGTCGATCATCGATCGCGTGATGAGTGATTGCGCGGTTGCCACCGGTGGCCGCCAGGTCGAGAGCCGCCTCGCACATTGCTTGCCGACGCAGGGAACGACCTTCCGGCACTGCGGAGTTCGTTCCGTTCTTGTCACTCATTCCGTACTCAATCTCCTCTGCACTGTTCTGTGTCGGTCGTTCGCACCCGAGGAGGGACTGGTCGCCCGTGAACTCTATAGTTCGCCGCGCAAACATTGGCAGACCGGTTCTGGCCCGGAGAGCGATTGCACCGCGAGGCGCTTCGTTTCGTGAAAGGCAACAACGTGTCGTGAATCGGCAGGTGGGTAGCGGCAGAGGTGTGACACCAGGTGGCCTGCCAGGTCGCTTCAGGCGGCCGGGCGGAGGGGTTGACACCCCGCCCGGACCGCAATGGAGTTCTACCAGCTTTCGGCCGATGTGTCGGGGAGGTCAGGAGAATCAGGTCGCCTCTCTAGAATGAGACGACCGTGTTCATTCGTTTCCGGGAGCCCGCCGTGACCATTCAGCCCGTTCGCCTCTTCGGCGACCCCATCCTGCGCGCACGTGCGGCGGAGGTCACCGAGTTCGATCGTGAGCTGCGCCAGCTCGTCGCCGACCTCACCGACACCATGCACGACGATGGCGGGGTCGGGATGGCCGCGCCGCAGATCGGCGTCGGCCTGCGGGTGTTCGTCTACGACACCGGCGATGCCGCAGGCCATCTGGTGAACCCGACCTATGTGGTGGACGGCGAGGAAGAACAGGTCGGGCCGGAAGGGTGCCTGTCGATCCCCGGTGTGCGCTATGACACGCGGCGGGCGCTGCGGGTGCGCGCGTCCGGGTTCGATGTGGACGGCGCGCCGATCGAGTTCGTGGCCGAGGGACTGCTTGCGCGGTGCGTGCAGCACGAGACCGATCACTTGGACGGCGTGCTGTTCCTGGACCGACTGGATCCGGCCGCGCGCAAGGAGGCGATGCGCACCATTCGCGAATCCGATTGGTTCACAGCGGGTATCACCGTGCGCGGTTCGCGTGCGCTCGGGACCAGCCAGGCCGGTCCGTTCGGACGTGGTCGCTGATGCGCATCATTTTCGCGGGCACACCCGAACCGGCGGTGCCGTCGCTGCAGCGATTCATCGATTCGCCACGCCATGAGGTGGTCGCGGTGCTGACCCGCCCCGATGCGGTCGCCGGACGTGGGCGCAAGGTGACCAGGTCGCCGGTCGGCCGGTTGGCCGATGAACACGACATCCCGGTGCTGACTCCGCGCCGCCCGACCGAGCCGGAATTCATCGAGCAGTTGACCGCGCTCGCGCCCGACTGTTGTCCGGTGGTCGCCTACGGTGCGCTGCTGCCGCAGCAGGTGCTCGACATTCCGCGATTCGGCTGGATCAACCTGCACTTCTCGCTGCTGCCCGCGTGGCGTGGCGCGGCGCCGGTGCAGGCGGCGATCGACGCCGGTGACGAGATCACCGGCGCATCCACCTTCCAGATCGAGGCGGGCTTGGACACCGGACCGATCTTCGGCGTCGTCACCGAGAAGATCGCGGTGACCGACACGGCGGGAGTGCTGCTCGAGCGGCTCGCGGTCAGCGGCGCGCACTTGCTGGAGACCACCCTCGACGGTGTGGAAGACGGCACGTTGCAGGCCGTTCCGCAGCCGACCGACGGTGTCTCCTACGCCCCCAAGGTGGCAGTCGAGGCTGGTCGCATCAGATGGGACATGCCCGCGCTCGCTATCAGCAGGCAGATCCGCGCGGTCACACCGGCCCCCGGCGCGTTCACCGAGATCGGTGGCGCCCGCGTGAAACTCGGACCGGTCGAAATGGTCGAGGAAGTGCTGCCGCCGCGAACAATCGAAGTTCGCAAGTCCGGTGTCTTCGTGGGCACCGCCACCACCGCGGTCCGCCTGAATCAGGTTCAGCCGCAAGGTAAACGAATGATGGCGGCGCTCGACTGGGCCCGCGGCGCGCGCCTGCAGCCGGGCGCGGTGGTCGAATGAGCGCCGATGACCGCCAGTCGAAAGGACAGGCCGACGCACGTCGGGCCGGATCGGCGCCGGTGAAAAACGGTGCACAACGAAAGGATTCGGCCTTGCGCGACGATTCGGCACGCGACAGAGACTCCACACACCAGAATCGTGGCGGCGACCGGCAGGACCCGCCGCCTTCGAAAGGCGCGGACCGCAGCGGTTCCTCGGGAGCCCGCGACACCAGTGTCACGCCGCGGGGGCAGCGCGGCGGTCAAGGCAGCAAGTCCGGTGCGGGGAACGCAACCGGCAACCGCGGCGAGGCTGCACGCGGCGATCAGAGCCGCCCTGGCGATGCGCGTCGAGTGCAACGGGGTCAGGGCCAAGGTGCGGCGGCCGGGCAGTCTGATCGGGGGTCGTCCCGGAATGCCGGGGACCGCCGCGGGGCCGCACAGGGAAATCAGGGCGGGCGTAGCGGCTCGGCGCAGGGCCGGGAGACGGGTGGTACGGGACGCGGAACGTGGAGTGCTCCCGGGAAGCGCACGGACGCGCCGCCGCGTGGGCAGGGTGACCGCGTGCGGCGATCGGATGAGCGGCCTCGTAAGGCAGGGGCTGCGCAGTCGGGTGGTGATCGGGCCGCGGTGCGGGGCGCCGGGTCGACGAGTGGTGACAGGGGCGCGGTGCAGGCTGGCGGGGCGGCACGCGATCGGGTTCAAGGCGATGCCGGCCGGTCAGGCCGCCCGGCGTCGAAAGGCGCTGCGCGGCAGCAGGGCTCGAACGCTTCGCGGACGGGGCGGGATCAGCGCGCGTGGGCCGGTTCGGTAGACGCGGTACGGCTCGCGGCGCTCGATGTGCTGCGCGCGGTTCGGGAACGCGACGCTTATGCGAACCTCGTGCTGCCCGCGCTGCTTCGGGAGCGCAAGATCTCCGGTCGGGATGCCGCGCTGGCTACCGAGCTCGCCTACGGCACCTGCCGGTCGCGGGGGCTGCTCGATGCGGTGATCGCCGATGGTGCGGGACGGCCGATCGACGAGATCGACGGTCCGCTGCTGGATGTGTTGCGGCTCGGCGTGTATCAGCTGCTGCGCACCAGGATCGGGGCCCATGCGGCGGTGGACACTTCGGTGGCGCTGGCGCGTGCCGAATTCGGTGCGGGCAAGGCGGGCTTCGTCAACGCGGTGCTGCGCAGGGCAGGCGAGAAGTCCGTCGACGAGTGGGTCGACGCGCTCGCGCCGCGGGATCCGATCGGCCGGTTGGCTTTCGAGTTCGCGCATCCGACCTGGATCGCGCAAGCATTCGCCGACGCGCTCGGCGCGCAAGCGGGCGAGCTGCGAGAGGTCCTTGCCGCCGACGACGCGCGCCCGATCGTGCATCTGGTCGCGCGCCCCGGTGAGATCACCGCGGAAGAGTTGGCGCTGGTGACCGGTGGTGAGGAGGGCCGGTGGTCGCCCTATGCGGTGTACCTCGAAGGCGGCGATCCCGGAAAACTGGAGCCGGTGCGCGAGGGCATGGCGGCAGTGCAGGACGAGGGCAGCCAACTGGTAGCACTCGCACTCACCCGCGCACCGCTGGACGGCCCCGACAATGGCCGCTGGCTCGACCTCTGCGCAGGCCCTGGCGGTAAGGCGGCGCTGCTGGGTGCGCTTGCCGCCATCGACGGCCATCGCGTCGACGCGATCGAACCCGCGGAGCACCGCGCCGAACTCGTCCGCAAGGCCGTGCACAACCTGCCCGTCGACGTGCACGTCGCCGACGGCCGTAGCAGCGGCCTGACCCCCGGATACGACCGCATCCTGGTCGACGCACCGTGCACGGGCCTCGGCGCGCTCCGGCGCAGGCCGGAAGCCCGCTGGCGCCGCACCCCGTCCGATGTGGCCGACCTGGTTGTCTTGCAACGCGAATTGCTGACCGCCGCATGGGAACTCGTGCGCCCCGGCGGCGTGGTGGTCTACTCCACCTGCTCCCCGCACCTGCAGGAGACCGTCGCCATCGTCGCCGACGCCGTCCGCCGCACCGGAGCAACCCAACTGGACGCCCGCGACCTCCTCCCCGATGTCACCGGCATCGGCGACGGCCCCGGCGCGCAACTGTGGCCGCACCGCCACGGCACCGATGCGATGTTCCTCGCGGCACTGCGCAAACCGGTGGAGTAGTAGCCCACCGAGTAACGAGCAGCCGTGTCGCTGCCCGACGACCAGGGCAGGCGGCGAGTTCGCCGGATCGGGTTGGGGCACGGCGGGCTCGTGAGATCCGATCGGTCTCGGTGCAGGCACGAGTCGGTCACCGTGTCAGGCCGCACCCGCCGGCCACGAGTTTCTCCGTTGGCCGGGTGATCGACCCCGCGTTATCGACGATATAGCGCACGCTGACGGATGTGACGGACCTCCCTCAGGAGGATCGACTCTCGGCCACCTGCGCCTTGCCACCGATTCGGTGCGTTCAGTCTCGCGCGGACTGCTCACGGAGCCGGGCAAGCGTTTTCGCCAGAATACGGGAGACGTGCATCTGCGAAATGCCCATGCGCTGGGCGATCTGCGTCTGGGTCATCGACTCGAAGAACCGCATGGTGAGGATGCGGCGTTCGCGTTCCGGCAGACCGGCGAGCAGCGGGCGGATGGCGACGTATTCCTCGACCCGGTCGAACTGGGATTCCTCCTCGCCGAGGGTGTCCAGCAGCGAGGCCTCGGTGTCGCGACCGAGTGAGGCGGCGTCGATGGAGCTCGGCTGGTAGGCGTTGCCCGCAATGACGGCCTGGGTCACCTCGTCGGGATCCACGTCGAGTTCGGCCGCGATCTCTTTCGCGGTGGGGGAGCGGCCCAACGACTGGGACAGCGTATCGATGGCCGCGCCGATGCGCAGATGTGTTTCCTTGACGCGCCGCGGCACGCGCATCGCCCAGGTGTTGTCACGGAAATAGCGCCGGACCTCGCCCATGATGGTCGGCACGGCAAAGGACAGGAAGTTCGAGCCGCGCGAGATATCGAATCGGTCGACCGCGTGTACCAAACCGACCCTGGCGACCTGGGTGAGATCGTCGAACGGCTCACCGCGTCCGCTGAATTTTCGGGCGATGTGATCGGCGAGCGGGATGCATCGGCCGATCAATTCGGCGCGCAGCGCGGTGTGTCTCGCGGTGCCCGGCGTGCTCGCGGAGAGTTGTTCGAAGAGTGCGGTGACGTCGTCGTATCCTCCGCTCGACCCGGCCTCTTCGAGGGTTTCGGCCACCTCGGCGGAATCTTCCACCTGAGCCGCTTCGACCTCGTCCTCCTCCTTTTCGTCGGCCCCGGACACCACGTTTTCGCCCGGCATCACGTTTTCGTCCGACACAGCGCTCTCGTCCGACTCCGCGCGTTTGTCCGACACAGCGTTTTCGTCTGCCACTACGCCTTCCCCCGGACCCGACGGAACTCCACCGTCGTCGGATATCCGGAGACGACCGCATCATACGAATCCTGTGTTGCCTCCACCACATCGGTGAGTGTGCGTAGCACATGCCACCCGAAGCTGCGCTGATCGGGCAGCCCCTCGCTGCCCGCCACACCGCTGACCCGCACCAGCAACTCGGTCTCACCCACGGTGAACCGGCAATGCAGGCTGGTGTCCGGCGCCGCGACCGCGATGAGCGTCGAGCACACCTCGTCCACCGCGAGCCTGATGTCGGCCACCTCGTCGAGGGTGAAATCGCTGAGCAAGACGAGGGTTTCGGCGAGCCCACGCACAATGGGCAGCTGTGTCACCGACGCAGCCACCCGAATCTCCACCGGGGTGCTGTAAAGCCCCTGTTCCGCCGAAATGTTGATCACCCTATGCAGGCTACCCACTCCCGGCCGGGGCAACCCTCACTACCGTTAGACTGCCGCGTTGTGTCCTCTTCGACGTTTTCGCGCCCGGCCGCACCGATGATCGCTCCCTCTATCCTCTCCGCGGACTTCGCGCACCTTGCCGACGAGGTCAAAGCTGTGGAGGGCGCCGACTGGTTGCATGTCGATGTGATGGACGCGCACTTCGTGCCGAACCTGACGCTCGGGCTGCCCGTGGTGCAGAGCCTGTTGAAGGCGACCGACATTCCGCTGGACTGCCATCTGATGATCGATGACCCGGGCCGTTGGGCGCCGCCGTATGCCGAGGCGGGTGCGCACAACGTCACGTTCCACGCCGAGGCGACCGACGATCCGATCGCGGTGGCCCGCGACATTCGGGCGGCGGGTGCGAAGGCCGGACTCTCGGTGAAGCCGAACACGCCGATCGAGCCGTATCTGGAGATCCTGCGCGAGTTCGACACTCTGCTGGTGATGAGCGTGGAACCCGGTTTCGGCGGACAGTCCTTCATCGCGCACGTGCTGGAGAAGGCGCGCATCGTGCGCAGGCTTGTCGACGCGGGTGAGCTGCGGCTGATCGTGGAGATCGACGGCGGCATCAACAACGACACGATCGAGGCGGCGGCCGAGGCCGGAATCGACTGCTTCGTCGCCGGATCCGCCGTCTACAACACGGCCGATCCCGGCGCCACCGTGGCCGCTCTGCGGCGGCGTGCGGCCGCGCTGCGCGTCCAGTAGCGCGGGATTCGGGTCCCTCGGGGCCCGAATATCTTTACGACGCGGGAACTTTCATAGCACCGAGGGTGCGGGTCGCTTCGACGACCGCGCTCAGCGGTGGCAGTGTTGTCGCGTTCTCCGGCGGCTGTATCCAGGTCCGGTAGCCGGTGCGTTCATCGTCAGGCGACGGCAGCACGACCTGGCTTCCGGTGCAGGCGACGGTGGCATACAGCCGGAACAGTTCGGCGGACACGGCGGTGCTGAGAGTGTCGGGCCGGGCGGGTCCGGTGATGAAGGTCCATCGCCGCGCGCGTGGGTGATGGACGACCGGCGCGGCGATCTGGGCCTGGGTGAGCTTGTGCTGGACTTGTTCGCCGAGCTCCGCGGGCATGGTGATGGCGCCGTAGTGCGTGCCTATGTGCAGTAATATTCGGCGCGACGTCGGATCGATTGATGCCGGCATATGAAATTCGCACCGATACTGCACGCAGCGAACTTCCAGCGTCGAATCGAGAAGAGTGGTCACGCAACACCCCCAAGTGTGTCGAACCTGATTTGACCCATCGTGCTGTCTATTTGACCCACGGCGCTGTTTCTGTCTTCCTCGAGTGGTGGACTTCCCTGGATCGAACTCCCTGGGGTCGCAACGGACCTCGGGTCGAACCGCTCCGCACTGAACTGCTCGGGTCGAAGTTGAACGTCAGGAATCAGCTACATAACAATATTGCATCCAATTTTGCTCCGGCGCAAGCATTCGGTGTAACCGGTGTTTCGGCGGGGTACTCAGCCGAATCTCACATTACGAGCCGCGAGTGAAATTCTTCCGCACGGTATCGGAAATATGAATTGATATTGATCGCCGACAGGTAAACGGCGATATTTCCTTATGCTCGGTCATGATTCGGTTGCGAACAATAATGGCGTTATGTTCGGCGCGATCCGACCAGCCCGGCGGTCTGGTTCCGGCCCCGGCTGCGGAGTCAGGGTTTCGCCCGGCCACTGGATGGAACCGTGCTGGCTGCTCGCCGACACCCGTCGTTAGGCTGGTCTGGCACCGACCGACGGGAATAGCGCCCTGGTCCGAGCTGTTCCGAAATCGGTAGACACGACGCGACAGGGAGTCAACGCATGTTCACAGGCATCGTCGAGGAGCTCGGCGAGATCGTCGCCACCGAGCAGTTGGCCGACGCCGCTCGACTGACGATCAAGGGCAAGCTGGTGACCTCCGATGCCGGACACGGAGATTCGATCGCCGTGAACGGGGTGTGCCTGACCGTGGTCGACGTCATCGACGGCGACTCGTTCACCGTCGACGTGATGCAGGAGACGTTGAACCGCTCCAGCATCGGCGGCCTCGGCGCGGGCTCGCGGGTCAACCTGGAACGCGCGGCCGCGCTCGACAGCAGGCTCGGCGGACACCTCGTGCAGGGTCATGTGGACGGGACCGGCACCGTGCTCTCCCGCACGCCCTCGGAGAACTGGGAGGTCGTGCGGCTCTCACTGCCCGACGCGATCGCCCGCTATGTCGTGGAGAAGGGTTCGATCACCGTCGACGGCATCTCGCTGACGGTCTCCGGCCTCGGTCTTTCGGAGGAATCGGCCGCCGACGGCAATCGTGACTGGTTCGAGGTTTCGCTCATCCCGACCACCCTCACGATGACCAATCTCGGCGCCGCCACGGTGGGCACCACGGTCAATCTGGAAGTGGACGTGATCGCCAAGTACGTCGAGCGGCTCCAGCAGCGCGGCTGACCGGGGCCGGTCGCACATGCGCCGCCGGAGACCTACGGCGGACGCCGTAGTGTTAGGGACGCACCCTTTTCGAGATGGAGCACAGCAGACGTGACCAGGTTCGACACCATCGAGCGCGCAGTCGCCGATATCGCCGCCGGTAAGGCGGTCGTCGTCGTGGACGACGAGGACCGCGAGAACGAGGGCGACCTCATCTTCGCGGCGGAGAAGGCGACCCCCGAGTTGGTGGCCTTCATGATTCGCTACACCTCTGGTTACATCTGCGTGCCGCTGACCGGTGACGACTGCGATCGGCTCGGTCTGCCGCCGATGTACGCGCTGAACCAGGACAAGCACGGCACTGCCTACACCGTGTCGGTCGACGCCCGCGAAGGCATCACCACCGGCATCTCCGGCGCGGACCGCGCGACCACCATGCGCCTGCTCGCCGCCGCGGAAACCAAGGCCGACGACTTCACCAGGCCCGGTCACGTGGTGCCGCTGCGCGCCAAGGACGGCGGCGTGCTGCGTCGCCCCGGCCACACCGAGGCCGCGGTGGATCTGTCTCGGATGGCTGGTCTGCGTCCGGCCGGTGTGATCTGCGAGATCGTCAGCCAGAAGGACGAGGGCCACATGGCCCGCACCGAGGAGCTGCGCGTCTTCGCGGACGAGCACGATCTGGCGCTGATCTCGATCGCCGACATGATCGCCTGGCGGCGTAAGCACGAGAAGCATGTGGTGCGGGTCGCCGAGGCGCGGATCCCCACGGCGCACGGCGAATTCATGGCCGTCGGCTACCAGAGCATCTATGACGAGGTGGAGCATGTCGCGCTGGTGCGCGGCGACATCTCCGACGGCGAGGACGTGCTGGTGCGGGTGCATTCGGAATGCCTCACCGGTGACGTGTTCGGTTCGCTGCGGTGCGACTGCGGTCCGCAGCTCGACGCCGCGCTGGAGATGGTGGCCCAGGAGGGTCGCGGCGTGGTGCTGTACATGCGCGGGCACGAGGGCCGTGGCATCGGTCTGATGCACAAGCTGCAGGCCTACCAGCTGCAGGACTCCGGTCACGACACCGTCGATGCGAACCTGGAGCTCGGATTGCCCGCGGATGCGCGCGATTACGGCACCGGCGCGCAGATCCTGGTCGACCTCGGCATCCGATCGATGCGATTGCTCACCAACAATCCGGCCAAGCGCGTCGGCTTGGACGGCTATGGGCTGAAGATCACCGATCGGGTCCCGATGCCGTTGCGCGCCAACGCGGAAAACCTGCGGTACCTGCGGACCAAGCGGGACCGGATGGGCCACGACCTGATCGGCCTCGACGAGCTCGACCTCGGCGAGACCGCACAGTGATGCACACAGTCGACGAGATCCGGAAGGGCGGACTTCGATGAGCGGTACCGGCGTACCGACATTCGCGCTCGAGGATGCCAAGGAGCTCAAGCTCGGCATCGTCGCGTCGCGCTGGCACACCCAGATCTGCGACACGCTGGTCGCGAACGCGGAACGGGTGGCGAAGGAAGCCGGCGTCTCGCAGGTGACGGTGGTGCGGTGCGCGGGTGCGATGGAGCTGCCGGTGGTCGCGCAGGAGCTGGCCCGCACGCATGACGCGGTCGTCGCCCTCGGTGTGGTGATCCGCGGTGGCACACCGCATTTCGAGTATGTCTGTGATGCGGTGACCGCCGGTCTGACCCGGGTCTCGCTGGACGCGGGCAAGCCCGTCGCCAACGGTGTGCTGACCACCAACAACGAGGAACAGGCCCTGGACAGGGCCGGGCTTCCCGGATCTGCCGAGAACAAGGGTGAACAGGCCGCCGCGGCAGCGCTCGACGCCGCGCTGACCTTGCGCACCCTGCGTCAGTCCGCGTAGACCGATGCCAGTCGTCCGGATCTGGCGAAGGAAGCCCGGCACCGGGGCGGGCGCGCCCGCCGATTCGGCCGCGGGACAGGGCGACCCCGCCGAGTGGGAACTCGAAGTGCGCCCGCGTCGCGCGGTCCGCACCGCCTGGATTGTCGCGGCGCTGCTCGCCGCGTTCTTCATAGCAGGCGGCATCTGGCTGCGCACCGGCTCGACCGGCGTCAACTTCCGCCTGGCCGACCAGTTGGCGATGATGGGCATCGGCCTGCTCGCCGCCGCCGCGGTGCTGCTGCTGACCAGGCCCCGCCTGCGCGCAGGCGCGCGCGGCGTCGCGGTCCGAAACATCCTCGGCGACACCGTGTTCCCCTGGGAGCACATCCGTGGTGTTTCCTTCCAGGATCGAAAGTCCTGGGCCCGCCTCGAACTGATCGACGACGACTACGTCCCGCTGCTCGCCATCCGCTCCAATGACAAAGAGCACGCGGCGCGGGCTCTGGATCGGCTCCGCGAGCTCGGATTGAAGTACACCACCACCGCCGAATAGCACTGCCCACCACCTCAACTCGCCGTCCTGCCGGTCGGCCGTGTTGGTGAGTGGCACGTCATTGCGGCACACCGCGTGAGCGTCCCTAGTCGGCCGGGAATCACGGGAAGGCGGGTGGATGGCCGATCAGTGGCGCACGGACGCTGTGCCCCCGGCCGGGCTGGTGGACTGTGATGCCACCGAAGGCTGGTGTCCGAGCCGGGATGACATCCCGGCGGCGTCACCCGGCGGGGAGTGGGGGGCGGCGCGGTCAGCGCCCCCGCGGCCGGGGGGCGCGCCGCCCCTCCAGCCCGGGGTGCCCTAGCGCG
>NZ_JBHVDF010000010.1:296688-306274 GCF_042802915.1 Nocardia sp. NPDC057440
CGCCCGCCCGCGCGCCCCCCCCCCCCCCCGGCGGGGCGCCGCTCGCCCCCCCCCCGCGCGGGCGCCCCCCCCCGGCCCGCGCCCCCCCCCCCCCCCCACACCGGGCGGTCAGTGCGTGTCGCCGAGGACAGCGCCCTCGCGGCGGGGGTCCGCGCCGCCGATCCAGCCGGTCGTCCCGTCGCGCTGCAGGGCGCTCAGGCCGCTGATCTGGGGAGCGACCGAGACCTGGTGACCGAGTTCACGGAGGCGGAGCACCAGTGGGTCGTGATCGCCGTTGTCGGTGGCGTTGATGGCAGGGTGTTCGCCGCCGACGTTGGTCGCCGGGGTGTTGGCCGCGCCGAAGTCGACACCGGAGACTGCCTGCTGCGGGTCGAGGCCCCAATCCAGCACGCCGATGAGGGACTTCAGCACGAACTGGATGATCACCGAACCACCGGGGGAGCCGATCACCTGGGTGAGCTCGCCACGGGTGCCGTCGGCGCCGCGATCGAAGACCAGGGTGGGACTCATCGAACTGCGCGGGCGCTTGTTCGGCTGCACACGGTTGGCCACCGGCGCTCCATCGGTACCGAGCGGATCGGCGGAGAAGTCGGTGAGCTGGTTATTGAGAACGAATCCGTCGACCAGATGGAACGAGCCGAACGCGGACTCCACCGTCGTCGTCATCGAGGCGGCATTGCCGTACTTGTCGACCACCGAGATGTGGCTGGTGCCGTGCTCGGGCGGTTGCGGGCCGACGCCGACCGGGACAGGGCCGAAATCACCCGGTTGCGCGGTGCCCATGCTGCGGCCGGGGTTGATGAGCGAGGAACGCTGCTTCAGATAGTCCCTGTTCAGCAGCGTCTGCGGTGAATTGCCCGGCAGCGGAATGAAATCCGTGTCGGCCACGTACTTGTTGCGGTCGGCGTAGGCGAGCCGCTCCGCCTCGGAGACGAGGTGCACCGCCTCGGCCTTGGGCTTGCCACCGTTGTGATCGATAGTGTCCGGTCGCAGCGCGGCCAGGTCGAAGTTCTCCAGTATGCCGAGTGTGGCGGCGACGGCGATGCCGCCGGAGGACGGGGCCGGCATTCCACAGATCTCGTGGGTGCGGTAACCGGTGCACAACGCGGTCCGCTTCTTGGGCTGGTACCCGGCCAGGTCGCTCGTGGTGATCAGGCCGGGAGTGCGGCCGCCCGCCGTCGAAGCGGCCGCGTCGACGATGTCGCGGGCGATGGCACCGGTGTAGAACGCCTGCGCACCCTCGGAGGCGATGGCGCCCAACGCTTTCGCCATCGCGGGGTTCGCCAGGTTGGTGCCCGCGGGTTTGGCGGAACCATCAGGGTTGAGGAAGTACGCCTTCGAGGCCTCGTCGAGAGCGAGATCCTTGGCCGAATCAGCGATCTGCCCAGCCAGCCGCGGGCTGATCGAGAACCCTTGATCGGCCAACGACACCGCGGGATCGAACAGCTCGCGCCAACCGGTCTTACCGTGTTCCTGATGTGCGAGCTCCAGCATGCGCAGCACACCGGGGACGCCGATGGAGCGACCGCTGGCGCGGGTGTTCGGCTTGGGTTCGGTCCGGTCGGTGTCGCTGACCCAGCGCAGGTAGTTCTCGGTCGCGGCGGCGGGGGCGACCTCGCGCCCGTCGTAGGCATCGACGGTTTTGGCCGCCGCGTCGTAGTAGAGCATGAACGAGCCGCCGCCGATTCCGGACGACTGAGGCTCGACCAAACCGAGCACTGTTTGTGCGGTGATCAGTGCGTCGGCCGCGGTGCCCCCATTGTTCAGTACCTTGCAGGCCGCCTCGGTCGCGAGCGGATTCGCCGTGGCCACGGCGTACGAGCTGGTCCGGACCGCGGTCATATTGCTGCGATAAGCGGACGCGCTCTCAGGGTTGGTGCTGATGTTCTGTGTGGTGGTGGCACCCGACGCGGCCGGGACGGCCGCCACCGGCGTCCCGTTCGGCACACTGGCACATGCCGTGGCCTTGTCGCTGTCGGACGAACAACCTGTCACCAGTCCCACCGTGAGGACCAGGGCCGCGCCGGCCCCGGTCCAGATGTGTCGCACGCGCATTCACGGACTGTATCGCTCCGCCGCCGCCCACAGCGCGGTTTTCCCCGCCACTGGGAAGGTCATGAGGGGCCGGTCACCGGCCGGTAGGCTGGCTCGGTGACGGTAGCGGCGGTGCTCTTCGACTTTTCCGGGACGCTGTTTCGGCTGGAGGATGACCAATCCTGGGCCGATGATCTGATCGGTGAGGACGGGCAGCCGTTCGATGTGCACGAAACGGCCGAGATCATGCGGCGCATGACAGCGCCGGTCGGGCAGTCCGTGCGGTTCGACGCCGAAGGCCAGATCGCCTGGGAGCAAAGGGATCTGGATCCACCGCAGCATCGAAGGGCCTACCTCGAGGTGCTGCGGCAATTCGGGGTGCCGACGGTGCGGCAATCGGAGCGCTTGTACGGCAGGCTCGTCGACCCGATGTCGTGGACTCCGTATCCCGATACCGAGGATGTTTTGAAAATGCTTGCGGCGCAGCGTATTCCGGTCTGCCTGGTCAGCAATATCGCGTTCGACGTGCGCCCTGCCTTTGCGGCAAGGGGCTGGGACCGGTTGGTCGACAGCTTCGTGTTGTCCTTCGAGGTCGGTTCGGTCAAACCGGATCCACGTATCTTCCGGGCCGCGCTAGCGGAGCTCGGTGTGCCCGCTGAGTCGGCGCTGATGGTCGGTGACAGCGCGGAGGTCGATGGCGGCGCGACCGCCCTCGGGTGCCGCTTCGCCCTCGTCGACCCCATGCCGACGGCGGAACGTCCGGACGCGCTGCTGCGAGTTCTCGAGCAGTACGAACTCGGCTGATCGCTCGATCGAATCGCGAGCGCCACGCCAGCGTGCGATAGCAGTACCGTTCGATTGTGCCCTGTGTCACAGTGATGAGAGATCGCGTCGTCCGGGCCGCCGCGCCGAATTACGGTGCGATCTGCGGGCCCGTCGGGGGTTCGCTGGTTTCCTCGTTGAAATGGGGGAGCGCCGTGTACGCGGACCCTGCTGCGGAGAATCATGCCATCGCGGTGGCCGCCCGGATGCTGGGCGGCATGCCCACGCAGGTCCGCGAGGCGCGGGAAGCCGCGTGGGGCATGGCGGTATTCGGAATCGCCTATCCGGCGATCATGGGGTCGACCATCGGTGCCGACGCGGCGCGGGCGGCCTCGATCCAATTCGTCTTCGGTGGGATATTGGGGCTTGTCGCCTGCGCATTCGCCAGTCGGTGGCAGTGGACGGGGCGCACTGCGATCGTGCTGGCAGTTCTGCAGGTTGTGGTCTGCGTATGGGCGCGCAGCGATGTCATTCCGCCCGTGCTCTGGATAGTGGCGGTCCTCTACTCCGCGGGTGTTTGCTCTGTTGTTGCCTGGCTGCTTCGGCGGCCCGTGTCGCAAGCCTGGTTTGTCGTGGGTGTCTCGCTTCCTGCGCGCTGAGCGAAGAGTTCGCGCGGTTGTTCGGCGCGGAAGGTCACCGGCTCTGGCGTGGGAATATGTCTCGTTGGTCACAGCGAACCGCCCACTGAATGTTGTTGTGGCCCTCGTCATAAGGGTACTTACTCGATTGTAAGCAGGCCGATCGTTCCGATAGCGTCCGATTTGCGCGTCTGTGAGGACGTGGCGTAAAGCTCGACGAGGAGTGATCGTGGTTTCGAATGTTGCTGTCGTGGACGACCCGAAAATCGTTCCGGCAGTCGTGGATTTGTCCAAGGTCCGCCGAATGGTCGATACCAGCACCACGGTCCGTCATTTCTTCCGATTCGCCGTCGTCACGTCGAACATGCCCGATGCGGTGCGCAGGGTGCGGCTGGGGGCGGGGTTCCTGGTGGCTTTTACCCTCGGGCATTTCGTGCTCGGCCTGCTCGACAATGTCGAATCCGCAAGTGCTAGTTCGGCCGAGTTCTTTGCCAGCTGGGTGCTCGCCGCCAACGTCTTGATCTTCGGGCTCAGGGAACTCTGGGTCTGGGTGACCGCCGTGATTCTGGCGAGTGTGCAGATCTTCATCGGGCTCTTCACGATCATCTCCGGGCTACCGTCTCAGGTGGGCATCCTGCCGGTCCTCGCGGTCATCGCAGGCGCTGCCGTGATCGTCGCGCTGCTGTTCCACTCCGCATCGACAGGATGGTTCTTCCGCACGACGGCCTGACCGGCCCGTCCCTGTCCCGCAGGGTGCCGCGGCGCCGGTGAGCGTCAGCCCCGATCGGCCTGTCGGACCCGCTCGATAGGCTTGATGGGTGGCAGATCCAGCGACGTACCGGCCCGCGCCCGGCACGATTCCCGTCGAACCCGGTGTGTACAAGTTCCGGGACTCCTACGGGCGGGTCATCTACGTCGGTAAGGCCAAGAGCCTGCGCAGCAGGCTGAACTCGTACTTCGCCGATGTGGCTTCGCTACACCCACGGACGCGGCAGATGGTCACCACCGCCGCGAGCGTGGAGTGGACGGTCGTCTCCACCGAGGTCGAAGCGCTGCAGCTGGAATACAACTGGATCAAGGAATTCGATCCGCGTTTCAACGTCCGCTACCGCGACGATAAGTCGTATCCGGTGCTGGCGGTCACGCTCGACGAGGAGTACCCGCGGCTGTTCGTCTATCGCGGTGCGCGCCGTAAGGGGGTGCGGTACTTCGGCCCGTATGCGCACGCATGGGCGATCCGCGAGACCCTCGACCTACTGCTGCGCGTGTTCCCGGCGCGGACCTGCTCCAACGGAGTCTTCAAGCGGCACAACCAGATCGGCCGCCCCTGCCTGCTCGGCTATATCGACAAATGCGCGGCGCCGTGCATCGGCAGGGTGAGCGCCGAGGAGCACCGCGACATCGTCGACGACTTCTGCGACTTCCTGGCCGGGCGCACCGACCGCATGGTGCGCCAACTGGAACGCCGCATGCTCGACGCCGCCGAAGAGCTCGATTTCGAGACCGCCGCCCGGCTGCGTGACGACGTCCAGGCGCTGCGCAGGGCACTCGAGAAGCAGGCCGTCGTGCTCGGCACCGGCACCGACGCCGACGTGATCGCCTTCGCCACCGACGAATTGGAGGCGGCGGTGCAGATCTTCCACGTTCGCGACGGCCGGGTCCGCGGCCAGCGCGGCTGGGTGGTCGACAAATCCGGCGACGCCATCGACGTACCGGAGGCCGGGGGCGAAATGGCGGCCCTGGTGGAGCAGTTCCTCACCCAGTTCTACGGCGAGCAGGTCGAACAGGGCGAGGACGAGCAGCCCGCGAATGTGGTGCCGCGCGAGGTGCTGGTCCCGCAATTGCCTGCCGACGCCGAGCAGATCCAGGAATGGCTGAGCAGGCTGCGCGGATCGGCGGTGCAGCTGCGGGTGCCGCAGCGCGGGGACAAGAAGGCGCTCGCCGAGACGGTGCAGCGCAACGCGATGGAGGCGCTGGCTCAGCACAAGCTCAAGCGCGCAGGCGATCTGACGTCGAGATCGCAAGCCCTGCAAGATATTCAGGACGCCCTCGATCTCGACAGCGCGCCGCTGCGCATCGAATGTGTGGATATCAGCCATGTACAGGGCACCGATGTGGTGGCCTCGCTGGTGGTCTTCGAGGACGGCCTGCCCCGCAAGTCCGAATACCGCCACTATGCGATCAAGGAGGCCGCGGGCGAAGGCCGCTCGGATGACGTCGGCAGCATCGCCGAGGTGACCCGTCGCAGGTTTCTCAAGTTACGCCGCGACCGTGACGCCGCCGAGCGCAGCGAACTGGACGGCCCGCCGGGCGTCGTCGCCGTCGCGGAACGCGCCGGACGGGAGGTCACCGGGTCCGGCGCGGTCGTCGATGTGGAAACGACAGTCATCGACTTCGATTCCGAGGACGCCGAACTCACCTCGCGACCCGGCATCGATCCACGCACCGGACGCCCGAAGAAGTTCGCCTACCCGCCGAACCTCTACGTCGTCGACGGCGGTGCACCTCAGGTCGCCGCCGCGGCCGAGGTGCTCGACGAGCTCGGCATCACCGATGTCGCGGTGATCGGTCTTGCCAAGCGGCTGGAGGAGGTGTGGGTGCCGGGGGAGAGCGACCCGGTGATCATGCCGCGCACCAGTGAGTCGCTGTATCTGTTGCAGCGAGTCCGCGACGAGGCGCACCGATTCGCGATCACTTTCCATCGCAGCAAGCGTTCGCGGCGGATGACCGCCTCGGCCCTCGACTCGGTGCGTGGCCTCGGCGCGGCGCGGCGGACCGCGCTGGTTACCCACTTCGGTTCGGTGGCCAAGTTGAAGGAAGCGACGGTCGAGGAGATCACGGAAGTGCCCGGCATCGGCGTGGCGACTGCCAAAGCGGTGCTGGCAGCGCTTCGAGAGGAGTAGTAAGGAACGGCGTCCCCGGAACCGCCGGAAGTTCCGTGCCGCCTACGTTGTGTGTCTGCGCCCGATACCCGAAGCGGTGCGGGATGATCGACAGGCACCTGAAACAGATCCGGTAGGACATGACACGCGTCGAATCGAACAACAGTGCGGGCAGTCCGCGGCCGACCGCTGGGCGGGCCGGCCCGGTGGATGCTGTCACGCCGGTCGACGGGGGTTTACGGGAGGTCGAGGCCGTCATCGTGACGGGCCTTTCCGGTGCGGGACGCGGCACCGCGGCCCGGGTGCTCGAGGATCTCGGCTGGTACGTAGCGGACAACCTGCCGCCCGAGCTGATCGGGCGGATGGTCGAGCTGGGCGCCTCGGCCGATCCGCCGATCCGCAGGCTGGCCCTGGTCATGGACGTGCGAAGCCGATTCTTCACCGGTGATCTCTCCGTCGTCACCGAGCAGCTGCGGGCCCGCGGCGTGCGGACGCGAGTACTGTTCCTCGAGGCCTCCGATGACGTGTTGATCCGGCGCTTCGGTTTCGCCCGCAGACGCCACCCGCTGCAGAGCGAAAGCACCGATGGCACCCTTTCGGCGGGCATCGCCGCGGAACGGGTCCGCCTTTCCACCGTGAAAACCGCCGCCGACCTCGTCATCGACACCACCGAACTGTCGGTCCACCAATTGCATCGCAAGCTGGAGGAGGCCTACGGTGGCGGCGCGCCCACCGCGCTGCAGGTGACCGTGCAATCCTTCGGGTTCAAGTACGGGGTTCCACTGGACGCGGACATGGTGTTGGATGTGCGTTTTCTACCTAATCCACATTGGATACCGGAACTTCGGGAACATTCGGGACAGGAGACCGTGGTCAGCGAGTACGTGCTGTCGCGCCCCGGCGCGGACGACTATCTGCGCACCTGCCACCACCTGGTCGACCTGACGACGAATGGTTACCGCCAAGAGGGGAAGCGATACATGACGGTGGCAGTGGGCTGCACCGGAGGTAAGCACCGCAGTGTGGCAATTGCGGAAGCGCTGGGCGAGCTGATGAGCGCGGAGACCGGTGAATCCGCCGACGTCGTGCGGATCGTGCATCGGGATCTGGGGCGCGAATGACCGGGTGGGAATCGAATCCTGCCATCGTTGCTCTGGGTGGCGGGCACGGCCTGTATGCGACGCTGACGGCCGTGCGACGGCTGACCACGAAGATCTGCGCGGTGGTGACCGTCGCCGACGACGGCGGCTCCTCGGGCCGACTACGCGCGGAACTAGGCGTACCGCCCCCGGGTGACCTGCGGATGGCGCTTGCCGCACTAGCCGCCGACAGCGACGACGTCTTGACCCGGACCATCCAGCATCGGTTCGGCGGCACCGGCGCACTGGCCGGGCATTCGGTCGGAAACCTGATACTGGCCGGTCTCACCGAGGTGCTCGGTGATCCGGTGGCCGCGCTCGACGAGGTCGCGAAGATGTTGCGGGTCACCGGCAGAGTGCTGCCGATGTCGCCCATCGCACTCGACATCGAAGCGGATGTCTCTGGGCTGGAAGCAGATCCGCGAGTGAGCCGCTGTATTCGCGGACAGGTTGCCATCGCGACGACACCGGGTAAGGTGCGGCGGGTGCGGCTGATACCGTCGGATCCGCCCGCGAGCCAGGAGGCGACCTCGGCCATCGAGCACGCGGATGTTGTTGTGCTCGGCCCCGGATCGTGGTTCACCAGTGTGATTCCGCACGTGCTCGTGCCCGAATTGCGCGACGCGCTGGTGTACACCAGAGCCAGAAAGGTGCTTGTGCTCAATCTCGCCGCCGAGCCGGGCGAGACGGCGGGGTTCTCCGCCGAACGGCACCTGCATGTATTGTCCCAGCACGCACCGGAATTCGTGGTCGACGAGGTACTGGTCGATTCCGGGTCCGTGCCGGAAGGTCGCGAAAGAGAACATGTGGCCAGGGCTGCCGAACAATTGCGGGCGCGAGTAACCTTCTCCGATGTCGCCGAAGCGGGAACGGACCGGCATCACCCCGGAAAGCTTGCCGCCGCACTGGATCAGCTGATCCGGCAACCTCGGCCACACATGGCAGGGCTTCGAGTCGAGGGACGTCACATGGGTCAGGATGTGCGTTCCGGGTTGGGTGGAAAGGAGCGCGTCTCGTGGCGATGACAGCCGAAGTGAAGGACGAGCTGAGCAGGCTCACGGTGTCACAGGTGAGTTCTCGCAAGGCGGAACTGTCGGCGCTGCTGCGGTTTGCGGGCGGCCTGCACATCGTCGGCGGGCGGGTGATCGTCGAGGCCGAGGTGGACATGGGTTCCATTGCGCGCAGGTTGCGCAGGGAGATCTTCGAGCTATACGGCTACGGCTCCGATGTGCACGTGCTCGGTGCGGGTGGTCTGCGCAAGACCTCGCGCTATGTGGTGCGAGTGTCCAAGGAGGGCGAGGCGCTGGCCAGGCAGACCGGGCTGCTCGACGTGCGCGGGCGTCCGGTGCGCGGCCTGCCTGCCCAGGTGGTCGGCGGCAGCATCGGCGATGCCGAAGCGGCTTGGCGCGGAGCGTTTCTCGCGCACGGCTCGCTCACCGAGCCGGGTCGTTCGTCGGCGCTGGAGGTCAGCTGCCCCGGTCCGGAGGCGGCACTGGCGTTGGTCGGCGCCGCACGGCGGCTCGGCATCACGGCGAAGGCGCGCGAGGTGCGTGGCACCGATCGGGTCGTCGTCCGCGACGGCGAGGCGATCGGCGCGCTGCTGACCAGGATGGGTGCGCAGGACACCAGGCTCACCTGGGAGGAGCGCAGGATGCGCCGCGAGGTGCGTGCCACCGCGAACCGGCTGGCCAACTTCGACGACGCGAACCTGCGCCGCTCGGCTCGCGCCGCGGTCGCCGCCGCGGCCAGAGTGGAACGCGCGCTGGACATCCTCGGCGACGAAGTGCCCGACCATCTCGCGGCCGCGGGCAAGCTGCGCGTTCAGCATCGTCAGGCGTCGCTGGAGGAGCTCGGCCAGCTGGCCGACCCGCCGATGACGAAAGATGCTGTGGCGGGCCGGATTCGGCGTCTGCTGTCGATGGCCGACCGGCGCGCCAAGGATTTGGGCGTGCCCGACACCGAATCGGCCGTCACCGCCGAGCTACTGGACGACGCCTGAGCCGTTTCGGCCGGACCATTGGTTTCGAACCCGCCGCAGACCGGGGGGTGGGGGGGGGTGGGCGGTTGCGCTGAAATTGGGGTGGTGGCGGCCCCCCCCCCCCCGGGGGCGGTTTTAGAGCGCCCCCCGTTG
>NZ_JBHVDF010000011.1:0-25497 GCF_042802915.1 Nocardia sp. NPDC057440
TCGACGCGATTCTCGCCGGCGCGAGCGGATACGTCGTCAAGAACATCAAGGGCATGGAATTGGCCGAGGCCATCAAGGAAGTCGGCGCGGGCCGCGCGCGGCGGGCTAAACCCGCGGCCCCCCCCCCCCCACCCCTCGAGCGGTCGATGCCGCACCCCCCCCCCCCCGTTTTTGCTGTCCAGACCCCTTGGTGCCCAACATGATCGCCGATCGTATCGGGCAACGGACCGGTGCGGCGTCACTTGGGCGAATTTCCTGAGAGAAGTGACGGAAACAAATAACATTGGAACCCCAAGATCGTTCATCAACGAGATGGTCGGCAGTTCCCATGGTGGACAGTCCAATCCGCCATGCTCGGCTGACCTGAAAGGGAGTTTTTTTCGGCCTCGGCAAATCCCGAGACCGACCGCTAGAACCTGATGAGGGGAAGTATGACTAACAACCACCCCGCCCTGTTGCGTCGCGGTGTCCGTATAGCGGGCGCCGCCGCCACCGCAACTGTGGCTATGGGACTCCTGTCGAGCGGCGCTGCCAACGCCGATACTTTTGTGCCGTTGCCGGACGGCCAGAAGTTCGGTCCGGGCGTGACCATCATGCACACAGCCGAGCGCGCGCTCATTTCACCATCGTTGGCCGCCAACGGCGCTGGTCGCGTCGTCTGGGTATCGGGCAACGCCATCGCCGATATCTCGGTCACCCCGGAGGGGGTGGTTGGCCCCACCAATGGCGCAACCAACGCTCCGGGCACCAATAACTCCTCGACACATGGTGTTTCGGCACTCACCACCGGCTACATCGTCGGTTGCCAGGTCAGCATCGCCGACAACGCGATCTCCGCCGGTGTCTCCGGCGGCATCAGCCTCGACGGTGGCAGCCTCGGCGGTTCGATCGGCCTCAACCTGGGCCCCGGTGATGTCAAGTTCGTTTCGATCGATTCGAAGGACGTTCTCAAACCAGGCGTCTATTCCGTCGAGTATCAGGATGCCGAAATCGAGATCCAGGGCTGTGCGGGTTATGCGCAAGCGCGTTCCTACACGGTCGTGGAGATCATCGGTGACCACTACTCGAAGACCACCCTCTACGGTGCGCCGTTCAGCATCGGCTGACGTCTGTCGAATCCAACGAAAACTCTTCTCGCTGAAGCGAACTCAATCCTCGAGGGAAACCAATGATCAACCGTAAAAACATGGCCAAGGTGGCGGGTGTCGGTGCCGCGACAACCATCGCCCTCGGTCTGTTGTCCACCGGAGCTGCGCAAGCCGATACCTTCGTTCCGTTGCCGGGAGGTGAGATCTCCAAGACGCTGTCCGACGGCACCGTCGTGACGATCCGCCTGGTCGGCGAGTCTGCCAACATCAACCCGTCCATGGGATCTACGCCGCTGCATCGCAATGCGTGGGTCTCCGGTAGCGCCCAGGTCGAGGTGTCCGATGAGGCCGGCGGCAAGATCTTCCCGGGCTACACCGTCGGCTGTCAGGTGAACATCGCGGGCGGCGGCGCCTCCGGTGGTGTCGAAGGCACGGCCGACTGGAGCGGCGACACCGTCACCGGCGGCGTCGGCGCGAACAGCGGCGGCAATCTGACGCTCGGTCCGGGTCAGTCGCAGTCGTTCTACGTTCTGGACCAGGAAGTGGCCGACGACTTCGGCAATGAATCGCACAAGAAGCGCAATCGCTTCAAGGGCAGCAGCGGCTCGGTCACCTGGGCTGATGAGACCATCGGCCTGAACGGCTGTGCCGGTTACGCGCAAGCGCGGTCGTTCATCAGCGTCGAGGTCGAGACCGACAGCGTCATCACCTGGGTGACGTTGTGGGGCAGGCCGTTCAGCCTCGGCTGAATATAGGAGTCACCAACTCCGCACACACGAACGGGCCCGTCGCCATCACGACGGGCCCGTTTGCGTTCCCGCGGAACTGAATTCGGTTCAGAACTCGTGCTTGCCGCCCGCGCTGGCCCGGCCCTCCGCGAGCAGGTCGCGGATCTGACGCAGCACGTCGGAATCGGTCAGATCCGCCTCGCTGGAACCCAGGCGCTTCTTGGCGTGCATGGCGGGCAACACGAGCACGAAGTACAGCACCGTCGCGATGATCAGGAAATTGAGAGCCGCGGTGATGATCGGACCGACTTGCACAAAGGTCGCGGGCTTGTCGGCTACCAGCCGGAAACCGAGGCCGATCTCATTGTCGCCACCGAATACGGCCAATATCGGGTTGATGATGCCATTGGTGAACGCGGTGACGACCGCGACGAATGCGGTACCGATCACCACGGCTATGGCCAGGTCTATGACATTTCCGCGGAATAAGAAGTCCTTGAAACCCTTGAGCATTGCCGATATCTCCTCTTCGGATGGGGAGTTTTCCAGTCACGCTCGGCGGTGTGGGCAGCCGGTCCGACCGATGCTAGCCGACGTTCATGGCAAATGTTTGGCGAACATTCTGTCAATGGAAGACAACAGTAAGTGCGGTCCGCAGCGAGGCTGCCGCGACGGTGGTGGCGCGCTCGGCGTCCATCGCGACCAGCACGATCCGTTCCTGGCTGCCACGTCGATCGCCGGGGCCGGAGACCAGAACCACCGCGGCATCGGTCGCGAGGGTCCGCGCCGGGCGAGCCGCAGGACCGGTCTGTTCCTCGGCGCCGACGACATCGACCCGATCACCGGCGCGCAGGATCTCCGCGACCGCGGTGTCGGCCAGGCGGATGGGCACAATCCTGGCGTCGCGCCCTCCGGTGGCCACAGCGGCCAAGCGTGGGCCGACAATGCGCAGATCGGTGAATATCTCGCCGGTGCGCATGGCCGCGGTGAGCGTCGCACCGACAAGAGCGGTGCCGTCGGTGACGACGCCCGTCGGCAGGGCGCCCGATTCGCGAGCGGCCGAGCGCAGGTCGTCGGCCTGGATGAGATGGCCGGGCGGCAGGTCGCGGCCCGCGACCACGATCCGGGTGCGCTCGGCGCCCGGATCACCCCGGATGAAGAGTGCGGCGGCGAGTGCGGTGAGAACGGCCGCCAGCAATCGCCGTGCCAGCAGGCCATCGGCCCACGGTGGTCGATTCCACAGCGCGAAACGCAGTGCGCCATCGCGGCCCAGATCGCCGAGTGATCGAGTCATGGCCGGATCCTATGGCCACAATCACACCTGCTCGGCCGCTGAAACGGCTACCTGTGGACAGCGAGCGGCTGGGGATGACTCAGCTGGCGACGGCCGTGCTCGTGGGTGTGGACGCGCTGCTGGAGGAGCTCGAATCCGAACTTGTCGAGCTGCTCGAACTGTTGTCCGACTTCGCGGGCTCGCTCGCCGTCGAGGCGCCGCCGCGGCTGTCGGTGCGGTAGAAGCCGCTGCCCTTGAACACAATGCCGACCGAATTGAACAGCTTGCGCAGCTTGCCAGAGCACTCCGGGCAGACGCTCAGCGCCTCATCGGTGAAGGACTGAACGACGTCGAAGCGGTTGTCACACTGGGTGCACGCGTACGAATAAGTTGGCACAGGATCCTCCGCAGGGTTCGTCAATCTGGCACTCTACAGCCGACACTGCCAACGCCGCTAATCGGTGTTTCATTCCGTGCCCTGTTCCACACCGAGTTGTTGCAGGCCGCCCAGCGGTGTGAGCGCCCAGCCCATGCGCAGATCGTGCGGCTCCTCGGGGAGCCGGTCGACGAGCTCGTCGTCACGGACCACCGCGACCAGGCGCGCGGCCGGATCGGCCACGGCCAGCGTGCGGTCGTAGTAGCCCGCGCCCCGCCCGAGACGCACACCGCGGCGGTCGACCGCGAGCGCGGGCACCAGGATCAGTCCGGCCCTGCCGACGGCGGCGGTGGACAGCACCTCGCCGGACGGCTCGAGCAGTCCGAACCGCGCGGGTCGAAGGCCCTCGACGCCGGTGTATTCGGCCCAGCTCAGCGGCCCGAGGGGGCCGGTGACCGGCAGCAGCACCCTGGCTCCCGCGGCGCGCATGGCATCCAGCAGCGCCGTCGAACCGGGTTCCCCGCGCACCGGCACATAGGCGCACACCCAGTCGGGCAGCTCGAGCCGCGCGGCGGTCGCGGCCAGCGCGCGCGCTTCTGCCTGCTGGTCAGCGGTTGTCATCGCGGCCCGTCGAGCGCTGATTTCGGCGCGCCACGCATGTTTGTCACGCTGACCGGGCATCTCCACGGTGATCACCTTAAGCTCACCGGGACCCGGATCGGCCCGACGGCCGTATTCGGTGCTGTGCCCGACGGGCGCTGGGTCGCTGTGACGGATGGATAGGGTAGGCGTATGACAGCAGTGCCGGATAAGACGGCCGGACAGCCGGCGAATGACGCGGTGGTGGCGTGTTTCCGCACGGCCGTGGTACCCGCGGCCGGCCTGGGGACGCGGTTCCTGCCTGCGACCAAGACAGTGCCCAAGGAATTGCTGCCGGTAGTCGACACCCCCGGCATCGAGTTGGTGGCGGCCGAGGCCGCCGACTCCGGCGCGGACCGGCTGGTGATCGTGACTTCGCCGGGCAAAGACGGCGTTGTCGCGCACTTCGTCGAGGACCTGCTGCTCGAGAGCACGCTGGAAGAGCGCGGCAAGTTCCACCTGTTGGAGAAGGTGCGCAAGGCGCCGGGTCTGCTCGATGTCACTTCTGTCGTGCAGGAGGAACCGCTCGGTCTCGGTCACGCGGTCGCGCAAGCCGAGCGCGTCCTCGATGACGACGAGGACGCCATCGCCGTGCTGCTGCCCGACGACCTGGTGCTGCCGTGCGGTGTGCTCGACGTGATGAGCCGGGTGCGCCGCAAGCGCGGCGGCACCGTGCTCTGTGCCATCGATGTGCCGAAAGACGAGGTCAGCGCCTACGGCGTCTTCGATGTCGCGCCGGTGCCCGACGCCGTGAACCCGAATGTGCTGCGCGTCAACGGCATGGTGGAGAAGCCTGCCCTCGCCGACGCGCCCTCCACCTTCGCGGCCGCGGGCCGATATCTGTTGGACCGCGCCATTTTCGACGCGCTGCGCCGGATTACGCCGGGCGCGGGTGGTGAATTGCAACTCACCGACGCGATCGCGCTGCTCATCGAGGAGGGCCATCCGGTCCATGTGGTGGTGCACCGTGGGTCGCGCCACGATTTGGGCAACCCGGGCGGTTATCTTCGTGCTGCGGTCGATTTCGCTTTGGAACGAGAGGAATACGGCCCCGCCTTGCGGGAGTGGCTGCAGCATCGGCTGAGCTCGGATTGGGATCCGCAGCTGACAACGTACGACTAACGCGGGTGGGCGTCGGGTTTCGCCGATAGTGGACCGTCGGGTACGAATGATGGTTCACCATCGGGCGCACCGAACCCAGTTGCGCTGATGCGGAATCCGGGTTGGGTGCGAAGAGATCAGGAAGGGCTGGATGCGCTCGGTTGAGGATCAGCAGATCAAGGTGACCGCCGCGGCGGTCGCGCCCCGCCCGGTCCGGGTCGCGATCTCCGAGGCCCAGGGCCTGCTGTGTGCCGAGGACATCGTCACCGAGCGGCCGCTGCCCGGATTCGATCAGGCCGCGATCGACGGCTACGCGGTGCGCAGCGTCGATGTGGCCGCCGCCGGTTCCGATATCCGCAATGAAGACGGTGAGTTGGTCGATCTCACCTTGCCGGTGGTCGGCGAGGTGGTCGCCGGTTCCAAGCAGCCGAGCAGGCTGCAACCGCGCCAGACCGTTCGCGTCGATACCGGTGCGCCGCTGCCGACTTTGGCGGATGCCGTTCTGCCGCTGGACTTCACCGATGGCGGCCGGGCCAGGATCAAGGTGTACGAGCCGGTGCGCTCCGGCGACTACGTGCGGCGAATCGGCGACGATGTGCAGCCGGGCGATGTCGCGGTGCGCGCGGGAACCATCATCGGTGCGGCGCAGGTCGGGCTGCTCGCGGCCGTCGGCCAGGACAAGGTGCTCGTGCATCCGCGGCCCCGGCTCTCGGTGATCTCCATCGGCGGCGAGCTGATCGACATCGATCGCACGCCCGGCCCCGGCCAGGTGTACGACGTGAACTCCTATGCATTGGCCGCCGCCGCCCGTGACGCGGGCGCCGATGTCAATCGGGTCGGCATCGTGAGCGAGGATCCGCGGCGACTACGCGATGTGGTCGAAGGTCAGCTTGTTCGTTCCGAGGTCGTGGTGATCGCCGGGGCCATCGGCGGCTGGGCGTCGGAACAGGTCAGGGAAGCGCTCGAGGGTCTCGGCGAGTTGGAGATCGCACGGGTCGCCATGCACCCCGGTTCGGTCCAGGGCTTCGGGCGGCTCGGCCGCGACGAGGTGCCAACCTTCCTACTGCCCTCGAATCCCGTTGGCGCGCTAGTGGTTTTCGAGGTGATGGTGCGTCCCTTGATCCGGATCGCGCTCGGGCGCAGGCATCCGATGCGTCGGATCATCCGGGCCAGGACCATCACCCCGATCTCCTCGATGGCCGGGCGCAAAGGCTACCTGCGCGCGCAACTCATGCGCGACGAGACCACGGGCGACTACCTCGTCCAACCACTCGGCGGCGGCGCGGGCTCCTCCTCGCATCTGCTCGTGACGCTTGCCGAGGCCAACAGCCTGATCGTGATCGATCCGGACGACACCGAGATCCGCACCGGTGACGAGGTCCGAGTCGCTTTTCTCGCACAGCGCGGCTGAGGCGTGGAGTCGATGAACGTGTTCCGAGTCACGCAGCATCCCGGATGGCCCGCGCATCTCGGACCGCTGCGCGTCGCGGCGGGTCAGGTGACGTTGCGGCCGGTGCGGTTGCGCGACGCCGCGGCGTGGAGCCGGATCCGGCTGCGCGATCGGGCGCACCTGGAGCCGTGGGAGCCGACCGGCCGGGGCGCGTGGGAGGCGCGCAACCACGCGTCGAACTGGCCGTCGCTGTGGTCGAGTCTGAAGGCGGAAGCCCGTCGGGGCGCGATGATTCCGTTGGTCATCGAGGTGGACGGCACCTTCAGCGGCCAGCTGACCATCGGCAATATCGTGCGCGGCGCGCTGCGCTCGGCCTGGATCGGCTACTGGGTGGCCAAGGACCTCAGCGGCCAGGGCGTCGCGACCGCCGCACTCGGCCTCGGGCTCGACCACTGTTTCGGACCTGCCGGACTGCACCGCGTGGAAGCGACTGTCCGCCCGGAGAACCTGGCCAGCCAGGCCGTGCTGCGCAATGTCGGATTCCGCGAGGAAGGTCTGCTCGAGCGGTATCTGGACGTGGACGGAGCCTGGCGTGATCACCTGCTTGTCGGCATCACCGTCGAGGAGGTGGCCGGAACCGTGGTCGACCGCCTGGTCCGCGCCGGCCGCGCAACCTTGCCCTGAGCGTGGTTTTCGCCGATTCGTGTGACAGGTGTGGCAGATGTGCACGGCGCGCCTGACAGATCTCGCCGCGACGCGGAATTAACCTACGGACGTCGATGGTGCATCCTGCGTCATCGGCAGGGAGCCCGCGAGGCGTCCGGCGACCTCGCCGAAACGCTTGGCGGCGACCGGACGTCCGTGGAGTCCGAGTGCGTTTCGCGGCGAGCGAACGCACTGCGATGGGGAGCGGAGCGACCGGTCGAAGGCCGAATGGACAACCCAGGCGGGGACGGAGGTGCTGAGGCGATATGCCGAATTCGATTCTGTGGATCGGCCTTGTCATTCTCTGGGTCTTCGTCCTGTTTCCGATACTCGCCGACCGGCACCCGAGAATCCGGCAGACGACCGACGCGGCGCTGGCGACCCGCGTATTGCACCGCGGAGATTCCAAGCGGCGCCCGAAAAGTGGACCGGCCGCAGGGCACGACAGTGATCCCGATTATCGGCCGACCCGCGTGCAGAGAAAGCATTCCCATAGTGATGATGCGGAGGACCGGATGACGACACCGGCCGACGAGCCCGTCACCGAGATCGACAACGAACAGCCTCTTGGAGACGAAACACTGGAGCTCGAGGGTGGCACCCCTCGTGATTCCCGATCTGCTGCATACGATTCCGATATCGCCGACGCCGAAATCGATGAGCTCGACGACGAGCTCGACGACGGTGAGAACGAACTCGGCGGTGCGGAGGCCGAATTCGATGATGCCGAGCCCGAATCCGAGGGCGATGACGGTGAATTCCATACCGAATCGGGCAGTATCGACATCGCTGCGGCCGGAATCGCTGCGAACGCCGGTGCGGCGGCCGATGATGACCTCGTGGCCGATGAGCGCACCGATCCGGCGGCCCGGATCCCCCTGGCGCACTCGGCTGCGCCCGCACAGTACACCGACGAAGACACCGACGAAGACGCCGAATTCGATTCGGCCGATCCGGATTTCGTCCCGACCCGGCGCGGACGAGGCGGCTTCGACCCGGAGGCCGACGCGATCGCGCGCGCGGCTCGTTACACCTTCCGGCAGCGCGCCGTGCTCGGACTCGTCCTGAGCGCCATCATGTTCGGCGCCCTCGGTGTCGCGGTGACATCACTGTTCTGGTGGGCCTGCGGCTTGTCGGCGGTTGTGCTGGTGACCTACCTGGCGTATCTGCGCAAGCAGGTCCGTATGGAGGAGGAGATCCGCCGCCGCAGGGCCGCGCGCCTCGGCCGCGGCCGAGAGCGGGCCGAGCACCTCCCGCACCACACCGAGAAGCAGACCAGGCAGCAGGCCATGGACCGCGACACCGCCCGCGCCCTGCGCCGCCGCTCCGCCCGGCTCGAGGCCGACGACGAAGACCCCATGTTCGAACACCTGGAAACCTTCGACGCCGCCACCGCCCGCGCCGTCCGCCACCGCACCGGCGACATGCGAAGGGCGGCTGGCGCGTAATCGTATCCGCCCAGGTCAACGGCCCGATTCGGAGTCTCAGCCCCTCTACTGATACAGTGTCACAGCGCGGTTCCCCGGAGCCGCACGGGGCTATAGCGCAGTTGGTAGCGCGTCTCGTTCGCATCGAGAAGGTCAGGGGTTCGATTCCCCTTAGCTCCACAAAAACCCCAGCCCAGGCTGGGGTTTTTGCTTTCCGGTCCCACTTCTGGTCGGCCGATCTTCCCACTAATTCGCAACTAAGTCGTTCGACGTGCCCCGGTCGGTCCCAGTGTCGCGGAGTAGGGCTGGCAGTACGGCTGAGATTTCGCCGTACTGGTGTGTTGATCAGGTCGGGAGTCGTTGGGGTCCGGTCGGCTGGCTGGGTGGACTGCTCGCTGTTGTGCGGCGTGTCAGGATCGGGTTCGTCCGTGGGTTTCGCGAGTGCGGACGCCGCGTTCGCGTAGCCGGTTGAGCACGGTGACCGGGTCGGCGGTGAGGGTGTCGGGCGGTTTGGGCGCGGGACCGGCCGTGGCTGTAGAGGTTGATCGCTTCGTCGACGGTCGTCCGCCCGGCCGAGCCTTTCTTCTTACGGTTGACCACCTGGTCGGCCTTGATCGGGATCGTGGCTTGGATCCCGTGTCTGCGCAGGTGAGCACGGTTGGCGCGAGAGCTGTATGCCTTGTCCGAGGCGCGGCACCGCGATGCCGTTGAGGACTGCGGTGAACTGCGGGCTGTCACCACGCTGACCAGCGGTGATCACGATAGATACATCTCTCGAGTGGTAGGCGCCGCGCGGCGGCGCCCACCACCCACCCCACTATTGAGACACGGGCTAGCAGCAGGCCGGCACCGCTTCGCCGCTGCCGCGGAAACCTCCACGAAATCGACCGAATCAGAGGCGCACCCCATTTTCGATTCGGTGAGAAATTCGCACAGCTCAGCAATTCTCGCGTGGCGGGAGGCCCTGCGTCTCACACGGACGGTTGCGGTATGTGGTGTCGACGAATTCGACAAATCGCTGGACGTCCTGAAAACTGGAGGCGATCCCGAAGGAGACGCGGAGAGCGCCACCGGTGGGCAGGCCGAGTTCGGTGATATACGCATCGATCGAGAGAGCCGACTTTCTGAACAGGCGAAGCAAGGATGGCCGACCGATGTCGAAGGCGGCCTCCCCAGCGCCGGGATTACAGAAGCAGCCCGTGCGCAACGAAAACCCTGCCGCCGAGGATTCTCGCGCTACCAGACGCTCGTCGACGATGGCCCCGAAGGGGTCGAGGATATTCAGCGCGACCGTCGCGCCGCGGTTGATCATATTGCGCGGCCCATAGATTCGGACCATGGAAGCCCCGTTGTCGTGCTCGAGCGCCAGCAGCCGATCCAGAAGCCATCCGGTCAGGCAGCGGGTACGCCGATTGATCACATCGATGCCGACCCCGCGCAGCCAGTTGAGGCCATGTTCGATATCCGGTATGGCGAGGAAATTCACGGTGCCGTCCTCGAATTCGGCAGATCCCGCGGCCGGTGCGTGCCAGCCTCCCTGAACGCTGGCGGCCTGGACGGTGCCGCCGGAGAACCAGGGCCGCCGCAGTCTGGACAATGCGTCGCGGCGGGCGATCAGGCAACCGACTCCGGTCGGATAGCCGAAAAGCTTGTACCAGCTCACGGGAACGAAATCGGCTCGGACGGCGGTGAGATCGAGCTCATGCGTCGGCAGATAGGCTGCGGCGTCCAGCAATACATCGAAGCCATGCTCGTGTGCGATATCGACCCAGTCGAGCGGATGCTGAACACCGGTGAAATTGCTCTGCGCCGGATAGGCGAACAACCCACGGCTGGTTTCTCGTCCGTTCACCGTAGGCATCGATAGTGATTCCTGCACGGTGCGGCGCTCCAGCGCGGCGCGGACGGCAGACTCGGTCACGCGTAGTTCGGAACCCGCGATCGGGATGTATTCCGTTCGAGCCCGCCTGGAGCGGGCGAATTCTCGAATGCCATTGACCGAATTGTGGTTGTCGGCTGTCAGGACGAAACGTGTCGCGCGACCGAAGGGGTAGGCCTCGCCGACCAATCGACAGGCCGCCGTGGCGTTCGCCGTGAAGATCACGGTGTAGTCCTGCGCTGGAGCGTTGAAATGGGCGAGCACGGCTGCCCGAGCATTCTCGACACCGGCCGTCGCCGCCCGTGAGGTCGGGTTGTCCGAATGCGGATTGCCATGGCAGCCCGCAGAGATCCACTCGTTGTGTGCCTGATGTTGGGCGGTTGCGGCCAGCCCCGCACCGGCGTAGTCGAGATAGATGTCCCGATTGCGATCCAGATATGCGTATTCCGTGGCCCGGAGGTCATCGAGCACCGTTGTCGTGGTGTACTCCGGATAGCCGGCCAGAAATTCCTGCGCGCCGGCAGTGTGCGTGCCGTCTCCGCTCATAGCAGGTCCTTGTCTATCGTGTGGGTCAGCGGTGGCTCGGTCAGCCCATCCGCATGAGGCGAGTCCTTGTCATCGTTGGTTGTTCTGCGACAACGTGGTCTCCCTTCCTGGGCCGCAAGATCATTCGTCGCTGCCGACCAGCCAGACAACGAGACCTCCGATTCCGCCAGGAGTCAAGCACCCAACGCGACAGCATCGTCGTATCCGGCTGTTCCGCAACGGAATCCGCATGAGCGTCGCGACATTCCACCAGTCGTCGCGCGATTCCCTGAGTCGCCGACGCGCTGGTCGTCGTGCAAGGGGTCGCTCCCGCGGGCGGCGCCGACCCCAGCACGATCGACCGACCGAACCGACTACCTCGGTACATAATTCACAGTGATCGACGAGGTTTCGGCTGGGTTCTGAACGGTAGGTCAAATCTATTGAGTCGCAAACAGGTTCACGCATGGGCCCTCTCTCGGAGATGCAAGAACCACCCCTTGACTTGTGATCTGTCGCACACCAAACTCTAACTACTCCAGCACTTCTGGAGGCCTGTCGGCCGACACGGTGAGTTCTGAGTGAATCGAGGGTTTGGGTTATGACTACGAGCATCGCGGCCGTATCCGCTGAAACCGAAGTACCTGCGGCGGATTTCGACACGACGCACCTCAAGGAGAACCTGCGCTGGGGCCACTTGTTCTGGCCGGGCTCCGCGGCGTTGACCGAGGAGCAGATCGACGATCGAGTAACCCGCTACCAGCGGTCACTGGAGCGCTTCCGGGCCAGCGGCATGCAGGGCAACTACCTGCCCGACGATCTGGAAGTGGACTCGGCATGGCATGCGCACCAGTGCGATCCGGTCGGGTACGCGGAGTTCTGCACTCAGTACTTCGGCGGCATTCTTGCCCACACGGTGACGCTGTGTGTCTGCAAGTTGGTCGATCTCGACCAGAAGTGATTCACGCTTTGTGGTAACCGGAGGCGTAGCTCCCTACCGGGGAGCTACGCCTCCGGCGGCAACTATTCGAGCGTACGTGTGTCCGGTCACGGCCGGACAGCTCCCTGCTCGCGTGGGCACGCACCGTTTCTGAAGCCATGAATTGCGATACAGCCGTCCAGCTTTCGAGGAACCAGCGATGAATATTTCGATCGAGTTGCCGACGAGCCCGACCTCGGGCGTGCGTCACGCTCCGCTATCGGAACCGGCCGACCCGCTCGACGTGGTGGGTCACGCTCTGTCATGATCGCCGATTCCGGACACATCACGCGAGAGAACTGGGCAGATGAATTCTTCGACGAAGGCTTCCGCGAAACCTTCACCATCATGGGCAGATACGATGACACCGAGAGCGAGATCGAGGCGATTGTCGCACTACTCCGATTGCCCCTCGGAGCGCGAATACTCGATGTGCCGTGCGGCTTCGGCCGTCACGCCGGGCCGCTCGGTCGGCGCGGCTATCGTGTCGTCGGCATAGACAATTCGCCGAAACAACTCGACGACGCCCGCCGTCGATATCCTGACTGCACCTTCGTCCTGACCGATATGCGAACCCCGCCCGCAGGTCCATACGATGCAATTCTGAACCTGTGGACCAGCTTCGGCTTCTTCGACACCCGCGAGGAAGACCTTGCCGCCCTCACGGCCTGGGCCGACGTTCTCGTGCCCGGGGGCAAGCTGGTCATGGAAATCGATACTCTCGAATACTTCGAGCATCGTGCACGCAATGGCAGCGAATTGATCAGTACGCAGCTGGTTCAACGGTCCGATCTCGTTGGTCACGCTCGATATGATTGGGCTACCCAGGAACTAAACCTCCACTGGAAGCGCCCTGGATGGTCCCGACAGTGTCGGCTCCACATGTATTCCCGCCCACAACTCGAGACGGCGATCTACGAAGCCGGATTCGGCCACGTGGCATTCGCGGGCGACTTGCATGGCCGTCCGGTGGACCTGGACAGCACAACCGTCATTGTCGCAACCAAGTAGCGCGGCACTTTCACAACGCCGACCGACCCAGTCAAGGGCAGTGGGTCTGAAAGTCGCAGTGTTTCAAAGCGTTTCACTGCCGTGCATTGCGATCCGGCATCCGAGCGATGGATCGCACCGCTGATCGGATGGCCTTCAGGGGCCCGCAGTGCGACTGCTTGCCGGATCGCTGATTCCACGAAGCCGGCGTATTTGAAAGCCACCGCGATGTACCCCCGTGCGTATCACCGGGATCAAACTATTCAGCTACTGAGCGTCCACTGCTGATGGGTGTGGTGGGCACCTGCTGACGATGCCCACTAGCCTGGCTGATCGCCTACTTCTTCTCCACGGTCCTGGCGAGCATGCCGAGCGAGGCCCGCAGCACGGATTCAGGAAGAATCGGGAAGACTCCCATGTCGCGGTACTTCGCTGGGATCTGACTCCAGTCGTAGTACGACGTCACCGAGGTGCCGATCTCGCTGGGTTCCACGCGGTAGCCGTAGCGGTGGTCGATCGGCGGCACCTGGCCCTCTCGGGAGACTGTCCACGCGATATGGGCGTCCTTTTCGAATGCGGTGATGGTCACCGTGACGTCGTACTTTCCCATCTCGGGAAAGTCATTGAGCGATTCACGATCCATCTGCACGACGAATTCATCTCCGACGGCAGTGATGGCTTTGCCTTCTGCGGATTGCAGCATGCCCGTGCTGTCGATCGACACATGCCCTTCGGGCGAGCACAGCAGGGCGAAGATCTCGGCCGGCTGTGCCGCGATCTCCCGTCGGACCTCGAACCGTTCTTCAGTCATGGGATCCATCCTCGCACAATCGTGGGGCGGACGCTGATCAAAAAGGGCGGTTCGGTGATCGCCATCGACGAGAAGCCAGGATGCCTGCGGCGTGCCGCCTGGATCGAAATATAGTTCGGTACAACGTATTCCGATGAGCATCACCGCCTACGGCCCCGTCATTCGGATATCATTCCCGCACATCGGCGGATAACGCGCTGTGGCGTGGTGCGGAGAACTTGGCAGCCAATGTCGTAGCCGCGCAAGTACATTCCCATGTCAAGCTGTGGTCGATACTTGTTCGTATCTCGAATATCTCTGCCGCGCAAGGGCATTCCCCTGGGGGCCGCCGGAGGCACTCGTTCATATCTCCACTGTCGCTTCCGGCCGGACCTCCGAGCCGGACGATTTGCAGCGCGACCAGTGGCGACCGGCCGTCGGAATGCCACACAGGATTTCCTCGACCGAGGTCGTGAAGTCCCATACCTGCCGCTGGAGCAGATCGATGTGGTCCGTATTCAGCTACCGGAGAGTGGCTTCCACCGAACCGTGCAGGCTCTTGCGATGCGCGCCCCCGGAATTCGGGTCCCCGAGTCGGCGCAATGCCGGGTATTCCGTTATCGGCTCCGGGCTGTCGCGCGGACCTCCACTGAAGCTGCGGCGGCCACTTCGGGCATGTCAGCCCTTGCCGTATCTGAGTTCACGTTTCAGGATCTCGCCGCTGCCCGCCTTGGGGAGATCACCGACGAACTCGACGATCCGCGGGCGCTTGTAACCGGCAAGCCGACCCTCGAGCCAGCCGAGCAGTTCCGTCTCGTCGAGCTCCTGACCGTGGCGCAGCACCACGACCGCTTTCACGGTCTCACCCCAGTGCGGGTCGGGTACGCCGACGACGGCGGCCTCGAGCACCGCAGGGTGCGCGCCGATCGCGTTCTCGACCTCGACCGAGTAGACGTTCTCTCCGCCCAAGATGATCATGTTCTTGAGCCGGTCGTGGACGTAGAGGAATCCGTCGTTGTCGATCATCCCGATATCGCCGGTGCGGAACCAGCCGTCGGCGGATATCGCGGCCGCGGTCTCGGCGGGTTTGTTCCAATATCCTGTGGTCAGTTGCGGCGTCCGCAGCCAGATCTCGCCGTCCTCACCGGTGCCGACGTCGCGACCGGTGGAAACATCGACGATCCGGCACTCGCAGCTGGGGTGGATGCGGCCCACGCTACCCGGATGCCGGTCGACCTCCCCCCGGCGCAAGACCGGCGCGACCGCCACCCCGGCACAGGTTTCGGTCAAGCCGTAACCCTGCGAAAAGCCGGTCTGCGGCAGCATCTCCATCGCCTCGTCGATCAGCGAGCTGTTCGAGGGTGCGGAGCCGTAGATGATCACCTCGAGACTGGACAGGTCGAAGGTCGCGGCGGCATTCTCGGCAACCAGACTGGCCAGCAGGGTCGGCACCAGGCTGGTGTGGGTGACGCCTCGGTCCTCGACGGTGCCGGCGATCGCGGCGACCGAGGACCCCGACGGGATGACCACCTCGCCGCCCAGGTGCACGCAACACGTCACCGAGCTCATCCCGCTCATACGGAACATCGGCAGGCAGGCCATGTACCTCATCTCCGGGTACAGCGCCCAGGCTGCCGCGGCCTGCTGGGCCATCTCCCGCAGATTTCGCTCGACCAGCTGAATGCCCTTGGGCTCGCCGGTGGTGCCGGTCGTGTAGGCCAGCAGCACGAGGGACTCGTCGGATTGATCGGCATCCGGCGCGTAGCCGGAATCCCCTGCGGCATACCAGCGCTCGAAGTCGGAGCCTTCGGGTCCGTCCAGCCGGACCACCGGGCACCGTGGGTCCAGCCCCGATGCCAACTCCCGATCGGCGAAGAGCAGGGACGGGTTGCAGTCCTCCAGAACGGCCCGGAGCTCGGCCGCCGTCAGCCGCCAGTTCAGACCGACCAGCACAATGCCGGCCCAGGAGGCGGCGTAGACGAGCTGGACGTAGGCCAAGTCGTTGTGCGCGAGCACCGCCATCCGGTCGCCCCGGCGTAGACCGGCAGCGTGCAGCCGGTCCGCGATTCGCGCCACGTCCCTGGCGAACTCCGCATAGGTCTGCGACCCCGCAGGCGCGCTGATCGCGCGGCATCCGGCGCGGTCCCGGGCGTGCCCGACCACAAGGCCGGCCAGCGTCGGGGGGTGGGGGATGGTCATCGGCGTCTCCCTAGATCCTGGCCGCGACCGCAGCCATCTGCCCGGCGTACCGGATGGTCGATGTCCCCATGCGTGCCAGATCACGGGGCCAGCGGTTCGATCTCTTCTGCATTCATATCTCTCGCTGGTCGTAACCGTGCAGGCACCGATGCTCGGGCTCCGGAAAAGGCGACCACCGCACAGGTGCCCACCGTCCCGCGATCAGTCGCGGGTCCCGAAGATGCTGTCGGGATCGTATCCAGGACACATTCGAGTTGTCACGAGATTCGAAAGGTCGCTTGTTCCTTGGGTTCTCGGACACCTTCTACCTCCAACGCCAGTCGCTCGAGCGCCACGACGGCGACATCTACCGGCATCCTGACGGCGCTACGCGCACCCCCTCACCCGTTCGATCCGCGCCGAGAGGGTTGAGCCACTCGATCCAGCGGGAACAATCGGCCGGGCACGACGCGATAGGGTGCTGTTCCGCAGACGAGGAGTGCAGCATGGAGACCGAAACCCACATCGACCCGTCTTCGCACGCGGTCGGTAGTGGCGGAACCGTTCGGGCCGCGGTCGTGGTCGGTGCGCTCGGTGTCGTGTTCGGCGATATCGGCACCAGCCCGATCTACACCATCCAGACGGTGTTCAACCCGGCCGACCCGCACCCGGTGCCGATCAGTACGGACAATGTGTACGGCGTTGTTTCGCTGATCTTCTGGTCGGTGATGATCATCGTGACGCTGACCTACATCTCGCTGGTGATGCGCGCCGACAATGACGGCGAGGGCGGGATCATGGCGCTGATCACGCTGCTGCGCCGCCTGGGTGGAACTCGGGGTCGGCAAGCGGCCGCGGTGCTGGCGGGGGTCGGCATCTTCGGTGCCGCATTGTTTTTCGGCGACAGCATGATCACTCCCGCGATTTCGGTGCTGTCCGCGGTAGAGGGCTTGAAGATCGTCGAGCCGGGATTCGAGAATCTGATCATTCCGATCACGGTGGTGATCATCGTCGCGCTGTTCTCGGTGCAGTCCCGTGGCACAGCCGCTGTCGGTCGGCTATTCGGTCCGGTGATGATTCTCTGGTTCGTGACGATCGGTGTCCTGGGCGTCTCCGGAATCGTGCGGCATCCGGAGATCCTCAAGGCGCTGTCGCCGACCTACGCGCTGGGTTTCATGGTCGGGCACTTCGGAATTGCGTTCTTCGCGCTGGCCGCGGTCGTGCTCGCGGTTACCGGCGCGGAGGCGCTCTATGCTGACATGGGCCATTTCGGCAGGCGGGCGATCACCCGCGGCTGGCTGGGGCTCGTGCTGCCCGCGTGTGCATTGAGCTACCTCGGGCAAGGTGCTTTGTTGCTCGGTGATCAAAGCGCGGTGAGCAGCCCGTTCTTTCTGCTCGCCCCCGGGTGGGCGCGGTTGCCGCTGGTGCTGTTGGCGACCGCTGCGACCGTGATCGCCTCGCAGGCCGTGATCACCGGCGCGTTTTCGGTGGCCGCGCAGGCGGCTCAGCTCGGATACCTGCCGAGGCTGCGCGTGGCGCACACCTCGGAGTCCACGATCGGGCAGATCTATGTGCCGTGGATCAACTGGGTGCTGATGGTGTCGGTGCTGACATTGGTGTTTGCTTTCCGCACCTCGGCGGCATTGGCGTTCGCGTTCGGCATGGCGGTGACCGCGACGATCTCCATCACGACGTTGCTTTTCTTCTACGTCGCGCGCACCAAGTGGAGAACGCCGCTGTGGCTGGTTCTGCTCGGTGCCATCCCGTTGTTGGCGGTGGATGTGCTGTTCTTGTCGGCGAACCTCACAAAACTGGTGCACGGCGCGTGGTTGCCATTGTTGATCGGCCTCACGGCGTTCACTGTGATGATCACCTGGGCGCGTGGGCGCGTAATCGTCACCGGGGCAAGGGAACAGGTGGAGGGATCGCTGCGCGCGTTCATCGATCGGTTGCAGGACTATCAGCCGCCGCTGGTGCGGATCCCCGGGACGGCAGTATTTCTCAACCGAGGCAAGGAGACCGCGCCGCTGGCGATGCGGGCCAATGTCGAGCACAATCGCGTGCTGCACGAACACGTGGTGATTCTGTCGATCGAAACGCTGCCGGTGCCCCGTGTGCCGGATGCGCAGCGCACGGAGATCGACGCGCTCGGGTACGGCGAAGACGGGATCATCCACGTGACCGCGCACTTCGGTTACATGGAAACACCGAATGTCCCGCACGCGTTGCGCTTACTCGACCCAGCACAGACCGAAGGCCCGATATCGGTCGATGGCGCCTCCTACTTCCTGTCGAAGATCGAGTTGAAGAAAGGCTCGGCGCCCACAATGGCGCCTTGGCGCAAGCGGCTGTTCATTGCGACGTCCTACATCACCGCCGACGCTGCCGAATACTTCGGCCTGCCGGGCGAGCGGACAGTGATCATGGGTTCGCAAGTCGAGGTGTAGATGTGCCATGGCCGAGGGAACCGGGCGCAAGTGGCCGGGCCGTGTGGCATTGTGCGCATCCTGGCCGGGACCCGGTCCTGACACCAGGCTTAAGTAGCCGACGTGCGTATGTTCGCGGTCGACTCGACAGGTCGAGGATGGGCCGGCACGCGGGGGTCCAGCTGCCAATGGCGGCTCAGTAGGTGGCTGTGTACCGAAGCCGGAAGCGGCTGCCGCCGTACGGTCAGGCGGCCATCATTCGCTCGATATGCGGTTATGACCGAGTGTTCGCGAACGACGCGCAGTTCGCCGGTCGTGGAGACCGGCCGGAACCGGGCGAATCCTTTTGAGCGGGCCGCGCCTCTTACATGTGGCATCCGGATCAGAACGGTATGGCCGAGGTCGCTGATCGCCGAGCCGGTCGGCGTGCCAACGATCGGGCTGTACGCAGCGGGACACTGTCTCGATTCTGGTCCGTCCCGCAACCAGAAGGAGCCCACATGCCCGCTTTCCATCCTCCGCAACCGACCTCGGTCGCACCCGATGGCGGGCCGTTGCCCTGCCATCCTCGTCCCGTCTCACGACGCCGGACATCCGTCGCCGCCGTGCTGGCGGCACTGGCCACCAGCATGCTGTTGGTCGGGCCAGGCGTCGCTAACGCCGACCCGGCTCCCGATGAGCCCGCCTCCACGACGGATATCGCATGGACAACGGCTGATGGTTTCCGCGGGTCGCCGTCGTTGACGGCGCCCACCGACGTCGTCGATGTCGGTGGGTTACCGATCGCTTACCGCAGCTTCGGACACGGGCCAACCCTGGTGTTGACTCCGTGCCTCGGATTCAGCATGGACGACTGGGATCCGGCGCTGCTCGATCGCCTGGCCGCGACCAACCATGTGGTCATCTTCGACTCCGACGGCGTGGGACGGACCCCGGCGAGCTCCTCGGCCATCTTGACCGTCCGGCAACTGTCCGATCAGGCCGCCGGTCTGATCCAGGCTCTTCATCTGGGCCGCCCCACTGTCGTGGGTTATTCCCTGGGAGGATTCGTCGCGCAACGTTTGGTCGTGGATCACCCCGGTGTTGTCGGCGCCCTGATTCTGATGGGCACGGGCCCCGGCGGCTCGCAGCAGGTGCTGCCCGATCTTCCCGATCTGATCGCGGGCGCGCCGGCGTTCAATCCGGTGGCGCCCGCCGACCAGGTCATTCCACTGTATTTCAGCGATCATCCCGACGCTCTGTCTGCGTGGCGTCAACGAACAGCTCTGCGCCCCGACCGGGTCGGGGTGAACTTGACCGGCCTCAACCGGCAACGCGCGGCAATGAGCGACTGGCTCATCGACCCCACCGCGAATGTCACCGCCAGCCTGCCGAACCTGCGGCTGCCCACCCTGATCCTGGGCGCCGACAACGACAAACAAGAACCCGCCGCCAACTCAGTCTTGCTGCATCGCTACATCAACGGTTCGGAACTGCTGATCTACCCCCAGCTCGGTCACGCGTTCCCCTTCGAAGCACCGGCGCGCGTTGCTGAGGATATCGCCGAGTTCACTCGGTAGCAGCCTGATCCACGACACAGTCGGCGAGCTCTTGACCGGTCGCCTTGATGGCGGCGTGGTTCGTCGGGCATAGATGGAGCGCATTAGTTGCACAGAGATGTCGATTTGTCACCGAAAGAGCCTTTACCTCTCGCAGCCGAGAGGAAGAAGTCGGTGAGCGCTAGCGTTGGGGCTCAACTCGGCGAGATGCTTCGACGACTGAAAAACGTCACAGCGCAAGCCGGCACGGTGGTCGGTCACGCGTATACGGAAGTCGGGGTGCGGATTCGCGCAACCGCTGGCGAGCCCCCTATCTGGTCCTGTGCTCACTCTCGCCCGGATGCGTTCGGGCTTATGGTGAGGACCGGTTTCTTCAGATGGACTCCCGTGGTGGTCGACGGGAACGCTCAAGGCCATGTCATGGTCGGAAACAGATACTTCAACAAAGCATGCGAATCGAATCCGAATGCTACTAACCTTTATCTCCGTTCATGCAACTCAGGATTGAGTGGAGCATCCGAGAATGCTGCTTCGGTTCTGCACAATCAAGGTTACGATCTGGATGTTTGGGCTACAAATAGTCTTGCTAGTGGTGGAATTTACAAATTCGACGGCGAGCCTGCATCCGCGATGGTAGCTGAGGTTGATCCACGTGTCGGGAAACCGACTTGGACGGTCCACGAGGCGCCCGAGAAACCCCCGTGAATGCGCATTTCGACGTAGCCGGGGTGAATTCCTCCGGGTCGCGCCGCTGCTCGTCATGGACGGTTGCTCGCCCCGGCATGCTTGTGCTGTCGGCTTCCAGCCGCTGGCCTCGTGGAGTGGCGCGTTCACATCCTCTGTTCGACAGTCAGTTCGACTCGCACCGAGATTGCGCCGATCCGCTGCGGAGCGGGGAACGATCTCACCTCCGGGATAAATGCCGGCGCGACGGCCGAAGCGAACAGGCGTCGGTCCCGGTTCGCGGTGGTTCGTTGATCCGGCAGACATCGAGCCTGTCATTGCCATCGTCGTCGCGGGCCGATGAGGCGAGCGGGTCGAAGTGGCGTAGCTCTCAGGATTCGAATTATGTGCAGATCAGCCTCGCGAGGCTATTTCGTCAGTTCGTACCGACGCGATAACTTGTTCAGGTGATGAGGAATTCGACACCCACGGTGGCAGGAGCATGGCGGGCCGGCGATGGTGCTGCGGTGCCATTGCGCGAGGCGACGATGGCGTGGATGCTGGCCGCGCACGCGGAACTGTCCGAGATCGCCACCGGGTATGGGCATTTCATCACTGTCGCCGAGTTGGCCGAGCGGGTGCAGGAGGCGTCCGGTGTGTACACCGAGGCGCCGACGCGTACCTGGATGGATGCCATTCTGCGCAAGATCGCCCGGCGCTGCCACAATGCGGGCGAGCCGCCGCTCACCGCGCTGTGTGTGCGGCGGAACCATACCGTCGGCGAAACCTATAAGTACGTACTCGAACTCGCCGGACTGCCGATTCCGGACGATCTCGAGCTGCATGCCGCCTACGCTCGTTGGCAGTGCTACCTGCACCATGGGGCCGAGATGCCAGTCGGCGAAGGTGTCCCGCCGCTCACTCCCAAGGTGGCGAGCCACCGTTCGACGCGCGCCGCGGCACAAGTCGAGGTCAAGCCGCAGCCGACCCGCGCCGCGGTATGCGCCCAGTGCTTCATCGAGCTCCCCGCCAGCGGAACCTGCCAATACTGCGTGTGACCAACTCCGGACCACAGCAGGCCCGGGTCCGCAAGGACCTGGCGTTCTGTCCGACTGTTCGCTATGCCAGGTGGCCGGCGACCGATCCAGAGACTTCGGCCTTTCGTGGGCGGTCCTCCCTGCCCTGTGCAGGCTGCGTTCCCGGCTCGTGCGGGACAAGGCGGCCCCTTGTTCACTGGCCGTAAAGCTACTGGTCGGCTACTATTTTCAGTGCGCCGTCGCAGTACTGAGTGGTCGAAAAGAACATAATTGTATGCATGGGTGGCGTTGGTCCTCCCAAGTTGTTTTGTTGAGTGGCCTTGTCTCCCTTCGACATGTGCGCAGCCATCAACGGTGACGGCTCACGGAGCGACCTCACCCGTCGGTAACGTGTGCGCGTTACCGATTTTCCGTCGGAGCGTCGGTGTTTCCACAACGCCGTTTCCGCACGATCGCCGCACGTGCGCCAGAGCAAGAAGCCGGCAAGTCACAGCGCTGAGCTACCTCATCGAGGATGCGGGACTGCGCATATTGCTTCGGAGAAGGCTGGTGGCGACCAGTCTCATGGCGTGACCGCGGGCAACATCGGCAAGAACCTACGCGCCGATCGGCCGGATGTATGCCGGTCGGCGGGACGGAGGATCGAGGAGATGTCACCGAAGGAATACCGGCCGGGAACTGCTTTCCCTGGCGTCATCGGTCGGACGGCCGATGTCTCGAGTCCCGCGTGGCCCCAACCGGTGCGGGCCGGGCTTGGTGCGCCGAACGTGCTGTTCATCGTGCTCGATGACACCGGGTTCGGGCAGCTCGGCTGCTACGGCAGTCCGATAGCCACGCCGAATTTGGACGCCCTGGCCGAGGGCGGATTGCTGTACAACAACATGCATACGACAGCGCTGTGTTCGCCATCGCGTTCGTGCATCATCACGGGACGTAACCACCATGCCAACGCGATGGCGGGAATCGCAGAATTAACCACAGGATATCCGGGCTATAACGGCAACATTCCGTTCGAGAACGGGTTCCTCTCGGAGATGCTGCTACAGCACGGATACAACACATACCAGGTCGGCAAGTGGCACTTGGTGCCTTCGGATCAGGAATCGGCTGCCGGCCCGTACGAGCGTTGGCCGCTCGGCCGTGGTTTCGAGCGGTTCTACGGCTTCCTCGGTGGTGACACCAGCCAGTGGTACCCGGATCTGGTCCACGACAACCACCAGGTCGAGCCCCCCGCGACCCCGGACGAGGGCTACCACCTGACCGCGGATCTGGTCGACAAAGCGATCTCCTTCATCTCCAGCGCGAAGCAGGTTGCTCCGGACAAGCCGTTCTTCTTGAATTTCTGCACCGGGGCGACGCACGCCCCGCACCATGTACCGAAGGAGTGGGCCGACCGATATCGGGGCCGGTTCGACGACGGTTGGGAGGCCTACCGGGAATTCACCTTCGCCCGGCAGAAGCAACGGGGCATCGTGGCACTGGACGCGCAGCTCTCGCGCCACGATCCGGATGTGCCGGAGTGGAACTCGTTGCCGCCTTATGCGCGCCGCCTCGCCGCGCGGATGATGGAGGTCTTCGCCGGATTCCTCACCCACACCGACCACCACATCGGGCGGCTGCTGGACTTCCTGAAGGAGATCGGCGAGTTCGACAACACGCTGATCATGGTCATCTCCGACAACGGGGCAAGCGCCGAAGGTGGCGTCACAGGGACCACTAATGAGCTGCAATTCTTCAACAATGCCCCCGAACCGATCGAGGACAGCCTCCGAGCGATCGATGAACTCGGTAGCCCTACCACGTTCAACCACTACCCGTGGGGCTGGACCTGGGCGGGCGACACGCCCTTCCGGCGGTGGAAGCGCGAGACCTACCGCGGCGGCGTCAGTGATCCTTTCCTGGTTCACTGGCCGCGAGGCATCAAGGCGCGGGGTGAGGTGCGCACTCAGTACGCACACCTGGTCGACATGGTCCCCACCGTTCTCGACGCGCTCGGAATCGAACCCCCGGCCACTATCAAAGGCGTGCCCCAGTCGCCCCTCCACGGCGTCAGCTTCGCTTACACCTTCGACAACCCGGCCGCACCGACCCGGCACCACACGCAGTACTTCGAGATGATGGGCCACCGCGCGATCGACCACTGCGGATGGCGTGCCGTGTGCCCCTGGCCGGGCCCTTCCTTCATTGAAGCGGGCAAACCCTTCGGCGCCCCCATCTCCGCCGAGGCTCTGGGCGAGTTGGACGCCCACCACTGGGAGCTCTACCACATCGACGAGGACTTCGCCGAGACCCGTGACATCGCCGCTGAGCACCCGGACAAACTCATCGAGATGATCTCGCTGTGGTATGTCGAGGCCGGCAGATATCAGGTATTGCCCATCGACGGCAGCGCCATGCAACGGGTGACAGTGGAGCGCCCACAGATCACGCCGGCGCAGCTCAGCTACACCCTCCGACCCGGCACCGAGGCATTGCCCGCAGCCGTGGCGCCCCGGGTGATCAACCGCCCGCACAGCATCACCGCCGATGCCGAGATCCCGCCCGGCGGCGCCGAAGGCGTCCTGCTGTGCCAGGGCACCAACGTCGGTGGCTGGTCCTTCTATCTCAAGGATGGTCGACTGCACTACGCCCACAACTACGTTCGACGCGCCATCTACCGTGTCTACTCCACGGAGGTGGTCCCCGAAGGCCGCCACGAACTGCGCTTCGAATTCGAACCTACCGGCGAGCCCGACCTCGTCCGCGGTAAAGGCACACCGGGCCGCGCCCAGCTCTACATCGATCACCGCTTGGTCGGCGAGGCCGAAATCCCCGTCACTACGCCGATCGCCTTCAACCCCGGCGGGATGACCTGCGGCGCCAACCCGGGCTCGGCGGTGGCACCCGACTACGAACCGCCTTCCCGGTTCACCGGCACGCTGCACACCGTCACCGTCGATCTCTCCGGGGAGCTGATCACCGACATCCAAAGTGAGATGCGCATGCACATGGCTCGGCAATAGGGCATCGGCTCCGCCGCCGAGGCACCGGTCGAAACGCCACCTGGCGCCTGCACGCACCTCCCGCGCTGACGAGCTGCGCCGGCCTCTTGCGAGCGGCGTGGCGGTAATGGCGGGAGGTACTTGTCTATGAGACTGTGCCGTCGTGGCCAATCCTCCTTCTCAGCACCTGACCAGTCCCGAGGCGCTGTACCAAGCTGTGGCGGATCGGCGTCTGCAATACGAGAACCTGCTCTGGCAGGTGCCCGCAGTCAGTCTGACCGCCCAAGCCTTCTTGTTCAGCGTCGCGCTGAGCCAGAACATCGACGCCTTTCCTCGGATTCTCGCCGGTTTGCTCGCGCTGAACGTGTCCGTCATCTCGATCATGCTCATGGCTAGCCACTACCGAGCCGAAAGCCGGGATGCTCAGTGGCTGGAGCGTTTCGAGCAGCAGGAACTGGGCGCGGGCGCTTGGGGCGCACACGGCGCGGCATTCCGGCCGCAATACACCGCGGATCCCGACGCCGGCTGGCTCGGCAACCTGATACACCTGAGGCTCATGTTCCAGGTATGGATCGTCGGTCTCGCACTGTTCGGCCTCGTAGCCATCTTGATGATTGTGAAGACCCTGATAACTCTCGGCGCCTGACTCGGGGGCCACACCGAAACCGGTGTCGCCCACGCCCACGAACCGCAGCGGTGGGGGGGGGGACGGACGGGAGAAACAAACAACAGCCCGGGAGTGATGTAAAAAAAAAAACAAAACAACAACAGGAAGTAAAAATAA
>NZ_JBHVDF010000011.1:25507-151854 GCF_042802915.1 Nocardia sp. NPDC057440
CGCGCGGCGGCGCCCGTGGGGCGGCCACAACACGGCCCGAGTCGCCCCCCCGCCCCCCCCGGCGGGGGGGGGTGGCCCGCCTGGAGGAACCCCCCCCCCCGAGGCGACGGAGATTCTGCTCCACTGCGTCCCATCCACGCGGTCTTCGAGAAGAAGTCGTGGCGGAGCGCTGTGGGCAACGATCAGCGGCGGTTCGTGAGCTGAGGTGTTCTCCAGGTGGATTCGTCGACCCACTCGGCGTCCTCGGTCGGGTACGTCGACTCATCGCCTATCCGGCTCGGCCACCACACCCGGCGGCCCAGCAGTGCCGTGACAGCGGGCGTGAAGAACGTCGCCATGACGAAGGCGGCGATAGCGACGCCCACCGAGATGGCGAAGCCGATCTGTGACAGAACGGTGTTGCCCGCCAACATCATCGATGCGAACGACCCGGCGAGGATGAGGCCCGCCGCCGCGATGGTCGGACCCGTATGCCGCACGGCCAGCGCTGCCGCCTGCTTCGGGTCGTGCCCCTCCTTCGCCTCTTCGCGCAGTCGGGCCACCATCAGGATGTTGTAGTCGGTGCCGAGCGCGACCACGAACATGTACATGATCACCGGGAGCGAGAAGATCAGGCCCGAATTCCCTTGCGCCTGCTGGAAAACCAGCACCGCGGAACCGAGCGTGGCCGCGAAGCCGAGACCGACCGACACCATGAGGTACCACGGTGCGATCGCGCTGCGCAGCAGCAGTGCCAGCACGATCGCGATCAGGATCGCGGCCACCGGGAACACGACGGTGTAGTCATGGTTCATCGCGTCCTTGAAATCGACGAAGACCGAGGTCATTCCGCCGACCACTGCGGTGGCTCCTGCGGGTGCGGCCGCATGCGCGGTGTCGCGCAATGGCCCGCGTACGGTGGCCAGCGCCGCATCAGAGTCGGGTTGTGCGGTAAGGGTCACCTGGAATTCGGCTACCCCGCGATCGCTCGACAGGCGCGGCTCACCCACCTGCCCGACGCCGGGCGTCGCGGCCAGCTCGGTGCGGTAGACGCCCAGCTGCTCATCGGTGAGCCCGGACCCGGATTGCAGGTACACCAGCGACGGCTGGGTCGCCCCCGCGGGCATGCCCTTGAGCAATTCCTTTCCATAGACCGCGGATTCGGAGGTATCCGAGGTCGAACCCGAGGTCAGATCGAAGGTCGGGTGGAAACCGAAGGCGGCCACACCCAGCGTGACGAGCACGCCACCGGAGGCGACGGCGAACCAGGCGGGACGACGTCCGAGCGCTGCGCCGAGCGCGCCGAACAGCAGTCCGCGCGGCTCGCGCTGCCACGACTTCGACGGCCAGAACACCTTCGTACCCAGCAGCGACACGATGGCCGGGACCAGGGTGATTCCAGCCAGCATGGCGACTGCCACCGCAATGGCCAGCGCCGGGCCGAGCGCCCGGAACATGCCGAGCGTGGACAGCGTCAGCGCGAGGAAGGCGATGATCACGACGCCGGCGGCGGAGGTGATGGCCTCGCCGACCCGGGTGACCGCGCTGATCATGGCGGTCTTGGGATCCTCGCCGGCGCGCAGCCGCTCCCGGTACCGGAACATCAGGAACAGGATGTAATCGGTTCCGACACCGAACAGTACGACGGTCAGCAGTGAGTTGACCGAGCTGTCCATCTTCAGATCGAATGCCTCAGCCGCCATGGCGATCAGTCCGCCGACAGTGCTGGAGACCGCGCCGATGGTGATGATCGGCAGCAGCGCGATCACCGGGCTGCGGAAGATGATCAGCAGCAGCACCAGGATCAGCGCGATGGTGGCCGCGCCGATAATGGCCATACCCTTCTCGCTGGACTCGGTCTGATCCAGCAGCTGGGCGGCCGTACCGGTGATCCCGGCTTTCAGGTCGGTACCGTCCACCCGTTCACCCAACGTCTCACGCAGCTTCTTCACCGCGTCGGACTGCGTTTTGTCGGTCGGGTCGGTGACCTTGGCCATCTGCACAGCGATGACCTGGATCATCCTGTTCTCGGCGGGCGGTGTGGCCTGAATGCCGTTGATGCCCTTGATATTCGCGCCGGACAGCTCCCCAGCGATCGCGGTGACGATCGCCGAGTCGGCGGCGGTCAGGGCTGTGTCGTCGGCGCGCTCCACCACGATGAGCGCGGCAGGTGTCACGTCGTTCGGAAATGCCTTCTGCTGGAGGTTCATTGCCTGAACCGATTCGTAATGTGACGGCAGGAAGGCGGATTGATCTGTGGTGGCAGTGAGTGTCGGCGCTGCCGATACGACCGCGATGGCGGCGAGTATCCAGACGGCTATCACCTTCCACGGGTGACGGACGGCAATGCGCCCGAGCCGAGCGAACATGAGGTGAGTCCTTTCGAAGAAATTGGGAAAATCAATGAGTGGTGCCGGCCGGTGGCGACCACTCGGTCAGCTGCACTTCCACACCGTTGGGGTCGGTGAGCTGCAGAATCCATTGCCCGCCGGGCTCACGGCGCAGGGGAACGGTGATCGGTGCGTGCGCTCGAAGCAGCCGGTTCTGCTCGGTGACGATGTCGGTGACCGCGAACGACATCAGCACCCCGGTCGGTCCAGGGCTTGCCGACGGCGGAAGCTCTGGATCGCGCTGCAGCAAAACGACTTCGACGGCGCCATCGTCGCGTTCGAGGCAGGCGAAGTCCTCGCTTGCCACCAGTTCGCGAAAGCCGAGATGGGTCGTGAAAAACCGACAGGATGCCGCGAGGTCGACGACACTCAGCGCGATCGCCGAGCCGACGATATTCATTCCATGGTGCCCTCCTGTGTGAACTGCGTCCGTACGTCCGGACCGCCGCCCGAATCGTCCGACTAGGAAAGTCTCGCGAATTGCGCAGGTCAGAACAATGACGAAGTGCGAATGGTCGGTTAACCCAGAGGTTTACGAACGCACACAGAAGCGCTCGCGCGAACACTGTGCGCATATGTGCGCACAGTGTTGGGCTAGGCTCTCGGCTGCCGTGAGCGAGGAGGATGCGGTGGAGTTGCGTGATATCGAGATTTTTCTCACGCTCGCCGAGGAACTGCATTTCGGCCGCACCGCCGAGCGGTTGCACGTATCGCCCGCGCGGATCAGTCAGGCAATCAAGAAGCAGGAGCGCAGCGTCGGCGCGGATCTATTCGAACGCACCAGCCGCACTGTGAAACTGACGGTCGTGGGGGAGCAGCTTCGCAACGATTTGCGCCCGGTCTATCGAAGTCTGCACGAGAGTGTGGCGCGGGCGCGACTGGCGGCCCAGGGCAAGACCGATGTACTGCGCGTCGGCACGATCAATTCGAACGCATACGAGCTGCGGGCGTTCTGGGAGGCATTCAGAGCCCGGTTTCCGCAGTGGGGCTTGCGGATTCGGCACAACGACTGGTCTGGTCCCTTCGGTCCACTCCGCAACGGGGATATCGACGCGCTGATTGTCTGGCTGCCGGTGGAGGAACCGGATATCGCCATCGGACCTGTGCTGTTCACCGAGCCCAAGGTGCTGCTCATGCCGGTCGGACACCAACTGGCCGACCGTGATTCGGTGTCGATCGAGGAACTGGGCAACTATTCGACCATCACTCGAGGGCTGAGTGTGCCCGACTACTGGGAGAACGAGTATCTACCGTTCTACACGCCCTCAGGTCGAACGGTGGAGAAGGTAGTGACCATCGTCAATCGGGAAGACATGCTGGCCGCGGTCAGTCACGACGGCGTGATCAACACTGCCGCCGAGCACGTCGCCCGCTATTCGACGCGCACCCGCCCCGATGTCGTCGACCTGCCGATCCACGACTCCCCGCTACTGCACTGGGCGCTGGTGTGGCGTTCGGACGCCGAGAACGAGCGGATTCGCGCGCTGGCCAACGTGATTCGCGAGCTCGGTCCGATGGCGTTGTGAGCGAAATCAGCAGAACGGCCCGCTCTGCGGGGACCGGGCCTTTCTGCTGGTGATGTCAGCCGCAGCAACCGGAGCCTGAGGCTACGGCCGCACTCTTAGCCCGGCTGCCGCAGCATGCGCCCTCTTCGGCCGCCTCCTGCGCGGTTCCGCAACACGGGCCTTGCGCGGCTTCTGTATTCGCGGTGGTTTGTGGTGCGGTGCCGAAGGTTTCGCTGTCTGCGAGCACTGTGTAGACCTCCCATCGCTCGCCACCGGGCGCGGTCACCCAGACCTTGTCCTGAGTGGCGAAGCAACATGTCGACGCCATCTCCTCCTCGGTGAACACCCCTGCTTCCGACAGCCGGGCGATCTCGCCGTGCACCTGCTCGCTGGACTCGACTTCGACGCCGAGGTGGTTGATGCTGCCGCCCTTGCCTGGGTTCTCCAGCAGCACCAGCTTCAGCGGCGGCTGCGCGATCGCGAAGTTCGCGTAGCCCGGCTTGCGCTTGGCGGGTTCGACGCCGAACAGCGTCGAGTAGAACTTCACTGCCACGTCTACATCATCGACATTGAGGGCGAGCTGAACACGGGACATGATGACCTCCACCTTTGAGATGTATATCGAATTGGTTGGGATATGACGATCGTGCCCACCTTTTCGACATATGTCAAGACCCTCGGTAGTGTGGGGTTATGCCGAAAGCATTGCCTGTCATCGATATGACCGCGCCCATCTGCTGCGCCCCTGTCGCGGCCGGACCGGTCGACGACCAGGCCGCCCTCGAAGTAGCCCTGCGCCTCAAAGCCTTGGCCGACCCCGCGCGGGTCAAACTCATGTCACTGCTGCTGGCGAAGGGTGAGCAAGCCACCGGACAGCTGGCTGAGGTCGTCGGGCTGGCGGAATCAACGGTCAGCCATCACCTGGGCCAACTCCGCGCGGCCGGGCTGATCGAATCGACTCGGAACGGCATGAGCGTTCAGCATCGGCCACTGCGGAATGCGTTGTCCGCTTTGTGCATTGTGCTCGATCCGAACTGCTGCACCTGACGGGCACTGTCGAGTTCGTTGGTGTGGTCAGGCGGTGGCGGGCAGGCTGTTGACACTATTGATCAAGGCCCGGCCCCCTGTTCGGCGGGGTCGACCGTGCCTGGCCGGTTTGTCGGCCTGCAAGGCATCCGGTGGGTGGGTGTGCGCCGAGCGGTTGCGGTATGTCGGTACTTTCGGCGTGGATTTCGCCGCGACTATCGTGGGGGGATGGGCGTCATGGGCGAGCTGTTTCCGGGCCAAAAGCTGACCGACGAGGGCAGCGAGGACAGCGACGGGCAGACGCATCGTCCTCGATTCGACATAGATCTGGACACCGGCGTGGCGAGGTTGCCGGGGCCGGTTGCGCCGCAACACGCGGACGAAACAACCGAGTAGCCGGGGACCGAGCCCTGGTGGGGAGGCATCCATGTCGCCTGAACTGGGTTTGTTTGCCAGTGCGGTTCTGTCGGCCCGTATCGAGCGCGCTGAACGGTCGCTGATCGAGGAAGGCGCTCGTGCGGCCGCACACCGAGATCCGGGGGAGCGGGTTCTTGTGGTTCCGCTCGGCAGCGGACTCGCGGTGTGGGCGGGTCCGGGTTCGCCTCTGGACAAGGTCGTCGGAGTCGGTATAGCCGACGAATTCACCGACACCGAGTTGGATGCCGTGGAACAGGCTTTCGCCGAGCGTGCCGCGGCGGTGCAATTCGAGGTCTCGACCCTGGCCGATCCCAGCGTTGTCGAACGTCTGACGCGTCGCGGCTATGTGCTGTTCGGCTTCGAAAATGTGCTGGGCCTGCGGTTGGACCAGGGCAGGCAGGCGCACTTTGCCGACCGGGTAGTGGTCTCCGATGTCGGGCCGGAGGAGTTCGAGACATGGTTGAACGTCATCGTCGACGGCTTCGCCGTACCCGATACCCAGGGCATCGCGTCCCACGAGGAGTATCCGCGCGATGCGATCGAACACTCAGTGCGCGACGTCAGCTCGTCGAGTGGCTTCGTGGGTTCGCTCGCGCGGATCGATGGAGTGCCCGCCGGTGGTGCGAGCCTGCGCCTCAGTGACGGCGTCGCCCAACTCTGCGGAGCGGCGACACTGCCGCGGTTCCGTCGCCGCGGCGTGCAGGGCACGTTGCTGGCGAAGCGGCTCGCTGCCGCCGCGGCGGCGGGCTGTGACCTCGCCGTCGTCACCACCCTGCCCGGTTCGAGGTCACAGCAGAATGTGCAGAGGCTGGGCTTCCAGTTGCTTTATGTCCGTGCCATTCTCGTGCATTCGGCGCCGACGGACCGCGATACCGAGGGTGGCGAACCGGCGGGGTAGTCCACGCCGGACCAGGCAGATGGCCACGATGATGGTCCATATCGCCTTGCCGAGGTAGCCGAGGGTTTCACCGCCAGTCGGTTTGCACGACCTCGAACGTGCCCCTGGGGCCGGCTCCGGGCAATTGACTGATTCCGATGGAACCGATCGAGCCGCTGTTGCGTCGAAGACCTATGACGGACAGGTTCGTTGGGTGTCGATGCTGGCACTTCGAAATCGGTTGATGGCCCGGAACACCGGATGAGGAAAAGGAGGGAGACAACTGGCGATTCCAATCCGGGGATCGAGCACCACCTCCAGCAACCCCTGGGGCGCCAGTGAATCCGGTGCGGCCAGGGTACCGGACACCCCGGCGGTGGCGCCGAGTCGACGAACGGGTATGGGCAGGAGAGGATGAGAATGTCTGCACAGCAACGACTTTCACGACGATCGGCCAGTGGTATCTCGATCATGGATGCGCTGAAGCCGTGCCCGCTCCAGCGAAACGTCGACACCCCAGGTCGCACCATCAGGCGGCGGACTTTGACTCCGCCCTGTAGGTCATCCCGGTTGACAATGCGAATAGCAGCCGACAAGATAATCGCTTGCCGGGCCTAGGCCGGGCCGTTCTATCAAACGGGGGTGTTATGTCGAGTCCGACGAATAGTTCGCTGCCCACACCGGCAGTCCGTTTCTGTCGCGAGGTGTTGTCATGACGAACGGGGGATGGTTCAACCATTACGACGACCCAGACGAGTTCTGGGACGACGAGCCTGTGCAGAGTAAGAGGACACCGCCCAATCCCTCCCCTTCTCCGTCGCCTCCACAGAATCCTTCTTCGCCTCCGCGGAAGGTAGTTCCGGCTTCAAAGCCTGTTGAGGCGCAGCCCTGGACTGCAGGTCCGATGTCGAAGTCTGCTGGCGCGGATCAGCCGCAGAGCGAGGCGGGTTCCTCATTTGTCACTGTGCGGGTCGATGGGGGACTCTTGCCGGTACATATACAGCTGAGCCCCCAGTGGCACCGCCATGTGGACGGAAGTGAGGCTGGTGCTGAATTGATGCGCGCATATCAAAAGGCGATTGGGATCTACCTGGGTGAAGCCATCAAATCCGGGAAATATTTTAGCGGAGAATTTCGGCACCCGTCCGCACCTCCTGATCGACGGACTGTCTTGATGCTTTTGCTCGAAACAGCAAGCTGGGCTGATTACCGCGAAACTCAAACTCGCATCTACGCTCGGAACGGTTTCGAGGTGCACGGTCAGGCGCAGATTCAGGGCGCGCCAGTTACCTCGATGCACGCGAACTGGTTTCAAGTACAGTCTATGCGGATATGGCCAGAATGGGCGCGACGGGCCGATCCTATCCAGATTGTCGATGAGGTTCTCTGCTGTGCGAATCGAGTCCGCGAACTTCGCCCGACTTTCAAAATCCGGGGAGACTACTCGAGATATTCAGACGAGGACCTTGAATATCAACATCTTCACCATCGTGAAAATCTAATAGAGGAGCTGGGGGTCTAACATGGCTGCACCGTCGAAGGACGCGATCTCGGTCGCGGTAGCGCAAGTGCGTAGCGCTGCAACCAACTGGGACGAAGCGGCGGCTGCCTTGGAAGAGGCGCGAAAAGCAACCGAGAAAGCAAAATTTGAAAAGCTCGAGGCGGGTGTATTTGCACTTGCCTATGACAAATACAAAGACGCTCCGGATTTTATACGCGATCGCATGGTGGAGGGTATAGCGGTATTCAATGAGATTGCTCAGACTCTGCGCCAGGTGGCAGACACCTATCAAGCCGAGGATGAGCGGTTTGAGCACGAGATCCGTAATCTCTACTGAGGTAGCGCCGAATAATGAGTGAAGATAAGAACCCTCAGACACGTACGGACCTGGGTACGAATATCGAATCTATCAAAACCAAGGCGGCGGAACTTGGTACAAAACCCGATTCGGTCAACGATGCCTTCGGGGATATCGTAAAGTCTGTTCGCATTTCCGGCTGGGGATTCTTCGGTATCGCTGGTGGGCTCAGCGCCGAAGCGGTCGTCGATAGACTTTGGGATGAACGGGATGAAGTACAGAAACACATCAAAGATGCTGGCATCAAACTAGAGGAGCTAATCAAAGGTATTGCAATTCCCGTAACATTCATAGACTACGCCAACACGTGGCGCGATATTGGAAGTGCCATCACTAACGCCGGAACGCAGATCGGTGAGACTTCGCTGAAAGCTCATTGGTCCGGCATTGCCGCTGAATCGTATGATAATTCCCGAACGAGGCAAGAAAGGCCCTGTACGCCGGCGGCGATCCCGGCATCATGTGAAACAATAGCGGCGGCACTGGAGGACGTTGCCGTAAAGACGCTTGAGCTTTATCGTGAGATAGTTGAAGCGATTCTCTCGCTGATCTCCAGTATCGGGGAAATAATTGCTGCCGCCGAGACGGGTCCTGCGGCAGTGTTCCAGACTGCGGCTATCGTGTCGGCCATCGGCAATGCATACAATGCGATTGCCCTGGCCATTGGAAGTATAGCCTCGTCGGCCCAGAACAGCATTATCAATGGAAACAAGATAGCTCAGGCTAGCTCGGACATCGATGGCCTACCGGACAATAAGTGGCCGCCAATGGCCGTCAACGATTCCGCCAAGTTCGATGACGCGACCGTCACTGACGGCTCGAACAAGTGGTCGGTAAATACGGATAGACGGACCCAGTAACCGATATTCACTGAAGATGGGAGCGGCGATTGAGCCAGGCTTCATGGTGCTCGATTTGCACAACCGCAGGACTGATATCCATCGTGCTCATATCTGGGTGCGGAATAACAAACAAAAATCCTGCACAACAAAGCTCTAGCCACACCCTTCGTGAGCAGTGTGATACTACGCTCGGCTTCTTTGGAAAAGACCTCGGAATAACCGATGTAAGTATCGAATATGGGTCCGACAAACCTGAAGGGATAATAGAGCGAGGAGCTACATGCACCATAACGCAGGCATCCTTGGTGGGGGTGGGCCAAACGCGGCTTCGACTGATGTTGCCGAGTGAGACGGACCCTCCTCTGCTCAAAGACGACCCGAGCTATATTCCCCAAACTGGGTACGACGAGAAAGTATGGCTGAAGCGCACCGACGATGCGGTTCGTATCGCCGCCAAGGTTGACGGTTGGCAGGGCACACTCACCATCAACACGGGTTTGATCAAGGCTAAAAACGGTGAACCAAAGTTCAAAATCACCGACCAGCAGATCCGCAACGCATCACAATTCCTCATTGGTTTGACCAGGGACTTTGGGTAGTGAGCCCTTTCATCCTCAGCTGAGAGTCGTTGTCGCCATTGGGGATTGGCGCAGCGTGTCGCCAGCGTGAATGGCGAAGCCCCTAGTAAGCCAGCTGTCGACCGAGACTACTGAACGCCAAGGGCTTCAAATGCTGTCCTACCGGTCCGTGCTGCCGTTGTCATGAACCGAACGACGGGTTCGATCCCCGGCAGCTCCACTCGGAAGGCCCAGTTCATTGGACTGGGCCTTCGCCGTTTCCATCCGTCGGCTGCTGTACGGCCTGCGGGCTGGATGGTCGATGAAGCGCACTATGTTGATCGGATCAGCCAGTCGGGCGCTCAGGCGTGCATTTGATAGCTTCTCCGGTGGAGCTGTTTCCGGGGCAGAAGCTGACCGATGAGGGCAGTGTCGGGCAGGTGCATAGGCCTCGGTTCGACATTGATCTGGATACATACGGGTGGACCGGTCGGCGGAGCGGGGTGGCCGACTAGGGGTTTGTATCCCGATCGGGTGAGTGCCGGTTACCAGCGGTCTTCTTCGGCTTCCCGGATTCGTTGGGTGACGCGGTCGATCCAGTCGCCGAAGTGGGCAGTGAGGTCGCTAGGAGTGGTGGGGCGGACGGTGATGTGTTGGCCGCGGTATTCGGTGTAGCGCCCGTCGTCGCTGATGTCGTGCCATTGCACGGTGTTCAGTGGGTTGGTGAGTTTGTTGACCGGGCCGGTGTAGAGGAGTGCGGATCCGCCGCCGTCCGCGGGGCGATGGAGCAGGCGTTGGTAGCGGTCGCGAGGGGTGTTCCGGCTGATGCTTTCGAGGTGGCCGTTGGGGCGGCCGTACAGGTCGTCAGGGTGGAAGGTGTCCGGTGGTTGCGTGCCGGGTTTGCAGGGTGGCAGGGCACTGGACAGCTGCGCGGTGAGATGGTCGACGGGGAACATGCGGCAGCGGATGGGGCCGATGGAGTCGCCGAAAGTGGCTTGGGCCAGCGACATGGCGCGGTGGTCATTGCGCGCGCCGACGACGCGGTACACGCGCGTTCCGCCCTTGGGATTCTTGTGTTGGGTTGTGCCGCCGAAGACTTCGATGCGCATGGTCGAGGTGGTCAAGGTATGCAGGGCGAGTTGGATCTCTTCGAGTTCGTCGCGGGAGTAGCGCTCGCGCACGGTGACGCGGTGGGCGTCGAAGTCGTCGCGATAGGGGAAGCGACTGGTGAAGCGGAGTGGATTGGGGAACCGGTCATTCGCGGGGCCGAACCAGAGCGCGGCGAAATCGTCGGGCTCCCAAGTCCATTCAGCCATCTAGAGATTCCAATCGGTCGTGCGGGGTGAGTTGTGCTCGGCGCGGTACGGCGAGCAGGAGCGGTGCTCCGGTGTGATCGACGGGATGGGTCGCTGGCAGGATGCGCACGACCCGGGCCGCGCGATCCGTTGCCGCGCGGCCGAGCGAATGCGCCGCCGAACCAGAACCGGCGCAGTGGTCAGTTGCGGGTGGGCGGCGGGGGCGCAACGTCTCCGCCGATCACGCCACCAGGAACGGTAGGCGCGATCTCGCCGATCAGTTCCGCCGTGTTTTCGGCATTGATGAGATAGTCCGGCGTCCCGTGGGTGTTTTCGTCATCGGACTTACCCTTGCCCGCACCAGCGCCCATGCCGCCCATTCCCGGCATGCCTGTTCCGCCGGCGAGTCTGCTGGCCGCGGCCGCCGCTGGATTGGCGCCGGTGGGTGTGCCGGGGACGCCTGGGACACTGCGGCCCGGGCTCGGGGTGCTCGGCGACCCTGGTGTGCCGCCGCCGGGCGAGCCCAGCCCGCTCGGGGTACCAGCAGGCGTGGTCGGGGTGCCGCTTTTGGACGGGTCGAGCGCAGTCGGGGTGGTCGGACTGCTGCTCGGGTCTGTCGAAGTCGGATTGGTGCTGGAGGGGTTGGTGTCCTCCGACGACGGATCGTCGGTCGACTCCTCCTCGGTCTTCTTCTCCTCTTCGGGGTTCTCGTCCGTTTCCTTCGGATCTTCGGTCGAGCCAGGAGAAGTGGGGTTTCCGGAACCGCTGGGGTTTCCCGAGCCATCTCCGGTGCCGGTGGGTTTGGTCGGTTCGGAGATGTCCAGTGGGTTGGTGGGGTTGAGCGCTGTGGGGAGTACCGGGACCCGTCCGTCGAACTCGGCGAACTTTTTCACGTAGTTCTCGAGCATGGCGTTGCGTGCGCCCGCGGTTGCCTCGCTGCGGGTGTGTTCTTCCTCTGTGGCGCGAGGTGGCCAGACGTTCGCGGTCCAGGAGTGGTGATTGGCCTCCGGGATCCCGGTGGCGACGCTGCGGATCGCGTCGGCGGCGGCCTCCATGTCGTTGGACATCTGCGTGATCAGCGGGGTCAGCTCGTGGGCGTCTTTGACGTAGCGGGTGATCGCGTCTTTGGCCTTATCCGCGGCTGAGCCTTCCCATGACTCGGCGATCGAGCCTTGGACCGAACGGGCGAAGGTCTCGAGTCCCTGATCCCATTGTGTGGCCGCGTTGGAATAGTTCATGGCGGCGGAGTGTGCGTTTTTGGGATCCAGTGGCGTGAACGCTTCCTCGATTTCGGTGCGTTCCCAATGGAATACGTTCTCCCCGTGTGGGGGGATTTGGGTGGACTCGTTGCCGGTCAATGGATCGCCTTTCCCTACAGGCCTGGCCAGGAGAAGATCTTCGGCATCGCAGGTTGCTGCTGCGGAAGGTTTGTCTCGAGGTCCCGGTATCGGGCCGCCTGGTCGGTGTCTGCGCTGGTGATGCGTTCACGGACGGTGCGGAACAAGGTCTGGAAGTCCTCGATGACCTTGTAGTGCGACTCCATGACGTCGAACACGCTATTGCCGTTCTCCGAGCCCTTGGACTTCTGTCGCCAGCGGTTCACCATCGTCTTGGCGGAGATCAGGTCCCGTTCTCCCTGCGGGACGAAATCCTCCCCGAGACCCCACTTATCCTGCTTGTAGACGTCAAACATGATTCGCTGAATCTGGCGGATGGCGCCTTTGAAGTATTCGCAGTCGCGGTCGACATAGACGAATTTCTCGAGATCCATCCGGACGGCCAGGCGGCCCTCGCGAGCCTCGGTGATAAGGTTCGCCAACGGGCTCGCTGGAGTCTTGTCATCGTTTGCCATGTGGGTCCCCTCCCAGTTCGGTCCGTGGAGCAGTGGTCAGGCGGTAGCGGGCAGACTCGGCACAACCTTTTCCGCCAGGGCTCGAGCGAGCACACAAGAGTCGGTGCTGCCAGTGTCGCGGTTCGATGGCGGATTGATGAGACTGAACTCGAGGCTTCCGCCCTTCATCTCCACGTTCACCGTGCATGCTTCCTTTATGTGGGGGCCATCGAACTGGAGTGTCGAGATCGCCCGCCTGCCAGCAATGGTGAACTCGGTGGCCTCGGCAAAGTTGCGGCTGCGAATGAGATCTACAGTGAGATTTGTTGTTCGGATGCTCACCGCATATCCATTAGGCCTTACCCAACCGCAGCCGCGCCACTCAACCCCGCCGTCTCCGTCGTTATTGGCGACAATCTTCATGCCCAGCTTTTCCGAGTCCAGCACGCTTTGTGGAATGTCGTTGCACGGGTTGTAGCTGCGCGGTACACCCTCGGCAAGCGATGGTCTCGTGCTCGTCGGGGTTGCTGGCTTGGCGTCTCCACCGGTCGACGGCCCACACCCCGAAAGCAGGACAACAGCCCCAACCGCAAACGCGGCACCGAGCAGTGTGCTTCCCCTGCTGGTCATGTGTTCCTCCCGGTCGCCGGCTGTATCGATGACATCGATCAGGGCCGGCCCGGCTCCCCGCCCCCTGTTCAGCTGGATTGACCGTACCGGCCGGTCAACCAGCGTGCAACCGTCCCCGGGTGGGTTACGGCGAAGTAGGAGGCACGCGCTGCACACACGCAGACCGCGACCTGGATGCCTTCCCAATCAAGGCATTTCGAGATCGATTATGGCGCAATATGTGGCACTTCATTCAAGAGTTCAGTGCATCGATGCCCTGACCTGGACACTGAACTGTGTCCTCATCGAGCCAAGTTCTTGGATTCTGTCAGCGAAAAGTTCAGTGTTCCGAGGGGATCTCAATACCAATAGGGCAGGGTCGACCTTGGCGATCAGAACCCTGAGGTAATCAATCTGCTTGATCGTGGGCCAGCTCGACTTTGGGGCTGGGTCGGTCGTTCACCCCACCGTGCGCAGTGGGCGTCGCGCTCGGCTTTGGGCTGGGCCTTGGCGGCGGGATTGCGATCGGTGCCCTGAATCGCTTCGATCCAACCCCAGCCGGGCGGCCTAATCACTGCCTGCCACAACACAGCGGCGAGTCACATCCCCTTCGAGTGCTCCATCACCAGCAGTAGCAGGGTCGCACTTCACGCCCCTGCCATCGTCAGCGTCGGCAGTTCAACCGCTGTTGCGGCGTCCTCACCGTTGCGCCGCATCTCACGCAGAAGCGGTGCCGACTTCGTCGCGGACATATTCTTGGCCTTCGTCGGTGACGAAGCGTTCGGGTTCGACTGCCCGCAATACATGACCTTCACCCGGATCGGCGACGGCGACGTCGATCAGCGAGACCGAAATCGCCTGGTATGGGCGAAACTGACGTCGCCGGCAACCACGTCTTCATCGAAGAAGTGGTGACGGGCGACCGAGCACCAGAAGAGGTGGCACTCCGGCATGGCGGGTGCCGCCCGTGGCATCCAATTGCGTTGGGCGGCAGGCGCGGTAGGGTCTGCCGTGTCATTCGGGGGAACCTAAGCCCCGACGCGTAATCGAATGGTTGTGACGATCTTGATGGATGCACGTGGGCTTTGCATAGTCGCGGTGAGCGTGGCGGCTCTGGCGGGTGGGCTGACGGGATGCGGGTCCGAGGCTAAGCCAGTGGAGACACCGCTGTTCAGCGGCATATCGGATTCCTGCGCAAAACTGGCGGCACCAGCCATGGACGCCATCCGGCAGTCCACTGGCAAACTCTTCAGCGCGGACGTCGCGTTCGAGGATGAGGGCACCCAGCCCGCGTTGGAGCCCGGCCAGTCGATAAAGATTTGTGGCGCATTATATCTGGCCCCGCCGAAACATGTCGGGACCAATTTGATCATTGCGGCGGAACGCCGCTTCATCACCTTGACGTTCTCGCTCCATTCTGACGATGATGCGGTCGCCTCCGCCAAGCACCAATTCGGTTTCGTCCGTGACCAGGTCAAAGGCCGCGCCACCTCAGGCCTCGGCGACGAGTCACTCGAAGGTGCAAATGGAAGCTCCAAGGTCAACCGCGCCGTCACCGCCTTCCGCAAAAGCAACGCGGTTGTCGACGTGACGGTTTCCGGATTGGACAGTTCGGGAAAGGACGTGGAAGTTTCCGAACTCGAGCCCGGATCACGCTCGATCGCAAGGGCATTGGCTGACAACGTTGGCGCTGCCTTCAACCTCAAGTAACCCTCCGCCGAGCCACAGCTGAGCCAGGCCAGGGCCACGGTGGTGCGGCCCTGGCTACTGTCCGGCGCGGTGTGCCGTTGCGGTGGCGCGGCGGCGGAGCCTCATTGGGCCGATGGCAGTCGAATATTGCGCAATCTGATCTTCGAAAGTTCTTCGCTGGGTGCACTGCGGGCAAGAACGCGTTATCCGGCCGAGTCTGCGACGCCCCGCGCTGCATCCGCGAATGCCGGATTCGCGCGAATAATCACACTGGTCTCATCGGCGATCGGTTGACAGTGAATCAACGCCCGCGCGTCGCTGTACGCGAAGATCGCAAGGATCAAGCCGACCGGAATCCCGCCGGGGAAGGCCGCGAGTACCAACGGAATCGGCACCTGCCCGGGGCCGGTCAGTAGGAACGCGACGACGCTGCCTACCAGCGCAACCGGGCCGATGGCCGCTAGCGTATGTCCCAGGCACCGCAATCGATTCGCACGACGAACACATTTTCCGCACACCGGCCACTCCCCGTACAAGACGGCGGGTACCTCGAGTTTCGGTCTCGCGGTGAGTGTTCGGAGGCCCCGCCACATGTTGCCCGAGAACGAGCGCGCGAGGGAACCGCTTGTCGCCTGTTCGCACCCCCGGCCTGTCCGGATGAACCGAATCCAGGTACCGCGTCGCTCGACCGCGTGCAGTCCGTGTGCACTGCACAAATCGGGCAGCGGTTGCGCCACTTCGAGAACGACATAGTCAGCCGTTGCGTGCGGCGGCCGGACAACCACGGACTCATGATCGCGCCTGGCTCTGGTCGCAATCCGGACATCGACGATGTGAAAGGGTTTGCCGACCATTACTGCAACCAGCCGCCTTTGCGGCGTTCCTCGAAGTAGAGATCGTCTTCATCCGGCTCGTCCGGAATAAAGACCTGTTCGCGATTTGGCTTACGTGTACCTGGAATCACATGTCCGGTCGAGGATTGCCTGATGGTTTGCGGCGGTGCAGGTGCGGACGGACGCGCTGGTGCTTCGGTCCGTGTCACGGCCTCTTCGGGTTGCTGATTGCGGAGTCGTTCGAGTTCTGCCTCACCCAGGCGGGCCAATTCATCCCGCTCGTGTTCGGGCTTGCTGCAGAATTCTTCAATCTTTTCACGGGGCACCTGATCGAACATCTTTGCAAACAATTCGGTTCGACTGAAATCGCGCAGGCTGCTACGGCCCGCGAGAACATCATCCAGCTTCTTTCGCACCTCGAGATCGGCACTCATCGGCCATGACCGGATCCGTTCTAAGGAACTACGCAAACGTCGTGAGAGGCCGATGTCGCCGTGCGCGACATCGAAAATCAACTCGGGTGGTTGTGTCATGGAATTTACGCTCCGGGATGGTCGTAGGATTTGGCTCCCAGTTCGGGTAGCGGCTCCGGGCTGGTCCTGCTCAGAACTCCCCCTCCGGACCAGAGCCCGACTATCAAATCGAATATTCCGGCGATGATTGTGACACCTTTGGTAATATTCTTGTACATCGCGAGCCCGGTGGCTGCCATTGCTGTCAGTGCAGCAGCCCTGGAGACGCCGGTCGGATCGGGATTCGGCCCCATAGCAATAAGTGATTCGATTATCCATATAATCGCCAAATCGGAGAGAAACTGGACAAGATCGGCGAGGAACTGTGCCAGGGTCGACATTGCGTCGGAGGCATTATCCAATATTCTTTGAATTTCATTCAGTCCACTGATCTGCCATTTTATTTGCCCAGCCAAGTTGTGAAAATAGCTTTGGGCTTTGTCTGCCGCATTTCCTTGCCACGAGCTCTCGAGGATGCTGTCCCAGTCCGTCTTGATCGTATCGTGGTAATTCTGGTTGAATGTCGCCAGATTTCCGGCGGCATCGGCCGCCCTGCTGACGGCTTCCCAGTCGCCGGCAATCTGTGAAGCTATCCATTTCGGTACGTCGACGTTGGTCACTTTTTCGATGACCCAATACACCCCTTGGGCGGGCGATGCGTAGTTCCCGCCAAGGACGAAGGCAACCATGTCGGGCACCGCCACCTCGGACTGCGGCTCTGTGAGCGCTTCCTGGGGGCGTGTCATCACTTAACCGCCTTGTACTGGTCGTCCATTTGCTTGGCTCGCTCGAATTCAGTGGTTCGATACATTTGCCCGCTCTTGGTGAGCTCAGTCGAGGATTCGTCGCTCAATCTAGTCAATTTTTCGTAGTTGGCCTCGAGGTTCTGTCGAATCTGATCGACCATCCCTTTGACGTAACCGAAAAGGCGCGACTGCTCCCCGTCGATATCGAAGTAGCTTGTGACATACTTCTTCGCGGCGTCGGATTGACCGGATAGATCCCGCATCGCACTAGCAAATTTATCCAGGTCATCGGGTGTGACTTTAAAATCGTCGGTCATGTGCCCCCTTCTGAGATGCATTCTCTCAATACAACTTTCGTAATCTTACCTTGGAGTCTGTGCGGGCCGCTCGTCGACTGTGACCGCCGAATACCTACGACAGCGGCAGTCCAGCGAGCCGGACTCGGCCGGGGTTGAACCCGACGCGTCGGTGTCGTTTCTACTTGTCGTAGGTGTGCTTTCGAACTCCAGGGTTCGCCCGGGCAGGGGTGGTGCGATTCGGACCGGCATCACGGCTGCCGCAGGCGCGTATGCAACTCATCGAACCGGTTCCCCAGCACCGTGTAGGCCTCCAGCCATCCGCTGCTGGCCGCGATCTCACACAGTGGCCCGGTCGGCGCGAATAGGAAGGAAAGGTCAGGCAACCGGCTCAAATCTTCCTGCCGGATGCGCTGGGCATGATCGGTCAGATCATCCACGAGCTCTTTCTCGTCCGAGTACCGAGATTGCCAGATCAGTTCTTGCGGAGCGTGATTCACGATCGCCAACACCTGATCGAGGATGCCGACGATCTCCACCGCGGCCGACTTCATCCCGCCAGCATGCCATGCCCTACCGGACATCGTTCGCCTGACAACCGGTCAGTGTGTTCAGGTGCCAGGGCCGGGGTCAGCGCTCAGGCGTACGACGGCCGACGTGACGTTTGGACAGCACGCATCCGGATAGCCGGCGCGCACCACAACTACTGCGTGCCCGGCGATTGCCGATGTGGCAGGCCGGTCATCGAATTCGCGCCGCTGTCGATCGACCACGCCTGCCCTGTGTACCTCACCCAGAACCCGAAACCCCGTGGGCGACAGGTTGCGTCAGTGCGCGCCGAGCGCATCGAGGATCATCGGACGCGCCGTCGCGAGCGCCTGCTGCCAGTACGGCCAGGTGTGGGTTCCGTTGACGACGTCTACGCGAGCGGTGATTCCGAGTGCCGTGATCCGATCACGGAACATCTGGGTAGCGGCAGTCGCCATCGCCTCGAGGCCCATCGCATTCACCGTGTTGCCGACCCCGTACGGCAGGTCGAGCGGACCGGGCACGCCATTGCCCGCCCAGACGTATACCGGCAGGCCGCGCAGCGATTCTGCCTGCACAGTGGCGTCGTTGCGAGTCCAGGCAGGGTCCTTGGCCGGGCCCCACATGTCGTCCACGTTGAAGTTGCCCTCGTCCCACATGGCGACGCGCATCGCTTCGCTCCACAGCGGATACGTCGGATGCACGAATCCAGAGAAGGATCCGGCGAACTTGAACTGGTCGCGATGGTGGCCGGCCAGCGTCAGGGCGGCGTTGCCGCCCATGGAGGCTCCGACGATGGCGTTGTTGGTTCGCGATACGCCGTGCCGTTCCAGGAAGGCGGGCAGCTCCTGGGTGAGGAAGGTCTCCCATTTGTACGTCGTCGTCTGACGGTTGGTACTACTCGGCCGGTACCAGTCGGTGTAGAAGCTCGAGTGACCACCGACCGGGAACACCAATGTGACGTTGTCGCCTGCGAACTGGCGCAGCGCGTCGGTGTCGGTCGTCCACTGACTGTGGTCGGCGGGTGCACGGAAGCCGTCGAGCACGTACAGGGCCGCGCTCCCGCCGCGCCGCGCCCACTGCACTTGGACTTTGATCGGCCCCATACTCGACGGCACGAAGAGGTCCTGGTAACCGCCTGCCGGTGCGCGCAATATCGGTGAGTGGACCGGTGCGGCGGTAGCCACAGCCGCTCCGATCGACGACAGCAGCACAGCTGTTGCCATGACAGCGCCGGTCTTCCTCAGCCACCCACGAATTCCCCGCTGGTCCCCAGATCGCGCTGCTCGACCCACCCCGTATACCTCCTCTTTGTTCCCCGGTCGGTGACCGAGGAGACCCGAATTCGACTGCCGTTCAGACCAAGTCGCTGTCCGCGCGCTTGCGGTCCCGTCACGCCCCGGCGCGGAGGGACCATCATAGGTTGTGCCCGTTATCGTTCTCGAGCTGACGCGAACGTGCAGCGCACGGGCGAACTGTCGCCGACGTGTACGTGCGTTCGAGACTCGCTCGAGGAAATGCTGTCCAGAATGTGGAGTTGTCGGTAGTCAGCGGAGTCGTCAACTCTGCCGTCACGCTTCTTCATACCTCGGGTCGAACGCTGTCGTCACCAGTGGGGAGCGCAACCCCGACCTTCCCACTGTCTTGGACACGGACACGGACACGGACACGGACACGGATGCGGGGCGATGGCTCGAGCAGAGGCAACTAGCCTCTGTTTTGAAATTCGGTGAGGGCGGTGTGGCCGCCGTCACCCGTGTTGGGGCCATTGGTTGATGGCGGCGATGTAGACGGTGGCCAGGTAGCGGACGGCGAGTTGTCGTATCTGGTTGCCACGGCACGGTTCTCCTTCAGCTGACCAATACCGCACTCGACCGCGTGAAGCCGCTTGTACCGTTCGGCTACGGTTCGCCAAAGAGGGACATCACCAGCAGAAGCTGTTCCATTCGTCGCGCGGGATGTATCCCTCGCTGGTATCGCAGCAGCGTTCGGCCCATTCACGCGCCACGAACACCGGTCGGGTCAGCACCACGTCACCCGCCCGCTGCGTCCGGATCACCACTCCGAGCAATTCCGAGCCGGGGTCTGCCTGCTGCGAATAGCGCGGTTCCTTGCCCTGCGTGGTGGCGTACTCGAGGAACTGGTCTTCCAGCCGGGATGGCACCTGCGCCACCAGTTGCATGCCCTCCAACGTCACCTGTGGACCGGCAAGGGCATGCACGACAACACACGCCAAGCCGACAGTCTCGTCGAAATAGGTGGTGACCGCTGGCTTGAACGGCTTGATCCCGGCAAGTTCGAACTCGATGCGGGACTCCCTGCTGAAATGGCCTAAAAAGACATGACTCGTGAGGATTCCGTCTACGGCGTCTCTAATCTGTGGAGGAGTCATGCCGAACTGCAACGGCCCAACGTTCACGAACGGAGTGAAGGTCCACTGCGGGCGCTGTGCCTCGTCCAGGATGTCCCATACACCGGCCATGGCCGATACCCCCACATCCGGTCGGAGCGCTCCGCAGCATCGAAGTCGCCGAGCGATCATATCGGTGCCATCAATGCTGACAGTTCCCGATGGGGCCGTCCGGCTCACCGGAAAGGTCCATGGTTCGGAGCTCCGACACGTTGACAGGTAAGGCATTTGCTGGCAATGAGCACGACTACATCGGTTCTCGCCACTTTCATCGGCCATTGATGCCGACTGGACAGCGGCGCAACCTTTCCGGCGTGTGTGAAGCAGCGTTCCGTTCTGGACCTGCTTCCTAAGCATCCACCAATTCACCGAGGGGTGGCGAGTGGTGGATGGTCAGAGAAGTGAAGGAACGTTTGACCGCCAGATGCTCCAGTGCGTCGATCTGGACGTACGCGGTTCATTCACGCAGTGCGCAGGCGTTCGTAGCCGAGCCGCAGCGCGGACCACGGCCGTTCAGCTGCCACTTGTGGTGAATTGGGGCGACGTGGCGGAGTCTCTAGCCGCCGGAGCCGCTGGCCGACAGCGATTCCAGCAGGCAGTCCCAGTGCGGGGCGCCGCCGGGACAGCCAGGGCTGGCGACCGGATCCGACTGTTCGACAACGGGTTCGGCGGGCTGCAGCGGGATGGCCGAAGCCGGCACGACCGCGGCCAAAGGCGCCAGCAGGATTGCGCCGGCAAGCACTCCGGCACGAACGTGGTTACGCATCTATGTTTCCTTTCGAGCGGCGAGGGGAGCCGCCGCCAGGAGACGCTATCGGCGTCGCAGACATTGCGGACAGACCCGGGAAGGTACGCCACCGAAACTGGGGGCTTCGCCGCCGCGACTTTCCTGCCGTCGTCCCCCGCGACCCAGGTGGGTGACCCGTCGGACCAGCCCTCGTGTCGGTACCAGTCGAGGAAGCCCTCGGCAAGATGGTCTTGTACTCAGCCCAGCCCGATCCAGACCATCACCACCACCACCGCTCGCCGCATCCGCACCGACGAGTTCCCGTTCGAGCGCTTCGAGACGAAAAGGCGAGGGTGCCAGCGCCCACGCCCCCGTCATCGCCGAACTGACCGACGGAGCGACGCGCGGCTTCCGGGAGAGCCGTCCTGCAACTCATTGTGCAGGGCCAGTTCGCCTACATCAGCGGCGTTCTCGTCAGCAAGGAGCCCAAGCCGTCGATGCGACCGACTACGGTTGATCCGCTTGCCGCGCACCAGGTCTCGCTCGGCTGCCGGGGAGTATGTGCCTTGTCGGCGCATCTGCCCGGTCCGGGTGCGCGGCACTCGCCCGATACACATGACACCGCATAGTTAGGGTCGACCAGCACCGACAAGCCCGGCCTTTGCTGTCGCTGGCCAGGTGCGCCTTGGTAGTCAACCCGTCACGGGAGCGGCCGATGCCGTCCCCATTCTTTTGCGCGCACCGACACTGCGTCGATCACTGCCCGCGACCGACGGATCGCCTCTTTCTTTACAGGCCTGGCCAGGAGAAGATCTTCGCCTGGGCTGGCGGTTGCTTCGGCAGGTTCGACTCCAGGTCTTTGTATTTGGTGGCCTGGTCGGTGTCTACGCTGGTGATGCGTTCGCGGACGGTGCGGAACAAGGTCTGGAAGTCTTCGACTACCTTGTAGTGCGACTCCATGACCGCGTAGACGCTGTTCTCCGAGCCTTGGGACTTCTTGCGCCAGCGATCGACCATTGTCTTGCCGGAGATCAGGTCTCGGTCTCCCTGCGGGTCGAATTTTTCACCGAGACCCCACTTATCCTGGTTGGAGATCTCGGTCATCTTTCGCTGTATCTTGAGGATCTCGTCCTTGAAGTATTCGCAGTCTCGGTCGATGTAAACGAACTTCTCGAGTTCCATACGCACTGTGAGCCGACCTTCTCGGGCTTCGGTGATCAGGTTGGCCAATGGAGTCGGTTTAGTCTTATCGTCGCTCGCCACGCGGGTCCCCTCCCAGTTTGGTCCGTGAAGCTGTAATCAGGCAGTGGCAGGCAGGCTGGGCACAACCTTCTCAACCAAATCGCGAGCCATGACGCACGAGTCAAGGTTCCCCGTGGTCGTCGATTTCGGGTTGTTCAGGTTGAATTCGAGGCTGCCGCCCTTCATCTCGACATCCACCGTGCATGCCTCTTTGATGAATGGGCCGTCGAACTGACGCGTCGAGATCGCCCGTCTACCACCAACGGTGAACTCGGCGGCTTCGGCGAAGTTGCGGCTGCGGATAAGGTCGACGGTGAGGTTTGTAGCGCGGATGCTCACCGAGTAGCTGCTTGACCGAACCCACGCGCAGCCTCGCCACTTGACCCCGCCGCTCGCATCTCCATTGGCCAGCTCCTGACCGTGCAGCTTCTCCGAATCCAGCACGCTTTGCGGAACGTCTTTGCAGGGGTCGTAACTTCGTGGCACATCCGCCGCCAGCGATGGCCCCGTACTCGTCGGGGTCGCGGGCTTGGCGTCCCCACCGGTCGATGGCCCACACCCCGACAACAGGACAACAGCGCCGACCGTAAACGCGGCACCGAGCAGTGTGTTTCCCCTGCTGGTCATGTGTTCCTCCCGGTCGCCGGCTGTATCGATGACATCGATCAGGGCCGGCCCGGCTCCCCGCCCCCTGTTCAGCTGGATTGAACGTACCGGCCGGTCACCCAGCGTGCAACCGTCCCTTGGCGAGGCTCCGGCGGAGTAGGAGACGCGCGCTGCGAACGCGGACCGCGATCTGAATGCCTTCTCATACGCAGTGTGTCCCTTGACTTTGCACGAGGATGTCGCTGCCGGATTGCGACCTTCAGCCTGGCGGCATCCGTGATCGCGATGCCGTCGAACCGTGTTGCACGGGATGGACTTTCACAGGGGTGGTCGACTGGCGCAATTCGATGTGGGCTCGTCGTACGGAACCACTTGGAGGGTGTTCGGTGTTTGTGTCCGGCTTAGGCGGGGCGGTTGAACTCTCCGTTCGTAACGCCAGCCGTGAAGGCATCCCATTCGCCTGGTATGAAGATCAGTGCCGGGCCGGCCGGGTTCTTTAAGTCCCGCACGCCGACCCTGCCGCCCTCGACCCACGCCACCTCGACACAGTCTGTCTGACCGCTGCTGTGGCTGCTCTTGAACCAGCGGGCACTGGATAGGCCAATGTTGTTCACGCTCAGGCTCCTACGTCGCACGGGCCGATTTGAGGGTGTTCGGTGTTTTGCGTCTGGTTCAGGCGGGGCGGTTGAACTCTCCGTCGGTGACGCCAGCGGTGAAAGCGTCCCATTCACTTGGCGTGAACATCAGTGCCGGACCGGTGGGGTTCTTCGAATCGCGGACGCCGACGCCGCCTGCGAGCCATGCCACCTCCACACAGTCGCTCTGACTGCCACTGTGGCTGCTCTTGAACCAGGGTGCGCCTGATAGGTCAATGCTGTTCACGCTCAAGCTCCTTCGTCACCCGGCGAACTAGCTCCCGGGTCTGTCTTTCATCCAGCGAGGTGGTTCGAATGGCAGCTGCAAGCTCACTATAGAGCCGCACCTCCTCGGGCTTCTCGAGGTAGACATCCTGAGTCGGTCCTCCCTCCATGAAAACAACAGGCGGTTCGACCGGCTCGCCTTTGGCCTTCTGGTCGAACGCGAGGACCGTGAACGAACCGTGCGGCATACCCCAGGTCAGGCCCGCTTCGTAGGGGTGGACCAGCAATGTGACATTGGGCAGCTTCGAGATCTCCGCCAGGTGTCGCAGCTGAGCCGCCATGACCTTCTGGCCGCCGATTGCACGGTGTAGTGCAGATTCATGCAGCAACACTTCGAGCGCGACAGGGCTCACTTTGCGGGTGACGATCGCTTGTCGCTTGCGCCGGTATTCCACCCGCCGGTCGATGTCATCACGGTCAGTGAATCCTGGGTGGGCACCGATCACGGCACGCGCGTAGTCCGCCGTCTGCAACAACCCGGGAATGTGCTCATGATACGTAACCAGACGTCGTGCGGCCGACTCGAGCCCGACGTACATGTTGAATGCGCCGGAGTACAAGCCGCCATACGCGTGGTACCAGCTCTGTGTCCTGGCCATCGCTGCCAAATCGACGGCGGCATCGATGTCATCGGGGCCGACGTCGTAAAGCTCGCACAGGGCGCGAACATCTTGCTTGCGTACCTTCTGGGTCTGTCCAGCTTCGATCCGTTGCAAGGCTGAGGCCGACAGGTCCACCAGCTTCGCGGCGGCGGCGACGGTGAAGCCGTTCGCGTCGCGCCAGTCGCGCAGGAACCGGCCGAGCTGGCGTCGCGGTAGCGTCGAGCTGGGTACGGCGTCGGCGTCGCCATCGATGCTGGTCATGGTCTTCCCCCTTGTCGCGGAAACGGATTGAATCAGTCACGCAATCGGGTCCGTTGTATCGCATTATCGGGTCGGTTCGTGGGGCTTTGGATGAATTCCAATCGGGTACCCGATTTAGCTGACTCTACGCTCGATCGGGTGGTCTGCTTTATCACGGCGTTCGGATGACACCGCAGATCGGAGCCTCGAAGCGGCTCCAAAATGCCGGAACTACAGCGACTTCAGCTCGTGCATCGCGGCTCGAAATCCACTCCCGCGAGCACATAGCGATCCGTTGTCTGCCGGTCACCTGAACGTCTCACATGCCAGCACACCGACCAGGTTCCGGGGGAACCATGACACACACGCAAGCTATCAAGTTGCCGACGACGAGCGACAAGCCGAAAGCCATTGGCTTCGTACGCAATGACGTGTCCGGTCTGGATGCGCCACGCCACGCCACGGACGTTCAGCGGCACGCCCGCATACGCGGCTACCAGTACGTGTACACCGTGCGACCACCGGCCGACGTCGACGACCCGATCGGGTACGTGCTCGGTATGGCGGCCGGACTCGGCGTCGACGTGATCGTTGTCTTCGACCTCGAGCACGTGAACTGCCTGCCCGCGTTGATCTGCGATGAAGGCTTCGACCTGGAAACTGTTTGCCCACAAGGTATGTGGGCGCGGGTCGTACAGCCCACGCCTGGTGTCGAGATAGGGGCCGCGTGATGCGCGAAGGCACGATCGTCACCCCACCGAGCATCTGCGGCTCAGCCGAAGTCGAGCTGGCGCACCGGCAGATGCGGCGACACCGTGCGTGCCGCATCGACCGGTGTGCGTGGAAATGGGTCGCGTACTACACGCTCGTGCACCACGGCCGGATCGCGCCGCAGGAGTTCAGCCCGCGCGAACGCGCCCACCTGCGTGGTGTCGCCTTCCCGGCCGACGCAACCGAACGCTGCTTGCCCGACGGCACACCCGTACCTCAGACGTTCCAACAGGTGCTCGACGGGCTCACGCAACTAGCACTACCGCCGACCTACCCGGGCAATGGCTGCGAGCGGTGAACGGCGCATGGGCACATGGCAAGTAGTGCACAGCATCCTCGCGGTTCTCGGGAGCGGATCGTGCGCCATGGTCGGGGTGGCGTGCGTGTGGCCAGTAGACCAGCCACGCCGCCACCGGCCGGCCCGAGATCGCTGCCCTATCCGGCCGGTCGAATGGCCGAAGGCGTGGACATGCGGCCCACCTGGTCGGCCGTTCACCCTCGCCGACGCCCATCTGGCAATGCAGCTGCACCGGGATCACGACTGCGACCGCAAGCACGCCGCGTTCGACGCACTGGTAGCCGCCGGACGCATCCGACCTGATTCATCACGCCGACATCGACTTTGGGGGAAGCCCTGGTGAACGAGCACGAAAGGCGGTCACGGCCCGTGACACGGCAACCGGATTCGTTTGTGGCGCTCGTGCGTTCCCTCGAGGCGCGGGCCGAGCAGGCCGGGTACCTGCTCGTCCATGCCGAGTATCCACCAGGCGGCTGGACACTGTTGGCTGCCGAAGACGGCGAGCGCATCTACAGCGGCAGCCTGGATCAGATCGATGCGTGGTTGAAGTCGTAGCGGCCGCGAGGCGCCAGGAGAGGGGCCTGGTCGGCTGCGCCGGACGTAGCAAGGACAGGGGAGAGGTCCGCCTTGCTACGTCCGTGCCTGTATGGATTCGGTCATGGCCCCGATCCCGTGGTTCAGCGACTTGCCGCGTCGACCTGTGCGGTACCGAGCAGGGCAGCGCCGCGCTCGTCGTATCAAACACACCCGCTACCAATAACATTCGAGACAGGGAGCTTCGGTGCGGAGTGCGGAGGAGCCGGGCAATGGTTTGTGGCCGCACCAAGCCGAGGCTGTCGAGAAGATCTGCGTCGAGCTGGGTGAACGGGGCCGGGCGACGGCCGTGGCCGCGTGCGGAACCGGTAAGACGCTGATCGGTGCGGAGTGCTCAGTGCGTTTGGTGCCCGCCGGTGCCGTGCTCATCGTGGTGCCCACCCTGGAGTTGTTGTCGCAGACCGCGCTCTCCTACGTGAGTCATCTCGGTTCGGCGGCCGGTGTCATCGCGGCGGTGTGCGGGGACAAACAGGTCACGGATCCGGCGGCCGAGCTGACCAGACTATCGGCCGCAGTCACCACCGACCCCGCGGTGATCGCTGGTTTCGCCGCGCGAGCCGAGCGCGTCACCGTGTTCGCCACCTACGCGAGTCTCCCGGTGATCATTGCGGCGCACGCCCAGAACGGGCTGGGATGTTGGGGTTTGGTCGTTGTGGACGAGGCCCATCGCACTGCCGGAGTGCGGGGGCAGTGGGCGCAGATACACGAGAATCGGCTGGTACCGGCGACGCGGCGGCTGTATCTGACCGCGACGCCACGGATTAGGACGCTCGGCGGCACCGACAGTGTGAGCATGGACGATCCCACGGTGTTCGGTCGGCAGGTGTTCCAGCTGCCGTTCGCGGCCGCGATCGAATCGGGCCTGCTGGCCGATTATCGCGTGGCAGTGGTGACGGTTACCGACGCCGAGGTGGCGAAACTGACCGCCGCGCGCCGGCTTGTGAGCGTCGAGGGGCGCGCGGTGTCGGCGCGGATGCTGGGCATGCAGGTCGCTTTGGTAAAAGCTGTGCGCGACTACGGGTTACGACGTGTGATCACCTATCACGGCCGTGTCATGGCGGCGACCCGGTTCGCCACGGGGTTGGCCGCGGCCATCGACCTGTTGCCCGCGGATGATCGGCCACCGTGGGAGGTGCGCGCCCGCTGGGTCAGCGGGGATATGCCGCCCCAGCACCGCCGTGCCGCGCTGGCAGCACTACAGCACCCCGGCGACTCCACAGTGGTGGTCTCCAACGCCCGCGTGCTCGCCGAGGGTGTGGACGTGCCCGCCCTGGACGCCGTGATGTTCGCCGACCCGCGCGACTCGGTCACCGACGTGGTGCAGGCCGTCGGCCGGGCTTTGCGACGCGGCGGCGAAACGGGAAAGATCGCCACGATCATCGTGCCGATCTTCCTCACCGAGGGCGAGAATCCCCAAGCGGCGCTGGATGGTTCGGATTTCGATACCGTGTGGCGGGTGGTGCGGGCGTTGCGTGCGCACGATGAACGGATCGCCGACTACCTGGACCATCGACGCCAGCTGTCGCGGCCGGGCCTGCCCGAACCCAGGGAGACCGGCTATCTGCCGAACCTGCTGCAGATCGACGGTGCGCCCGCTCGGGTGAGCGATGCGTTCCATCGAGCGATCCTGCTGCGCACCGTGGCGACGACGACCTCACCATGGTGGGAGAACTACGGTGCCTTGGTGTCCTTTCACGCCGAGTTCGGACACGCCGATGTCGCCTACGACTACCGCACTCCCGACGGCTATCAGTTGGGCCGGTGGTTGGGCCGGTGTCGACGCGAATACAAAGCCGCGACACTGCGCGCAGATCGGGTCGCGAAGCTGGAGGCCCTCGGCGTGGACTGGGATCCGTTCACGACCAGATGGGAAACGGGAATAGCCGCGCTGCATCGATTCCGCGCCGAGCACGGACACCTGAGCGTCGCCGCCGACTATCGGTCCGCGGAGGGACACCGGTTGGGTGAGTGGCTGGTGCAGTGCCGCACTCGGCAACGGGCCGGGAAGCTTTCGGCGGAGCGGGTCGCCGAGCTGGAAGCCCTTGGCGTGGACTGGGATTCGCTCGCCGTGAAATGGGAGGCGGCGATCGTGGCGCTGCGCGCTTTCCATACCGCACACGGGCACGGCAATGTCGCGGTGTCGTATGTGAACGCCGATGGCTTCGAGCTGGGGCAATGGCTGCGCAAACGCCGCGAGCAGTACCAGACGGGAACCTTGCCGGAGGAACACATCGCAGCCTTGGAATCTCTTGATGTCGACTGGAATCCGACCATCAGTCGCCACGCGATCCGATGGAAGATGGCATTGGCCGCGCTCGATGCCTATCGGACGCATCATGGTCACACGGATGTCCCGGCCACCTATGTCGCATCGGACGGATTCCAGCTCGGGAAGTGGCTGTCGCGCCGCCGCGAGATGTTCCGCGCCGGGACGCTGCCGAGCGAACAGGCCACCGGGTTGGCCGCCGCAGGCATCGACCTTGCCGAACCGCGATGGAGCCGACGTCTGTGGAACCGGCACCTCGAAGACCTGACCGCGTTCCGCCGCGAGTACGGTCACGCCAACCCTGCCCAGAGGCACACGACGCCAACAGGATTTCGGATCGGCGCATGGATCAGTGGATGCCGAACCAGCTACCGATCGGGCGAACTGACCGCTGCCCAGATCGACGACCTGCATCGCCTCGGCGTCGATCTGGGACCACAGCTCACCGGCGGCACCGCGCACAAACAATCGCGATGGCGGATCGGAATCGAACAGCTCGAGGCGTACCGGAACATGCACGGTCACGCAGACGTCGACAACAGCTACCGCACCGCGGACGGATTCCGCCTCGGTGCGTGGCTCGCGCAATGCCGGCGCGACCATCGCTCGGGCACGCTACCCGCAGACCGCGCCGCCGAACTCGAAACCCTCGGCATCGACTGGCGTGGTCCACGAGAAATAGCGTGGGACAAAGCCATCGCCGCGCTGATCGCCTACCGCGAGCGGCACGGGCACATCGACATTTCCGCGTGTCACGTCACCCGCGACGGTTTCCGGCTCGGCACGTGGATCCGATCACGCCGCAACGACTATCGAACGGGCCGACTGTCCGCGCAAAGAGCGCAAGCCTTGACCGAACTCGGCATCGACTGGCATCCCGCCGGTGGCCGGTAGTCCAGCACGGACACCACCGTTCACGTCACCCAGCCTCGAGCAGCCTGGCCCCGGCGACCTCACGAGCGAGACCACTGAATTCCACAGGAGGCCCGATCCGCCAGGGACCGGGCTATTTGTTGCCCTGTCAGTGGAAATAGCTTCGGTTGCGCCTCTCATTCAGCTCGATCAACTCGTCTTCGCTGAGCTCGTCTTCGTCTGCCGGTGCGGGACGATGTCGCGGTGCGGGCACTGTCGGCGCCGGACGTTCGACGGCGCTCTCCAGCGTCTCCCGCACCGCCTCGATCCGGGGATCCGCGCTGAATTCGGCCAAGCGGTCTCGCACATTGATGCGCGCTTCCTCGAGGGCTTCCCGGGCCAAATCGGTGATCAGTTTCCCGAGTTCGACCCCATACGGCGTGACGCTTTCGTCGATGCGAACCGCGGCCAGGGTCCCGTCCGCGCCCACCTCTACGGTGACTCCATATCGACCGGCGCTGGCCCGATCGGTCAGCAGCGCCCGCCGCACCGCGTCCATCCGGCCGTTGATCGGATCGATGTCTTTACTGTTTGGATACACCGTCGACTTCGCCCTCCACGTGTCCAATACAGTCGTGCTAGCGTAGCTCGCTTCCAGGGGAGGGACGAATGACCGAGCTTTATGTTGATCAACCCGCAGTTGAGGGCATGATCGGTGCGCTGAACCAGTCCCGCGATGCGCTGGCACAGATCCCCACCAGCAGCTTCATCGCCGCGATCGAGCAGGCGTTGCCGGGCTCCGGTCTCGGGCACGCCTTCATGAAGGCAGGCTGGCGAGCGGGAGCGAGCGTGAAGGGCGTCAATGCCCAGCTAACCGAAATCGCGGACAAGGCGGGCATCAGCATCGTCGAGTACAACAACCGCGACCAGACCAATGCCGGTGCGTTCGAGTCTGTCGGCGACGCCCCTCGATGAGTTCGCTACCACCGACAAAGTCGCAGATTCGCAGCTGGAACGTCGCACCCCTGACAGACCAGGGCCTGGAGTGGGGCCGCGGCGTCCAGGCGATCACCGACGAGCACGGCGCCGTCTCACGCCAACTCGCCGATTCTCCTGGCTTCTGGCGCGGGCCTGCGAGCGATGCTATGCGCGACAAAGGCACCGAAGCGCTGTCCTCGATGTCCAAGGTGGCCACTGCCTTTGAAAAGGGCGAACTGGCGAGCTCTCAGATCGCGCAGACCCTCGGCTTCGCGAAAACCGCCGCAGTGAACGCGATCGCGACCGCCGAGGAGCAAAAGTTCATAGTCGCCGAAAGCGGCGCCGTCGGCTACGACGACACGACAGTGGGGTGGCTGCTGAGCTATCCGGACACCTCATGGGTGACCGCAGACTATGTCTTGCGCGCGATCGCGAAGCAACACGAAAGCGACATCGTCAAGGCGCTCCAAGCCGCCGCCGACGCCGCCGAGAACGCCCGCAAATCCATCGAAAACGCCTTCGCCGACGTCCCGATCCCACCCAGTGCGGAACTCGAGCGCATCGTGAACGACTATCAGGTGGCTGCCGATCCGGATGGCATGGTCAAGTGGCCGGAGGGGACGCTCAAAGCCTTGATGGAAGTGAAGAGTTGGGGGGAGTTCGAGCCCAAGGACGTCACCGCGAGTGAGGCCGCGATGCTCGATCAACTCAGCCTTGCCGACAAAATCAAGTTCTACCGCATCATGACCGACGCCGAGGACACGGCGAAAGATCAGTTCGGCGGCGAACAGGATGACCACACCGACGCATTCCGGCACACCTATTGGAATGCGCGGATGACACAAGAGTTCGGCGAGGAATGGACCAAAGAGTACACCTCGAAACATGAAGCAAGGCCGGACAATGCCGCGGTTCGCGAGGCAATGGACCTGTACAACAACGAAGTCGGTCGCAAGATTGCCTTGGCGAACCCGGACGCCAGCCCAGAGGATCTTCAAGGCCTGGTCAAGGACGCTGTTGATCGGGGCGACACAGTCCTGATCGGTCAAGACAAGAATCTGAACTGGACCAATCAGGTCCGAGTCGGGGACAGTGTGAACTCGCAGAAGTTCGATGAGGATCCCGCCTTCCTACCGGGTTCCCCTGTGCCGAACAATCGGCCATCGCCGAAGTGACACACGCTGATTCTGCTATTTCGAAGACACGGAGACACATGCTGAACGTCATAGGCTCTGCCGCTCGACGGGTACTCGGCGCGTTCGGGCTGGCCGCGCTCATCGCTGTCGGTTCGGGATGTAGTCAGTTACCACTCGGCGGCGACAAAGTAGCAGTGGAGGACGAAAATCCTGATTTGGCAGCAGCTTTCAGGCAGATCCTCGATTCGAGAGGTTCCGCAAACCTTGGCGAGATGATGGCTGAGGCCGGCCTACCCGCCGCATCATGGGACCGCATGTACTCCTTCGACTCGCCCAATACCGAGAAGGAACTCAACGCTGCTCTCGGCACTGATGGGCTCAGCTGGGCGAAACTTCCTCAGGATTCCGAGCAGACAACGCAGGTCTTCGTACTGAACGGCAAAGTCGTTCGCGCGTTCAACGACAAGAAGCCGAGACACGGTGTCCGCAACGGAAAATATGCAACTCCAGCTTCCGCCGTACGCGCGGTAGAGGAACCTCGCGGCTACCCGGCAACCGGCACGGTGTGGGTACTCGAAATAGACGAGCTTTCCTAGAGTGAGGCGAGAGACGGCCAGGTCGTGCGAATCAGCACATATACGACTCCTAGGTGGGCGCGGCCTGTGCGGGCTGGCGGCGGTCGTCGTGGTGACCGCAGGATGCCAGTTCGGCGGTGAGAGCGTGATCGTGCAGGCCGAGAATCGGGCTCTGGCAGCGGCTTTCGATCAGGTGCGGGATGCGCGAAATACCGCACGGCTCGGAGATATCGTCACTGGTTCAGGGATTGGGATCGGGGCGTGGGATCGGATGTACAGCTTCTACTCACCGGTGTCCGAGGAAAAGGTGAATGCCACGCTTGGGACCAAGGACCTCGACTGGAAGGGGCTACCACAGGGCTCGGATTCCGCGATCCAGGTGTTCGTGCGGGACGGCAAGGTTGTGTACGCGTTCGACGACAAGGTGCCGCGCCACAGTGTGCACGCGACGAAGTACGCCACGCCCGATTCCGTTGTGCAGACTCGAGAGACCGAGCAAACCGGGCCGCTGTCCAGTGGTCCGGTTCGGGTGCTGGATATCGAGGAATTCTCCTGACAGAAGTCGTGAAGTTGATCCCAGAGCTTTGCAAGAAAGCCGCCCGAGCGCGCGGCGACATGTGCGCGCGGACTTTCGTGGTCGACGACCGCACCACCGGTCGTCCTGCGTGGGGCAACCGGTGGTGGCCGCGCAAACCGTGGGCCGGGTGGCGGCGGATGAGAGAAGCCGCGCACTTCCAGCGCCCCGACCAGCAGCATCAATGATCACGAAGTCCGGCTGGAGTATTAAAATGGCGATGTGCAGCGCGCTGCAGTGACCGATCCTTCGCGTGTCGTGGTTCTCGGGTCCGGGTTCGCGGGTCTGTGGGCGGCGCTCGCGGCGGTCCGGCGGCTTGACGAGCTCGGTGTGGCGGTCGGAACCGTCGACGTCACGATGATCAGTTCCACGCCGTACCACGACATCCGCGTGCGCGACTATGAGACCGATCTGAGCACATCCCGCATCCCGCTGAGCGGTCTTCTCGATCCGGTCGGAATCAAGCACATCATCGGCGAAGTGACGGCGATCGATGCTGCGGCGCGGGTCGTGGAATCCACCGCGGGCGCTCACGGCTACGACCGGCTGGTGGTCGCGTTGGGCAGCCAGGTGGTCAAGCCCGATATCCCTGGCCTGCGGGAGTTCGGTTTCGACATCGACACCCATGACGCGGCGACCAGACTGCAAGCCCACCTGCGCCGGCTTGCCGAGGGCCCCGCTGACCAGGCGGCCGCGACAGTAGTCGTCGTCGGGGCAGGTTTGACGGGGATCGAAGAGGCGACTGAACTGCCCGCGATGCTCGCCGAGACATTTGCCGCGCGTGCCGTCGCACCGCGGGTCATCCTGGTCGACCATAACCCGATGGTCGGCTCGGACATGGGCGCATCGGCGCGACCGGTCATCGAGGCCGCGCTGGCCTACTCCGGGATCGAGACCAAGTTGGGCGTCGGGGTCGTCGCCATCGACGAGCGCGGCGTGACGCTCTCCTCGGGCGAAGTGGTGTCCGCCGCTACCGTCGTCTGGTGTGCCGGCATGCGGGCCAGCCCGCTGACCGCGGACTTCGGGGTCGACCGTGACCGGCTGGGTCGACTCCCCGTCGACGATTATCTGCGGGTCCGCGGTGTGCCCGGGGTATTCGCCGCGGGTGACGTCGCCGCCGCAAAAATGGACGACGAGCATATGTCGGTGATGTCCTGCCAGCACAGCCGCCCGATGGGCCGATGGGCCGGATACAACGTCATCGGCGATCTTCTGGGCGAGTCCGTGAAGCCGTTGCGGATCCCTTGGTATGTAACGGTTCTCGATCTGGGACCGGCAGGCGCGGTGTACACCGAGGGCTGGGACCGCCACGTGGTCGCGTGCGGCGAGGAGGCTAAAGACACCAAGCGCGCCATCAACACTCGTCGGATCTATCCTCCGATGAACCGCGACCGCGACGCATTGCTGGCCGCCGCCGCGCCCGACCTGCAGGCCGCGCCAGAGCACGACCCGAGTCCGCCCATCGACTACCGATCACGCTGATGGATACGTAATCCGACAGAGGCAGCGATCTCGGTGGTGGCGGGTGCCTTCCGCTCAGCACGTGTCTCGCCGCTGCCCGTGCCCTGGGCCACCGGATGCGTTGGTCGTTCCGGCGACACCGGCATCGCGCCCGACGCAGCTACTGCCAGCACCGATCACGATTCAGATCATGATCACGAAGTCCAGTTGGAGTACTCGGGGTGAGAAGGGAATCCGCGATATTCGCGACCTCGTGCGTGTCTACGGCGGATTTATTCGGTGTCGTTTCCGATCCGTGTCACGGATACTCGGCACATTCGGAGGGCGGGGAAGGATGCGCGATGAGCGACCGGAACGATCTGTTGCTGGAGGGCGTCGTCGGATCGGTGGCCTACGGGCTGAACACGACTGAGAGCGACGTCGACTATCTCGGCATCTATGTGGAGCCCACCAGGACCTTCCTCGGGCTGCACCCGCCGACTCGGGATCGGGGTACCCGGCACGGCCGAGATGGTGCGGACGCCACCTATCACGAGGTCGGCAAAGCGATGGGTCTGATCCTGTCGTGCAATCCAACTGTCAGCGAAATCCTGTGGCTCGACAACTACACTGTCGCCACCGATTTCGGTGCCGAGCTGGTGAGCCTGCGGTCGTGTTTCCTGTCGGCGCAGCGAGTTCGGCACTCGTACTTCGGCTACGCGATGGCACAGTTCCGCCGGATGCTGCATCGCCGTGAGACTCAAGGGCTGCGGGATCCGCGGCTGGCCAAGCACGCCCGACATACCCTGCGGCTGCTGTGGCAGGGTTACGAGCTCTATACGACCGGAGTGCTGCCGGTGCGATTGCCCGACCCCGAGCCTTACTTCGACTTCGGCCGCCAGATGATGGAGGAATCCGGCGAGACCGCGGCGAAGGCGCTGATCGCGGACTACGAGCAGAAGTTCGACACCGCGAAGACCGCACTGCGGCAGTGTCCGGACGAGGCTCCACTGGAGGATTTTCTGCAGCGGTTGCGTCGCGCGCATTTGGACAATTGGTGAGCGTCGGGACTGCGCGACGCTTCTTGTCCCATGCCCGAAGCGGGCCGCGCTGACCAGGTCCGACGACGTACCAATAGGCACGATTCGGGCCGCTTGATGCGGAGTAGGCGGCATTCGTCCGCACTCGCGAGGATTGCTTCCACGATGTGCTCGCCACGCTCCAGCGCCGGGTCCTCTCCCCATTCGGTCCGTGAGGCAGTAGTCCGGTACCGGCGGGCAGGCTTGGCGCGTCCTCGTCCGCTCCACGGTGCGGCAAGACCTGCTACGCGAGGACCGGCGTGCAGGTGCCTGTGGTGTTGTCGGTTTCCGCGGAGCTCGGGCCTCAACGGTGCAGCAGGGTTTCGTGTTCCATATGCGACAGCTTCTGCGGATTGCGCACGGAGTAGATCCCGCTGATGAGGCCGGCGTCGATGCGCACCGCCATCACGCTGTCGAGCTCCCCGTCGAGCCGGACGATCAGCGCCGGGTATCCATTGACCTGTGTCGGTTGCAGTGTCGCCGTGGCGCCGATCGTGTTCCAGTAGAGGGCGAACAGTCGAGCCACTCGGTCGGCCCCGACGATGGGCCGCGGTAGGGCCTGTTTGATTCCGCCACCGTCGTTCAGGGCGACGACGTCGGGCGCGAGGATCTCGAGCAGGCGCTGTAGATCGCCGGTTTCGACCGCTCGTTGAAACGCTTCGAGTGCGTCTCGGGTCTGGTCCGAGGAAACGATTCCACGTGGTCGGCGCGCGGCGACGTGCGCCCGTGCTCGGTGGGCGATTTGGCGGACCGCGGCGGGGGTCTTGTCGACGGCTTCGGCGATTTCGTTGTAGGCCAGGTCGAATACTTCGCGGAGCACGAATACCGCTCGCTCGGTCGGTGCGAGTGTTTCGAGCACGAGCAGCATCGCCATCGAGACGCTGTCGGCAAGCTCGATGTCCTCGGCGACGTCGGGGGTGGTGAGCAGTGGCTCGGGCAGCCAGGGGCCGACGTAGGACTCCTTGCGCCGGTCGAGGACACGCAGTCGGCTCAGCGACTGGCGGGTGGTGATCCGGACCAGGTAGGCACGCTGATCCTGCACGATGTCGAGGTCGACGCCCGCCCACCGTAGCCAGGTCTCCTGCAGGACGTCTTCGGCGTCGGCGGCCGAGCCGAGCATCTCGTAGGCGACGGTGAACAGCAGGTTGCGGTGGGCGACGAACGCCTCGGTGGCGGGATCCGAGCGGCCGTCATGAGGTGGTGGCTCGGCCGCGTCCTTTGTTCGCTCGCTCATAGCCGACTCCTGCCTGCTCGTTCTCGACTGTGCCACACACCAGACGCCGGTCCGGCCCGGTTTGTGACACCCGCGCTCGGTGGCGTACGTCACGTGGCCTGCCTGTCACGGGGGTGCGGTCACCAGCGTCTTGTGTTCGTCGAGTTACACCAGACAGGAGGCTGACATGCAGGTTGTAGTAGTGGGCAGCGGCTACTCGGGCACGCTCGTGGCGAACCGGGTGGCCAAGAAGGTGCGGGATGCCGAGATCACGGTGATCAACCCGCGCCCGGATTTCGTGGAGCGGGTAAGGCTGCACCAGCAGATCGCAGGGACAGCCTCGGCAGCGACACCCCTCACGGAGGTACTGCGCGCGGGGATCACGGTGCGGCTCGGCACTGTCGACAAGATCGGCGACGGCGCCGTCGCCCTCACCGACGGCGAGCGAATCGACTTCGACTACGCCTTCCTGGCCGTGGGCAGCACGGTGGCGTCGATGCCGGGAACGGTCCCGGTGGGCACGTGGGAAGGCGCGCAACAGGCTCGCGCGGCGCTGGCGGCGCTTCCTGCGGGCGGTCGGGTGACCGTCGTCGGGGGCGGTGCGACGGGCATTGAGACGGCGGCCGAGATCGCTGAGGCCAGGCCGGATGTGCGGGTGCGGCTGATCGGGTCCTCGGTGGGCGGGGGCCTTTCCGAGGGAGCGCAGCTGCGGATACGCGCCGGACTGGAGCGGCTGACCGTCGATATCGTCGACGATGGGGTGACCGAAGTGTCCTCGGGCACAGGGCAATTCGACGGCGTCGTCCACGTGCGATCGGGAGCGTCATTCACCTCCGACCTGACCCTGTGGGCGATCGTGGCCGACGTTCCCGACCTCGCGGCGCGCAGCGGCCTCCAGGTCGATGTGCGCGGTCGCGCGGTCGTCGACGAATTCCTGCGCAGCGTCAGCGATGAGCGGATCTTCGCGGTGGGTGACTGCGCGGCCGTGCCAGGAGCGCGTTTCGCCTGCTATACCGCTCTGCCACAGGCGATTCACGCGGCCGACAACTTCGCCCGCCTGCGCAAAGGCCGCAAACCCAAACCACACTCCTTCCCGTACTGGAACCGTGGCATCTCTCTCGGCAGGAAGGACGCGGTCGGCCAGTTCACCCATGCCGACGACTCCGTCAGGCGGGCCTACCTCGCCGGCCGCACCGCGGTGGTGCTCAAGGAAATGGGTGCTCACAGCGCATTCTCCACCGCCCGCGCGGGCGTCTCCAGCCTCTGATGAACAACACCCGGACAGGGAAGGACAGTCGTCATGCGTATCGCAGTCTTCGGAGCCAATGGTCCCACCGGCCGCCTGCTCACCGGCCAGGCGCTCGCCGCCGGACATCAGGTCGCCGCGGTCACCCGGCAGCCGGACTCGTTTCCGCTGCACCATGATCGGCTCGACGTCATCGGTGCCGACGTGCTCGATCCGGTGGCGGTCGACGCCGCCGTGGCGGAGCGGGATGCGGTGCTGTCGGCGCTCGGGGTGCCCGCTGGGAAGGAACCGATCAGCACCTATTCGCGCGGTGCGGCCAATATTGTCGCCGCGATGGAACGGCATTTGGTGCGTCGGCTCGCCGTGGTCAGCTCGAGCGGGGTCGACCCGCACTCGTACTCCGACGGCGGATTCCTGTTCAACCGAGTACTGGTGCCATACGTGACGCGGGTGCTGGGTAAGACGCTGTACGACGACATGCGCCGGATGGAATCACTGCTTCGCACCAGTGAACTGGACTGGACGATCGTGCGCCCGAGCGGGCTCTACCACCTGCCGTCGGTCACCGACTACACCCTCGTCGAGGGCCATGCCGACGGCATGTTCACCGCCCGTGCGGACCTGGCCGCGAGCATGCTGGCCCTGCTGGACGACGACCGCTACCTACGCACCGCCGTCGGCGTCGTCACCACCGTCGACAACCCCACCTTGCTCCAGTGGATCCGCCGCGAAGCACTCGCCGGGCTGGGGCCGCGCAGATCACCAGCGGATGGCTCAGCATCGCCATAGGCGGTGCCGTGAGCGCCGCTCTCGCGCTCGTCATCACGGTCAGCCCGGCTCTGCGTCGGTACCGCGACCCCTCGCTGTGAGCTGCTATCGCCGGATGAACGCCTCGATGCCGTCGAGGATCCTCGCGAGGCCGAATTCGAAGCCGTCGAGCGGTGGCTCGTCGGTGAGGTACGCCGGGTCTTCGAGCAGCTCTGCGACCGCGTTCAGGTTGCGGGCGCGCAGCTGCTCGTCCAAGAACAGACGGATCGCGCGGATCGCCCGCCGTTGATCGGGATTCGCACGCCGCAGCGCCGCCGGAGCTGGAGTGTTGCGCTGCAGGTTGGCGCCGTACCGCGCGTGGCTGTCGAGGAGGTACGCACAGTTCAGCATCTGCTGTGCGTCCATGCCGGTCGGTTTGAGGACGGTGATGAGAGCATCGAGCCAGGCTGCGTTGTGCGGTGTCAGCGGGATGGTCGTTGGTGCGTCCAGCAGCCATGGACGCGACAAGAAGCGTTGGAAGAGCTGACGTGACCACAGCGCAGCCTTGTCTCGCCAGTCACCGTCCCGCAGCGCCGGCGGGTCGCCCCAGGCGCGGTCGGCCACGAGCGTGATCAGCTCATCTCTCGAGCTGACATAGCGGTACAACGCGTTGGTGGTCACGCCGACACGACTGGCCACCTTCGGAAGCGAAGCTGCGGCGATGCCTTCGTCGTCGGCCAGTTGCGTCGCGATCGCCACGATCTCCTCGACCGTGTGCGCCGGCTTGGGGCCGCGCCGCCGTCCGGTGCCGACGACACCCCAGGCCGCAGCCAGGCCGGGTGGTAGCGCCTCGGGGGCGGTGTCGGCGGACTCGACCTGCAGTGCGGCATCGCCATCCGCTGCCGCACCTCGGGAGCTCTTGGGTGGGGTCATAGCCGGAATCCTTCCAGAGGCGCATACAAAACAGTAGACGGCATGCACAGTTGTTATTACTGTGCATGCCATGAACACTTCAATGCACGCACAGATTCATTTTCCGGATTCCGCTCGTCGCTGGGTCGGGGTTGCCGCGATCCTCGGCGCCGTCTTCGCGATGGCCGAGCTTTCGCTCTACTTCGTCGTCCCGTCCTGCAACCCCCCGAGGTGCGGCGTCGACACCGGCAGCCTGATGCCGGACTGGCTGATCCTCACCCGCACGCTGTTCAACTTTCTCGCCCTCACGCTGTTCCTGGTCTTCATGACCGGCATCCGGCCACTGATCACGCGGGCAGACGCTCGCTACGAATGGTTCGGTGCGCTCGCCGGCACCGCCGGCGTGGCCTGGACGATCTTCGACATGGTCGCCAAGGGCTTGGAGGGCGGCACCGCGATCAAGACCGCCGCCTGGATCGACCCGACCCGAACCGTTCCCACCTACCTGCTCTACGGCACCATCAGCCACCTGATGCTGCTCGTCTTCGGCCTCGCCTTCGGGTACGCGGTCCTGCGCAGTCGCGCTCTTCCGCGATGGATCGGTTGGTCCTCAATCGCAATCGCAGCCCTGCATCTGGCGGGTGTGCCGTCGATGTTCTTCGGCTACAACTCGTCGCAGTTCTACGCATCCAACGGTTGGGGCGCGGTCGCGATGTTCAACGGCTACGCGGCCATCTGGCTCGCGATCGTCGGTGTCGCGCTCCTGATGAAGAAGACGCCCCCGAGCGTCGAACTCCCTCTTGCCGTTCGAGCATGATCACGCGCGACACCGTCACGGCGCTTCCTGGCGGGAACCCCGCTCCCTGCCTTCCCGGCAGGTGGCTACGGGGCCTTCGGTGTTGCTTCGAGTTGCGGCTCATTGACCAGTGAAGGTGCCTTCCAAGCGGTTTCGCGATCCCGGGTGGACCAGCCGCGCCGCGCTGACCAATCCCCGCGCCGACCACGTCCGCCGACGAATCAATAGGCACGGTTCGGACCGCTTGATTCGAAGGAGGCGGCATTCGTCCGCACTGCCGAGTACTGCTTCGACGATGTGCTCCCCGCGTTCCAGCGGCGCGACTTCGCTCAGATAGTTGTTCGGCGTTTTCCGCGTGAAATCCTGGTCGAGATAGCCGGGGGCTTCGCTCGGGTTGACGTATCTGTCTTCGACCTGAATCGGGGTGTCGTCTTCGAAATGCACCATCAGTGAGTGGAAGACCTTGCCGCGCATCAGATCCTGAATCACCGGGTTGGCCGTGTCGGCGTGCTCCTCGCGCACGTAGACCACCTCGGTGCGATGCCGGTGGCCGCGCCGTTGGATCTCGTCGGCGATGTTCTTCACCTCGAAGAGGGGGGATGCGGTCTTCGGCGGTGCGACGAAGGTGCCGACGCCCATCATGCGCACGATGAGTCCGTCGGCGGTGAGTTCGCGCAGTGCGCGGTTGATGGTCATGCGTGACAGGCCGAGTGCGGCGACGAGCTGGTTCTCCGAGGGCAGCTGGTCGCCTTCGGACCAGTATCCCGAATTGATCTGTGCGACAACGAGATTCTTCACGCGCTCGTAGGCAGGAGCCGATTCGGTTCCCGCGTCGTTGTACAACGCAGCAAGCTCCGCGTCGACGATCGCCACGATTCGAACCCCTATCCATTGACTGCCCGCTGATCATCCCATGTGGTCGGCGCTCGTCCGACAGCGCTTGACACGAGGTTGTCTATACAGGACTATACATCCTGTTCACGGGAAAACGTGAGCCAGCGCACAGTGCGTACGAGAGGGTGGCGCAGCCGCCTCACGTCGCACCAGCCGGACTCGCGGGAAGAGAGACCAGGCCTATGACTATCGACGAACCATCCGAAGTCGTCCTCGCGCCGGAGCGCCGCACCATCGACGTCATCCCCGACGACGAACGGTATGGCTCCCCGTTCAGCCAGTTCACCCTCTGGTTCGGCGCCAACATGCAGATCACCGCGATTGTCGACGGCGCGCTGGCCGTCGTGTTCGGTGCGGACGCGATCTGGGCGATCCTCGGCCTGCTGATCGGCAATGTCCTCGGTGGCGCGGTGATGGCGCTGCATTCCGCGCAGGGCCCGAGGCTCGGGCTCCCGCAGATGATTTCCAGCCGCGCGCAGTTCGGCGTGTTCGGCGCGGTGCTTCCGCTGCTGCTCGTGGTGCTGATGTATCTCGGATTCGCCGCCACCGGCAGCGTGCTCGCCGGTCAGGCGATCAACAAGATCCTGCACATCGACAGCCCGACCGTCGGCATCGTCATTTTCGGCGTGCTCACCGCATTCGTGGCGGTGACGGGATACAAGCTCATCCACGTCGTCGGGCGCATCGCCACGGTCATGGGCATTATCGGATTCACCTACCTGGCGATCCGGTTGTTCACCGAATACGACGTATCGGCCGTGGTGGGCGTCAAGGGCTTCGACATCGCCACCTTCCTGCTCGCGATCTCCCTCGGCGCGGGCTGGCAGCTGACGTTCGGGCCCTACGTGGCGGATTACTCCCGCTACCTGCCGCGCACCACCAGCGCCCGCGCGACGTTCTGGTCGACCTTCGCGGGCAGCGTTATCGGATCGCAGTGGGCGATGACCTTCGGCGCACTGCTCGCGGCGGTCGCAGGCAAGGCGTTCCTCGGCGACCAGGTGGGATTCGTCGGCAAACTCGCCGGGCCCGCCGTCGTCGCGACGCTGGTCTACCTGGTGGTGCTGGTCGGCAAGCTGACCGTCAACTGCCTCAACGCCTACGGCGGCTTCATGTCGATCCTGACCACGGTGACCGCGTTCAACGGTCAATCCAAGGTTTCCAGTGCCGCCCGCACCGCGTACATCGTGGGCTTCACCGCGGTGTCGGTCGTCGTCGCGGTCGGCGCCAGCGCCGACTTCCTCAACAACTTCAAGAACTTCGTGCTGGTGCTGCTCATGGTCTTCACGCCGTGGAGCGCCATCAACCTCACCGACTACTACCTGATCTCGAAAGAGAAGGTGGACATCCCCGCGCTCTACGATCCCGACGCGCGCTACGGCCGCTGGAACGGCACCGCCCTCGCGTGCTACGTGATCGGCGTGCTTGCCCAGATCCCGTTCCTCGCCCAGAAGCTCTACACCGGACCGATCACCGAACAGCTCGGCGGCGCGGACATTTCCTGGATCGTCGGCATCGTCGTCACCGCAGCCCTGTACTACCCGCTCGCGCGGCGCACCAGCAATCCGCCCGCCGCGATGATCTATCCCGCCGATCCAGCGACCACAAGGAGCACTCGATGACCGCACACCCCACGGCTACCTCCGGCGCGCGCCGCGTGTCCGCACCGCGCGGCAGCGAACTCACCACGCTCGGCTGGCAGCAAGAGGGCGCGCTGCGCATGCTGATGAACAACCTGGATCCCGACGTGGCCGAGCACCCCGACGAGCTGGTCGTCTACGGCGGCACCGGCAAGGCCGCGCGGACCTGGGAGGCGTTCGACGCGATGGTCCGCACGTTGAAGACCCTGAAGTCGGACGAGACCATGCTGGTGCAGTCGGGCAAGCCGGTCGGTGTCTTCCGCACCAACGAATGGGCGCCTCGGGTGCTCATCGCGAACTCGAATCTGGTCGGCGACTGGGCGAACTGGGAAGAATTCCGCCGCCTGGAGGAACTCGGCCTGACCATGTACGGGCAGATGACCGCAGGCTCCTGGATCTACATCGGCACCCAGGGCATCCTGCAGGGCACCTACGAAACCTTCGGCGCGGTCGCGCGGAAGCTGGCGGCCTCGGGTCGTGTGCCCAACAGTGACGGCACGCTGGCGGGCACGATCACCTTGACCGCTGGACTCGGCGGCATGGGCGGCGCGCAGCCGCTCGCTGTCACGATGAACGGTGGCGTCGCGATCTGCATCGATTGCGATGTGACCCGCATCGACCGCAGGATCGCCCACAAGTATCTCGACACCAAGGCCGTCGACCTCGAGGACGCGTTGCGCCTGGCCGTCGAGGCGCGCGATGCGAAGCGACCGCTGTCCATCGGCCTCGAAGGCAATGCGGCGGAAGTGTTTCCGCAGTTGCTCGCGATGGCCGCGCCCATCGATATCGTGACCGATCAGACCTCGGCGCACGATCCGCTGGCGTACCTGCCGATCGGCATGGACATCGCCGATATGAAGGCGATGGCGGAGAAGGATCCGGCCAAGTTCACCCACGACGCCCGCGCGGCGATGGCCGCCCAGGTGCGGGCGATGGTCGGTTTCCTCGATCGGGGTGCAGAGGTCTTCGACTACGGCAATTCGATCCGTGACGAGGCTCGAAAGTCCGGATACGACAGGGCTTTCGACTTCCCTGGGTTCGTGCCCGCCTACATCCGTCCACTGTTCGAAGAGGGGCTCGGCCCGTTCCGATGGGCGGCGCTGTCGGGCGATCCGAAGGACATCGCCGCCACCGACAAGGCGATCGTGGAACTGTTCCCGGACAACGAGCACCTGCGCCGCTGGATCGAAATGGCGGGGGAGAAGGTTGCTTTCGAAGGTCTGCCCGCTCGCATCTGCTGGCTCGGCTACGGCGAACGCCACCTCGCCGGGTTGAAGTTCAACGAGATGGTGGCCTCCGGCGAGCTGTCCGCGCCGATCGCCATCGGGCGCGACCACCTGGATTCGGGGTCGGTGGCCTCGCCGTATCGCGAAACCGAGTCGATGGCAGACGGTTCCGACGCCATCGCGGACTGGCCGTTGCTGAATGCCCTGGTGAACACCGCATCCGGTGCGTCCTGGGTGTCGATCCACCATGGCGGCGGCGTCGGCATGGGTCGTTCGATCCACGCCGGACAGGTATGTATCGCGGACGGCACCGACCTCGCCGCCGAGAAGCTGACACGGGTGCTCACCAATGATCCCGGTATGGGCGTGATCCGGCATGCCGATGCGGGCTATGAGCACGCCAACGATGTCGCCAGGGAACGCGGCGTGCGTGTGCCGATGGCCGAGGCCTGAGCGCCATGGGATCCACAGTCCTCACCGGCATCGGCACCCTCGTCACGAACGATCCCGACCTCGGCGCCGGTCCGCTCGGCGTAATCCGTGACGCCGCCGTTGTTTTCGACGAGGGCGTCGTCGCGTGGGTGGGTCTGTCCAGTGCTGCGCCGAGCGCCGATCACGGACACGACCTCGGTGGTCGTGCAGTGTTGCCGGGCTTCGTCGAGAGCCATTCGCACCTGGTCTTCGCCGGTGATCGCGCCGCGGAGTTCGGGGCGCGGATGTCGGGAACTCCCTACGCGGCGGGCGGTATTCGCAACACTATCGCCGCGACCAGGGCCGCCACCGACGACGAGTTGCGCGCCAACACTCGCCGATTGATGAACGAATCGCTGCGTGGCGGTAGCACGACCGTCGAAATCAAGACGGGCTACGGGCAGTCGGTGGAGAGCGAACTGCGCAGCGCCAAGATCGCGGCCGAGTTCACCGACGAAGTCACCCTGCTCGCCGCGCATGTGCCACCGCCGGAATACGCGGGCCGCGCCGACGACTACGTGCGCATGGTCTGCGACGAGATGATCGATGTGTGCGCGCCGCACGCCAAGTGGATCGATGTGTTCTGTGAGCGGGGGGCGTTCGATCGCGATCAGGCGTACGCGGTGCTCACGGCGGGTATGGCGAAGGGGCTCGTGCCGCGCGTGCACGGCAACCAATTGCAGACCGGCCCCGGCGTCGCGCTCGCGGTGGAGCTGGGCGCGGCGTCCGTCGATCACGTCACGTATGTCACCGCAGCGGACATCGACGCGCTCGCCCAGAGCTCGACAGTGGCGACGCTGCTTCCCGGCGCGGACTTTTCGACCCGCAACAAGTACCCGGACGCACGGGCGCTCATCGACGCCGGTGTCACCGTCGCGCTCGGAGCCGACTGCAATCCGGGCACTTCGTACACCACCAGCCTGCCGTTCTGTATCGCCATCGCGGTGCGGGACATGCACATGACGCCCGAGGAAGCGGTGTGGGCCGCGACCGCCGGCGGGGCGCGGGCGCTGCGGCGCGACGACATCGGCGTTTTGCGGCCGGGTGCGCTGGCGGATGCGATCGCTTTGGCCGCGCCGTCCTATCTGCACCTTGCCTATCGGCCGGGAGTTCCACTGATCCAACAGGTTTGGCGCGCCGGTGTTTCGGGCTATACCGCTGATCGATGAGTTTTACGGATAAGGAGACCATGGTGCTACCCATTCCGGTGGCGACTGCTTTCGAGCCGTGGACCGGGCGTGACGACGGCAGTGGGGTGGAGCATCTGCGCTGGCATCACGTGGTGGAGCCGTATGCCGCGCAGTCCAAGCTGGCCTCCTGCGTGTTCATCGGCTTCGCCAGCGATGAGGGCGTGCACCGGAACAAGGGTCGCCGCGGTGCTGCCGCGGGACCACGCGCGCTGCGGCAGGCACTGTCGTCGATGGCGCTCGCCACCCCGATCCGCGCCTTCGACGCAGGCACCGTGCCGGTCGGCGACGACTTGGACGCGGGCCAGCGGGAACTGGGTTCGATGGTGCGCGCCGCCCTCGATGCCGGGCACTTCCCCGTGGTTCTCGGCGGCGGCCACGAGGTGGCCTTGGGCACCTATCGAGGTTTGGCCGATTCGGCACTGCTGACGGTGCACCCGCGCATCGGAATCCTCAATCTCGACGCCCATTTCGATCTCCGATCCGATGAGATTCCCAGCTCGGGCACGCCGTTCCGGCAGATCTTCGATGCGGCGGGCGAGGCGGGGACCTCCGTCGAATACGCGGTGGTCGGTATCAGCCAGCCGAGCAATACGGCGGCGCTGTTCGACGCCGCCGACCGCCTCGGCGTCCGCTATCTGTTCGACGATGAATGCGGTACCGGCAACCTCACCGCCGTACAGGATTTCGTGCAGGACTTCCTCGGCAGAGTCGATCTCGTCTATCTCACTATCGACCTCGATGTGCTACCCGCCGCAGTAGCACCCGGTGTCAGCGCCCCCGCCGCTTTCGGCGTGCCGCTGGAGACGATCCAACTCGTCGCCGATCTGCTCACCGCGAGCGGGAAACTCGCGGTGTGCGACGTGGCCGAGCTCAACCCGGAATTCGATATCGACAATCGCACGGCGCGCACGGCGGCGCGACTGATCCATCGCATCGTCACCAGACATGTCCGGCTACAGCAGCTTCCATGAGGATCGGATGGGCGTTGCCGGCTTTGGGCGGGGTGCTTTCGGGAGCTGCCACGACGCATAGCACGCACATCGGGCGATCGGCCTGCGATGCCGGGCTGTCGAACGACGTGTGAGTCGAGGCCGATATCGAGGCGGTGCTCGACGAATGGAGAGCCACTGGATCAGGCGGGTACGAGTGGGACGTCACGAACGAGGGGTCGTGGCGACCACACTCGAACGGGATTGCCGCAGCATGGGCAGCTCCGGGCGGCAGGGGCTGCGGCAATGATCGACCGCGGCGCGGTCTGTGTCGCGAACGCCGGCTCTCGAGCGGCACAAGCTTCGATCAGCCCGCTATCCGACAGCGATACTCATGGTTACCGCATATTCGCCGCCATCACCGGAGAGTCTTACGACGCGTCGCATCGTCCGTCTGAATAGTTCGGTGAGTTCACGCCGCTCGATACGGATCTTCGCGGTGTCGATGTTATCGTCGGCGTTGAGGTCGTCTTTCTCCCGGCCTTTGACGGTGAGGTCCAGCCAGGCTCCTGGGTCAGGGATTTTGAAGACAACCGGTGACCTGTACTTGTAGACATCTCCGGTGGCGACGTCGTCGACATCGCCAACCCATTGGCTGATACCGATTCCCTGCGCCGGCTTGTAGGAGAGTTGAAAATCGACGGTGTCGTCGCCAATCTCGTCAGTCTCTTCCAGGCAATGGAACTGTTCCAGTTTCAAAGTAGTTGTGCCCAGTGGTCGGCGAACGGTGACATGCAGTTCGCGCACATGAGTCTGTTGTGTCTCGAGACCATAATGATCCGATATGTCTCGACCTGGGCTCGATTGCCACCGGAGCACTTTCGTGTCGCGGTAGAGCGGCCAGTACTGCGGTCCGTGCCAGCTCAGAAGATAGTCGATGCGTTGGCCCCCGCGGCCACGGGTCGAATCGTTCCACGGTAGCGGCGGATTGAATGTGCCCGGGTCGGTTATCTTGTCGAACAGACGGAAATTGTTAACTTTATCCAGTGTGATGCCATCTGTGCCGTCGCCGGTAATTTTCCACAAGTCGAGTGAGTAGTCCAATCGGTCCTTCAGGTCTTGATAGAGGTCTGGATCCAGGGCGTCAGTGTTGAGGTCTCCCATCAGTAACGCGGGGCGCAGTGGACTGCTAAAGGCGTGAACAAAAGAGGCCAGGTGGCGTAGTTGACTCTTCACCTGTTTTCGTGCGGCGTTTTTCCCTCCTGCGTCCGGGTTCTGAGTATGGCTCAGGAAGATGTCGTATTGGGTGGGATGGCCCGGGACCTCAATTCGGGCATGCAGGGCGCCCTTGTTGGCCAACTTGTCGTCGCCTGCACACTGACGGAAGATCGTGCTGTGCTTGAGGACCATCGGATACTTACTCAACAGCAGCAGGCCGCCATCTGATTCGATGTCTGCTTCATCGGGTCCTGTGAGGGCGTGCGGATAGAGGGCTTCCAACTTCGTGTGGATGTGGCGCTTTTCGCTGTCAACAAAAACCTCGCTAAGCCCTACGACACTTGGCTGTTTCCGGCGGAGGTTTTCGATGAGGGCGCTGATCGCTTTGTCCCGCTCGCTCCCTTTATAGGGGTCGCCAACTGGGGTAAGCGGCAGTAATGCCATGTTGTATGACACGAAGGATAGCGGTGCATCGAACTTCCGCCATCGGATCGAACCATGCTCGAAGTGGCTGATACGACCGCCGCCGGATTCATCCTGTTCGTCACTGGTCGGATATCCCAGAAGTCCGCTCTCCCACCCAAGCGATTCCCACTTTTTATAGATGTTTCCATGGATTTCGTGAGCTCCCGTTGCGGGTGACCAATAGATGTAACCGTTCTCGAAGCGTTGGCGCCTGCCTCTATTATCCGGATTTGACAGCTCGCCGCCGACAGACTTACCGAGGAACCCGTCCGGACCCCCTAACTCGGCCCATTTCAACACGATTGGGCCGAGGTTGAGGTTGAAATTTGGAGCGTTCATGTCTATACCTTGCCTAGAGTAAGATTCACTGGCATGAGAGCTCACCTGTTAGGTTCGCTCGTCGTTTAGCGAATGCTGATTGCGGCTGAATGTGATTACCTTTACGGGCTCATCGGCGCCGATTTCGTCGGTTTCAGCGTTGCGTCGAATCTTGTAGACGGACGAGTAGATCATGAAGACTCCTAATAATTTGACATGACAATGTTGTGCACAGACAGCCTGAATTATGGAGTTGCGTCCGCCGTGTTTGCTGCTGGACCGAAACCATCTCCGTTGTGTCGGTTGTCGCGGTTTCAATCCGTAGCGAACGGATGTGCATCATCACGATGCACCGCTTTTTCTTGGCATGGCACGAGTAGCGGACTACTCGAGTTTTGAACCCTGATCCACCGTCGTTGATGTGGATCCGCTTTCATGGGGAGATAAGACCTAGCCGTCGTCGGACTTGGCGCCCAGCTGCGATGACGCGCGAATCGCCATGCTGGAGAAGAGCCTGCCCGAGAAACCGAAGAGCAATGCGACCGCGAGGGCGATCGGCGTAGTCGGCTTATCCCACACGTCACGGAAGATCGACCCGAGCAGATTGACCCGTGCGTCGGACAAGAGGGCGACCAGCAGCAGACCGCCCACCGCGGTCAGCGCGCCGCCGACCGGACTAAGCACCCGAACTCCCCACGAGGACGGCGTATTTCGGTTGGTCAGTGAGCTGACAGTCGGGGCAAGGAACCCGCCGAGCGCACCCAGCAGCATCGTCACCTCGTGTCCGAGAACTATCCCGATCGCGATGACGCCGTCGAGGCCGACGAGCGCGAGCCAGAGCGATACGCGTTGGTGGTCGAATTCGGTAACGAGGCCGGCATCTTCGCGTTCGTGCACGAGCTCATGGGCGCGCTCGATGACGATCCGCTTGCTGTTCGGTGTTGGCGCGTCGTGTAATTGACGACCCAACCGCCCCGCCTCCTTGTCGTCGAGTGCCTGCAATCGGGCGATGATCTGTGCGCCGTATGTCATGAGGTCGGGTTCCGGAACAAGTTGCACGAATCGCCGATTCAGCGCGTTCAAATGTTGCAGATCGGCCGCAAGCTGAGTGAGCGGCGCATCGAAGAGCCACGCGAGCCGCCTACGCATCCAGCCGACAGTCGATCGCCGCTGCGCCGGTGTCGGGCCGCTCAGCTTGTCGAGGGCCGCCTCGATCGTCGCGCGCGCGATTTCCATCGCCTCATCGCGGCTGGATCGCGCCCCGATCATCGTCGCGCGCTCCCGCGCCAGATCCACCTGAGTCAGCAGCAAGCGTTTGCGCGGTCCGGCTATCAGGCCACGGTTGGTGATCATGATGATGACGAGGTAGCCGAGGCATACCAGGACGATAACCAGTGCGTTCACGGCTACCTCCTCGCACACGGGGAGGCGTCCCGCCGCCCCGAATGCTCATGATCCCTCAGTCCGGGTTCGTTCGGCACGTGTTACCGATGACTTGTTATCTCCAGAGGGGAGAGCGGATCACGACAGCCGATCTCGACACCACTCGCCGGGTGCAGTGTGGTCTCGATCGGGTGCTGTCACCGAAGTCGGCCCAGATCAACGTCGATGGAGGCCGCTCGCGCTCGGAGCGGCAGCGGCCGTCGTCCCAGGTGCCGGAGCGGTGTCGTGGTCGGCGACCATCAGCACCATGTCTCCGACAGGGTGTGTCGCGCGATCGGATGTTGCCCGGATTCGTGACCAGAACCAACGGGCGATTACCGCCGAGGACGCGTCGCTTCGGCGGGAAACGTCGCCCTGCTCTACTCGACGCCCAGCGAGACTTCGGTGGACTTGATGAGGACCTTGACCGGCTTTCCCTCGGCGAGTCCGAGGTCGTCGACGGCATCCCTGGTGATCGAGGAGGTGATCTCGTCTCCGCCGGTCAGCCGGATCCGCACGACGGCCATCGCTTCACCTCGGGTGACCGAGAGAACGGTTCCATCGAGCTGGTTGCGCGTGCTCAGTCGCATGGAGGTGAGCATACGCAGCGGGCCGGCGGCTGAGCGGGAACTCCGGCCGGTGTCGATCAGCCGCCCGGCGTTCCCGAATCCAGCAAGTCTTTTGCGGCGCGGAAACCGGGCGCGGTACCGGCCACGCCGGGGCGGCTCGACAGCAACGCTGGTTCGATTCGCGCTACCGCGCGCCTGCTCCTTGACCCGGCCCCGGCTCTGCCTTCGGTTTCACTTGGCTGGTGCCGTGACGCGAGGCGCGGCCGTTGTGAGCCTTGCGTCGGCTGTCGAATCGGCACGTCACCAGTCCGCCCGAAAACCGCGGGCCTCCGGCGTATTCGCGAGCGGGACCGAAGGATGGCTGGGAGAGCGCACGTCCAACGCGCCGCGTGTTACTGATCGAGCGGGCGCACGTCCAACAGCTGCTCGAAGAATCCGCCGATGTTGCGTGCGCGGTCGATGAGGTGGATTTCCAGGATCCAGTGGCATGCGCGGCCGGTCGGGTCGAGGCGTCGCATCGGGGCCGTGGAGTCAGGGGCGACATAGGTGGTGATGTCGGTGCCGGAGATCTGCTTGTGTGGGAACTCCCCGACGAGGTGGCCCGCGATGGGGGCGGAGAATTCCCAGCCTTGCTCGGTGGCGCGGTCGACGATCCAGGCGTAGAGCTGCTCGCCGGTGATGTCGGGGGTGGCGTCGAAGTAGTCGCGTCCCTGCTGCCACAGAGGTTCCAGTGCGTCACGCAGCGCCAGCTTGGCGGGATCGTCGCCGAGGACATAGGTGCGGCCGAAGTCGGCTTCCCACTCGGCGAAGATCGGCCCGAAGTCCAGGAAGCAGATGTCATCGGACTCGATGACGAGATTCGGCGGTTTCGAGGCATAGGGCTCGAGGGTGTTGATTCCCGATCGCACAATGCGCTTGTGCCAGAACCTGCGCGTGCCGAACATCTCGTTGGCCAGGTCACGCACGGCGTCGCTGACTTCGGACTCGGTGGCGCCGGGTGTGATGATCCCGCGAGCGATGACCTCGTCGAACAGGGCCGTCGCTTTGGCCTCGGCGTCCAACAGCGCCGCGATGCGTTCCGACTCCCCGAGGTCCAGTGTCTCCATGAATTCGACCCTAGATCAGCTCGCAACCGAAAGGTCTGCTGTCCTGGGAAGGATGGTATGGCTGGCCAGCCGCGGTTGCGCTGTTTCGGCTCGGGGGTCATCGGGGGTAGTGAAATGGTGGTTGGTTACGAAGGGAGAGCCGCCATTTGACCACGCGAGCAGCACCGGGCTGTCCTCGCCGAGTGGCACATAGCTGCGGGGGTGTACTCGGCAGTTGCCGCAGCCAGGTGCCACTCGCCGGACCCAGTCAGTGACCTCTGGCGATCCAGTCGGCGAGGGCGGGTTTCTCGGCGCCGATGGTGGTGGTGTCGCCGTGACCGGTGTGGACGACGGTTTCTTCGGGGAGGGTCAGGAGACGGTCGCGGATCGAATCGATAATGGTGCCGAAGTCGGAGAACGATCGGCCGGTTGCGCCGGGGCCGCCGGAGAACAGAGTGTCGCCGGTGAAGAGGGCGGCGGCCTCGGGTAGGTGCAGGGATACCGAGCCGGGGGAGTGGCCTGGTGTGTGCAGGATGTCGATGTCGGTGCCTGCCACGGAGATTCGGGGCAGGTCGGCCAGCGAACGGTAGTTCACGTCCGGGTGTGTCATGCGCCAGAGCGGGTCGTCGCCGGGGTGCAGCAGGACCGGGGCGTCGAGCCGTTTACTCAGTTCGGGTGCGACGGTGACGTGGTCGTTGTGGCCGTGCGTGCACAGCACCGCGACGACGTTGCGGTCGCCGACCGCGGCGATGATGGCGTCGGCATTGTGGGCGGCGTCGATGACGAGGACCTCGTCGTCGTTGCCGATCAGCCAGACATTGTTGTCGACGTCCCAGGTGCCGCCGTCCAACGCGAAGGTGCCCGAGGTGACCACCCGATCGATGCGGACGCTCACAGGACGACCACCGAGCGCAGCACCTCACCGGCGTGCATGGCATCGAAGGCCTTCTCCACCTGGTCGAGCGCGATGCGTTCGGTGACGAACCGCTCCAGCGGGAGCCTGCCCTGGTGGTAGAGGTCGATGAGCATCGGGAAGTCGCGTTCGGGCAGGCAGTCGCCGTACCAGGAGGACTTCAGCGCACCGCCGCGGGAGAACAGATCGATCAGCGGCATGTCGAGGGTCATATCGGGAGTGGGGACGCCGACCAGCACCACCGTGCCGGCCAGGTCGCGGCCGTAGAAGGCCTGTTTCCAGGTTTCGGGCCTGCCGACCGCGTCGATGACGACATCCGCGCCGAACCCCTCGGTGAGTTCCTGAATCCGCTCCACCACGTCATCGGTGCTCGCGTTGATCGTGTGGGTGGCGCCGAAGTCGGTGGCCCATGCGAGCTTTCGCGGATCACGGTCGATCGCGATGATCGTCTTCGCACCCGCGAGCCGAGCACCGGCGATCGCGGCATCGCCGACGCCGCCGCAGCCGATGACCGCGACGGTGTCACCGCGGGAGACATTGCCGGTGTTCATGGCGGCGCCGATGCCCGCCATCACGCCGCAGCCGAGCAGGCCCGCGACGGCGGGATCGGCCTGGGGGTCGACCTTGGTGCACTGGCCTTCGTGGACGAGGGTCTTGTCGGCGAAAGCGCCGATGCCGAGGGCGGGGGAGAGTTCGGTGCCGTCGGTGAGGGTCATCTTCTTGCTCGCATTGTGGCTGGCGAAGCAGTACCAGGGGCGACCGCGCTTGCACGCGCGACACTCACCGCAGACCGCACGCCAGTTGAGGATGACGAAATCGCCCGCGGCGACGTGGGTGACGGCGTCGCCGACGGTTTCGACGATGCCCGCGGCCTCGTGTCCGAGCAGGAACGGGTATTCGTCGTTGATGCCGCCTTCGCGGTAGTGCAGGTCGGTGTGGCACACCCCGCAGGACTGGATGCGCACGATGACGTCGTGCGGTCCCGGATCGGGGATCACGACATCGACGATTTCGACCGGCGCGCCTTTGCTACGGGCGATGACGCCACGCACGGTTTCGGACACGAAAACCTCCTACGGAGTTGGGATCGGGGTGAGCCGCTCGATCTGCTTGCGGTACCTGGTGAACAGGCGAGGGTTATCGATGGCGAACACCGCCACCGGCGCGCCATCGCGCTCGTAGAGAGCGGTCAGCGACCGGGTCGACGGGTCGCCGTCGACGAAGCGGATCTCGTCGGTCGGCCGGCAAGCACCCGCGAACTGCAGCATTCGTCCATACTGCCGCGACCAGAAATATGGCGCGGCGGGAGGGCGTTGCGGTGCGCCGAGAATCGCCGCCGCCGCGATACGCGCCTGGACCGTCGCATTGGTCCAGTGCTCGGAACGGTGATGAGCGCCGGATGTTTCGTCATAGCTGCGGGCGCAGTCGCCGATGGCGTAGACGCCGGGCATCGACGTTCGGCAGTGCGAATCGGTGACGAAACCATTGTCGATGTGCACGTCCGAGTCCGCGGCCCATTCGGTATTGGGCACGGCGCCGATTCCGATCACCACGGCATCGGCCGACAGTACGGTTCCATCGGTCAATTGCACCGCATTCACGTGCTCGTCGCCGAGGAATCGGTCGACAGCGACACCGGTCAGTAATCGGACGCCGTTCGCGTCGTGCATGGACGCGCACAATGGCCCGATATGTGGACCGAATACCGCGGTGAGCGGATCGGAGCACAACTCGACAATGGTGACCGCAATGCCCATAGCGGCTGCGGTGGAAGCGATTTCGGAGCCGATCAGACCCGCGCCGACAATGGTCAACGTGCGCGCCGCGCGCAGCGAATGGCGGATCGCGTGCGCGTCGTCGACCGTGCGCAAGGTGTGCACGCCCCGCAACGCTCCGACGCCGGGCAGGGTTCGGGCGCGGGCGCCGGTGGCGAGTACGAGCGAGTCGCCGGTGAGCCGGGTGCCGTCGTCCAGCGTGACGCCGGGTCCGGCCGCGGTCATGCCGAGCCCGACCGCGTGCCGCCCGAGCAGCCAGTGTGCGCCGGTCGTGGATTCGTCACCCAACGCGAGGTCGACATCCTCACGGAGAAACTCCTTGGACAGCGGCGGCCGATCGTAAGGCGGATGTGGTTCGTCGCCGACGACCGTGATGCTGCCGTCGTGGCCGTGTTCGCGCAGGGCGTTCACCAGCGAGAACCCCGCCAGCGACGCGCCGACGACCAGCACCGAGCTCGCGCTGCTCACGACTCCCCCTCGCTGACGCCCGGCTCCGTCGTGCGCACGACCTACTGACCCGGTCCGCTCGCTCATGACGGCACCGCGGCGACCATGACATCGCCGTCGACCACGCGCACCGCATAGGTGCGGACGGGGATCTTCGCCGGTGGCCCGGATACCGCGCCGGTGCGTAGGTCGAAGCAGGATTCGTGCAGCGGGCATTCGACCATGCAGTTCTCCACCCAGCCGTCCGCCAGTGAGGCGTCCTGGTGGGTGCAGGTGTCATCGATCGCGAAAAGGCCGTTCTCCGTGTGGAATACGGCGATCGGGGCGCCGCCGTCCGGTTGCACTGTCGCGACTTCGCCGATCGGCAGGTCTTTCAGATGCGCGACGAACAGGTCCGTCGTGGATGTCGCCGGTCGCTGCACAGTCGATTCCATGAGCCCTCCAAGTTGCTGATAGCGCAACAGTGATCGCAGTACGCAACAGTGTGGGCCGGTTTGCGGTCGTCGTCAACCCGGAAGCCAATTTTTGAACGATTGGTTTCCAGCGGTTGACACGCGCCGGAATCGGGTTGACCATTTGTTGCGTAATGCGATTGCGTTGCGCAGTAAGCAACATCGGAGGCATGCCTTGGCTCACCCGAAAGTTGTCATCATCGGAGCCGGAATCGTCGGGACATCGCTCGCCGATGAAATAACCTCACGCGGTTGGACCGATGTCACGGTGCTGGAGAAAGGTCCGCTGTTCGTTACCGGCGGATCCACTTCGCACGCGCCGGGATTGGTGTTCCAGACGAACTCGTCCAAAACAATGACGGAGTTCGCGCGCTACACAACCGAAAAGTTTCTGGCGCTCGATCATCCGGACGGCTGGGCGTTCAACCCGGTCGGTGGACTCGAAGTGGCCACCACCTCGCAGCGCTGGCAGGACCTGCACCGCAAAGCCGGCTGGGCGCAGTCTTGGGGAATCGAAGGTCGCCTACTCGAGCCCGCCGAGTGCGCCGCGCTGCACCCACTGCTCGATGTCGACCGAATCGTCGGCGGATTTCACACTCCGACAGACGGTTTGGCGAAAGCGCTGCGCGCCGCGGAGGCGCAGGCCCGACTCGCGACAGCCCGCGGCGCGGTGTTCCGCCCGCACCAGGAAGTGCTCGGCATCGTGGCACGTGGCGGCCGGGTGGCCGGGGTGGAAACCGCCGACGGTGTCATCGAAGCCGACATCGTCATCTGCGCGGCCGGATTCTGGGGCGCCGAAGTGGCCAAACAGGTCGGCCTCGTGGTGCCGCTGGTTCCGATGGCGCACCAATACGCCAAGACCGGTCGGATCGGCGCACTCGAGGGCCGCAACACCGAACGCGGTGAGGCGAGTCTGCCGATCCTGCGGCATCAGGACCAGGACCTCTACTTCCGCGAGCACCTGGACCGGATCGGTATCGGCTACTACGGGCACAAGCCCATGCCGGTGGACATGTCCACGCTGGCTGCCGTGACGACGGGCACGGCGATGCCGTCCATGTTGTCGTTCACCGACGAGGACTTCGCACCCGCATGGCACGAAAGCATGGAACTTCTTCCCTCGCTGGGTGATTCGAAGGTGGAGGAGGGTTTCAACGGGATCTTCTCCTTCACCCCCGACGGCTTCTCGATCATGGGCGAGCATCGGGACCTGGCCGGTTTCTGGGTCGCCGAGGCCGTGTGGGTCACCCACTCCGCGGGCGTGGCCAAGGCGACGGCCGAGTGGATCATCGACGGCGCGCCGCAGACCGATGTGCACGAGTGCGACCTGTACCGCTTCGAGGACGTCGCCCGCAGCGACCGTTTCATCATGGAGACGAGTTCACAGGCGTTCGTCGAGGTGTACGACATCATCCATCCGCACCAGCACCGAACCGCGCTGCGTGGACTGCGGACGAGCCCATTCTTTGCCCGTCAACAGGAACTCGGCGCCTACTTCTTCGAGGGCGGCAGCTGGGAGCGACCCGCTTGGTATGAGGCCAATGCCGAACTGGCACAGCGCCTTCGCGACGACGGCGTGATCTTCCCCGAGCGTGACGAGTGGTCGAGCAATTTCTGGTCGCCGATCTCCATCGCGGAAGCCCACTGGACCAGGCAGCGGGTGGCGATGTACGACATGACGCCGCTGACCCGCTACGAAATCGCGGGCCCCGGCGCGCTGGAACTGTTGCAGCGGCTCACGACGAACAATCTGGACAAGAGCGTCGGCTCGGTCACCTACACGCTGCTGCTCGACGAGAACGGCGGCATCCGCAGCGACCTCACGGTGGCCAGGCTCGCGCCGCAGCGATTTCAGGTCGGCGCGAACGGACCGCTCGATTTCGACTGGTTCACGCGCAATCTGCCCGCCGATGGGTCGGTGACGCTCCGCGACATCACCGGCGGCACCTGTTGTATCGGGCTGTGGGGTCCGGCGGCGCGAGATCTGGCGCAGCCCTTGTGCTCCGACGATCTCTCCCATCAGTCCTTCAAGTACTTCCGTGCACTACAGACCTATCTCGGCGCCATACCCGTCACGATGATGCGCGTCTCCTATGTCGGCGAGCTCGGCTGGGAGATCTACACCACCGCCGAATATGGCAGTGCCCTCTGGGATCTGCTGTGGTCGGCGGGGCAGGCGCACGGCGTGATCGCGGCGGGCCGGATCGCGTTCAACAGCCTGCGCATCGAAAAGGGTTACCGCGGTTGGGGAACCGATATGACCACCGAACATCTGCCCGCCGCCGCGGGAGTCGATTTCGCGGTGCGCATGAACAAGCCCGATTTCGTCGGCAAAGCCGCGCTGGAGAAGGCGGACGCACCGGCGAAGATCCTGCGCAGCATCGTATTCGACAGTCCTTCGATGGTCGTGCTCGGCAAAGAGCCGGTCTATGTGCGCGGCGCATGCGCGGGCTACATCACCAGCGCGGCCTATTCCGCCACGATCGGACGCAGCATCGCCTACGCCTGGCTGCCCGCGGCCCTCGGCCACGGCACCGTGGTCGAGGTCGAATATCTCGGCACCCGCTACACCGCCGTCGTGCACCCGGAGCCGGTGGTCGACCCCGAAATGTCCCGGATCAGGAGGTAGCGAATGAGCACAGCATCGCGCAGCGATTCGATAGACGGTTACGACGTCATCGTCATCGGACTCGGGGGTATGGGCAGCGCCGCCGCCTATCACCTCGCCGCCCGCGGGCAGCGGGTGCTCGGGCTGGAGAAGTTCACGCCCGCGCACAACAAGGGCTCCAGCCACGGCGGTTCCAGGATCATCCGGCAGTCCTACTTCGAGGATCCCGCGTACGTGCCGCTGCTGCTGCGTTCGTACGAACTGTGGGAGCAGCTCGCCGCCGACAGCGAGCGCGAGGTCTTCCGTCTCACCGGCGGTCTGTTCCTCGGCCCGCCCGACTGCCTGACGGTGGCGGGCAGCCTGCGCGCGAGCCGCGAATGGGCGCTGCCGCACGATGTGCTCGACGCCGCCGAGATCCGGCGCAGATACCCGAATTTCACCCCGGATGCCGGCGATATCGCGGTCTATGAGGACAAAGCCGGATTCGCGCGCCCGGAGCTGACGGTGCAGGCGCACATCGACCTCGCGGTGCGCGCGGGAGCGACGCTCTCGTTCGGTGAAGAGGTGCTCGACTGGGCGGAGACCGGTTCCGGCGTCACGGTGACGACCGCGCGGGCCACCTACCGCGCCGACCAGCTCGTCATCTGTCCCGGGGCCTGGGCTCCGGAACTGCTGGCGCAGTTCGGTATTCCGATCACCATCGAACGACAAGTGCTGTACTGGCTCGACCCGATCGGCGGGACGGCCGCCTTCGAAGATCAGCCGATCTATATCAGCGAGAACAGCTCCGGTCAGCAGATCTACGGGTTCCCCGCCATCGACGGACCCGAGGGCGGGGTGAAGACGGCCTTCTTCCGCAAGGGCATCGAGTGCACCCCCGACACCATCGATCGCGTCGTGCACCCGCACGAGATCGCGGAGATGCGCGACCGTGTCGCCGAACTGATTCCCGCACTGGACGGTCCCTGCGTGCACACCGCGACCTGCATGTACTCCAACACCCCCGACCAGCATTTCGTGATCGCCCGCCATCCCGAGACCGCGCGCGTGACCGTCGCCTGTGGTTTTTCCGGCCACGGCTTCAAATTCGTCCCTGTGGTCGGGGAGATCCTCGCCGACCTGGCCATCGACGCGAAAACCGCGCACCCCATCACACTGTTCGACCCGCAAAGGTTGGTGACCAATGACAACAGCATCGCGTAGCGATTCCTTGGGGAGTGGCGGTCGGGCGACGGGTGCGCCGACCACGGATATGCCGGTGCAGACCCCGGCGCTGATCCCGACCCTCGGTGGCAAGTGGTATGTCGAGGATTCGATCTTCGCGGCCGAGCAGGAACGCCTCTTCGAACAGATGTGGTTCTGCGCGGTCCGATCCGCCGACCTCGCCGATCCCGGTCAGTTCAAGAAGGTCCAGGTCGGCAGGGAGAGCGTGCTGATCGTGCGCGGCCGCGACGGCGCGCTGCGCGCCTTCCTGAACATCTGCCGCCACCGCGGCGCGATGCTGTGCACCGAGGACGAGGGGCAGGTGCGCCGCAACCTGCGCTGCCCGTACCACGCCTGGACCTACGGGCTGGACGGCAAGCTCGTCGCCGCACCCAATATGGCCGCGCTCAAGGACGCCGCGGGCGAAGACATCGACCGGGTCGCCTACGGCCTGGTGCCGGTCGCACTGCGGGAATGGCTCGGCTATGCCTGGGTCTGTTTGGCCGACGAACCGCCCTCGTTCGAGACCGAGGTGATCGGCGCGGTCACCGAACGGCTCGGCACCGCGACCGCGATCGACGCCTACGACATCGACACCCTGCAGGTCGGTCGCCGCGTGGTCTACGACGTCGCCGCGAATTGGAAGCTCATCATCGAGAACTTCATGGAGTGCTACCACTGCGCGACCATCCACCCCGAGCTCACCGAGGTGCTGCCCGAGTTCGCCGACGGCCTGGCCGCTCAGGTCTTCGTCGGCCACGGCGCCGAGTTCGGTCCGGAGATCGCCGGGTTCACCGTCGACGGTTCGGCCGGGTTCGACCGCCTGCCCGGGGTCAGCGCGGAGCAGGACCGCAGGTATTACGCGATCACGATTCGACCGACGGTCTTCGTCAACCTGGTCCCTGATCACATCATCTTCCATAGGATGTATCCGCTGGCCGCGGACCGGACAGTCGTCGAATGCGACTGGCTCTACACCGGTGACGTCGTTGCCGCAGGTCGCGATGTGTCGCGCTCGGTCGAGCTGTTCCACCGCGTCAACGAACAGGATTTCGCGGCATGTGAGCGAACCCAGCCCACGATGTCCTCACGTGCCTACCGGGACGGCGGGGTGCTCGTTCCCGCCGAGCACCACATTGCGGAATTCCACGAGTGGCTGCTCGCCCGCATCGGCGATATGAGGTGACATGACATGAACGGTGAACCGGACCTGCTCATCGACGGCGCGTGGACCCGTGCCTCCGATGGCGGCACGAGGCAGATCGTCAACCCGGCCGACGGCTCGGTGGTGGCCGAGGTGGACGAGGCCACACCCGAGGACGCGCGCAGAGCGGTGGCGGCCGCGCGCGCCGCCTTCGATAACGGAGCCTGGGTCGCCACACCGGTCACCGAACGCGCGGCGCTGCTGCTGCGGATCGCGGCTCTGCTCGAACGCGACAAGGAGCGGCTCGCCCGCCTCGAGACCGCCGATACCGGCAAGACGCTGGTGGAAAGCCGGATCGACATCGACGATGTGATCTCGGTGTTCCGCTATTACGCGGAACTGGTCGCGGTCCAGGCCGACCGGTTGATCGATGTCGGTGATCCGTCGGTGATCAGCCGCGTGGTTCGCGAGCCGATCGGCGTGTGTGTGCTGATCGCGCCGTGGAACTATCCGCTGCTGCAGATGTCGTGGAAGATCGCGCCCGCGCTGGCCGCGGGCTGCACGATGGTCGCCAAGCCCAGCGAGGTGACCCCGCTCAGCACGATCGCCTTCGCCCGCCTGGCCGAGGAGGCCGGCGTGCCGCCGGGGGTGCTGAACCTGGTGCAGGGCAGCGGCGCGGTGCTCGGCGCGGCACTGACCGACAACGCGGACGTCGATTTCATCTCGTTCACCGGCGGCCTCGCGACGGGGCGGACGATCTCCGAGGTCGCCGCGCGACACGTCACGAAGGTCGCGGTGGAACTCGGCGGCAAGAACCCGCACATCGTATTCGCCGACGCCGACTGGGAGAGCTCGGTCGACCAGGTGCTGACCGGGGTGTTCCTGCATTCCGGCCAGGTCTGCTCGGCAGGCACGCGGCTCATCGTCGAGGAGTCCATCGCCGAGGACTTTGTCGCCGAACTGGCCCGGCGGGCCGAGCGGATTCGCGTCGGCAACGGCCTCGATCCGGCCAGCGAGACCGGCCCGCTGGTCTCCGAACAGCATCGAGCGAAGGTGGAGGCCTACGTCGAGCTGGGTATTTCCGAGGGCGCGAAACTGGTCACCGGCGGCGTCCGGCCCAGCGACCCGGCGCTGGCCGCGGGCAGTTTCTTTCTGCCGACCATCTTCGACAACTGCGACCGATCGATGCGGATCGTCCAGGAGGAGACGTTCGGCCCGATCCTCACCGTCGAGCGCTTCAGCACCGAGGCCGAGGCCATTCGGCTCGGCAACGACACCGAGTACGGCCTCGCGGGCGGCGTGCGCACCGCCGACCCGGCGCGCGGCGAACGCATGGTGCGCGCGTTGCGGCACGGCACGGTCTGGCTCAACGACTTCGGCTATTACACGGCGGCCGCGGAATGGGGCGGGTTCAAGAAGTCCGGCAACGGACGCGAACTCGGCCCGACCGGATTGGCCGAATATCAGGAAATCAAACACATTTGGCACAACACGGCACCGAAGCCGGCGGAGTGGTTCAAGGGCGTCTGATCCAAGTTTCGATCTCGGCCGGACAGCCCGTACCGGCCAGCACCGCGAAAGGCACGGTAGCAATGGTAGTCAAGGAGCACAGTGTGTCCGATGACAATGGCATGGAGGATTTCGGCTACAAGGAATCCCTCGACCGGAGCATCGGAAAATTCGCCAGCTTCGCAGCAGGCGTCAGCTACATTTCGATTCTCACCGGTACATTCCAGCTGTTCTATTTCGGTTTCGGCACCGCGGGTCCCGCCTATCTATGGTCGTGGCCTTTGGTTTTCGTCGGTCAGCTCGCTGTCGCACTGTGCTTCATGGAGCTGGCCGCGAAGTATCCGGTCGCGGGCTCGGTGTACAACTGGTCCAAGTCGCTCGGCAGCAGGATCGTCGGGTGGTCCTCGGGCTGGCTGATGCTGACCGCGTCGATCGTGACGCTATCCGCGGTGGTGCTCGCCCTCCAGCTGAACTTGCCACGACTGTGGAGCGGCTTCCAGCTGATCGGTGACGGCAGTGGTCAATACGACTTCGCCACCAATGCCGTGGTGCTCGGCACGATCATGATCGTGTTCACCACCGCCGTCAACGCGCTCGGCGTCCGGCTCATGTCCATGATCAATAGCGCGGGCGTGTTCATCGAACTCATCGCGGCCGTGCTGATCGCCATCATCTTGGCGGCCAACTGGACTCGTGGCCCGCAGGTGTTCTTCTCCACGCACGGCTACGGCGCCGGGGAGTCGGGCGGTTACCTCGGTGCGTTCCTGGTTGCCTCGCTCGCCTCCGGCTATGTGATGTACGGCTTCGACACCGCGAGCTCGCTCGGTGAGGAGACGGTGGAGCCGCGCCGCACCGCGCCGAAGGCCATCCTGCGCGCGGTTCTCGCCTCGTTCGTGATCGGCGGCGCGATCCTGGTGTTCGCGGTGATGGCGGCTCCCGATCTCGACGACCCGCAGATCGGCAGCTCGAGCGGCGGCCTGCAGTACATCGTCGAACAGGTGATGTGGGGCCCGCTCGGCACCATCTTCCTGTGTTGCATCGTGGTCGCGGTGACGGTCTGTTCGCTCGCCGTGCACACCGCCGCTATCCGGTTGACCTTCGCGATGGCCCGCGACAACGCGCTGCCCTTCGGTGAGAAGCTCGCCCGCGTGCACCCGAAGACGCAGACCCCGGTGGTGCCCGCCGTGCTGATCGGTGTGCTCGCCGCGCTGATCCTGGTCGTCAATATCGGCCAGCCGAAGATCTTCACGGTGCTGACCTCGATCGCCATCATCATGATCTACCTGGCCTACCTGATGGTGACGGGGCCGATGCTGAAGAAGCGGCTGCAGGGGCAGTGGCCGCCGAAGGATCTGCAGGCGGGCGGCTACTTCTCGATGGGCCGATGGGGCCTGATCGTCAATATCGTCGCCGTCGTGTGGGGCATCGGGATGGCGTTGAACCTGGCCTGGCCGCGCGAGGCGGTGTACGGCACACCCTGGTACAACACCTGGGGCGCGTTCGTCTACATCGGTGCGATCCTCGGCGCCGGGCTGCTCTGGTACTGGGCGAGGGGCCGCAAGAGCATCGGGACCCTCGCCTCCCACGCGGCAGCGGCTACGGAGGCGGATTCCGATGTCTGACAACGTATTCGACTATGTGATCGCGGGCGGCGGCACCGCGGGATGTGTCTTGGCCGCCCGGCTCAGCGAGGATCCGGACGTGTCGGTGTGCCTGCTGGAGGCGGGACCCTCCGACGTCGGCGACCGGAATATCCTCGAGCTCTCGGAGTGGATGTATCTGCTCGATTCCGGGTACGACTGGGACTATCCGGTCGAACCGCAGGAGCGTGGCAACAGCTATCTGCGCCACGCGAGGGCGAAGGTGCTCGGCGGATGTTCCTCGCACAACTCGTGTATCGCGTTCTGGCCGCCGGCCGAGGGCCTGGACGAATGGGCCGCGATGGGCGCGAAGGGCTGGAACGCGGCCGAAGTGCTGCCCTATGTCGCGCGGGTGGAGAACAACGACGCGCCGGGCGAGGAGCACGGCCGCAGCGGTCCGGTCCGGTTGCGCGACGTCCCGCCCGTCGACCCGTGCGGCGCGGCGGTGCTCGAAGCCGCGGCGCTGGTCGGCTTGCCGACGGTCGAATTCAACCGCGGCGCCACGGTGCGCAACGGCGCGGGCTGGTTCCAGATCAATTCCGACGAGGACAACATCAGGATGTCGTCTTCGCACGCCTACCTGCACCCGGTGCTCGACTCACGACCCAATCTCTTTGTGCGCACCGGGTGTTGGGTCAGCGAGATCCTGTTCGACGACGCCCGCAACGCCACCGGTGTGCGGTATCAGCGGCCGGATCTCACCGGGTACGACACGGTGTCGGCCCGGCGCGAGGTGATTGTCACCGCCGGAGCCATCGATACGCCGAAGTTGTTGATGCTGTCCGGGATCGGGCCCGCCGAGCATCTGCGCGAAGTCGGTGTTCCGGTGCTGGTCGATGCTCCCGGCGTCGGTTCGAACCTGGACGACCATGTCGAAGGCCTGGTGTTCTGGGAGGCCGCCCGGCCGATGGTCACCACTTCGACGCAATGGTGGGAGATCGGACTGTTCGCCACCACCGACGAGACGTTGCGGCTGCCGGACGTGATGATGCACTACGGCAGCGTGCCGTTCGACATGAACACCCTGCGCCAGGGCTACCCGACCACCGACAACGGTTTCTGCTTGACGCCCAATGTCACGCAGGGCCGTTCCCGCGGCACGGTCCGCCTGCGCAGCCGCGACTTCCGGGACCGCCCCAAGGTCGACCCGAGGTACTTCACCGATCCCGAAGGACACGACGAGCGCACCATGCTCGCCGGCGTCCGGCTGGCCCGCAAGATCGCCGAACAGGCACCGCTGCGGAACTGGATCGCCAGGGAACTCGCACCAGGCCCGGACGCCACGACCGACGACGAACTGCTCGACTACATCCGCGCCACGCACAACACGGTCTACCATCCGGCGGCTACCGCGCGGATGGGGGCAGCCGACGATCCGATGGCGGTGCTCGATCCGGAACTGCGGGTGAAGGGCGTGTCCCGATTACGGGTCGTCGACGCCTCAGCGATGCCGAAATTGCCCGCGGTGAACCCCAACATTACTGTCATGACCATGGCAGAGAAATGCGCGGACCTCTTACGGAAAACCTGAGTGCGAGGTGCCGAAGGAGGGTGAGCTAGCGGCATTTCTCGCCGATCACGCGCCGTTCCAATCGATGACGCCGCCCGAGCTGGATCAGCTCGCGGCGGCTTCTTCGCTGCACCGGTTCGGCGCGGGCGCGGTGATCATGGATTACTCCGCCCAGGTGCCCGACGACATCTGGATGCTGTGGACCGGCCGCGTCGTCCTGCAGGGCACCGGCGACGGTGCGCCGATCGATGCCGTCGAGCCCGGCGGAATCTTCGGCTATGTTCCGCTGCTCACCGGCGGCAGCGCCGACTTCGTCGCGCGGGCGGCCGAACCGAGCGCGCTCATCCGGCTGCCAGGAGCCCTGGTGCGGGCGCAATTCGCGCAGCCCGACGGCCTGGCTTTCCTCGCTTCCTCGGCGTGGAAGACGGTGTCCGGCAATCGAACTCCGATGGCTCCGGTGCTCGGCAGCCGACCGGTCGGCGAACTCGTTTCCGGTGCGGCGGTTTTCGTCGCCCCGGAGACCAGTGTGCGCGACGCCGTCGTGCGGATGACCGAACAGCGTGTCTCCTATGTGCTGATCCGATTGCCGCAGGGCGAATTCGGCATCTTCACCGATCGCGACCTGCGAACCAGGGTGGTCGCGGCCGGGTTGCCGGTCGAGGTGCCGATCTCCCGGGTCATGAGCGCTCCGGCCCGCCGGGTGACCGCCGACCTGACCGCCGAGACCGTGCTGATGGAGATGCTCGAATGCGGTCTGCGGCATATGCCGGTGCTGTCGCGGCGCGGTGTGGTGCTCGGCGTGCTCGAGGATGCCGACCTGCTCGCGGCCTCGGCCAGGCAGAGTTTCGTGCTGCGCCGCTCGATCGCCGCGGCCACGGACGCGCCGCAGTTGCAGCGCGCTGCCCGCGAGATCACCGGCACTGTCGTCGACCTGTTCCGCAATGGCACCAAGGCATCGGCGACCAGCGGCATCCTGTCGGTCGTCATCGACTCGGTGGTCCGCAAGGCGCTCGAACTCGCGCTCGCCGAGATCGACGACGCGCCCAGCGACGGTTTCGCCTGGCTCACCCTCGGCAGTATCGCCCGGCGTGAGGCGATGCCGTCCTCGGATGTGGACAGCGCGTTGTCCTGGACCGACGAATTATCCTCGGCCAGTGGGCAACTGCGCGCCGTCGCCGCGCGGGTGCACGCCATCCTCGATGCCTGCGGCTTGCCCGCCGACAGCAATGGCGCGATCGCCGGGAAGCCGAAGTTCTCCCGTTCCCGCTCGCAGTGGGCGACGGCGGCCGCGGGCTGGCTCGATGATCCGCTACAGGATCGGGGCCTGATCCTGTCCTCGCTGCTGATCGACGGGCGCGTCGTCTGGGGCGACCAAGCCCTGCACACCGTGCCCGCGGCGTTCGGGAGCATGCGCGCCGAACACCCGAACGCACTGCGCTTGCAGCTGCTCGACGCATTGTCGGGGCGGGTGCGGACGCGCTCGCTGCGTGATGTGCTGTCCCGGCGCGGCGGGACATTCGATTTGAAGAGCCACGCGCTGGCCCCCATCGTCAACCTCGCCCGGTGGGGCGGCCTGGTCGCGGGTATGACCACGGCGTCCACTCCGGTGCGGCTGGCGGCCGCCGCGAGTGCTGGGGCGCTGCGCGAGCGCGATGCCACCGTCCTCACGGAGGTTTTCGTCATGTTGCAGCGCATGCGGATGGTGCATCAGGTCGAACAGCTTTCGGCCGGGCACAGTCCCGGCGACATCATCACCATGTCGGAACTTTCGCCGCTGAATCGCAGCCTGCTCAACGATGCCTTGCGGGAGATCGCGGTGGTGCAGCGACGCGTCGGCAGCTTGGGAGCGGCGACCACTTAGAATGGCGTTCGAGATGGCAACTCGAGACGGCGAGGACAACGGGCGGACGGCTGCGGTGCAGTCCGTCGACCGAGCGCTGCTGGTCATGGAGATTATCGCCAAGCTGGGGCAGGCCGGCGTCACGGAGATCGCCGCCGAACTCGGCGTGCACAAATCTACCGTGTCGCGGCTGGTCGCCGTGCTGGAATCACGCGGATACGTCGAGCAGCTATCGGAGCGCGGCAAGTATCGGCTCGGCTTCTCCATCGTCCGGCTCGCCGGATCCACCAGCGCGCAGGTCGATCTGGTCGGGCAGAGCCAGGGCGCGTGCAACGAGCTGGCGATCGCCTCGGGCGAGACGACCAATCTCGCTGTCCTGGACGGTAATCGGATCATCAATATCGTCGAGGCGATGGGGCCGGGCTCGATCGCGCTGCGCTCCTGGGTGGGGCAGAGCTGCCCGGCGCACGCCACCTCCAGCGGCAAGGTGCTGCTCGCCGGTCTCGAACCGAGCGAGATGCGTAAAAGGGTCGGCGCGAAACTCGAGGCGTTCACCGGGAACACCCTGACCAAGGTCGCCGACCTTGCCGCTCAGCTCGTCGAGGTCAGGAAGGACGGCTGGGCGAGCGTACGCGAGGAACTGGAGATCGGGCTGAATGCGGTCGCCGCGCCCGTTTACGACAGTAACGGTGCGATCGTTGCGGCACTGAGCGTTTCGGGCCCCGCCTACCGGCTCGCTCCGGACCGCTTCGCGCACGCCGCCGAGTTGACCATCGCGAGTGCCGCGGACATCAGCCGACGTCTCGGCCACCTCGCCTGACCGCGGCCGCGGCCTCTCGGGTTTCGCACCCGCGTCGCAACGCGTGCGAATCCTGGAAAGGCGCCGATCGGTATCGGTGTCTTCCTGTTGACAAGGGGTGTGGGCGGCTCAATACTTAGTTGCGTATAGAGCATCAGTTGCGTGTTACGCAACTTGTTGCTTTATCCGCAACCGAATATCGCCGTTCGACGCGTAGCGGGAGATCTCCACGCCTGTCGTGGGGAGCCGAAGGAGCAAATCCTCCCGGGAATCTCTCAGGCCCAGTACCGCTGCGCACAGGCAACTCTGGAAAGCAGTGCGCACGCACTCGCCGACGGGGCAAACGCGCAGTGTCACAGCACCGTGCGTGAAACTCTCAGGCCATTGGACAGAGCGGGAGGAGCCACCCACGCGCATGCGTCGACGAAAGGCTCCTCATGGCCGAACCTGTCTCCGCCGTCCGAACCGAACTAGACGCGTCGCTGCGCGAATTCGATCCGCTCGTCGCGACTTTGATCGACCGCGAAATCGACCGGCAGCAACGCGGCCTGGAAATGATCGCCTCCGAAAACCACGCGCCGCTGGCAGTGATGCAGGCGCAGGGTTCGGTGCTCACCAACAAATACGCCGAGGGTTATCCCGGCCGCCGCTATTACGGCGGGTGCGAGCACGTCGATGCGATCGAAACGCTGGCGATCGACCGGCTGCGCGCCTTGTTCGGCGCCGAATACGTCAACGTCCAGCCGCATTCGGGGGCACAGGCCAACGCCGCGGCGATGCACGCGCTGCTGCGACCCGGCGACGGCATCCTCGGGCTTGCGCTGGACCACGGTGGACACCTCACCCATGGGATGAAGATCAATTTCTCCGGTCGGCTCTATGACGTTGCGGCCTACCATGTTCGGGCCGAGGACCATCTCGTCGATATGGCCGAGGTACGACGGCTCGCCCATGAGCATCGGCCGAAATTGATCGTGGCAGGCTGGTCCGCCTACCCACGGCACCTGGACTTCGCCGAATTCCGGCGCATCGCGGACGAAGTCGGCGCATACCTGATGGTGGACATGGCGCACTTCGCCGGTCTGGTCGCTGCGGGGCTGCATCCTTCGCCCGTGCCGCATGCGCACATCGTCACCTCCACCACCCACAAAACCCTCGGCGGGCCACGCGGCGGATTCATCCTCGCCGTCGAGGAATTGGGTAAGAAGCTGGCTTCGGCGGTCTTTCCCGGACAGCAAGGCGGCCCGCTGGAACATGTGATCGCGGCCAAGGCCGTCGCCTTCAAGATGGCGGGTGAACCGGCGTTCCGTGATCGCCAGGAACGCACGCTCGCGGGCGCGCGGATTCTCGCCGAGCGGCTGCTCGCCGCGGATTGCCTGGCGGCGGGGATCAGCGTGGTCAGCGGCGGTACCGATGTGCACCTGGTGCTCGTCGACCTGCGTGACTCCGAGCTCGACGGCCAGCAGGCGGAGGATCGGCTCGCCGAGATCGGAATCACGGTCAATCGCAACGCGGTGCCATTCGACCCACGGCCGCCGATGGTGAGCTCCGGTCTGCGGATCGGCACACCGGCGCTGGCGGCTCGCGGCTTCGACACCGCGGCATTCGCCGAGGTCGCCGACATCATCGCCGCCGCGCTGCGCTCGGCGCAGCCGGTCGAGGAGTTGCGCGCGCGAGTCGATGCGCTGGTCGGCCGGTTCCCGCTGTATCCCGGTCTGCGTGGGCAGGCATGACGGTCAGCATTTTCGACCTGTTCCGGGTCGGCATCGGGCCGTCGAGCTCGCACACCGTGGGGCCGATGCGCGCGGCCGCCCGCTTCATCGAGCAGCTCAAAACCGATGGCCAACTGCACAATACGGCCGGTGTCCGGGTGGAGCTCTACGGATCGCTCGGCGCGACCGGGCGCGGGCACGGCAGCATCGAGGCGATCGTCGCCGGGTTGTCCGGCGAACGGCCGGAGACCGTCGATCCGGAGGTGGTGGCCGCCGCCACGTCCGAGGCGCGGGACACCGGCACGCTGCGGCTCGGTGGCGTGCATCCGATCGGCTTCGCCGTCGACGAGGACATCGAGTTGCGCTGGCGAATCAGGCCGGTCTTCCACAGCAACGGCATGATGTTCCGCGCCGCCGATGCCGAAGGACAGGTGCTCGTCGAGCGTCGCTTCTACTCCGTCGGCGGCGGATTCGTGCTGGACGAAACCGAGATCGACCGGCCTGCCGAGACGAGGACCACGGTCGGGCACCCGTTCGCCTCGGCCGCGGAGCTGCTCGCCCACACCACCGCTACCGGGCTGTCCATCAGTGAGCTGATGCTGGCCAACGAAATGACCTGGCGCAGTCCGGATCGGATCCGGACCGACCTGCTCGAGATCTGGAAGGTCATGCAGGACTGCGTCCAGCGGGGGACGTCGACGGCGGGTGTGCTGCCGGGCGCACTCGCCGTCCGACGGCGTGCGGCGGCGCTGCACGAACGATTGACCGTCGAAGCCGACGACACCGACCCGCTGCGAGCGATGGAGTGGGTCACGCTGTTCGCCATGGCCGTCAACGAGGAGAACGCCGCGGGCGGACGGGTCGTCACCGCGCCGACGAACGGCGCTGCGGGCATCATTCCGGCTGTGCTGCACTATGTTCAGCAGTTCGTCACCGGCCCGAACGACGACAGCGTCATCGATTTCCTGTTGACCGCGGGTGCGATCGGGCAGCTGATCAAGGAGAACGCCTCGATCTCCGGCGCAGAGGTCGGGTGTCAGGGCGAGGTCGGCGCGGCCTGCGCGATGGCGGCGGCCGGACTCACGGCCGTGCTCGGCGGCACACCCGAGCAGATCGAGAATGCCGCCGAGATCGGCATCGAACACAATCTCGGTCTCACCTGCGATCCGATCGGTGGACTCGTGCAGATTCCGTGCATCGAACGCAACGGTGTCGCGGCGGTCAAGGCGATCACCGCGGCCCGCATGGCGATTCGCGGCGACGGCGTGCACCACGTGTCGCTCGACAAGGTCATCCAGACGATGCGCGCGACGGGCGCGGACATGCTGGACAAATACAAGGAGACCTCGCTCGGCGGCCTCGCGGTCGCGGTCGTCGACTGTTGAGTGGCTGGGCGATGCCTCGCCGGAGCACGGGACGCCCGCTCAGTGGCCGCCGGTTTCGGCAGCCGGGAACAGACGGTGGATCGTCTGGGCCGCCGCGAGCACGCGGGAGTCGTTCGGATCGGTGGGGTCCAGACCGGTGAGCTCGGCGATGCGTCGTAGTCGGTAGGTGAAAGTATTGGGGTGCACATGGATTTCGGCCGCGGCGACCTTGCGTTCGGAGCCGTGGCGCAGATGCGCGTCCAGCGCCTCCAGCAGATGTGGGCTCCGCAGGATCGGCGCAATGCGCTCGGCCAGTCTGGCGCGGGCCGGTCCCGGTCTGGTGAGCTGGAATTCGAGCAGGAGATCGTCGAGCCGATAGACGCCGGTCGGCCTGCCCAGCAGGCGAGCGAGCTCCGCGATCTCGGTGGCCTCGTGCGCGGCCCGCGGGACGGATTTGCGTGCGACCGACGGGCATTCGGCCACCGCGACTCCGGTGCCGAACTGTGCGGCCAATCCGGTGGCGAGCCGGTGGTAGTGCTCATGATCGAGCTCGGCGGACTCGGAGACGTTCGGTAGCAACGCGATCCCGTTCGAGCCGTCGAAGGTAGCGAGCGCGGTGGTACCGGTGAGGCCGTCCAAAGCGCGTTGCAGAACGCGGATCCGGCGTCGGGTCAGCAGATTCGCGACGGTGCTCGAGCGACTGTCCTGCGGCAGCCGATGGTCTTGGTGGATGTGGATCGCCAGCACGGTGTAGCGGTCGGTGAGCGCGGTATCCGCCCGCGCCGCAAGCTCTTCGGCGGGCAGCCCGCGCAGCAGCGCCGAGCACAATTCGCGACGGGCCTCGCGCTCGGCGTTGTAGATCGACTGTTCGACCTCGGAGTAGGTCTCGACCACCGTGATGTTGATGTGCATCAGCAGCTCGAGCAGGCGGCTGCCGACGACCACCAGATCCGCCGTCTCCGCGGGTGTCGCCAGCGCCGCGGCCTCGGCAAGCACGGATTGTGCCGACCCGTGGATAGCCTCGATCAGCACCGCGAGCGGGAACCGGTCCTCCGCATGCCGCTCGGCCACCGGTGCGACGAAGGTCGCGACTTCGGCCCTGCTGAAGGTGCGCTGTTCGTCGATGGCCTGCAGGACCGCGCGGCCGCAGGCATAGATGGCGGGCAGCACCTCGGCGGTGAAATGCCCAGGGGGCAGATCGGCGGCGGGTGGGGTCGCACCCAGCCCAGCGGCGAGCATGCGCTCGGAGATCTGGGGCCACCTGGTCAGCAACCGGACGACCAATGAGGCTTCGCCGGTTGCCGGTGATAGAGCGACGGACATGAGCCGATTGTTTCCAACGACAGTTACCGCGGCAAGCCTTCAGTCCTATCGACGGGAACTTTGTCACACGCGACAAGTTCCTGTGGGGTTTCTTCTCTCGGCAGCGCAGTGACGCTGGGGGTGTGCCGGCCATAGATTTGGGCAGCGGAAACAAATATGGCCTCAGTCACATCGAAGACGGAATGTGGCGCAGGAAACAGTAAGTGGCCAAGGGGATCCGTTGCTCGAACCGCCGTTCGGTGTGGTCTTCGCGCTCGCCGATGGTCGCATGCGGTCCGCCGTCACGTGTGGCGCGGCTCCGCAGCCCGAACGCGCAGATGCTGGATGGGAAGTGAACGGAATGTTTGCAATGAAGCAAAGTGCTCGGCGGGCCGTCTTCGGCGCCGCGGTGATCGTCGCAGTGACCGTCGCCACGGCGCTCGGCGGCGGCGGGGCCACCGCGGACCGACAGGCCGCGCCGACGGAGCAGACCCTCGCGGAGGTGATCAGCGCCGGGCTCACCCCGGCCGCTGACGGCAGGCAGCCGCGGGCGATCGTCGATACCGGCAGCGGTTCGGGATCGGCCACCAGCCGGGCCACCGATGTCATCGGGGAGGGGCCGGAGATGTCGGCGTATCTGGCCGCATTCGGTTACGGACTGCTGCATCCCGATTCGGCGCCGCCTGGCGCGAATCGCTCGAACTGCACACCGTCGGCCGAGCATCCCCGGCCGGTGGTGCTGTTGCACGGCACCTGGCTCAACGCCTATGACACCTTCTCCTATATGTCTCCGCGCCTGGCACGCGCCGGATTCTGTGTGTTCGCCTTCAACTTCGGGCGTTCCACTCTCTTGGAGGGCGGCGGGCTCGGCCCGATCCTGCCCGGCCGCTACGGGGTTGGGCCGATGGAGGATTCGGCGCGGCAACTGAGCGATTTCGTCGATCGCGTATTGGCGGCGACGGGCGCGGCGCAGGTCGACATCATCGGGCATTCACAGGGTGGGACCGTGGCGAATCAGTATGTGAAGTTCGACGGCGGTCAGGGCACAGTGAGCAAACTCCTCACCTATGGCGCCACGCACCATGGCACCTCGCTCATGGGCATCGCCACGCTCGGCAGGCTGATCAATAATCTCGGCGTCAATATTCTCGGCTTCTACGAGCCGATCGTCGGGCCTGCCAATATTCAGCAGGCCGTCGGTTCACCGTTCTATGCCCGCTTGAATGCCCACGGCGACACCGTTCCCGGCGTCGACTACACCGTGGTCGGTTCTCGCTATGACGAGGTCACCAATCCCTACGACTGGACGTTTCTGCGGGCCGGGCCCGACGCGACGGTGGACAACCGCACGCTGCAGGCCGGGTGTGAACAGGATCTGTCCGATCATCTCACCATGATGTACTCGCCCCGCTCGGTGTCGATCGCGCTGCACGCACTCGATCCCGCGGCGCACCCCGATCTGGAGTGCGCGTTCAACCCCTGGATGGTCGGCGGCGGCGGTCTCTGACGAGGCTGTCACTGCACCGACAGGAGAAACCCCAGTGCGCGAATTGTGACCGCTGACAATTCTTTTCCCGCCCGGGCATTCGTAGGCTCGAGTACGGGCAGCCGGCGGCATCGACGGCGCGGCGCTCTCGTTCATCGGCGACCTGCACCGGCTGTCGTCGCACATGTTGTGCCGTGCCGTTCGAAAGGATCAACCCTGATGAGTGTCGCCGCCGACCCGACCGCGTTCGCGACCCGCGCCGAGCACACGCAGTTCCCCACCCCGCCGTTGTTGCCGGAGGTAGATCCGTTCTACCTGCCACCGTCCATGATCGGGCAGCTTCGGCCGGGTGCCGTCGTCCGAGCGCGCGAAGTCGAACTGGCGCTGTTCGGTCGTGTGGCGCAGAAGATTTCGGCGTGGCAGCTGCTGTATCGGACCTGCGACCTGGACGACACACCCGAGGTGGCGGTGACGACGGTACTGCTGCCGTGGGGCGCGGATCCCGCGGAAGCTCGCCCGCTGGTCTCCTTCCAGTGCGCGATCGATGCCGTCGCCTCGAAATGTCTTCCGTCGTATGCGCTCCGACGCGGCGCGCGCGCCGCAGGCGCCATTCCCCAGCTCGAGCTTCCGCTCATCGCGGGCGCATTGGCCAGGGGCTGGGCGGTGTCGGTGCCCGACCACGAGGGGACCGGTGGTCAGTTCGGTGCGGCCCGCGAGCCCGGGTACCGGGCGCTGGACGGGATTCGGGCCGCGCTCGCCTTCGAGCCGCTCGGCCTCGGCGCCACGACTCCGGTTGCGCTGTGGGGTTATTCGGGTGGCGGCCTCGCCACGGCCTGGGCGGCGGAGCTGGCGGGCGAGTACGCGCCGGAGCTCGATATCGTCGGCGCGGTGGCCGGCTCGCCGGTCGGTGATCCCGCCGCGGCGTTCGTCCGCATGAACGGCGGACTCTTCGCCGGGTTCGCCGCGGTCTTCACCGCCGGACTGTGCCGGGCCTACCCGGAGTTGGACCGGCTGCTGCGCTCCCGGCTGGATGCCGACTATCTCCAGCTCATGGCGGCCGCCGAATCGACGACGACCTTCCCGCTGTTGTACCGCTTCGCGCGCCGCAATCTCGACGACCACTGCACCGGCGGTCTGGCCGGGCTGCTGGACGCACCAGAGCTGCAACGCATCCTGGCCGACATCCGGCCCGGCGATCGCGCGCCCGCTATGCCGTTGCTGGTGCTGCAAGGGGTGTACGACGAGGTCATCGCGGTGGCCGATGTCGATGCGCACGTCGACCGGTATGTTGGCGCGGGCGTGCATGTCCGGTATCTGCGCGACCGGCTCAGCACCCACATTCTGCTGCAGTTCATCGGGGCGCCGGTGATCATCGATTGGCTGTCGGATCGGTTCGGCAATCGCGCCCTTGCCCCGAACGCTGTCGAGACGGTGTGGTCGGTGGCGTTCTCGAAGCGGGCCGCGTCCGGGCATTTGCGGCTGGCATCGCTGTCGGCGCGCATGCTGTTCGGCTTGCCCATTCGGCAACGCAGGCAAGCGAATCGGCCCAGCGACGCGCACCGGTTGCCGCTTCGGTTGACGCTGCGCAATCCGTTGTCCTGAGCGGCTTCCCGCTGGGTGCTCCTGTGCTGTCGGGGTGTGCCGCGGCACCGGAGCACCACCATTCGTCTCGGTAGGAGAGGGCGCGATCAATGCCGGGCAGATGTGGGCAGGCCCGCCGCGGTCGCGGCATCGGCGAGGACTGCTTCGAGCATGGCGGGGGTGAGTCGTCCGGTGAAGGTGTTCTGCTGGCTGACGTGGTAGCAGCCGAAGAGCCGCAATGGTTCTCGAGTGTCGTCGGACGGCGCCAGCGTGATCCGGACGCCGTGGCCGAATGTCGGGCGTGGCCGGGGAATGATCCACCCGGCCTCGGCGAGCACGGGCAGCAGTGCCTGCCAGCCGAACGCTCCGAGCACGACGATCGCCCGGACAGTCGGCGCGAGCAGGGCCAATTCGGTGCGCAGCCAGTGGCTGCACCGGTCGCGTTCGTCCGGCGTCGGCTTGTTGTCCGGCGGTGCGCAGTGCACGGGTGCGGTGAGGCGGACACCGGTCAGCCGCAGGCCGTCATCGCGCCGGACGGAAGTGGGCTGGTTGGCCAGGCCGACCGCGTGCAGGGCGGCGAACAGGACGTCGCCGCTGCGGTCGCCGGTGAACATGCGCCCGGTCCGGTTGCCGCCGTGGGCGGCGGGGGCGAGCCCGACGATCAGCAGCCGGGCGTCGGGAGGGCCGAATCCGGGGACGGGACGGCCCCAATAGGTTTCCTCGCGAAAGGCGGCGCGTTTCTCCCTCGCCACTCGTTCGCGCCAGGCGACAAGGCGCGGGCAGGCGCGGCAGTCCGCGACCGTGGTGTCCAACTCAGCGATGGTGTCGCACACAGAAAAACCCAATCACGGTGAGTGACACGTCAGCTGACTCGATCGGCTACTTCGACAGCACCGCTATCCCATTCGTCATAGATCTCGCCTCGACTCATCACGACTCCATTCGTGGTGGCACATGATCGACGGGACGCAGGAACCATGTCCACTATGCATCAGTAACCAGCGGTTTGCATCCAGGACGTGCGTCCAGGTCAGTGCGGCCGTGAGCTGCGGATAACGACCCGGACATGTGATCGTGACCACGAGGGCCGGGTTGATAGCATGGCCTTCCTGGCCGACCGGATGCGGGCATCGCCCCCGGATTCACCTCGAAAGAGTCTTTCCATGCAGTTTGAAATCGTCGAGCGAGACGAAACGTGGGTTGCCGGGCTGCCGGTGCGCAGCCCGAAACGTGCGCTCGGGGAACTGCGTGATCACGATCTGGAGGCGGCATGGGCCGCGGTGCTGCATCAGGAGCTCGGTGGCCCGCTGGCCAGCGCGTACACCGATTACACCGGTGAGCTCGGCACGTACAACACCCAGATCGTCGGCTACGAATGCGCGTCGTTCGACGACGTCACCCGCGGGCACCTGGTCGCGCGGCTCCCGCGCGGCACCTATGCCAGGTTCTCCTCGGTCGGTAACTTCCCGCAGGTGATGACCGACCTGTGGACACAGATCGCCTATGCCGAGGAGCACAACTACATCAAACGCACCTATACCGGGGACTTCGAGTGTTACCCGCACGCCTACAAGATCGACCTCTACCTGGCGGTAGATGCGCGATGACCTATGCGATTGTCGTGCGTGGCGAGGCGATCTACGCGGGCCTGGTGGTGCCGCGGGTGCGGCCGAGCTTCAAGGTGAGCAATAGCGATCTGATCGAGTTCCTCAAGGACCGGCTGCGTGACCGCGCCGGCGAGCAGCGGCGGTCGGATCACCCGATGTACACCGTGTACGTGCCGGATCCGGCGGGGAACTTCAACGCTGTCGTCTGCTTCGAGTATCCGGCGCCCGATGTGGTTCCGGTCGGCGATGTGCTGGTCAAGGTACCGAAGGGCGTCTACGCGCGCTTCGTGCCGAATGGCGACTACCACGATCCGGTCGAGGACGTGTGGGCGCAGGTCGACGATGCGACCGCCTCCGCGGAGATCACTCGCGCGTACCGCGAAGAGGTCGAGATCTGGCACGGGCCGGAGTCTGTGGAGCTGTTCATCTCGATCCTGGTTTAGTTGCTGTGCGGTAGCTACGCGGGTACCAACTGGTCTCCACGTTCCGTTCCTTGCTGGAAAGGGGTGGCCTGACCTGCGGTGATTTCCGGGCCGGAAATTAGTTTTCGGAAGATTAACCGGTCGTCTGGTCAATTCCTTTCGGATGACGGATACTTCCCTAGGCAATCTCACCCGACCGACGGGCTGTCGGGTGTGAGAGCGGGACCGGCTCGATTGACCGCGCGTGGGCGCGGTGGCTACGGAGTAGGGAACACCATGACTGTCGAAGTAATCGCAGTCGGCCCAGGGGGCACACGCGATGCCGAGGTGTTGCGCTTTCGGGATCTGCATTCCGGATATGTCTTCCATGTCACCACTCCGGAGGCGCATCCCGAGCTCTGGCGTCGATACTTGCGTGGTGCGCTGCAGGTTTACCGGCATTACGATGTCGATCACGCGCTGGAGTACGACAAAGTCGAAAACGGTTGTACGACAACATTGTTCTGCACCGCCGTGGACCCTTCCGGCGCGGTTGTCGCCGGCCTGCGAGCGCAAGGGCCCTATCCGGCGGTCGAGGACGTGCACGCGCTCGGCGCCTGGGCCGGGCGACCCGGTGCGGACGCGCTGCGCGCGATGATTGCCGAGCGGATACCGGAGGGTGTCGTCGAGGTCAAAGCGGTGTGGGTGGCGCGGAACGCGACTCTCCGGTCCGCGCTCACCGCCGCGCTCTCCCGCTGTGTCGTGCATGCGACCTGGCTGCTGGGTGCGCGCTTCGGTTTCGTCACCACCGCCTCACACAGCCTGGAACTTTATCGCTCCAGTGGTGGGCGAGTGGCCGATCGGATACCGTCGGTCCCCTATCCGGACGACCGTTATCACACGGTCCCCGTATGGTGGGACACCCAGACATATCCGTCATTTGCCACAAAATTGCAGACTTCATTGATAGCGCTCGAGCGGGCCGCGCTCGAAGCCTGGCATGCGCAGCCGCACGGTGGGCACCGTGCGGGTGAGCCATGGATCGGAGGACGGGCGCAGGTATGAACGGTGACCCCGGCCCGGTCGCGGACTATAGGCCGCTGATTCTCGATGAAAACGCCTCGGACGACGCCCCGATCCTCCTACAACTGCGAAAGTCACCACAGGTCCGCATCGTCGACCTGCGGGATGTGCTGCGTGGCGAGCTCGCCAAGGTGCGGTCACGGCCCGCCCTCGACGATCCCGATCCGGACCGGTGGGTCTACTACCCGTGGCGGCGCACCCTGGTCGGACTGCCCGGCGAGCGCGCCTACCGGGCGATCCGGCTTGACCGCAATCGCAACAAGCTCACCAGGGACGAGCAAGAACGCTTGGCGGGCTTGACAATCGGCGTCGTCGGGCAGAGCGTCGGCCATGCCGTCGCCTACACCCTGGCCATGGAGGGCACCTGTGGCCTGCTGCGCCTCGCCGATTTCGACGACATCGAGCTGTCCAACCTGAACCGGGTGCCGGGCGGCATCTTCGACATCGGGGTGAACAAGTCGATCGTGACCGCGCGCCGGATCGCCGAGCTCGATCCCTATCTGCCGATCGAGGTGCGCACGGCGGGCATCGATGAAGACTCCGTCGACGAATTCCTGACGGGACTGTCGATCGTGATCGAGGAATGCGATTCGCTCGACATCAAGTTCGCCGTCCGTGAGGGCGCGCGCAGGCATCGCATCCCGCTGCTGATGGACACCAGCGATCGTGGCCTGCTCGATGTCGAACGCTACGACCTGGAGCCGGGCCGCCCGCCGTTCCACGGACTGCTCGGCACCACCGAGGGCGCCGACCTGCGCGGGCTGTCCACCAGGGACAAGGCTCCCCACGTCATGCGCATTCTCGATCCGAAGGAGCTGTCGGCGCGGATGGCCGCCAGTCTGGTCGAGATCGACGAATCGGTCACCACATGGCCGCAGCTCGGCAGCGATGTACAGCTAGGCGCGGCCATCGTTGCCGCGGCGGTGCGCAGGCTCGGGCTCGGACAGAAACTTTCGTCCGGGCGCACGCGCATCGATCTGGAGCGTGGTCTCGACGAGCTGGCCGAGCCGGAGCCGGTGGGTGAGCTGGTGTGCGAGCCGGAAGCTGTCGCGGGCAAACCAGCGCCGGCCGGGACCGCGTTGCTGAGTGTGCTCGAATGTGCCCAGCGCGCACCATCCGGCGGCAACACCCAGCCGTGGTCGCTGCGGGTCGATGGGCCCGACCTGCGGATAGATCTCGCCCGAACGCGCTCCTCGGCCCTGGATATCGGCTATCGGGGCAGCGCGGTGGCGATCGGCGCCGCGCTGCACAACGCGCGCGCCGCGGCCGCCGTGCACGGCATGCTCGGCGAACACGAACTCCTCGAAAGCGACACGACGGCGTTGACCGCGGTGCTGCGTCTCGGTACAGCCACCGATCCGTTGCTGGCCCGCGACTATCAGGCCGCGCTGGCCCGCGAGACCAACCGGCGTCTCGGTACGGGTGCGCCGTTGACCAGCGGTGTGCTCGCCGGCCTCGCGACGGCCGCCGCCGCCGAGGGCGCGACGCTGCACAGCATCACCGACCGGGCCGACCTCACGACGGCGGCCGAATTGCTCGGCGAATCGGATCGCATCCGCTACCTGACGCCGCGGCTGCATCAGGAGATGTTCGCCGAGCTGCGGTGGCCGGGCGAGGATCTGCGCACCGGAATCGACGTCTGCGGTATGGAGTTGGCCGCCGACGAGTACGCGAAGCTCGAGATCGGGCGCCGCGCGGACGTGATGGACCGATTGCGCGAATGGTCCGGCGGGGCGGCGCTCGGCGAGCACACCGCGGATCGGGTGCTGTCGAGTTCGGCGGTCGTCGCGGTGACGTTCGCCCACCAGAAGGGAGCCTCGGAGCCTGGACTGACCGATTATGCCCGCGCGGGTGCGGGAATGCAGCGCGTCTGGCTCGAGGCGCAACGGCGTGGACTGGCGGTGCAACCGGTCTCTCCGGTGTTCCTCTACGCACGGCACCCCGACGAGCTGATCGCGATTTCCACGGATTTCGCGGATACACTAGCGTCACTTCAGGGCCGTTTCCTGGACCTGCTGGGAGTGCCTGGGCATGAGATCATGGCATTGGTGCTTCGCCTGAGCTATGCGGCGCCAGCCTCGGTCCGCAGCAGGCGCCTTCCAGTGCCGGGCGCGGGCAACCGCAGCTAGCACGATCGGAGACAAGGTGCCTCGGCGAACGCTCGACTCATTGGTGACCCAGGTCGCCTCCGAGTTGATGGGCGTCGACGCCACGACGATGGTGGCGGCGAGTGAGCGGGTGCTGGCCAGGTTGGTCGAGCACTTCGACGTCGATTTCAGCTATTTGCGACACACCGATCGAGAGCGAAGAGCCACCGTGCTCATCGCGGAATGGCCGCATCGAGGTGACATCCCGGATCCCGATCCGCTGAAGGTCGTGTACTTCGAGAGCGCGGATTCGGTGTTCCGCGAGCTCGAGCACGCCACCGAACCGATCGTGGTGCGGCCGACCGTGGAATCCGCCGACTATCAGGAGACGATCCGCCGTTCCTCGGGGATCCCGGAGGTCGCCATGGCCGCCGTCCCGCTGCTTTCGCGCGGTGAATCGACCGGCGTGCTCGGCTTCATCAAACAGGGCGATCGGGACTGGAGCACCAGGGAACTCAACGTGCTCAAGGCGATTTCCGCGCTGTTCGCTCAGCTGCAGGCGCGAGTGGTCGCCGAGGAGCGGCTGCGCTACATCGCACTGCACGACGACCTCACCGGACTGGCCAACCGCCGTGCGCTGCTCGAGCACATGGAGGAGCGATTACACGCGGGCAGTCCCGGCCCGGTGGCCGCGTTCTTCCTCGACCTCGATCGGCTCAAGGCGCTCAACGATTTCCTCGGCCACACGGCCGGCGACAATTTCATCCGCACACTGTCCTCGCGATTGCGTGAGAACCTCGACTCGAACGACATGATCGCCCGGCTCGGCGGCGACGAGTTCGTGATCGTGCCCGCCAAACCGATGGACGCGGTGGCGGCCGAACTGGAGGCGACCAGAATCCAGCAGCTCATCGGGCGGCGGGTCACCGTCGGCGGCGAGTCGGTCAGCCGCGGCGCGAGTGTCGGTGTCGCGGTGGGCATTCCGGGCGAGACCACGGTCGCCGATGTCCTGCGCCGCGCCGATCACGCGCTGCTGTCGGCCAAGTCGGGTGGCGGCAACGGCGTCGCGGTGTTCACCGACGCTATGCGCGCTCAGTTCGAACTGCAGGACGATGTCGAACTCAACCTGCGCGGCGCGGTGTCCGACGGCTCGCTGCTGCTGCACTATCAGCCCGAGGTCGACCTGCGCACCGGGCGGATCGTCGCGTTGGAGGCTTTGGTTCGCTGGCTGCACCCGACGCGGGGCCTGTTGCCGCCCGGTGCGTTCGTCAGCGTCGCGGAGGCGACCAATCTGGCGGGTGAGCTCGGCCGCTGGGTGATCAGGTCGGCGTGCGCCCAGTTCGCGGAATGGCGGCGGCGTGGCCTGGCCGCGAATGTGGTGATGCGGATCAATGTGTCGCCGGTTCAGCTCGTCAGCCTCGACTTCGTGGAGCGCATCGAGGACATCCTGCGGCTGTTCGGCATCGACGGCAGTTCGGTGTGCCTGGAGATCACCGAGCATGTGGTGGTGCAGGATCTGGCCCGCACACAGGTCACACTGCGTGGACTCAAGCGGATGGGCGTGCAGATCGCCATCGACGACTTCGGCACCGGTTACAGCTCGCTGTCGCACCTCAAGGCGCTGCCGGTCGACGCGGTGAAGATCGACCGCGGCTTCGTGCAACGCCTGGGCGCTAGCACCGACGACCTCGCGATCGTGAAGTCCATCATCGGCCTAGCCGGATCATTCGGCCTCGGCGTCGTCGGAGAGGGTGTGGAGACGCCGGTGGCGGCGCGCACCCTGGTCGGTTTGGGTTGCTATCGGGCGCAAGGCTTTCTGATCGCGCGGCCGATGCCCGCAGACGAGGTCGAGCCGCATCTCGCGATGGGCCGCATCCCCTTGGACCTCGATCTGCCACGCGCGGGGCGCGGCACGGCGAAGTACTGATCCGCCGCGCGAACCCGCTGTCCGGGCGGCTGCCTTGCCCGCACTCGGCCCTGCGCGGCTGTCGACGGACTTCGTCCGGCAGTGTCATTAGGCGGCTGCCTCGCCTTCGCTCGGCCCGGCGCGGCTATCAACGGACTTCGGTCCGGCAGTGTCATTCGGCGGTTCTTTCACGGCTGTTCACGCGCCGTTGGGCGCACCGGTCCCGATCCGCTGCACGATCGGCGGAGTGCGCATCGTGCAGCTGGCGAACTTCTACGGCCCCCGGTCCGGTGGGCTGCGCACCGCACTGCATCACCTCGGTGAGGGCTATGTGGCGGCGGGACACGAGGTGGTGCTGATCGTGCCGGGGCCGCGCCGCGCCGAAGAACTACTGCCGACCGGTGCGGTGCGTATTACCCTGCCCGCCTTGGGTATTCCATGGACCGGCGGCTACCGCGCGGCGGATCCGCGGCGGGTGGCCGACGTGCTGGCGGGCTTGCGTCCTGACGTGCTGGAGGTGTCCGATCGGCTGACGCTGCGCGGATTCGGTCGATGGGCGCGGCGACGCGAAGTGGCCAGCGTGATGATCTCGCACGAACGGCTGGATCGGCTGCTCGGCCAGGTCATGCCGGGTCCCGTCGCCCGCCGCTGTGCCGACGTGGCCAATCGGCGGACCGCCGCGGACTACGACATCGTGGTGTGCACAACGGAGTTCGCGCGCGCGGAGTTTCTGCGCGTCGGTGCGTCGAATGTCGAACTTGTGCCGCTCGGCGTCGATCTGGAGCTGTTCAGTCCGCGTCGGCGCGATCACGCGCTGCGGGCCGATCTCGGTGTGCCGGGGCATCCGCTGCTGGTGCACTGCGGCAGGCTCTCGGTGGAGAAACGGGTCGACCGCAGCATCGAGGCGGTGGGCGCGCTGCGCAAGGCGGGCCTGGAGGTGCGGCTGGTCGTCGCGGGCGAGGGCCCGCGGCGCGAGGCGCTCGAACGCCGCGCCAAGGCGCTGCCGGTACTGCCGGGCGGGTTACCGGCGGTGCATTTCACCGGGTTCATCTCGGATCGGTCGATGGTGGCGAAACTACTGGCCACCGCGGACGTTTCGCTGGCGCCCGGCCCGCACGAGACCTTCGGCCTCGCCGCGCTGGAGGCGCTCGCGGCCGGGACGCCGGTTGTCGCCAGCCGATCGTCCGCGCTGGCCGATATCGTCACCGCGGAGTGCGGCGCGGTGGCCGCCGATCATCCCTCGGATTTTGCCCGAGCGGTCACCGATGTGCTGGCATTACCGACCGCGGGGCGCAGGAAGGCCGCGCGCAGCCGGGCCGAGCAATTCACCTGGCCGCGGGCGGTCGCGGGGATGCTCGCGGTCCTCGGCCGATGATCGCCTGCGCCTGCCGCGCGAATTGCCGATGATCCCGCGGAGCCGATCGGGCGGCGCGCAGTACCCTGCGAGGACCGATTCGGGGCTAAGGGAGATGGGGTTCACCGGTGCGAATGGTTGGTCGCGGACGCGCAGGCCGTAGGACGATGCGTGGCGCCAAGGTGTTGGTGACGGGCGCCGCCAGCGGGATTGGCAGAGCGAGTGCGCTCGCCGCGGCGGCGGACGGCGCCGAGGTGGTGCTGACGGATATCAATGCCGAAGGACTCGACGAGACGGTGTCGGCCATCGGCACGGCAGGCGGCGTCGTGCTCCTCGCACGGGCGCTGGACATCACCGACTACGACGCGGTCACCGCGTTCGCGAAGGACGTGCACGCGGAGTTCGGCACCCTCGACGTCGTGATGAACATTGCGGGCACCTCGACCTGGGGCACCGTCGAGAACCTCGAACACCGGCATTGGCGAAAGATGGTGGACGTCAACCTGATGGGCCCGATCCACGTCATCGAGAACTTCGTGCCGCCGATGGTGCGGGCGGGCAGGGGCGGGGCGCTGGTGAACGTGTCCTCGGCGGCGGGCCTGCTCGCGCTGCCGTGGCATGCCGCCTACAGCGCGGGCAAGTACGGCATCCGCGGCGTCTCCGAGGTGTTGCGATTCGATCTGGAGCGCCATGGCATTTCGGTGCATCTGGTGGTGCCCGGCGCGGTGAACACGCCGCTGGTGCAGTCCTTCGATCTGGTCGGCATCGACAAGGACGACCCGCGGGTGCGCCGGCTGGCCGGTGCGTTCACCAAACATGCGGTGGAGCCGGAACATGTTGCGTCACAGATCCTTCGCGGTATCGAACGCAACAGGTTCCTGGTCTACACCTCGTTCGACATCCGGTTCGGGTATTGGTGGTCGCGGAAATTCGCCTACCCCTACGAATTCGTCATCCGCGGGGTCAGCGCTCGTTTCAGCAGGCTGCTGGCTTCGACGGGCAGTTGAGCTGCACGTCGAGCACCCTGGCGCCGGGTCCCTGCTCGCCGAGCCGATCGTGTTCGTTGACCAGCCTGCAGCTGCCGAGTGACAGGCACCCGCAGCCGATGCAGCCGGTGAGGTTGTCGCGTAGCCGGGTCAGCTGGGTGATGCGGTCGTCGAGGTCGGTCCGCCAGGTGGTGGACAGGGTCTCCCAGTCGCGCCGGGTGGGGGTGCGGCCTTCGGGCAGTCTGTCCAGCGCGGCGCGGATATCGCTGAGCGGGATGCCGACGCGCTGCGAAATACGGATGAATGCGACGCGCCGCAGCGTCTCGCGCGCGTATCTGCGCTGATTTCCGCTGGTACGACGGCTCGAGATGAGACCCTCGCGTTCATAGAAGTGCAACGCGGACACCGCTACTCCGCTACGCTCGGACAGCTGCCCGGGGGTCAGTTCCTTTGCTCGCCAATCGGTTGTCGACATCAACACTCCTCCATTCACCTAAACAATACTTCAGGTTAGGGTGTGCTGGGGTAGAATTGGACACACCCCAATTGCGTGCTCTCGAGCCCTCGGCGAACTACGGTCGGATCATGGGAGCAGAGGCTGTGCAGGGTGGGCACGCAGGCGAGCCGGACGGGAACGGGCGTGGAGGCGTCGGCGACCCTGGCGGGCGCCTCGCGGTCACGTCCGAAGTCGGCACACTGCGCACGGTGCTGCTGCACCGGCCCGGTGACGAGTTGCGCAGGCTGACCCCGCGCAACAACGATCAGCTGCTCTTCGACGGCATCCCGTGGGTGGAGCGGGCGCAGCAGGAACACGACACCTTCTCCGGCGTGCTGCGCGAGCGCGGCGTCGAGGTGCTGCTGCTCGCCGACCTGCTCGCGGACACCCTCGACGTCAGCGGCGCCGCCCGAATCCAGGGCATCTCCGGGGCCGTGGACGCGCGCAGGCTCGGGCACGGGCTCGCCGACGAACTGGCCGCCTACCTGCGCGGCGTGCCCGCGCGTGAACTGGCCGACATTCTGATGGCAGGCATGACCTTCGACGAACTGCCGTTCGGCCCCAACACGCCTTCGCTGGTGCGCCGGATGCACCACGGCGCCGATTTCGTCATCGATCCGCTACCGAATCTGCTGTTCACCAGGGACTCCTCGTTCTGGGTCGGGCCGCGCGTCGCCATCACCGCGCTCGCCCTGCCCGCCCGGATGCGCGAGACCTCGCTCACCGACCTCATCTATGCCTTCCATCCCCGATTCCTCGGGGTGCGCCGCGCCTACGAATCGCACACCGCGCCCATCGAGGGCGGCGACGTGCTGCTGCTCGGACCCGGAGTCGTAGCGGTCGGCGTCGGCGAGCGAACCTCGCCCGCCGGGGCGGAAGCATTGGCGCGCAGTCTGTTCGATGACGGTCTCGCGCACACCGTGCTGGTGGTGCCGATCGCGCAGAATCGCGCGACCATGCACCTGGACACGGTGTGCACGATGGTCGACACCGACGCCATCGTGATGTACCCGGCCGTGCGGGACTCGCTGTGCGCATTCACGATTCACCGCGAAGACGGCTACGGCAGCCGGGACGGCGGTGGAGTGAGCATGCGCGGTCCCGACCCGTTCCTGCCCGCGGCCGCCGAGGCGATGGGCATCGGCAAGATGCGGGTTATCGACACCGGGCTCGACGGCGTCACCGCCGAGCGTGAGCAGTGGGACGACGGCAACAACACCCTGGCGCTCGCGCCGGGCGTGGTCGTCGCCTACGAGCGCAACGAGATGACCAACTCCCGGCTGACCGACGCGGGCATCGAAGTGCTCCGAATCCCCGGTTCCGAACTGGGCTCCGGGCGCGGCGGCCCACGCTGCCTCTCCTGTCCACTGTCCCGAGACGACGTGTGAGCGAGCCATGTTCAGCATCACCATCACCCATGATTCGCCCGTGCCGCCCTACGAGCAGCTGCGGATGGGCGTCATCGCGCAAGTGCGGTCGGGCGAGCTGACCGCGGGAACGAAGATCCCGACGGTTCGTGCACTGGCGGCGGAACTCGGTCTCGCGCCGAACACCGTCGCTCGCGCCTATCGCGAACTCGAGGCCGACGGTGTCGTCGAGACCCGGGGCAGGCAAGGCTCTTTCATCGCCTCCTCCGGTGATCCGACCAAGGACGCGGCGGGCCGGGCCGCCACCGACTATGTCAACGTTGTTCGCCGACTCGGTCTGGACAACGAAACCGCCCTGCACTACGTGACATCCGCGCTGGAAAGTTAGGTCCGCGGTCGGCCGAGCAGCACTACCGCCAGCTGGGCAGCCAGAGATGAGCGTGCCAGTTGCCGGGGGTGATCGCCATGCCGGTGAGGATCGGCCAGAGCCAGACGAAGTTGGCGATGACCAAGCCGAGGTAGATACAGACCGCCAGCAGTCCGAGACTGTGCCGCTCGTTGGGTGCCGCGGGCAGGAAGGTGCCCGCGGCACTGCGGCGGAACGGACTGCTGCGAGCGGGACCGAGGATGTCGCCGAGCACCAGCGCCACACCCATCGCCAGGAACGGGGCGAGGGCGACGGCGTAGAAGTAGTACATCTGCCGATCGAGGGTGAAGAACCAGGGCAGCAGGGCGGCGCCGTAGCCGACGAGAACGGCGGCGTAGCGCCAGTCGCGACGGACAATGGTGCGCCACAGCGCCCAGGCGAGCATCGGGAACGCGATCCACCAGATGGCGGGCGTGCCGATCAGCATCACGGCCTTCACGCACTGGGTTTGGCCGCAGCCGGTGACGCCGTTGTCGGCGTAGTAGTAGAGCATCGGCCGCAACCCCATCGGCCAGGTCCACGGCTTGGACTCCCAGGGGTGATGGTTGCCGGCCGAGTTGGTGAGACCGTCGTGGAAACGGAGGGTCTCTCCGCTGTAGAACCACAGCGAGCGCAGCGCATCGGGCAGCCACGAAAAGACCCCGCCCCGTCCGACCTGATTGCCGACCGCGTACCGGTACACGCCGTCCTCGCTGGCGAACCAGGCCCAGTAGGAGGCGAGATAGAGGCCGAGCGGGATGAGCACCAGCGCGTACAGCGCGGGACCGACATCCCGGAGCCCGGTACCGAACCAGGGGCGGCGCACCCCGTATGTCCGCCGCGCCGTCAGGTCGAAGCAGACGCTGAGCAGGCCGAAGGCAACGACGAAATAGATGCCGGACCACTTGGTCCCGCAGGCGAGCCCGAGCATCACCCCCGCGCCGAATCGCCACCAGCGCACGCCGAGGCGCGGACCCCATGGACTCGCGTCGATGCGGCCCTCGGCATCGACGCGCGCGATCCGCGCTCTGACTTCGTCGCGGTCGACGATGAGACAGCCGAAGGCGGCGGTGACGAAGAACGCCATGAAGATGTCGAGCATGCCGATGCGTGAGGAGACGAAGGTGACCCCGTCCGCGATCAGCAGAATGCCCGCGATCGCGCCGATCAACGTGGATCGTGTCATCCGCCGCGTGATGCGGATGACCAGCAACACCAGCAGAGTGCCCGCGAGCGCGGCGGTGAAGCGCCAGCCCCAGCCGTTGTAGCCGAACATCCACTCGCCGATCGCGATCAGCTGTTTGCCGACCGGGGGGTGCACCACCAGCCCGTAGCCGGGATTGTCCTCGACCCAGCCGCCGGTGAGCATCTGCCAGCCCTGCGGGGCGTAGTGCTTCTCATCGAAGACCGGAGTGTGCGCGTCGGTCGGGTAATCCAGGTTGGTGAACCGTGTCACCGCCGCGATCGCGGTCAGGAACACGGTGACCGCCCAGCCGCGGACGGTGTCGAGTGGCCCGAAATCGGGCGACGGCCGCAGAGGCGCGGGGCTCGACCAGGAGGGCACGGCCCCTGGTGCGGTCGCGCGCTGGTCGGTCACCTGGGTCACGCCCCGATCGTATGCTGTGCGCCCCGAGGGGATGCGCATCGGTGAGCGTGCCGCCGCGCGAATCACAGTGCGTGCGACTGCCGACGGGGGTGTTTCGAGTGGGCAGATGATCCGGATCAGCAGCGGATGGCCGGCCTTCGGTGGGCGTGGTCGGGATCGACAGCGCCCGGTCTATACGCTGCTAACGGGGCAATTGTCTGGACGAGGCCGATGTGTGGCCGAGGTAGGAGTGCGGTGACGGACGAGGCGGCAACCGGCGCGAACGCGGCGGGCAGGCTGGTGCTCGGTGCGACGCCGATGGGTGACATCGGTGATGCGTCGCAGCGACTGCGCGACGCGCTCGGGTCCGCCGATATCGTCGCCGCCGAGGACACCCGGCGGACGCGAGCGCTGGCGAAGGCGCTCGGGGTGGAGATCACCGGGCGGGTGGTCAGGTTCGACGACCATGTCGAGACCGCGAAGATCCCGGCTTTACTCGGCGATATCGAGGACGGGCTGACGGTGCTGCTGGTGACCGACGCGGGTATGCCGTCGGTCAGCGACCCGGGCTATCGCCTGGTCGCGGCGTGCGTCGAGCGCGACCTTCCGGTGACCTGCCTGCCCGGCCCGTCCGCGGTGACGACCGCGCTCGCATTGTCCGGCTTGCCGGTGGAGCGGTTCTGCTTCGACGGTTTCGCGCCGCGAAAGTCCGGCCAGCGCCGAGAGTGGTTGCGCACTTTGATCACCGAGCCCCGAACCTGTGTCTACTTCGAAGCGCCGCACCGGCTGGCCGATTCCCTCGCCGATGCGGTCGAGGTGCTCGGACCGGATCGACGAGTCGCGGTCTGCCGCGAACTGACCAAGACCTACGAAGAGGTGGTGCGCGGCACGCTCGCGGAGGTCGCGGCCTGGGCCGTCGACGGCGCGCGCGGTGAGATCACCGTGGTCGTCGCCGGTGCGCAACCCAAGTCCGCCGATCCCGCGGATCTGGTCGAGGAGGTCGAAGCCCTCACCGCCGAAGGACTGCGCCTCAAGGACGCCTGCGCCCGAGTAGCCACCGCGAACGGCGCCTCCCGCAACGAGCTCTACGACGCGGTCCTCGCGGCCCGCCGCGACCACGCAGAGTAGTCCGGCCGAGTCGAGCGAGAGATCGAGCGCAGTGAAATGGCGGCCCGGGCCAGGCCCGAAACCACCATTTCACTGACGCCGTTGCCGTGGGGGAGGGTGGGGCTACTGGTAGGTGGGGGTGGCGGGAATGGGTTTGCCCTCGGCGACGGCGTCCGCGACGGCCGTTGCCTCGGCTGCGCGGTATTCCTCGCCGTAGACGGCGCCTGCGCGGCGCGGGGCTTCCATCACCGACGCGTCGGCGGTGCCGCCGAGGTCGATCGGGACGAAGCCCGCGTCGGTGATCAACCCGGCGACGATGCTCTTGGCCTCGGCGTCGTCACCGCACAGCCATTGCACGACACGGTCGTCGCCGGTTCTGGTCGCCGTCTGCGCCTGGAATGCGGCGGTGAGAGTGTTGAACGACTTGGTGTAGCGCGCGCCCGTCATCCGCTCGGCGTTGAATTGGGCGGCGGTGCGCCCTTCCGGTGGCTGCGGCGCGCCGAACTGGTTGGTGGTATCGATGACGATCTTGCCTGCCAGCGAACCCAGCTGCGGTAAGGCTTCGGGCAGCACCGGCCACGGCACCGAGATCACCACCACCTCGCCGAATGCGACCGCTTCCGCTGGCGTCCCGACCGTGACCGCCAGCCCGATCGAGGCGGCGAGAGCCCTCAGCGTCTCCTGGTCGCGGCTGAACGCGAGCATGAGCTCATGCCCGGCTCCGGCCAGTTGGCGGGCGATCCCGCCGCCGATGTGTCCCGCACCGATGATGCCGACCTTCATCTTGCTCCAATCATCTTGCGTAGCTGTACTTTTCCCGTTGCAGACTCTGCCATCCGCGGCGGCTCGCCGCGTTCCCATGCGTGACACCCGAGCAGGTTTTCGCTGCAGGCTGACACAATCGATCCCATGACCTCACTGGAAGGCAAGGCCAAGGCATTTCTCGAGCTGCATCGCCCCGGCGATCCCGCCGTCTTTCCGACGGTGTGGGACGCGTGGTCGGCAAACCTCGCGGTGGCCGCGGGTTTCTCGGCACTGACCCTCGGCAGCCATCCGGTCGCGGACTCGATCGGCCGCAGCGACAACGAGGGGATGACCTTCGCTGAGCTGCTGACCCGGGTCCGTCAGATCACCGAGGTCGTCGAGGTGCCGGTGTCGGTCGATATCGAATCCGGCTACGGGCTCGAGCCCGCCCAGCTCATCGAGGGGCTGCTGGAGGCGGGCGCGATCGGCCTCAATATCGAGGACACCGTGCACAGCGAGGACGGTCGGCTGCGCGGCGCCGAGGAGCACGCGGCCTTCGTGCACGGTCTGCGTCAGTACGCCGACGCGGCAGGTGTGCACGTGGTCGTCAACGCCCGCACCGACATGTTCCTGCGCGCGGACGGCGACGAATCCGATCGCCTCGACCGCGCCATCGCACGACTGAAGCTGGCCGCCGAGGCGGGCGCCGACGTGCTGTTCCCCGTCGGCCGCCACTCCGACACGGACCTGCGTCGCCTGACGAGCGAACTGCCGCTCCCGGTCAGCGTGGTTGCGGTGCCTGGCGAGTCCGACAAGGCGGTGTTCGCGGCCCAGGGCGTCGCCCGCATAAGCTTCGGGCCCTTCCTGCAGTTCGCGCTCGCCGCTGAGGCGAACCGGCTACTCGACCGCTGGAAGTAGACCGCCCTGACCAGGTCGGCGACGGTCTCGAGGACGTCGCCGCTCTCGGTCGGGGCGTGCTCTACCCGCCTCGTCACCGTGCGCGACCGTCTGTTCGGCAGCGCTGGACCGGCTGACCTCGAATACGCAAGAGCCTCCGACCTTCGCGAGAAGGTCGGAGGCTCTTGCCCGTAGTTGTCGCTACGCCTCGGTTTTCGGCTCCACATAGCGTGGGTAGACCGCCTCCGGTGCGGGCAGCGGGACACCGGCCTCGATCGGCGTGGCGATGTCGGCGAAGGTGCGGTTCTGCTGTGCGAGCAGGTCGAGGATCTTGCCCGCCGAACCGGGCATCACCGGCTGCACCAGGATGGCGACGATGCGCAGCACCTCGAGCGTCACGTACAGCACCGTGGCCTCGCGAGCGAGGTCTTCCTCGGTGCCGGACTTGGCCAGCGTCCACGGCGCCTGGGCCGAGAAGTACTTATTGGCCTCGCCGAGGGTCAGCCAGATCGCTTCCAGCGCCAAATGCATTTGCTGGGCATCGAATTCGATGCGGCTGCGGTCCAGCAGGCCATTGGCCCTGTCGAGCAGGGCGCGGTCGTCGTCGGTGAACTCACCCGGGGTCGGCACCGCGCTGTCGCAGTCCCGCGCCACCATCTTCAGGCTGCGCTGCACCAGGTTGCCGAATTCATTGGCGAGGTCGCTGTTGATCCGGCCGACGATCGCGTCGTGGCTATAGCTGCCGTCCTGGCCGTAGGAGATTTCGCGCAGCAGGAAGAAGCGCACCGCGTCGAGCCCGAAGGCGTCGACCAGGGCGAGCGGGTCGACGACATTGCCGACCGACTTGGACATCTTCTCGCCCTTGTTGTACAGGAACCCGTGCACGAAAACGCGTTTCGGCAGTGCGACGCCCGCCGACATCAGGAACGCGGGCCAGTACACCGTGTGGAAGCGGGAGATGTCCTTGCCGATGATGTGCACGTCGGCCGGCCAGAACTGCTGGAACGCGGCGGATTCCGTGTCCGGGAAGCCGACGCCGGTGATGTAGTTGGTCAGCGCGTCCACCCACACGTACATCACGTGATCGGGATGTCCCGGGACCGGAACGCCCCAGTCGAAGGTGGTCCGGGAGATCGACAGATCCTTCAGGCCGGCCTTCACATAGCTGACGATCTCGTTGCGCCGGGTCGCGGGCGCGATGAATTCGGGATGCTCCTCGTAGAGCGCGAGCAGCTTGTCCTGGTAGTCCGACAGCCGGAAGAAGTAGTTCGATTCCTCGGTCCACTCGACCGGCGTCTTCGACTCGGTGGAGATTCGCGTGCCGTCCTCCAGCAGCGTGGTCTCTTCGTCGGTGTAGAACGCCTCGTCGCGCACCGAGTACCAGCCGGAGTAGGTGCCGAGATAGATGTCGCCATTGGCGAGCATCCGCTCCCACAGCGCGATGCTGGCGACCTGATGATCCGCGTCGGTGGTGCGGATGAACCGGTCGAAGGAGATGTCGAGCGCCTTGTCCAGCGCTTCGAACACGTCCGAGTTGCGCGCCGCGAGTTCCTCCACCGGGATGCCCTCGGCGATCGCGGTCTGCTGCACCTTCTGACCGTGCTCGTCGGTGCCGGTCATGAAGAACACGTCGTACCCGTCGAGCCGCTTGAACCGGGCCATGGCGTCCGCCGAGATGTACTCGTAGGCGTGCCCGATATGCGGCGCACCGTTCGGGTACGCGATGGCCGTTGTGACATAGAAGGCGGGGCGTTCGGCTGCGCTCATGGTGTGTCTACTGTAATGCGCGTGGTTTCCAACCCTCACGCGAATATCCCCGGACGCGGCGCGGCTGCGCTCTTGTCCGCAGGCGCCGTTTCTCGTGGCACCGTGATCCGGTCTGCCGAGACGTGCAGATGAGCGACAAGCGCCCGGCTCCCGCGCTACCGGAACCCCTTGCCCCCCTGGTGGATGCGCACACCCACCTCGATGCCTGCGGCGCGACCGATGCCGCGTCGACGGCCGTTATCGTGGACCGCGCGGCATCGGTCGGTGTGGGACAGGTGGTGACCGTCGCCGACGATCTCGCCGCCGCACAGTGGGCCGTGCAGGCCGCGAATCGGGATGCGCGGGTGTACGCCGCCGTCGCACTGCATCCGACCCGGGCGAATGCGCTCGACGATGCGGCGAAGGCCGAGTTGGAGCGGCTGGCCGCCGATCGGCGGGTTGTCGCGATCGGCGAGACCGGACTCGATTACTACTGGCCGGGCAAGCTCGACGGGTGCGCCGATATCGAGACGCAGATCGAAGGCTTCCGCTGGCATATCGACCTGGCGAAGCGCCTGGGTAAGCCGCTGATGATCCACAATCGCGAGGCCGACCACGACCTGCTGACGGTATTGCTCGACGAGGGCGCGCCGGAGACGGTGATCTTCCATTGCTTCTCCTCCGATACCAATATGGCGCTGGCCTGCGTGGCCGAGGGCTACATCCTCAGCTTTTCCGGAACCGTGAGCTTCAAGAACGCGCACGAATTGCGGGAAGCCGCCAAGGTGGTGCCCGATGATCAGATTCTGGTGGAGACGGACGCGCCATATCTGACTCCGCACCCGTTCCGTGGTGCGCCGAACGAACCGTATTGCCTGCCGTACACGGTGCGGGCGCTCGCGGAGCTGCGTGCGCAGGATGCGGCGGAGTTCGCGAAGATCACCACCGCTAACGCGCGTCGTATCTACGGCATCTGAGCCACGGTCGCGTTAAGACCCCTGACAGGCTCGCTGTGTCCTAGGTCACTGTCATGGGTGTGTTTTGTGATCTACCTGCGGTCGCGATATCAATTCGTGATCGCCGAAGTCCCCGCTACGCATTCCCCGGTTGTCGACCCCTGACCTCTTCGTTATCGTACTGTGACCATGTCCCCATTCACGAGGATCAACCAGTCTCGCTCGCCGATGCTGTACGCGGCGGTGGCGGCGCTGCTCGTGACGCTGATCGTCGGCGCCGCGATGGCGATCGTGAACCGCAAGACGGTGACGGTGGTCGTCGACGGTCAAATGTCGACGCAGAACACCATGTCGCGCAATGTCGGCGGTGTGCTGAAGGCCGCCGGATTCGATGTGAACGATCGGGACCTCGTTCAGCCCGCACTGGCCGCGACCATCGCCGACGGCGCGACGATCAAGTTGAACCGGGCGCGGGAAATCACGCTGTCGGTGGACGGCACACCGCAAAAGGTGTGGTCCACCGGATTGACGGCGGGCGATGTCCTCGAGCAGCTGCGCCTGCCCGCCGACACTTTCGTTTCCCCGGCGCGCAAGGAAAGACTGCCACTGGAGGGTGCGGCGCTGAATGTGTTCAGCCCGCGCTCGGTGTCGCTGCTCGACGGCTTCGGGCAGCCGGTCGATGTTCGGCTCGCCGCGCCGACGGTCGGTGAATTCCTCACCGCCGCAGGCATTCCGCTGATTCAGCAGGACTCCGTCGAGCCCGCCGCGAACACGGCCTTGACCGATGGCCTGCGCGTCGTGGTGACTCGCAAGCGGATCGAAAACCGCACGGAGACGCTGCCGTTGGATCCGCCGGAGAACGTCATCGAAGACCCGACGATGAACATGAGCCGCACCGTGGTGGAGACGCCGGGTGCGCCAGGGGTGCAGGACGTCACCTTCGCGGTCACCATGGTGAACGGCAAGGAAGAGGGCAGGCAGCCGATCGCCTCGAATATCACGGTGACCGCGCAGCCCAAGACCGTCCGCAAGGGCGCCAAGCCGGGCACCGAGGTGCCGCCGGTGCGCGATGGTGCGATCTGGGACGCGCTTGCTCGTTGTGAATCGACCGGTAACTGGGCGATCAATACCGGCAACGGTTATTTCGGTGGCATTCAGTTCGATCAAAGCACCTGGGAACGGCAGGGCGGCTTGAAGTATGCGCCGCGGGCCGATATGGCGACCAGGGAAGAGCAGATCGCTATTGCTGAAATCACCCGTGGTCGTCAGGGTTGGGGTGCTTGGCCCGCATGCACCAGCCGCCTCGGCATCGGGGGCTGATCAGGCATTTCGCGTATTCGGGCCACACGAGTCGGGTGCTGCGAGGTTGCTGTCTGCTCCTGCGTTGGGTGCCGGGTCGAGTTTTTCGGGGGTGCCCCGGTGAATTGCCTATGTGCTTGCGAAATCAGTTTCCCGGTCACCGGAAAGGGCTCGCCGAGTAAGCGTTGCGTGCTCGGATTTCTACAGGATCTCTGTATCTTTATGGGATTGCTCAGTATTCGCCGCAGAGACTTTGGCGGTGGGGCGCCGAACTGTACACTCGTCCAAGTTTGGGGTGGTTGGGGTTGGCGAGATGAGTTGTTCGATGCGATTGCCGCGGACGTTCGGGCGGACCGTGATTGCCGCGGTGGTCACTGCTGGAGTTGCGCTAGGGGTGACGAGTGCGCCGGTGGGCGCGTCGAAACCGGGCGTGTTGATTTCCGCGGTCGCGCAGGCGGATGGTTGGCACGGAATGTCCGGCGGGTCGGTGATCGAGTACTGGATGCGCGGTTCCGACGGCACGCCGCGGCCGGCCAGCGGAGCACTCTTCGTTCCCTCGGGTGCGCCGCCCGCGGGAGGCTGGCCGGTGATGGCCTTCGACCACGGCACTACAGGGCTCGGTGCGGGCTGCGGGGGCCAGGCCGACCCCGCCGGAAGTCCGTTCCGGCGCGGCCGGACCAAACAAGACGAGATGATCCGGCGGACGGTCGAGAAGGGGTACGCCGTGGTGGCGCCCGACTATCTCGGACTCGGGCGGTTCGACACCGGGCCGCACCCGTACCTGGAAATCGGCACCGAGGCGACCGCCACCATCGACCTGGTTCGCGCGGCGCGCGCGGCGCGGCCCGAACTGTCGCGGACATGGGGTGTGATCGGCGCCTCCCAGGGCGGGCAGGCCGCGCTCGGCGCCGGACACCTGCAGGTGAGCTACGCCCCCGACCTCGACTTCCGCGGCGCCATCGCGATCGACCCCGAGTCCGACGTCGAAAAGTTGCTCCCGCTGACCGGGCCCGGCATCCCGGCGATTCCGAACACCGAAGAATGGATGAGCTTCTATGTGAGCATCCTGGCCGGGCTACGCGCGGCGCGTCCCGATATCGATGTCGACGGATACCTGACCCCACTCGGCCGGTCCGTCCTCGATGACATCGGTACCGAATGCTCCGGCAAAATCATCGAGCGCGTGCGGGGTCTCGGCGTCGGCGACCTGCTGGCCCGTCCGCTGTCGGACGAGCGGATGCGCGCTGCTCTCGACGCTTACATGACCGTGCCGACCAGCGGCTACGACGCGCCGATCCTGTTGCTGCTCAATGCGACCGACACCGTCGTCCCCTCCCCGCTGCACGCCGCGCTCGTCGCCCAGTTCGTAGCCAATCGCGTCGACTTCCGGGCCGTGGTCGGTACCAGAAAACATACTCAGCTCAACCAGCAGATGTTGACCGCGCTCGACGAATTCCTCGCGCGCATCTTCGCGGTGCCGTCTCAGCCCTGATGTCACCGGTCCGTGGCGAGGACCGCTGATCGGGCTGGTGCGCTGTTGTGTCGGTGGTGCGCTGATGTGCGGGAGGCGCGTTGTTGCCGGACCGGTTGCGTCGAGGCAAGAGGTCGGCTCGGCGCCGGAGTTGGTAGGTTCTTCCAGTGTCCGAACCCGATATTTCCGCTCGTGGGAGCGCTGCCCTGCTCGGGCCCGCCGAGGTGCGGGCGCTGGCCGAGCGGCTCGGTGTGCGGCCGACCAAGCAGCTCGGGCAGAACTTCGTGCACGACGCGAACACGGTGCGGCGCATCGTCGCGGCGGCGGGCGTCGGGCGCGGGGACACGGTGCTCGAGGTCGGGCCCGGTCTCGGGTCGCTGACGTTGGCGTTGCTGGATGTGGTGGCTTCGGTGGTGGCGGTCGAGATCGATCCGGTGCTCGCCGAACACCTGCCGGTGACGGTCGCGGATCGGGCCCCGGAGTTGGCCGGACACTTGGAGGTCGTCGCGGCCGACGCGCTGCGGATCACCGCGCAGGACCTGCCCGCGGTGCCGACCGCCCTGGTCGCGAATCTGCCGTACAACGTGGCTGTGCCCGTGCTGCTGCATTTGCTCGCCGAATTGCCGAGCATCACCACGTCATTGGTGATGGTGCAGGCCGAGGTGGCCGATCGGCTTGCCGCCGAACCCGGCAACCGCACCTACGGCGTGCCGAGCGTCAAGGCAGGTTTCTTCGGCGCTGTGCGCCGCGCGGGCGCGGTCGGCACCCAGGTCTTCTGGCCGGTGCCGCGCGTCGATTCGGGTCTGGTGCGGGTCGAGCGCTACCGCGAAGCGCCGTGGCCGATGGACCAAGCACACCGCCGTCGCGTGTTCACCGTGATCGACGCGGCATTCGCCCAGCGCCGCAAGACCCTCCGCGCGGCACTCGCCGGCTGGGCGGGATCACCGGCCGAAGCCGAACGCCGCCTCGTCGCCGCGGGCATCGACCCCACCGCGCGCGGGGAAACCCTGGACACCGCGGCCTTCGTCCGCCTCGCGAATCAGCCGTAGCCCGGACCCCGTCGGCACCGATAACCGCGCGGAGTCGAATGGCGGTCGCGCACAGTACGGATAGCCGCCATTCGACTCACCCCGATGAATCGTGGCGCTACTGTCGGACCTCGAGCCACACCCGTCGGCGTCCGATCAGAGCGGTTGTTGCCGCTACTGCGGGGTGAGTGAGGGTGACCGGTTGTGTGCGCAGGCCGCGTAGCACTGGACTCTGGATGCGTTGTGGCGCACCGGTCGGAGTCAAGTCGGGCAATACGGCGCATGATCTCCTCGATTGCGGCGGTGGCTGCTCTGCGGGCGAGGGCATTGCCGATGCGGGTGTCAGCGGAAGGAGCGCAGGCGCAGGCTGTTGCTGACGACGAAGACGCTGGACAGGGCCATGGCGGCGCCTGCGAGCATGGGGTTGAGGAGCCCGGCAGCGGCGAGGGGGACGGCGGCAACGTTGTATCCGAAGGCCCAGAACAGGTTTCCCTTGATGGTGCGCAGGGTGGCGCGGGAGAGGCGGATGGCCGCGCCGACGGTGCGGAGGTCACCTCGGACGAGGGTGATATCGCCTGTTTCGATGGCGAGGTCGGTGCCGGTGCCCATGGCCAGACCGAGGTCGGCTGCGGCGAGCGCGGCGGCATCGTTGACGCCGTCGCCGACCATTGCCACGACTCTGCCCGAATCCTGTAGTCGCCGTATTGCTTCCAGCTTCTCGTTCGGCAGTACTTCGGCGAGCACCTCGTCGATGCCCACCCGGTCGGCGACGGTACGTGCGACGGCGGCGTTGTCGCCGGTGAGCAGCATGGGAGACATTCCGAGGCGGCGTAGTTCGGTAATGGCCTCGGCGCTGGTCGGTTTGATCGCGTCGGCGACAACGAGCACGCCGCGCGCCGCACCGTCCCACGCGACAGCGATCGCGGTATTGCCCGCGTTCTCGGCCGCGGCTTTGGCCGCGGCCAGCGGTGTGGGCAGTGCGATCGACCACTCTTCCAGCAGGGCGCTGCGGCCGACCAGCACCGCGCGTCCGTCGACGACGCCCTGCACACCCTTGCCGCCATGGTTGCTGAACTGCTGCACGGTCGGTACCGCCAGTCCGCGTTCGGCCGCGGCGGCGACGACCGCGTGCGCCACCGGATGCTCGGACCCGTACTCCACCGCCGCGGCGATGGTCAGCAGCTCGTCCGCGGACACGTCACTGCCGGCGAGCGGGCCGCCCTCGGCCGGGGTCTCGTCTCCGGAGCAGATCATGCCCGCTGCGTCGGCGCCGTTCGTTGTGACGATGTCCGCCAACGTCATTTGCCCGGTTGTCACCGTGCCGGTCTTGTCGAGTACGACCGTGTCGATCCGGCGTGTCGATTCCAGTACCTGCGGGCCCTTGATCAGGATGCCGAGTTGAGCGCCGCGCCCGGTGCCGACCAGGAGTGCGGTGGGCGTGGCCAGGCCGAGCGCGCAGGGGCAGGCGATGATCAGCACCGCCACGGCCGCGCCGCACGCCACTGTGGTCGACGCCCCGGTGGCCAGCCACAATGCCAGCGTGAGCGCCGAAATGACAAAGACGATCGGGACGAAAATGCTCGCGACTCGATCGGCGAGTCGTTGTACCGGCGCCTTGCTGTTCTGGGCCTCTTCGACCAGTGCGACCATCTGCGCCAGTTGGGTATCGGCGCCGATTCGGGTGGCGCGCACGGTCAGTAGCCCGCCCACGTTCACCGTCGCGCCGATGACGACATCGCCTTGGCCGACGTCGACGGGGAGCGATTCCCCGGTCAGCAGGCTCAGATCGAGGGCCGAATTGCCCTCGACCACTACACCGTCCGTGGCGACCTTCTCGCCGGGGCGGACCAGGAACAGCTCACCAACGCGCAATTCGGCAACCGGAACCCGGATTTCGCCGTCGCCGCGCAGCACGGAAACGTCCTTCGCCCCGAGTTCGAGCAGCGCTCGGAGCGCGGCGCCTGCCCGATCCTTGGCCCGGGTTTCCAGATATCGCCCGGCCAGGATGAAGACGATCACCCCGGCGGCGACCTCGAAGTACACGTTGGACGCCGCATCGGCCCGCTCGATGCCCAGGCTGAACGAGTGCTTCATGCCGGGCATTCCGGCGTGGCCGAAGAACAGCGCGTACACCGACCAGCCGAAGGCGGCGAGGGTGCCGACCGAGATCAGGGTGTCCATAGTCGCGGCGCCGTGCCTGGCATTGCTGAGCGCCGCCCGATGGAAATCGGCGCCGCCCCAGAACACCACGGGCCCGGCGAGCGAGAGCGAAAGCCATTGCCAGTTATCGAATTGCAGCGCGGGGATCATAGCCATCGCGACCACCGGCAGCGCGAGCCCTGCGCTGATCAGCAGTCGTTGTCGAAGTCGATCGAGCGCTGAGGGCCTTTCATCGGACCGGTCGGTTTCCGATGCGGGGGGTGCGGGAATATGCGCGGTATAACCCGCGGTGTGTACCTGCTCGACCAGCTGTTCCGGCGAAACGGATTGTGGATAACTAACTTTTGCCTTTTCCGTCGCGAAATTGACGGTGGCCGTGACGCCCTCGATCTTTCCGAGCCGCTTCTCGATCCGCGCGGCACAGGAAGCGCAGGTCATCCCGCCGATCTCCAGCTCGATCGAGCGCAGGTCGGCGGGCGTGGCCATCAGCGACCGCCACCCGGATGCGAGTGGCCACCGGATGTGGATGGCACTGTGGATGATTCGACCTCGACCGTGAACTCCGCGGTGTGGACGGATCCGCCGTGTGAGAAGTCTAGATACAGCCGATACGCGCCCGCGCTCGGGGCCTGCGCATGGAAGGACACCTCGGGACCCGCGGGTGTGCGGCCGACCTCGCCCTGCGGGTGTACATGCAGGTAGGCGAGGTCGCTGGCGCGTAGGGCGACCAGGTGTGCGTATGCGCCGAGATACGGCTCCAGATCGGACACTGGAACGCCGTCGCGCGCGACGGCGAAGCGCAGTTCGCTGCCCGCGGTACCGAGATCGCCTGCCGATGTCACCTGATATCCGTCCACCGTCGCGCTCCGTGCCGGTGGGGGAAGTGGTTGCGGCACGGCCGCTCCCGAGACGGTGATGGTGCGGCTGAGCACTAGATCGCCTGGTCCGGCTGCACCGTCTTCCGGTACGAAGTCGGCGAATACGCGATACGTGCCCGGGGCCGCCCAACTCCACTCGATCGACCAGGTGCCCGTGGCGTCCATGGTCGGATGCGCGTGCCGATACCCGGTCGTGTCGGATCGGACGACGATCAGATGCAGCTTCTTGTCGTGTCGGGTGGTGAATCGGGTCACCGGAGCCCCGTCGGGCCCGGTGATCCGGAACCGTAGTGAACCGGCCTGGTTCGGTTCCGTCGGAGCGGTCACATCGGCCATGGCATAACCGGATTGCGCGTCCGACAGCCCGGTGGCCGCATCCCGGCCGGTGTGCGGCATCGCGCTGTGGTCCGGCGCCTGCTCGGCCGGACCGCCCACCAGGGCCCCGATTCCGAGCGCGACGCCGAACAGCGCGACGAGCCCGCCCCCGACCGCGGCGAACTTCAGCCGGTCCCGCATCAGACGGCGACCGCGTAGCCCGCCTCGTCCACGGCGGCGACGATATCGGCATCGATGAGCTGGGTGGTGCTGTCGACCTTGACCGCGCCGGTGGCGAGATCAACGTCGACACTGGTCACGCCGTCGATCTTGCCGATCTCCTCGCGGACCGAGTTGACGCAGTGCCCGCAGGTCATCCCCGTAACGGTGTAAGTGGTGGTGGCCATGTCCGACTCCTTCGCTCGTGATTGATCATACGGACCCGGGGTATCCCCGACATGAATGAACATACCCCCCAAGGGTATTGCGTGCAAGTGGTGACCGATCGGCCGCGCCGGTGGCGTCGTCAGGTAGTCGTTTGCGTCGTGCTCATAGTTCCCGTGGCCATGGCGTCGTGCTGATGAACGCTGGAATTCGGGCACGGGGCTCGGCTATCGCCGTGCTATCGATGCCTGCCGCGTGCCGGCCTTCGCCGGCGCGGCGCCCGGCCAGCTGTGCATGGCCCATTCGGCGACTTGCTCTAGCTGGGCCGATGCGGCTCCATCACGCGCGGCCTGGGACATGCCCTGCATGACTGTGCCGATGTAGCGGGCGAGCATGGCCGCGTCGGTGTCCGCGGGCAGGACGCCGGCGTCGATATCGGCCTGGATGCGGGCGGTGAAGACCTCGACGTTCCGGTTGCGCATGCCGCGCAGCAGTGCGGCGATCTCGGCGCTGGTGGTGTTCAGTCCGGCGCTCATCACCAGGCAGCCGTGCGGGCAGTCGGGCCGCGCGTACTCCGTCGCCGCCTCGCGCAGGATGCGCCGCATCGTTGCCTCGGCGGTCGGTTCTTCGGCGAGTGCGCGCGCGACGAATCCGCCGTAACGGCTGGCGAAGGCCGCCACCACCTCGTTGAACAGCGTGGCCTTGTCGCCGAAGGCGGCGTACAGGCTCGGCGCTCCGATGCCCATCGCGGCGGTCAGGTCGCCGATCGACGTCGCTTCGTATCCGCGGGCCCAGAACAGTCGCAGCGCCTGCTCCAGCGCCGCGTCGCGATCGAAGGAACGGGGTCGGCCCCGGGCGGGTGCGCTCATGGAAATCATTCTATAGCGATCGCTAGAAAATATGCTACGTTCGTTCTGTAGCGATCACTAGAGAAAGGAACTCGCGTCATGGGTGCACTCACGGGCAAGACGGCACTGGTCACCGGCGGCAGCCGAGGCATCGGCCGCGCCATCGCCGAACGGCTGGGACGGGACGGTGCGCGGGTTGCCGTGCACTACAACGGGAACGAAGAAGCGGCCAAGGAGGCCGTCGCGGCGATCGAAGCGGCGGGCGGCTCCGCGTTCGCGATCCGGGCCGAGCTCGGTGTGCCCGGCGACGCCGCGGCATTGTGGGCGGCGTTCGACGCGCACGCCGACGGCGTGGACATCATTGTCAACAACGCGGGTGTCGGCGATGTCCGCACGCCCATCGGCGACACTGACGAAGCCGCCTTCGACCGCGTTTTCGCGGTCAACGCCAAGGCGCCGTTCTTCGTCACGAAGCACGGCCTCGAGCGACTGCGCGACGGCGGCCGCATCATCAACACCTCCACCGGGCTCACCCACGGCTTCGCGATGCCCCAGCTGATCGCCTACACGATGAGCAAGGGCGCGATCGACGTCTTCACCGCCAACCTGGCCAAGCAGCTCGGCGCCCGCGGCATCACTGTGAACGCCGTTGCGCCGGGCATCATCGACACCGATATGAACGCGGCCTGGTTGCGCAACGACCAGGCCGAGGCGATGGTGGCCGACTACTCCCCGCTGAAGCGAGTCGGGCAGCCCGCCGATATCGCGGATGTGGTGGCGTTCCTCGCCTCGGACGACTCGCGCTGGGTCACCGGTCAATGGATCGATGCCACCGGAGGCGCCCTCTTGTAACCGAATGACTCACATCCGGTGAATGACTCATCGCGAGCCGCGCACCTGTCGTAGGCACCTACTAGGCGGCTGCCTCGCCTTCGCTCGGCCCGGCGCAGGTTGGGACGGACGTTGTCCGGCTGCGCCCACTAAGCTTGACCACCGTGTTGTCAGTTGTGCCCAGCCCGGTCATCGTGCGCGCCCCGTCCAAGGTGAATCTCCATCTCGGCGTCGGCGACCTGCGCGCGGACGGCTATCACGATCTGACCACGGTGTTCCAAGCTCTATCGCTGAGCGACGACCTGGAGATCTCGCCGTCGGCCTCGCTCATGGTGCGGGTCGCCGGCGAGGGTGCGGCAGATGTGCCGACCGACCGCACCAACCTGGTGTGGAAGGCGGCGGTCCGGCTCGCGCACCTGGCCGGCCGGGCCCCGCTGGTGGAAATCGCCATCAGCAAAGGCATTCCGGTGGCAGGCGGGATGGCGGGCGGCAGCGCGGACGCCGCGGCCGCGTTGGTCGGCTTGAACGAGCTATGGGATCTCGGACTCACCCGCGACGAATTATCCGAGGTCGCAGCCGAACTGGGCAGTGATGTCCCCTTCGCGCTGCACGGCGGCACCGCGCTGGGCACCGGCCGCGGCGAGCGGCTGCTTCCGGTGTTGTCCCGCAATACCTTTCACTGGGTGCTCGCACTGGCCAAGGGCGGGCTGTCCACCCCCGCGGTATTCGGTGAACTCGATCGCCTGCGTGAGCACGGCGCCCCGCCTCGGCTCGGCGAGCCGCAACAGCTGATGCAGGCGTTGGCCTCCGGCGACCCGAACCAGCTCGCGCCACTGCTCGGAAATGACATGCAAGCCGCGGCGCTCTCGCTGAAACCCGAGCTGCGCCGCACCCTGCGCGCGGGCGTCACCGCGGGCGCACTGGCCGGCCTGGTCTCCGGCTCCGGCCCCACCTGCGCCTTCCTTTGCGACAGTGAGGAATCCGCCGTGGCGGTCGCCGCCGAACTCGCGGGCGCCGGTGTCTGCCGCAGTGTTCGTACCGCGAGCGGCCCGGTCCCCGGCGCTCGTATCTTGAACGGCGAGGGCCAGGGCAAGCGCTGAAGACTCGCGACTAGCCGATGACGTCGGCGAGGCGGTCGACCTGGTCGGCGTCGCCGCCGTAGCAGTAGAGCATCACTTCGTCGGCGCCGAGGTCGTCGAATTGTTTGATGGCGGCACGGATTTCGTCGGGTGTGGTGAGCATTCCGGCGACCATGTAGTCGGCCCGGCCACTGAATTCGTAGTAGGCGCCCATGGCGGCGCGGGCTTCCTCGACCAGCTCGGGCGCGCCGAGCGCGACATTGACCTGGGCGACGATGCGGGGCTCACCCGCGCGGCCGTGCTCGGTCCACGAGCGGCGGGCCGTATCGAAGAGGCCACCGGCCCAGGACGGCGCCGCGGCGGCGAGGAAGCCGCCGCCCCAGCGGCCGACGCGGTCGATGGCGGCGGGCTGGAAACCGCCGAAGAGCACCTCGGGGCCTTCGGGGTGCAGTGGCGCGGGACCGACCGGGCCGCAGTCGGCGCCGTAGGCCTGGCCGGACCACAGGCGGCGCATGATCTCCATCTGCTCGTCCAGGCGGCGGCCGCGGGTGCGGATGTCGGTGCAGGAGGCGATGTGATCGTCCTCGCGACCGCCGACGCCGAGACCGAGGACGAGGCGGCCGCCGGACATGCGGTCGAGGGTGGCGGCCTGTTTGGCGAGCAGAGTCGGCTCACGCAACGGTGCGATCAGCACCTCGGTCTGCACTTTGATGCGGTTGGTCGCGCCTGCGAGCATGCCGAGTGCGACGAGGGGTTCGGGGTTGTCGTATACGAGCCGGTCGAGCAGGCCGAGCGTGGAGAAGGGGCCCGCGTCGGCGCGGCGGGCCCAGTCGAGCAGGGCGGCGGGATCGGAAATGGGCAGGCCGAGACCGATATGCATGAGAAACTCCAGGTAGGGGTAGTTGAACCGTGCCGCCCCTCGCACCTCTAGTAGAGGTGGGGCTCCCATTCTGCGGCTGTACTTCGAGAGCGCCATTCGGACTAACATTGTTCGTAACGAACGTTGTTCGCTACAGCTACTGTAAACGAACGCCGTTCGTTCCGCAACCTGTGCGCGGCGTCGACTGGAGCGCGGCCATGGCCATGGCCGGATCGTCGCATCGGTGACTGCCGGACGGGTATCGGGCGAGCGCCCTATAGGGAGCAGGGCTTTTCGCCCGCCCACTTGTATGGCCTGAGTAGGCCAAGAGCCCGAACAGTACGCTTGCTCCGGGGCGAGCACTCCGCCCGCGCATTACTCGGAAGGATCTATGTCCAACCTGATCAACCTCGAACAGGTCTCCAAGAGCTTCGGGATCACCCCGCTCCTGGACACCGTGTCGCTCGGCGTGCACGCGGGCGAGCGGATCGGTGTCGTCGGCCTCAACGGCGGCGGCAAGACCACCCTGTTGGAGGTGCTGACCGGACTCGAGCCACCCGACAGTGGCCGGGTGAGCCGAGTCGGCGGTCTGCGTATCGCGGTCGTGACCCAGCGCGGCGTGCTGCCCCCTGGTGCGACGGTCGGTTCCGTGGTGCTGGCCGGTCTTGCCGACGACGCGATGACCGACGATGTCGCCGAACACGAATGGGCCGCCAATCCGCGCATCCGCTCGGTGATGGAGGGCATCGGGATCGCCGGGCTCGGCCTGGAGACCTCGATCGACAACCTGTCCGGTGGCGAGCGCCGCCGAGTCGCCCTGGCCGCCGCGCTGGTCCGCGATCTCGATCTGCTCGTGCTCGACGAGCCGACCAACCATCTCGACGTCGAGGGCGTGCAGTGGTTGGCCGAGCATCTGCTCAACCGCCGCAGCGCGCTGGTGGTCGTGACGCACGATCGCTGGTTCCTCGACACCGTCGCCACCAATACCTGGGAGGTCGTCGGCGGCAAGGTCGAAAGCTATGAGGGCGGCTACGGCGACTGGATCTTCGCCCGCGCCGAGCGCGCACGGCAGGCCGACGCCTCCGAAGCGCGACGCAGCAATCTGGCCCGCAAGGAATTGGCCTGGCTGCGGCGCGGTGCGAAGGCGCGCACCTCCAAACCGCGCTACCGGGTGGAGGCGGCCGAGGCGCTGATCGCCGATGTGCCGCCGCCGCGCGACAGCGTCTCGCTGGCCGCGTTCGCCAGAAAACGTCTCGGACGCGTCGTCGTCGAGCTGGAAGACACCACCCTCACCACCCCGGACGGCCGGGAGTTGGTGCGCGACTTGACCTGGCGTCTCGCGCCGGGGGAGCGGGTCGGCCTCGTCGGCGTGAACGGATCCGGCAAGACGACCCTGCTGCGCACCCTGGCCGGGGACACGGAACCGGCCGCCGGCAAGCGCATTCAAGGCCAGACGGTGCAGATCGGCTGGCTGCGTCAGGAACTCGACGATCTGCCGACCGATATGCGCGTGCTGGAAGCCGTGCAACAGGTCGCGCAGCGAATCATGCTCGGCGACAAGGAGATCTCCGCGGGCCAGTTGGCCGAACGGCTCGGCTTCACCCCGGCTCGCCAGCGCACGCCGGTCGGGGATCTGTCCGGTGGCGAGCGGCGCAGGCTGCAGCTGACCCGCATCCTGATGGCCGAGCCCAACGTGCTGCTGCTCGACGAGCCGACCAACGACCTGGACATCGACACCCTGCAGCAGCTGGAGGACCTGCTCGACAACTGGGCAGGCACCCTGGTCGTCATCAGCCACGATCGCTACCTGATCGAGCGCATCTGCGACTCCACCTGGGCGCTGTTCGGCGACGGCAAACTCACCAACCTGCCCGGCGGCATCGACGAGTACCTGAAGAAGCGCGCAGCGCAGGGTGATGTCGCGATTCGCTCGGGCGCCTCCGACATGAAGTCCGCACCCGTGACCGACGCGGCGGCTCTGCGCGCCGCGCGCAAGGAACTCTCCAAGCTCGAGCGGGCCATCGAGAAGTTCGACGAACGCGAGCAGCGACTACACACCGCGTTGGCCGAGGCCGCGACGGACCCGGGCAAGCTGCTCGAGCTCGGCGCGGAACTCAAGCAGGTGGTCACGGAAAAGGAAGCCGCCGAAGAGCGTTGGATGGAACTGGCCGAAGGCGTCTGAGCGCGGGCTAGCTGGTGCCTGCGGCGCGGCCATCCTGGACGACAACCGGTAGGCAGGTCTGTACGAAGTCGGCGCCGAATCCGGTGAGTGCGATGCTGCGGTAGTGCACTTTGGTACCGAATCCGGACCGTTTGAGTACCTCACGCACGGGGGACTGTGCTTCGAGGAGCTGGTAGCGATTCGGGTTGCCGACCGGTTCCTTGACGAACTCGATCAGGCCGAGCCTGCGCAGGTTGGGCAGGTATTGCTGAATGCGGTTCGGGAAGCGCAGTCCCGCGTGCTCGCCGATCAGGTTGAGGCCGTACATGATTCGTTCGGCGCCGAGGCCGCGTGGGCGGCCGGTGCGAATATCGATCGAGGGCTGCGGCCCGTCGAGGTGCAGGAAGCGCAGGATGCGCGCCTCGTCGGGGGTCAGGTCCGCCAACATCCTGGCGAAGGCCGGATGGCTGTCGCTGTGCTCCCCCTGCGTGCTCGCCGACAACCGAAGCAGCGCGGCGCCTTGCTCACGCAAGGTGGGCAGTGCGGCGGGGTCGGGCGGCTCCGGCGTGGCAGGCAGGCCCAGCGCTCGGCGCACCGCGTCGCGCACTTCGGCTTCTGCCTCGGCGAGGACCTCCCGTGGTGGCGCACCGGCGATGCTGCCGCGCACGACTGTCGCGCCGACGCCGAGTGCGGTGTCGAAACTCCACGTGGCGACCTCGGTGGCGGCGGTCACCGCGACCCGCGCGACGCCGGTCGCCGCGCGCACGGTCTTGCGCACACCGGATTGTCTTCCGCGTGTTGGCGATTCGTCGGCAAACTGGATTTCGGTGACGGGCCGTCGCGCGATCTCCTTCGACGGCGCAGCCGGTTCTAGAGGCTCGACGGCCTGTATATCGTCGCCATCGCCACCGGGTTCCCTCACCACCATGCTGTTGCCACTCCTGTCCCGAAGATCAGGATATGAGCGTATCCGGCAAACAGGCCGAGCACACCGCCATGGAGGAAAAGCAGCCATTCGTCCTGTTTGATCGCCGATCGCAGCATGTCGACCAGATCGGTGGGCGATAGAGCGGACATTTGCTTGGCGATGTACTCGTTGATCTGCTTGCCCTGCCGGACGTTGAACTCCGGATCGGCGAACGCGATCGGGGCGATGTTCATGGCCTCCGCGGTGAGCGTCGACTGCAGCGCGTCGTACTCCCGGCTGCCGAGCACGAATTTGACCGCCGACTTCGCCGGTCCGAGCGCCCGGTCGGCGGCCGGGCGCAGGGTGTCCTCCAGCATCTGCATCGTGCGGTCCGAGCGCGGACCGTTGAGGAGTTCGTCGCCGATGTTGGCGACAGTCATGACCTGGCTGGAGACCAATTCCGCGTAGCCCGCGGTGATTTCGGACTGCCGCTTGATCAGCAGGCCTTGCCGCCACGGGCACCACCACTTCGGGTAGGCGGGCGCGAAGATCATATTGATGCCGACCCAGTTGACCACCCAGCCGATGACGACGCCGCCGATCGGCAGCACCGCGAGGGTGGACCACCCGGTCACGTGCAGGATCGCGACGAGCACGGCGCCCATCGGCGCGCCGAAGTAGAAGCCGAAGTTGATCATGAACCGCAGCTCTTTGGCGCCGAGCACCTGGAACAGCTGATTGAGCAGCTGCGGTCGTGCCTGGAAATAGCGGATGACCATCTGTTTCACATCGAGCAGCTGATCGATATTCGCGCCGAGTTCGTCGGTGAGGTTACGCAGGATTTCGGGCAGTTGCTGACGGACCCGGTCGTGCACCATGTCGCGCACCTGGGTCGGCAGGTTGTACCAGAACTGTGGATGTTCGCGGCGCAAGATTTCCTCGACGATGTCGTGGATTTGCGTTTCCGCGATAGTGGTCAAATGTTCGGCGAGGGCGTCCGGCTCTATCTCTCGATAGAAGTCGGCGACGCTGCCCAGTTTCGCGAGCCCTTTGTCGACGGCAATGCTCGCCATCTTGTCCGCACGTGACGGCACGATGCCCTGCCAGCCGATTCGGCCGTCGTAGCTCAGCAGCGGCAGTACCTGAATTCGCTTGGGCAGGTACGGGTATAACGCACGCAGTCCGGGTAATCGGATGCCGTGAAAGGCGATAGGACGGAACAGCATCAGGACACCGGTCCAGTTGGTGATGTAGCCGATGATGCCGGTGAAGAGCGGAATCGTAATCAGTTCCAGCGCAATGGTTGGGTGGAACACACTCTCTAACACGACACCCTCCTGCCGATATACCGGTGATCGCCGCTTCACCGGGAACTCAAAGTAGCACCCTGTCGGCGACTGGACCCTACTGTGAGGTGCGGAATGGAGCCAACATTCAGTGTGGCGGGCCACACTGGATTGTCTGAGACATCAGTCACAGTGTGTGTCCAGAATGTCGTACTGTCCATCCGGAGCGGAGACAATGACGACCAACCACATCCCACTCGCCACAGGTACGGGTGCTTGGGGTTCGCGTCGGTGCGGGGGCCGGTCGTGAGCGGCGAGTTGTGAGCGGAAGCCACACGGCTGGCGAGTTGGGCATACCTGGAAGGCTGTCGGGCAATAATCTGTGGGCGTATTCGTTCACTAGGCAATACATCGGAGTAGGACGTGGCAGACGACAGGACCGGACAGGACATGGCCCGGGCCGGTTCCCGCGCGGTCGAGCGCAGCTCGGATGTCGAACAGCGGCAGATCAGCAATGAGGCACGGCTGATCCGCGGCGTGTTCCGGGCGGCAGGGCTGGCCGCGGGCACCGTGGTGCGCGGCAGTCAGTGGGCGGTGAACACCTCCTATGAGATGACCAAGGAGATCACCCAGGCCGCGCTGGACGGTGAGTCCTCGGCCGACATCGCCGAGCGAACCGGCAATGCTCTGCGGTCCATCGCGCGCAGCGCGCTCGGCGTCACCGAGGGCTCGGTGCGCGAAATCGTCAGCTACGTACCGACTTCCAACGGCCCGGCCGCGCAGCAGGCGATCGGCCTCGGCGCGCCGCTGCATTCGGCCTCCATCGAGGACTTGCGTCGCCGCGGTGACGCGCTGCTGGCCCGCTCGGCGGATGTCTACTTCTCCGAGGACGTCCATCCGGCCTACGACCGCATTCTCGACGAGCTGGCTCCGGACGAGGCGCGCATTCTGCGCTTCATGGCGTTGAACGGCCCGCAGCCCTCGGTCGATGTGCGGACCAATCGGCCGCTCGGGATCGGCTCGGAGCTGGTGACCGGTGATCTGACCTCGGTGCCGGAGCAGGCGGGCGTCCGCTACCCCGATCGGTCGCGCACCTATCTGATCAACCTCAACCGGCTCGGGCTGACGCTGACCTCGGACGACCCGGTGGTGCTCAGCCGCTACATGGTGCTGGAAGTGCAGCCCGAGGTCGAAGCGGCGCTGAAGAAAGCGGGCCGGGCGCCGAAGATCGTGCGCAAGAGTCTGCGGCTGACCGAGTTCGGCGAGGACTTCTGCCGCACCTGCTTCACGATCGGAAGTTGATCTTCGGCGCCGACGACCTTCCGAATCGGGCGGCGCGGTCATAGCAATCTGATACAAATCCCGCAAATCCCGCAGTACGGCGGCTTCGAATGGGATTGTTTGAGGTATGGATCAGGATGCGGTGTCCGCCATCAGCCGGTTGAAGTTCCGATACCTGCGCGCCCTCGACACCAAGTCGTGGGAAGAATTCGCCGACACCATGGTGCCGGAGGCAACCGCGACCTACAGCGAATACCTGCAGTTCGAGTCCCGCGACGCCTTCCTCGCCTTCATGCGCAACACACTCGGTCCGCATGTCATCACCGAGCACAGATGCGACCATCCGGAGATCGATGTCGATGGTGGCACCGCGACGGGCACTTGGTACCTCGCCGACACCGTGCTTATTCCGGCGCACAATATGCTGCTGCGCGGCGCGGCGTTCTACACCGATAATTATGTGCTCTGCGATGACGGCAACTGGCGCATATCGCACACCGGCTACGAGCGCACCTACGAGGTGGTCCTCTCGCTGAGCGACCTCCCGAGCCTGCGCCTGACCTCGAGCCGCTGGGGTCTCATCGCGCGGGAGGACGGCAGCTTTACCTCGGTCGAACGTGAGCCGGGAGCCGTCGGCACTACCCCGATCGAACGTGAGCCGGAAGCCGTCGGCACTACCCCGATCGAACGCGAGCCGGAAGCCGGGTGACGCGGCGACCGCTCAGTCGGCGGCGGCGACCAGCGGTTCCAGTGTGAGACTCGGCAGTTCCTTCTCGATGTACTGCAGCCGCCACTTGTCGCTGAACAAAGCAAGCAGCGCGCCGTCGCTGCGGGTGAAGACCTCCACCCCGCGCTGACGGCTCAGCTCGGGCCACGACTCGGCGTCGGTGCGCCGCGCCAAGGTGTAGGCCAGGTTCTCCATCCTGGTCTCGACATTGAATTCCGCCATCATCCTCGCGGTGACCACCTCGAACTGCATCGGGCCGACGGCCGCGAGCACGGGGGAGGCGTCGCCGCGGATGTCGTTGCGCAGCACCTGCACCACGCCCTCGGAGTCGAGCTGGTCGATGGCCTTGCGGAACTGCTTGTACTTGCCCGCGCTCTGCGCGCGCAGTACCGCGAAGTGTTCCGGCGCGAACGACGGGATCGGCGGGAACTCCACCTTCCTGTCCACGAACAGCGTGTGTCCCGGCGCCAGCGCGGTCGCGTTGACCAAGCCGACCACGTCGCCGGGGTAGGCGGTGTCGACAGTGGAACGTTCGCGACCGAACACGGTCAGCGCGTACTTGGTCGCGAAGGGCCTGCCGGTCTGCGCGTGCGTGACCACCATGCCGCGCTCGAACTCGCCCGAGACGATCCGCATGAATGCCAGCCGGTCGCGGTGTGCCGCGTCCATGCCTGCCTGCACCTTGAACACCACCGCACTGAACGGGTCGGTGGTGTTGCGCGCCGTGCCCGACAGATCGGGGCGCGGGCCGGGCGCGGGCGCCAGCGCCACCAGTGCCTCCAGCAGCTGCCGGACACCGAAGTTCAGCATCGCCGAGGCATAGATGACCGGCGAGGTCTGACCGGCGAGGAACAGTTCCTGATCGTGGTCCTGTCCGGTGGCCGAGAGCAATTCGCTCTCCTCGGCGGCGGTGGTCCAGGCTTCGCCCTCGCGCGCTTCGGCGGATTCCGGTGTCAGCGATTCCTCCGGCGCGATGGTCGCGCCGCCCGCGGTGCGGGTGAAGTGGATGTATTCGACCGCGGCGCCGTCGGGACCGCGGCGCAGCAGGCCGCGGAAGTCGCCCGCGATGCCGACGGGCAGGAACAGCGGGGTCGGCGTGAGGCCGATCCGTTCGTGGATCTCGTCGAGCAGCTCCAGCGGCGCCTGGCCCGGCCGGTCCCACTTGTTGATGACGGTGATCACCGGGATGCCGCGGTGGCGGCACACCTGGAAGAGCTTCAGCGTCTGCGGTTCCAGGCCCTTCGCGGCGTCGATGAGCATGACCGCGGCGTCGACGGCGGTGAGCACCCGGTAGGTGTCCTCCGAGAAGTCGGAGTGACCGGGGGTGTCGACCAGGTTGATCACGCTGTCGACATCGGAGCCCGCAGCACGGTAATTGAACTGCAGCGCGGTCGAAGAGACCGAGATGCCGCGGGCTTTCTCCATCTCCATCCAGTCCGAGACCGTCGAGCGGCGTCCGGCCTTGCCGTGGATCGCGCCCGCTTCGGAGATCATCTTGGCGTGCAGTGCGAGCGCCTCGGTGAGCGTCGACTTGCCCGCGTCGGGGTGGGAGATCACCGCGAAGGTGCGGCGCCGGGCAACCTCGGCGGGCAGCCCGCGCGGCGTGGGCGCGACGACACCCTCAGTGGAGGCGGTCAACTTCAACACCCTTTCGCAGACGTCCGATCGGCAACCGCTCCAGCGTACGCGACCGGTATGACCATTGCTCGACGCACGGTAACCACCCGATTCACCTCGCGCATGACCACTGCGCTATGGTGTTCGGGTTGTCTCGGCGAGGGTGACCGCAGACCTTTGCGCTCACCGTGATCGACGCGGCTCGGCTTCCGGCCGTCCTCGTTCGGTCTTCGCCCGACGAGTTGACCAACTTAGAGCCAGGGCGGAAACAGTCCCTGGTGAGCACTGTTGACCAAGCCCGGAAGAGCCGTAGGGAGTAGATCCAGTCATGTCCGACGCCAACGTTCTCGAAGCCGCCGTTCGTACGGAGTTCGGCAAGGGCGCCGCCCGCCGCACCCGTCGTTCCGGCAACGTCCCCGCCGTGCTGTACGGCCACGCCGCCGACCCGCAGCACCTTTCCCTCAACGCACGCGACTTCGCCGCCATCCTGCGCGAGCACGGCACCAACGCGCTGCTGAACCTCGTCATCGACGGCAAGAAGCAGCTCGCGCTGACCAAATCCGTTGTCGTGCACCCGATTCGCCGTTACATCGAGCACGCCGACCTGCTGATCATCAAGCGCGGCGAGCGCGTCACCGCCGATGTGCAGATCGTGCTGACCGGCGAGGCGGCCTCCGCCACCCTGATCACCCAGGAGAGCACCACCCTCTCCATCGAGGCCGACGCCACCAAGCTCCCCGAGGCCATCGAGGTGTCGATCGAAGGCATCGAGGCGGGCACCCAGATCACCGCCGGTGGCATCGAGCTGCCGAGCGGGGTCACCCTGGCCGGCGATCCGGAAGCCCTGATCGTCAACATCATCGCCGCCCCGGCCTCCGCGCAGGAGACCGAGGAAGCCGCCGCGGCCGCCGCCGAGGGTGTCGTCGAGAGCGCCGAGTAAGAACTCCAACGGGTCGGTTACTTCATGACCGAATCCACGACCGGGCCCGCGCTCGTAGTCGGACTGGGTAATCCAGGTCCCGAATACGAGCGCACCCGGCACAATGTCGGCTTCATGGTCGCCGACGTGCTCGCGGAGCGCGTCGGCGGCCGTTTTGCCGTGCACAAGAAGTCGGGCGCGGATCTACTGCAGGCCCGCCTCGACGGCCGTCAGGTGCTGATCGCCAAACCGCGATCGTTCATGAACCTGTCCGGTCGCCCGGTCGCCGCACTGGCCCGCTTCTTCTCCGTGCCGCTCACCGAGGTGATCGTCATCCACGACGAACTCGATCTCCCCTTCGGCGCCGTGCGACTCAAGCGCGGCGGCGGCGAGGGCGGCCACAATGGTCTTCGGTCCGTGTCCAGCGCTCTGACCACGAAGGACTACCTGCGGGTTCGGTTCGGCATCGGCCGTCCGCCCGGTCGTCAGGATCCGGCGGACTATGTGCTCAAACCGTTCTCGGCCCCCGAGCGCAAGGAAGTGCCGGTGATCGTCGAGCAGACCGCCGACGCGGTCGAGCTGCTGCTGCGCGTCGGGCTGGAGACAGCACAGAACCAGCTGCACTGAGTTCGCTCGATTCGGCACCAATTCCCTACGGGTACAAGGTATGCCGCATGGTCAGCCGGGAAAGCGATAGCGGGCCCGGGTGTAGTACTCGCCCTTGCCGAACGCCAGTACTTTGGCGTGGGCGATTCCGAAGACGAACGCTGCGTGACCCTCACCATCATCGAATCCGCCGTCCAGCACGACGGCCGTGGCGGAATTTCGTCGCTGCGCCGAGCGGGCGGATGTTCAGCGCAGGTGCACGGCGGTGGCGGCGCGGCGGAGTTTGCCCGAGGAGGTCTTGGGAAGCGCGCCGGGACCGAGGACCGCGACGGTGCGGGGACGGGAGCCGACCTCGGTGAAGACCGCGTGCACGATCTCGCGCTCGATGCGTTTGACCTCGTCGGCGTTCTGGTGGTCGTTGCTCTCCACCACCACCGCGAAGCTTTCGCGTTTCTCACCGGCGTCGAGACGGACTGCGACCGCATTGCCCGGCCGGACGCCGGTGACGCGCATCGCGGCGCGTTCGATGTCGGTGGGGTAGATATTGCGGCCGCCCATGATGATGACGTCCTTGATGCGGCCGCAGACCACGACAAGACCCTCTTCGGTGAAGTAGCCGATGTCGCCGGTGTCGAGCCAGCCCTCGTCGTCCTGCGCGGAGCGGAAGCCGTTGACGGTGATGTAGCCGGCCGTCACCGCCGGGCCGCGCAATTCGATGACGCCCACCGATCGGGTCGGCAGTGGCTGGCGTTCGGGGTCGACCACCCGGCCCGCCAGGTTGTCGACCAGGTAGCCCAGCGTCGGCAGTCTGCGGACATTGCCATGGTGCCCATGGGCGTCGTGTACCGGCACCGCCTTGCCGAGCGCCTCGAGCAGGTCGGCGTCGACAATATCGAGCACCTGGCCGTGGCCCGGGTCCGGGACCGAGACTGCCAGGGTGGTCTCGGCCATGCCGTAGACCGGGGTCAGTGCCATCGGGTTGAGCCCGAAGCGTTGACCGGCCGCGGCGAGCGCGTCCATGGTGTCGGGATCGACCGGCTCCGCACCGTTCCACATGTAGCGGACGCTGCTGAGATCCAGCGATCCCGCCTCCGCCTGCTTCAGTCGGCGGGCCAGCAGGGAGTAGGCGAAATTCGGTGCCGCCGTGACGGTGCCGCGGTATTTGTCGATCAACTCGGCCCAGATCAAGGGGCGCATCAGGAAGTCCAGCGGCGTCACGCACACCACCTCGGCGCCGAATTGCATCGGGACGCTGAGGAATCCGACCATGCCCATGTCGTGGAACAGGGGCAGCCAGCTGATCATCACATCGTCGTCGAGCTGGAACTTCACCCGATCGAACATGGCGTACGCGTTGACGAAGAAGTTGGCGTGCGTGATCTGCACGGCTTTGGGCGATCCGGTCGACCCGGAAGTCAACTGCTGCAACGCGATATCGGATTCGGTGGTCGGCACCGGATCGGTGTCCTCGCCGTTGTGCAGCTGATCGATGCGCACCACCGTGATGCCGCGCTCACGCAGCAGCGGCTCCGCGGCCTCGAAGGGAGCGCCGAGCACCACGGCCCGCGCCTCGATCATGGTCAGCACGGTCTCGGTGTCGCGAGCCCAGATCACCAGATCGGTGCGCGGGGTCGGCTGGTGCAGCATGGTGATCGACGCGCCCCGCATCCAGATGGCCTGGCATGCGGGCGCGATATCGACAGGCAGACCGGCGAGCACGCCGACGGCATCGCCGCGGCCGATCCCGGCCTCGGCGAGCCCACCCGCCATGCGACGCGCGATCTGATGGATTTCGCCCCAGGTCTGCCGCCGCGGGGCGTCGGGTTCTCCGGTGACAAGCCCGTGCGTGGAGGTGTCGGCCGTCGCGTACATCTCGTCGGTGAACCTGCTCAACGTGCAACTCCCTCATCACGAACGCAGTGGCCGGATCCGCGTCGCCCGAGCGCACCGCAGGCCGCTTTCCCGGCCTCTCTCAACTATCCCGCCATTTCGGCCCGGCGTTAACCCCCACTTTTCGATTCGCCTGCCGATCTGGGCTGGTGATGCCCGCTAGCGGCGGTTGCCGAAGGTGGCCGCGTAGTGGTCGACGTAGTGGCGGCCCGAGCGCTCGGCGAGCTCGCGCATCAGCAGATCGGTTGCGGCACGGACGCGCGCCGCGGGAGCCTCGGTGTGCAGGACGATCGGCGGGTAGTAGCGCGGTGCGCCCACATCGATGCGGACCTTGGCGAAGCGCCAGAGCCTGCTACCACGCGGGTTCACCTTGTCGGTGCCGGACAACACCACCGGGATTACCGGGGCGCCCGTGGCCATGGCGACGCGCAGCGCACCTGTTCGGCCGCGATAGATCCGGCCGTCCGGTGAGCGGGTGCCTTCCGGGTGGATCGCCCAGACGTCGCCCGACTGCAGGATCTTCGTGGCGGCGGCGAGGGCGTCGGCGGCCGCGGTGCCGCCGGTCCGGTCCACCGGCACCTGGCCTGAGACGGTAAAGAACCAGCGCTGGAACCGTCCCTTCAACCCGGGGCCGGTGAAGTACTCCTGCTTGGCGAGGAACGTGACCCGCCGCGGCAGGACCAGTGCCAGGTACAGCGAGTCGATCACGGCCAGGTGGTTGGCCGCGATGATGACCGGCCCCTCTGTCGGCACATGCTGCAACCCCTCCACTTCGGGTCTGCCGAGCAATCGCAGCAGCGGGCCTAGCAACACGTACTTGAACAGCCGGTACCACACATGAGCCTCCGAGAGATTTGTTTGTAGACACTGTCTACAGCATGAAGTAGACAGTGTCTACCCAACGGGACACCATGTCTCCATGGTCGGAAACGAGTCACTGCGGGTACGGCTGGTCGGTGCCGGTGTCGAACTGCTGGAGGAAGTCGGCGCGGCCCAGCTCGGGCTGCGCGCGATCACCCGGGCCGCGGGGGTGTCACACGGTGCGCCGCGCAGGCACTTCCCCACCCACAATGCCTTGCTGGCCGCCATCGCGGCCCGTGGCTTCGCGGATCTCATCGAACGGTTCGGTGCGGTCGAGGCGGGTGCGACGACGGCACGCGAGCACCTGGAGCACATGGGCGCGGCGTATGTCGAGTTCGCGGGAGCGCGGCCGGAGATGTTCACCCTGATGTTCCGCCACGATCTGCTCGAGGGCTCCGGCGAGAACCTGCGCTCGACGACTCTGCCGCTGTTCCGGCGGTTCGCCGCGCTCGTCCACGAGGCGACCCCGGCGGACACCGGCTCGGGTCCGCCGGGGGAGCGGGCGATCGCGCTGTGGACCAATCTGCACGGCATCGCGGCGCTGCAAGCCAACCGCAGCCTTCGGCTGGTCGGCCCGGCTATCGATGTGCGGGCACTTGTCGCCCGAGTGATCGAATTGCACGTCGCCTGAACGAGATGCGACCGGCTAGCTTCTCGCCGCGAGTACCAGCGCGAAACGGTTGTCGGGGTCGGTCCAGACCCGTTCGGTGCGGAAACCTGCCGCCACCAGTTCGGCGTCGAGTCCATTGACGCGGAACTTGGCGGAGATTTCGGTGCGCAGCTGTTCACCGCGGGCGAATTCGACGGTCAGATCGAGATCACGGACCTGGACGGTCATGTCCTCGCCTGCCGCCAGGCGCATTTCGATCCATTCGTTCTCAGCATCCCAGCGGGCGATGTGCTCGAACTTGCCGGGTTCGAAGTCGGCGTCGAGCCGGTTGTTCAGAACATGCAGGACATTTCGGTTGAACTCCGCGGTGACGCCCGCGGCGTCGTCGTAGGCGGGGACGAGGATGGCGGGGTCGATGATCAGGCCGGCCCCGAGCAGCAGTTGTTCGCCGGGTTCCAGCACATCGTGGATGCTCGCAAGGAACTCGGCGCGTTCGGCCGGGACGAGATTGCCGATGGTGCCGCCGAGGAAGGCGATCATGCGGCGGCCGCCGCCGGGCAGGTTGTGCAGGGTGTCGGTGAAATCGCTGACCACGCCGTGGACGGCCAGGCCGGGGAATTCCGCCGCGATCTCCTCGGCCGCCGCGCGCAGCGCCGAGGACGAGACATCCTGCGGGACATAGGTCTTCAACGGACCCTCGGTGGTCAGCGCCGAGAGCAACAGTCGAGTCTTCGCAGCCGAACCGGCGCCCAACTCGACAAGAACCTCGGCCTGCGCGGTGCGCGCGATCTCGCCGACAACCCGCTGCAGCAGGGCGCGTTCGGTGCGCGTCGGATAGTACTCGGGCAGTTCGGTGATCTGCTCGAACAGTTCGCTGCCGCGGGCGTCGTAGAACCATTTGGGTGGCAACCACTTCGGGTCCGCGGTGAGCCCGAGCCTGGCATCCGCGCGCAACGCCGAGGTGAGGTCCTCGTCGGACAGGTAGATCTCCAGCGTCGGTCCGGTCATTGCACAGTGCCTTTCGGTATCGCGTCGTACTCGGGTGACGCGGGTGCGGAGGGAAGCGGATCGACCGACAGCGCGCCGGGCCGTGCGGTGACCAGGCTCCGATCGGGGATCGGCTGCCAGCGGGGGTCGTCATCGAACGGTTCGGAGGAGAGGATGGCGAAATCATCGGTGACCAGCGCCGACAGCGAGTGATGCCAGGTGGTCGCCCACAGTTGGGCGCCATCGCCGAGCAGGAAGTTCAGCCGCGATTCCGGGGCGTGGGCGAGCACGGCCGAGACCAGCAGGCTCAGCGCGGCTGGCGCGGCCCCCCACTCGCCGTCGGGCGCGCCGGTGGCGAGCAGGCCGCGCAGAATCACCCAGAGCGTTGCCGAATCGGTGGCCGATTCCGCTTCGAGCAACTGGGTCGGCGCGAACAGCTCGCCACCGAGTTCGGCTGCGGCGCTGTCGAATTCCGCGGCTACCGCGGCGAGCGTGCGCCGCCAATCCGGCACCATGCCGTTGTGGCTGAACGCCCAGCGGCCATGGGTGAACGGCGCGCAGGCGCTCCGCTCGATCGGCATGCCGACGGTGGCCGAGCGCACCGCGGCCAGCACCGCCCACGACTCCAGTTGCGGCAGTACCTCTTCGACGGCCGGATCGGTCCAGATCGGCGCCGAATTGCGGTAGCGGCTGACCGTCACCGAGTCGTCGTCGCCGTCGCGCCACCAGGCCACACCGAACCCGTCGGCGTTGATCGTGCCGCCACGACGCATGTCATTCGGCGCCCACGCTTGGGTGCGCAGTGAATGTGCTCCGAGCGTGAGCATGTCACCCACCCGCACCTGCGGGCCGAGGTAGCCGAGCTGCCTACACATCGGCGGCTCGGGGGTAGCGCCGAGGAAAGCCGGTGCCGAGCACGGCATCCCGGCCGCTGTGGTGATCATGGCCTGTCGCTGCCGTGCTCATTCGCCTTCACCCTGTCGAAGGTCGCGGGCCAGCCGGAAGCCGGCGAAGATCTGCCGCCGGATCGGATGGTCCCAGTTGCGGAAGGTGCTGCGGCAGGCAACGGGATCGGTGCCGAACGACCCGCCGCGCAGCACTCGATAGTCACCACCGAAGAAGACATCCGAGTACTCCGCGTACGGAAACGCGCGGAAGCCCTGGTACGGATCGAAACCGGAAGCGGTCCACTCCCAGACATCGCCGATGAGCTGGTGCACACCGGCCGGGGACGCGCCCGCCGGGTACGCGCCGACATCGGCGGGCTCGAGATGCCGCTGCCCGAGATTCGCGGTGCTGGAATCGGGTTCGGCATTGCCCCACGGGTACCGGCGGGACTCCCCGGTGGCGGGATCGACGCGGGCCGCCTTCTCCCATTCGGCCTCGGTGGGCAGGCGCTTGCCCGCCCAGTTGGCATAGGCCTCGGCCTCGAACCAGCACACGTGCAGCACCGGCTGATGCGGACGTAGCGGTGCCCGCACGCCGAAAACCCTGCGCCACCACTGTCCGGCGGGATCGCACTCCCAGAACTGCGGCGCGACGAGGCCGGCCTGCTGGCGATGCGCCCAGCCGCGCTCCGACCAGAGCTCGGGTCGGTCGTAGCCGCCGTCGCCGACGAAGGCCAGGTACTGGGCGTTGGTCACCGGCGCCGCGTCGATGGCGAAGGCGGGCACCCGCACTCGATGCGCGGGGCGCTCGTTGTCCAGAGCCCACGGCTCGGTCGACGTGCCCATGGTGAATTCCCCCGCGGGAATGATCACTTCGCCGCTGACGGGGGTGGTCACCGTCGGCGCTGCGGGCGCGGACAACACGGCGGGCCCGGTCCGCAGCTGATGGGTGGCCAGCATGGTCTCGTCGTGCTGTTGCTCGTGTTGGGCGATCATGCCGAAGGCGAAACCGCCGTCGACGAGCTCCCTGCCGCGTAATGCGCTGCGGTCCAGCACATCCCACACCCTGTCGCGTACGGCGCCGACATACCCTCTGGCCTGTGTCGGGTCAAGCAGCGGCAGCTCGGGCCGGTTGACGCGCGCGTGCTTGAAAGCGTCGTAGAGCTCATCGATGTCGGCGCGCACCGGCTCACGCCCGCCGACATCGCGCACCAGCCACAGCTCCTCCTGATTGCCGATGTGCGCGAGATCCCACACCAGCGGGCTCATCAGCCGGGAATGCTGGGCGATCAGCTCGGCCTCGTCGAGGCTGTCGGTGAGGGCGAGGGTGCGATCGCGCGCCCGGGTCAGAATGTCGGCGATCCGGTCCCGGAGCCGTTCGGTCTCGGTGTTGTCGGTGCTCGGGTGATGAATGGTCACGAGACTGCTCTCCACAGGTGGTCGAGGTCGGCCCGCGAGCTGATTCGGCCGCTGCTGGCGACCTCTGCCCGCGCGGCCATGAGGGTCGTCGGCACGTCGGCGGGGAATCGGCTGCCCGCGTAGGAAGCTCCGATGCGCGCAACCGTGATCACGACCCGCCTCCTGCGCTGTCGGCGACGGACTCGTCGACCGGCGTGCGACCATCACGAGATCGCCGGAGCGCTCCGGCGATCTCGCGGGCCGCATCCGGTGTCGCCGCATGCGCCTCGGCGAGGGTCAACAGCTCGACCGCCACCGACCGGATCTGCGGGTCGGCCAGGCCGCAGCGCGCCGCGTGCAGCCACTGCGCGGCGAGCGGCGCGGCCACCGCGGTCGCCTCGGCCACCGCGGCAGGGGTCGACATGAGCGCGTCGACCACATGGATCGGGACCATCCAGTCGTCGTCGGGCTGGGCGTCGAGGTAGCGGACCTCGAGGTGGCCCGCCGCGCGCACCAGCGGGAACAGCGTGGTCAGGTGGTAGTCGAGGTCTCCGAGGTCGGGGCGGCGACCCACCTCGTCGTCCAGCGCGCCGGAAAGCCAATCCGCGAACGAGGCCCCCGGCGGTGCGGACCAACCGAGATCGTGACCGTTGCCGCCCGGTCCGTTCGCGGCGCCATCGCCGTCGTGCGCCGGGTCCGGCCTGCGCACGCACAGCAGCGGCACATCCAGCGCCCATCTGCCGTAGTCGGCGATCGGGTCCGGCCAGGCCTCCACGGGTGGGCGGGTGCGGGCGTGGTCGAGGCGCAACCAGGTGCGCATCCGCTGCGAGGCCCAATCGCCCACCGGCGCACCACGCAGTGCGGGCGAACAGGCGAAGGCGGCAAGCAGTGCGGGACCGATCGTGTACAGCGCCCTCCAGCGGGCGGTGACCTCCGCGCGATCCGCACCCGCATCGACGCTGACCTGGATGGCGGCGGTATTGCACATCATGAGTTTGCCGAAGGGGCCGATACCGCCGAAGGACTGCTCCATGGCGCGATAGCGCGGCAGCTGCAACACCCGTTTGGGGCGGCGGTCCGCGTCGGCGGCGGCGGAGACAGTGCGGATGGATCGGGATTCGAGAAGATCCCGCAACATCCGGGAGTCGTTGCGCAATCCCTCGCACAGCTGCGCGGCAGCGGCGAACGGGGCGCTGGAGAGTTCGATCTGACCGCCGGGTTCGAGAGTGACCCGGCTGCCCCCCGGCAGCGAGAGCGCCGGTGAATCGGGGGCGATGGACCGCGGTGCGTAGGGTCCGAGTGCAGCTGCGAGTGCAGCCAGTTGCGGGCGGGGAGCGGCCGATCGGCCTGACGTCGAACACTCACCCTGCACGGTGAGCCACTCGAGTTCGGCGCCGATGAGCGTCGGTGGCCCCAATTTGAAACAGACGCCACCCACATATGCCTCGGCCGCGACCCTCGAGGACAGATCCCCGTCCTGGATGGCGCTGACCGACTCCGGATGTTCCAGCGTGACCGCCATGCCAACCTCCGCTGATAAGTCCGTCGGCGACCGGACGGGTAGTTCCGTCCGGGCGCCCTGGTCGGCGGATTGGTGTCCGCCGTAGCTGGTATATCGCTGCGACAGCGTGCCGCATTCCGCGTACGCCGACTCAAACCAGGGTAGCGAGCGAGGCTGACAAAAAAGCGACAAGATTTCGAACTCCTGACCGGATATGGTCGTCGGCATGCTGGACGACCATCGCGTACGGGACGACACTCCAGGCATTTCGTCGGGTTCGGGAACCGGGCTGGTTTTCCTCGACAGCGCGGGATCCTCACTGCCGCCGCGGACTGTCACCGACACCGTCGTCGATCACCTGCGGCGCGAAGCCGAGGTCGGTGGTTATCGTGCAGCTAACGAACGTCTCGACGATCTCGCCGCCGTGAAAACCGTGATCGGCACACTCATCAACGCCGACCAGGCAAGCATCGCCCTCAGTGACAGCGCCACCCGCTCCTGGGCCGATTTCTTCTACTCGGTGCCGCTGTCGCCAGGCGACCGCATCCTGATCTCCGGCGCCGACTACGCGAGCAACGCCATCGCGGCTCTGCAGCGCGCGGAGGCGACCGGGGCAACCGTGCAGCACATCCCCAGCGACAGCAGTGGCCAACTCGACCTCGACGCCCTCTCGGCCATGGTGGACGAGCGCGTCAAGCTGGTCTCGCTGCTGCACGTGCCGACCAACGGCGGACTGGTCAACCCGGCCGCCGAGGCCACCAGGATCGCGCACTCGGTCGGCGCACTGGTGTTGCTGGATGCCTGCCAGTCCGCGGGGCAACTCCCTATCGATGTCGTCGAACTCGGCGTCGACGCGCTCTCGGTCACCGGCCGCAAGTGGCTGCGCGGACCACGCGGCACCGGATTCCTTTACCTGCGACCGGAATTGGCCACGTCGATGGTGCCGCAACGTCTCGACCTGCATAGTGCGGGGTGGACGACGCCCGGCACCTACACCCTCGCTCCCGACGCGAGACGGTTCGAATTCTGGGAATGCGATGTCGCGGCCCGCCTAGGCTTGGGCGCCGCCGTGCAGTACCTGCTCGACCTCGGCCCCGACGACGTCTACGCCGCCATCGCGGCCCGCGCGGAGTATCTGCGCAAGTCGCTGCCCGAGATCGACGGTGTCACCGTTCGTGACATCGGTATCAGGCACAACGGCATCGTCTCCTTCACCGTCGATGGCATCGACTCCGTCGATGTCCGCGATCAGCTTGCGGCACAAGATATTACGGTGACGGTCAGTCACGCTTCCTCCACGCTGCTCGATATGACCGCGCGCGGTCTGGCGTCCGTGGTCCGCGCCTCCCCGCACTGCTTCGTCAGCTTCGAGGAGCTGGACCGTTTCGTGGCCGCCGTCGCGGCGCTCTGAGCACCCGTGTCACCACGCGAACTCGTCGTCCTCGGCACCGCGAGCCAGGTGCCGACCAAACAGCGCAACCACAACGGGTACCTGCTCCGATGGGGCCAGGAGGGCCTGCTCTTCGATCCCGGCGAGGGCACGCAGCGGCAGATGACGTATGCGGGGGTGTCGGTCACCGATATCACGCGCATCGCGGTGACCCACTTCCACGGCGACCACTGCCTCGGCCTGCCCGGGGTGATCCAGCGGATCAATCTGGACCGAGTCCCACACCCGGTCGACGTGTACTACCCCGCCTCCGGCGAGCAGTATCTCGACCGGCTCGAAAATGCCACCGCCTTCCATCGCACGGTCGAACTGCGCAAGCATCCGATCACCGGGCCAGGCTCGCTGGACGCCTCCGGCGCGCCCTTCACCATGGCCGCGGTGCCGTTGTCCCATCCGGTCGAGGCCTTCGGCTACCGGATCACCGAACCCGACGGTGTCCGTATGCTGCCGGATCGGCTCCACGCCATCGGGCTGCGCGGACCGGTCGTCGGACAGTTGCAGCGGGAGGGTTCGATCGAATGGGGCGGGCGCACAGTCACTCTGGCCGAAGTCAGCGCGCCGCGGCGGGGGCAGAGTTTCGCGTTCGTGATGGACACTCGGCTCTGCGCCGGCGTTCACGAACTGGCCGCCGAGGTGGACATGCTGGTGATCGAGGCGACGTTCCTGGATGCCGACGCCGGCCTCGCCGAGGAGTACGGGCACCTCACCGCGGGACAGGCGGCCAGGGCCGCCGCGGCAGCGGGCGCGCGCACGCTTGTCCTGACGCACTTCTCCCAGCGGTACCGTGACCTCGACGCGCATTTCGCCGAAGCCGCACAGCATTTCACCGGCCCGATCGTCGTCGCGGAAGACCTGGCGAGAATCCCGCTGCCGCCCCGTCGCTAGGCCGGGCTCATCCCACGACGGCCGCAAGCCATTCGATGAGGGGACGCATCCCTTCCCACGCGGCGCGAATCTCCTTCGCGGCCCTCGGCTTGTCGAGCCATGGCGGAGCGCCGAATTCTTTACTACAGGTGAGGGACTTGTGGCGCAGCAGGTCGATGCGGGGATGGTCGGCTTCATAGCCCTTCGGCTTGGTTTTGAGCTTGTCTCCGCCGATCGTGTACCCCGCCTTGGTGAGCTTCGCGAGGATGGCCTCCAACTCGGCGCCGCGCACCTCGTCGGCGATGGTGGCGCGCAGTTGGGCGACCTGGGCGGGGGAGCCCGAATAGAAGCCGCCGCCGATGAACAGTCCGGCCGCGCTGATCTGCACGTACCACCCGGTGCCCGGTGCGACGCCTGCCACCGCGCCCTGCGCGGTCTTGTACGGCGATTTGTCCTTCGAGAAGCGGACGTCGCGGTACGGGCGGAAGATCTTCGCGGCGCCGAAGTCCGGCTCCAGTTCCGCGGCGAGTGCGACCATCGGCGCTTTCACCGACTGTTCGTAGACGTCCTTGTGCGCATTCCAGAAGGCCTTGGAGTTGTCGGCCTCGAGGTCCTCGTAGAAGTCCAATCCCGCCAAGGGGAACCCACCGAATCCGCTCATGGGAGAAAAATCTACCCGGTGGGCTCCCCGGTCAACTCTGGTCGGGGAACACGTCGCCGGACAGCACGATGTAGCTCACGACGATTCCGATGACCATGGCGACCACGGCGACGACGGTGGCGACCTTGCCGAGGGATTCGCCCTTGTTGCGGCCGACGACGCCGAGAATGATGCCTGCCGGACCGAACAGGATGGGGCAGAACAGCAGCGAGAGCGCCGCGCAGACGAAGGCGCTGATCGAATAGACCTGAGCGCCGGAACGCCGCGGTGCGGCACCGTACTCCTGATACGGCTGCTCGGTGTGGGCGGGGAACCCGCCGTAGGGCGATTGCTCTGCGCTGGACGCGGGGGTTGCCCACTTCGTGCCCGAAGGCTGCCGCGGCTCAGGTTCTTCGGCGGGCGACGGTGATCCGGCATCCGGCGGCTGTGGCGCATCGCCGGTGGGTTGTGGCGCGTTGCCGGGTTGCGCCGCGGGTGCTTCGTCGTCGGGCGATGGGGGTGCGCTGCCGGTCGGCGCGGCCGCCTTGTCATCGTTGCCGGGATGCTGCGGAGTAGTCATGACGCCCTCCTCGTGTGTGTCCGGTCGCGCTCTGTGGGGGTACCACGGTGGAGCCGGCCCTCTCACGATCACGCGGTCCGATTTCCCGGCGCGTCGGGCCTGTTCACTCAGCAGGGATCGGTGTCACACCTCGGAATCGTCGATGATCTCCATGGCGGCGACCTCCGCGGGGCGTTCGTCCGCTTCGGCGTCTTCGGCGGCCTGACTGAGTGGCGTCCACTCCTGTTCGAGCTCCTCGGCGATGCCGAGGCGGCCGTCGTCGTCGTTCTCATGGTTACGAATCAGCAGGTCGGCGGGTGGATCCTCGATATTGCGCTCGTAGGCCCTGATCTCGTCCGCCTGCTTGTCGTCCCCCATGTCGGTGTCCAGCGATTCACGGTCCATACGACCAGTATCCTCCGCTGCCCATCCCGCGAACGGGACCCGACACGGGCGAACGGTGCCCGCCGCGGCGGACCGCCAACGCGAAACGGGGGGCGGGGCCCGGGGTGGCCCGCCCCCGGGTCGGGGGGGGTTGTAAGGGCGTGGGGGTGTAAATTACGCTGGCGGGGCCAAATTATTAAAACAAGCG
>NZ_JBHVDF010000011.1:151864-189286 GCF_042802915.1 Nocardia sp. NPDC057440
TCAGCTCTATACACCCACACCAACACCCTTCACCTCCTCACCCCCCCCCCCCACCCCTCACCTCCGCGGGCTCGCGGGTGCCCCACCGCCCCCCCCCCCAACACCCCGCGGGGGGGGTCTCTGGGCCCCCCCCCCCCCCGTTTCCGGGGCTATGTCTCAGGCGTTGCCGTTGAAAAGGCCGGTGACGGAACCATTTTCGAAGACCTCGCGGATGGTGCGGGCCAGCAGCGGCGCGATGGAGAGCACGGTCAGTTGCGGGAACTTCTTGTCCTCGCTGATCGGCAGCGTGTTGGTGACGACGACCTCTTTGGCGCCGCAGTTGGCGAGGCGCTCGGCGGCCGGATCGCTCAGCACGCCGTGCGTGGCGGCGATGACGACGTCGCCCGCGCCGGCCTCCTTGAGGACCTTGACCGCGCCCGCGATGGTGCCACCGGTGTCGATCATGTCGTCGATCAGGATGCAGGTGCGGCCCTCGACCTCACCGACGACCCGATTGGACTTGACCTGGTTGGGCACCAGCGGGTCGCGGGTCTTGTGGATGAACGCCAGCGGCGAGCCACCGAGCGAGTCGGCCCACTTCTCGGCGACGCGCACGCGACCGGAGTCGGGGGAGACCACGGTGATGTGCTCGAGGCTGTAGTTGTTGCGCACGTACTCGGCGAGCTGCAGCTGCGCGTGCATGTGATCGACGGGGCCGTCGAAGAAGCCCTGGATCTGATCGGTGTGCAGGTCGACGGTGATGATGCGGTCCGCGCCCGCGGTCTTCAGCAGGTCGGCGACCAGGCGGGCGGAGATGGGCTCACGGCCGCGGTGCTTCTTGTCCTGGCGGGCGTACGGGTAGAACGGCAGCACCGCGGTGATCCGCTTGGCCGAACCGCGCTTGAGCGCATCGATCATGATGAGCTGTTCCATGAGCCACTGGTTCAGCGGCGCCGGAAAGCTTTGCAGGACAAACGCATCGGATCCGCGGACCGACTCCTCGAAGCGGACGAAGATCTCGCCGTTGGCGAAGTCGCGCGCGGTTTGCGGGGTGACGTGCACGTCGAGCTCTTTGGCGACCTGCTCGGCCAGCTCAGGATGCGCGCGCCCAGAGAAGAGCATCAGGTTCTTCTGGTTGTCGGTCCATGACGCGGTCACTGCTGATTGCCATCCTTTTGCTCGATTGCCTGACTCGACATCTCGTTGGCCGCGATGGCTTCCGCCGCCGCGTGCGCCGCAGCAGTTCCGGGACGGTACCGCTGGACCCAGTTTTCGATATTGCGCTGTGGTCCACCTGACACCGCGAGAGCCCCCGGTGGAACGCTTCTGCGCAGTACAGTACCCGCCGCCGTATACGCGCCGTCACCCACGGTGACCGGTGCGACGAACATGGTGTCGCTTCCGGTGCGCACATGCGATCCGACAGTGGTGTGATGCTTCTTCACTCCGTCGTAATTCACGAAAACGCTCGACGCACCGATGTTGCTGTGCTCGCCGATGGTGGCATCGCCGACGTAGGTGAGGTGCGGGACTTTCGAATGTGCGCCGATCGTGGCGTTCTTGGTTTCGACGAATGCGCCGAGCTTGCCGGACTCCCCGACCACGGTGCCGGGTCGCAGGTAACTGAAGGGGCCGATATTCGCGCCCGGGCCGATCGTGGCCCGGTCGCCGTGGGTGCGCACCACGCGAGCGCCGACGCCGACGACCACATCGGTGAGGGTGGTGTCCGGTCCGATCTCGGCGTCCTCGCCGATGTCGGTGGCGCCGAGCAGCTGCACGCCCGGCCGGATCACCGCGTCCCTTGCGATCTTCACGTTCGCGTCGACCCAGGTGGTCGCGGGATCGACGATGGTCACCCCGGCCCGCATATGCCGCTCCACGATGTAGCGGTTGAGCGTGCGCGCGGCGTCCGACAGCTGCACCCGATCGTTGACCCCGGTGACCTTCGCCGCGTCGATCAGCCGGGCCCCGTGCACCGGATGCCCGGCTTCGCGGGCTAGTCGCAGTACGTCGGTGAGGTACAGCTCGTGCTGGGCATTGGCGGTGGACAGCCGGGCGATCGTGGTGCGAAGCACTGCGGCGTCGAAGGCGTACACACCGGAGTTGACCTCGTTGATCGCGCCCTGTTCCGGTGTGGCGTCGGCATGTTCGACGATCTCGGTGACCTGGCCGTTGGCATTGCGGACGATGCGGCCGTAGCCGTTCGGGTCGTCGGGCACGAAGGTCAGCACCGTGACCGCGGAGCGATCGGCATAGCTGCGGTGCTCATCGAGCAGCGCGGACAGGGTGTGCCCGTCGAGCAGCGGCACATCGGCGGAGGTGACGAGCAGGTCGCCGGTGAAATCTTCGGGCACCGCCTGCAACGCGCATTGCACGGCGTGCCCGGTGCCGAGTTGTTGTTCCTGGACGGTGGTAATGATCTCGCGGCCGAGATCGGTGGCGACGGCGCCGACCGCGGCGCCGACTTGCTCGCGGTCGTGTCCAACCACGGTGATGAGAAACGCGGGGTCGATCTCGTTAGCCGCATGCAGCGCGTGTGCGAGCATGCTTCGACCGGCGAGCGAATGCAGCACTTTAGGGGTCTTCGACCGCATTCGCGTCCCGGCACCAGCTGCGAGAACGACGACGGCGGTCTGCTGTGGCATGGATCTCCCTCGGCTGCCTGTCATCGTGCTGGCCAACGTGCGGGGCCAACGATAGGCCATCGTGCCGGTGAGCTCCGCCGCCAGGACTCGAACCTGAACTATCTGAACCAAAATCAGAGGTGCTGCCATTACACTACGGCGGATTATCACACCGGCGGATGGGTGAACCCGCCGCTGTGCTCGAGCACGATGAAGATCCTCGCATACTGTGGCGCTCTCGGGCGAATGCTCCCCGTCTCCACGCGTCATTTGCCGGTCGTCGGATGTTTGGTCCGGCGGCGGCACAGTGACGATCGATCGGCGCTGCCCGGGGTGACTCGTGGCGCGGTGGGGCTGTCTGGAACAGTTGTTGCCAACTTATGGTCGTGCGCAAGGGAGGCGGGAGCGATGACTTCGGGTGAGCCTCGCGTGCCCCGGCCACGGATGACGGGCACGCAGCGGCGTCAGCAGTTGATCGAGATCGGTCGCGCGCTGTTCGCCGAACGCGGGTACGACGCGACCTCGATCGAGGAGATCGCGCAACGGGCCCAGGTCTCCAAACCCGTGGTGTACGAACACTTCGGCGGCAAGGAAGGTCTGTACGCGGTCGTGGTCGACCGGGAGATGTCGATGCTGCTCGACATGATCACCTCGTCGCTGACCCAGAACCGATCGCGGATCCGGCTCGAGCAGGTCGCGCTAGCGCTGCTGACCTATATCGACGAGCGCACCGACGGCTTCCGAATCCTGCTCCGCGATCAGCCTGCGACGACCACCGACGGGCGCTACTCGAGCCTGCTCAACGAAGCGGTCAATCAGGTATCCCACATCCTCGCCGGGGATTTCGAGCGCAGAGGCTTCGACACCAGTCTCGCGCCGATGTACGCGCAGGCATTGGTCGGCATGGTTTCCACCGCGGCCACCTGGTGGCTGGATGAGCGCAAACCGTCGAAAGAGGTTGTCGCGGCACATCTGGTGAACCTCTGCTGGAATGGACTCAGCAACCTGGAAGCCGATCCGCAGTTGAGCTCGGAATGGCGCACTGACAAGGGTGATTGACACAGCCGGGGTTACCGGGATTGTCCGGTGCAAGACCGGGTTGGTAACCAGCAAATTGCGACGGAGGTCCGATCGAATGCTCGAATTGATTAGCGGGCGCCCACCTGGTGGTACGGTTCACGCATCCTCTGGGTGCTGTTCGGGCGGTAAGTCGGTCTTGTTCGTGATGTCGGTCTACTTCAGGATGGCTGGTTTTAGGGATGACAGGCGGATCTGATGGCTAGGCAAGCGCGCGCGGAGATCACCCGCGATTCCGTCCTTGCGGGCGCTGCCGATGTCTTTCTGCGCTTGGGATATGCGAATGCGAGCCTGAGCGAGATCATCGCGCAGTCGAACGTGACCAAGGGCGCCTTGTACTTTCACTTCGGTTCGAAGGAAGAACTAGCGCGCGCCGTGGTCGACCAGGGCAACGAGCGCCTGGTCAGTTCGTGCCAGGGTTTCTTCGATCCCCGGGTGCCCGCGCTCGAAGCGTGCATCGGGATCACCTACGTGGTCGCGGACCTATCGATGAACGACCCGATGGTCGGCGCGATGCTCAAGCTGACCCACCAGATCGGTGATTACCGCGGCGCCCAGGGCGACAACATCGCCAAGACCTGGGGCGACACCTACCGCGTGCTCTCCGAACGCGCCATCGCCCAAGGCGATCTGGAGCCCGAGCTCGATCCCGAGGTGATCGGGGTGCTGCTGCAGGAGATGACCGCGGGCGTGCACATCATCGCCGTCGGCACCGATTCGATCGATCAGATGGCCGCGCGGATGGAACGCATGTGGTTCTTCCTGCTGCCGTCGATCGTGCCGCCGGAGAAATTGTCATACTTCCGTGAGTTCGCCGCTCGTCGTCTCCGCCGCTACGTGCCGTGACATTGCCGCGTCGCCGCGGGTGTTCGCGGCCCCCAAGGCTCACGTCCGACCGGCCGATACTCGCGCCTGCGGCGCATTGTCTCGGCCGGTCGGACGCGAGCCGCCCGCGAACGGGCTCGTAAGACTCGCCTGTAGGGGTCAGGTCTGGTCACGGCCCAGGCTGTGTGGGGCCGGGTCGCCTGTCAGGGGGAGTGGCTAGACTCGGTTGGCCGTACTGAACCCCGCCTGAGCTCAGGAGTCCGCATGTCCACCCATCGTCCACCATTGGCGGGACTGGCCGCGGTGGCCGGTGCCGACGCCGCGCTGCGAACCGTCGCCGACCTGGTCGGGAAGTCGCCGGTCGAGTTGGTCGCGCCGTCCGCGGTGCGGCCGTTCGTGGCGGCGACGATCGCGGAGCGCAAGCCGTTGGTGGTGGTGACCGCGACCGGTCGTGAGGCCGACGACCTGACTGTCGAGCTCGAGGAGATTCTCGGCCCCGCCGTCGCGCAGTTCCCCTCCTGGGAGACGCTGCCGCACGAGCGGCTCTCGCCGGGGGCGGACACCGTCGGGCGCAGGCTTTCGGTGCTGCGACGGCTGGCGCATCCGCAGGACCCGACGTTCCCGGAGCCGCTGCGGGTGGTGGTGACCACGGTGCGGTCGCTGATGCAGCCGATGGCCGCCGGGCTCGGTGATATCGAGCCGGTGGTGCTGCGCGTGGGGGCCGAACTGGATTTCGACGAATTGCTCACGCGCCTGGTCGAATTCGCTTACACCAGAGTCGACATGGTGGGTAAGCGCGGCGAGTTCGCGGTGCGCGGCGGCATCCTCGATCTCTTCCCGCCGACCGCCGATCACCCGGTGCGCGTGGAGTTCTGGGGCGACGAGATCACCGAGTTGCGGCCGTTCGCCGTCGCCGACCAGCGATCGCTGCTCGACGTCGAGGTGGACCTCGTCGTCGCGCCGCCGTGTCGCGAACTGCTGCTGACCGCGGCGGTCCGGGATCGCGCCGCCGCGGTCGCCGTCGAGAACGCGGCCGACGCCGCGCTGGTCGAGATGCTGGAGAAGCTGGCCGAGGGCATCCCGGTCGAGGGCATGGAAGCACTGCTTCCGGTGCTGCAGCCCGGCGAGCTGCGGCTGCTCACCGAGGTGCTGCCGGACGGAACCCATCTGCTGTTGTGCGATCCGGAGAAGATCCGCACCCGCGCAGCCGATCTGGTGCGCACAGGCGAGGAATTTCTCGAAGCCTCCTGGACCGCGGCCTCGTTCGGCAGCGACGCGCCGCTGGGCGCACACGGTCTCGATCTCGCCGCGTCGGGCTATCGCGCACTGCCGGAAATCCACGACAGCGCGAACGCGCAGGGATTGCCCTGGTGGAGCCTGAGCCCGCTCACCTCCGGCGATCCCGCCGAGGTTGTGTTGCCGGTGCTGGCCGGTCCTGTGGCGCGCGGTTCCGACGAACTGGTGGCGACGATCTTCGCGTCACTGCGTGCGCACGTGGCGACCGGTGGCCGTGCCGTGGTCGTCGTCGCCGGACACGGTACGGCGCAACGCATTCTGGAGCGACTCGCTGACGCCGACGTGCCCGCCGCGGCGCTGGCGGCGGGCGCCGAACCGCCCGCGGGCGTGGTCGGGGTGCTGTGTGGTTCGCTGCACGACGGGATGGTGTTCGACGCCGCCGGACTGGTCGTCGTCGCCGAATCAGATCTCACCGGCAACCGGGTCACCGCACCGGGCGAGGGCAAGCGACTACCCGCGAAGCGGCGCAACCAGGTCGACCCGCTTGCGCTGAACGCGGGCGACATGGTGGTGCACGACCAGCACGGCATCGGCCGGTTCGTGGAGATGATCGAGCGGACCGTCGGTGGAGCGCGCCGCGAGTACCTGGTGATCGAATACGCGCCCGGCAAGCGGGGTCAGCCGGGCGACCGGCTGTTCGTGCCGATGGAATCCCTCGACCAGCTCTCCCGTTATGTCGGTGGGGAGATGCCGAGCCTGTCCAAGCTCGGTGGCTCCGACTGGTCGAATACGAAACGCAAGGCGCGCAAGGCCGTTCGTGAGATCGCCGGTGAACTGGTGCAGTTGTACGCGGCGCGCCAAGCCGCGCCCGGGCATGCGTTCGCGCCCGACAGTCCGTGGCAGAAGGAGATGGAGGACGCGTTCGCCTTCACCGAGACCGTCGACCAGATGACCGCCATCTCCGAGGTGAAGGCCGACATGGAGAAGCCGGTCCCGATGGACCGCGTGGTGTGCGGCGACGTCGGCTATGGCAAGACCGAGATCGCGGTGCGCGCCGCGTTCAAGGCGGTGCAGGACGGTAAACAGGTCGCGGTTCTGGTCCCGACAACGCTGCTCGCACAACAACATCTGCAGACCTTCGCCGAACGCGTCGCCGGCTTCCCCGTCACGGTGAAGGGACTGTCGCGCTTCACCGATCCGGCCGATTCGCGGGCCGTGCTCGAGGGCCTGGCCGACGGCAGCGTCGACATCGTGGTCGGCACGCACCGGCTCCTGCAGACCGGTGTGCGCTGGAAGGACCTCGGCCTGGTCGTCGTCGACGAGGAACAGCGTTTCGGTGTCGAGCACAAGGAACACATCAAAGCGCTGCGTACCCACGTCGATGTGCTGACCATGTCCGCGACGCCGATTCCGCGCACGCTGGAGATGAGCCTGGCGGGCATTCGCGAGATGTCCACCATCCTCACTCCGCCCGAGGAGCGCCATCCGGTGCTCACCTACGTCGGTGCGTACAACGACAAGCAGGTCACCGCCGCTGTCCGTCGCGAGCTGCTGCGCGATGGCCAGGTCTTCTACGTGCACAATCGGGTGTCCTCGATCGACAAGGCCGCCAAGCGGATTCGCGATCTGGTACCGGAGGCCAGGGTCGCGGTCGCGCATGGTCAGATGAACGAGGACGCGCTGGAAGGGACCGTGCAGGGTTTCTGGGAGCGGGAATTCGACGTGCTCGTCTGCACCACGATCATCGAGACCGGACTCGACATCTCCAATGCGAATACGCTGATCGTGGAACGCGGCGACTCCCTCGGCCTTTCGCAGCTGCACCAGCTGCGCGGCCGGGTCGGGCGCAGCCGTGAGCGCGGTTATGCCTACTTCCTGTACCCGCCGGAGAAGCCGCTCACCGAGATGGCCTACGACCGCCTCGCCACCATCGCGCAGAACTCCGATCTGGGCGCGGGCATGGCCGTGGCCATGAAGGACCTCGAAATCCGTGGCGCGGGAAACGTGCTCGGCGCCGAGCAGTCCGGTCACGTCGCGGGTGTCGGCTTCGATCTGTACGTGCGCCTGGTCGGGGAGGCCGTGGAGGCCTATCGCGCCGCCGCGGACGGCAAGCCGATCACTACCGAGGAGATCAAGGAGGTGCGCATCGATCTCCCCGTCGACGCGCACATCCCGCCCGACTACATCGCCAGCGATCGCCTCCGCTTGGAGGCCTACCGCAAACTCGCGGCCGCCCAGGATGATCCGGCCCTTGCCCTGGTGGTGGAGGAACTCGTCGACCGCTACGGCCCGCTGCCTGTCGAGGTCGGCCGGTTGGTCTCGGTGGCCAAGCTGCGCCTGCTGGCCCGCGAATACGGCGTGACCGAAATCGCGGTCACCGGAACCACTCTCAAGGTTGCGCCGCTGAACCTGCCGGACTCCAAGCAGATGCGTCTCAAGCGCATCTACCCGAGCGCGGGCTACCGGGCCGCCAGTGGCGTGGTCCAGCTGCCGCTGCCGAGGGTCGAGGACAGCGTCGGCGCCGACCGGGTCCGTGACGTGGTGCTGCTCCAGTTCGTCGCCGACTTGCTGCTGGCGCTGGACGGAAAAGCGCAGGGCGCGGTCGATCTCACCGTCGCCACCGAGGTTTCGGCGTCGCGATGACCGGATCCTCGGCATCGGAGGGTGCCGCCTCCGACACGGCCAGGCTCGCCGAGGGATTGGCCGCGGCGGTGGAGGTGATGGACCGGCTCTGGAACTTCGGCGGGTGGGAGGTCACCCAGACCCACGACTCGTTGCGTCCCTACCTGCTCGAGGAAACCTACGAACTCCTCGACGCCATCCAGCACAACGACGCCGAAACGATCAAGGAGGAACTCGGCGATCTGCTGCTGCAGGTGCTGTTCCACTCCCGGATCGCCGAGGCCGCAGGGGAATTCACGGTCGACGATGTCGCGGCGGCGCTGGTCGCCAAGCTCGTCAATCGCAGCCCGCACCTTGTCGATGCGCCCATCGACCCCGGCGCGACGGTCGCCGAGAAGATCGCGGCTCAGGAAAAAGCGTGGGAAGAGCGCAAATCGAGCGAAAAGTCCCGGCGTTCCTGCCTGGACGGCATCGCCATGGCGCAGCCCGCCCTCGCCCTCGCTGAAAAGATTCGCGAGCGCAGTGCCAAAGCCGGTCTACCGGACGATCTCGTTCCAGATGCCCTTCGCGCGGTGCGGCTGGGCGGCCCCGGCAGCGCCGAAGAACGGCTCCGCAAGGCGACTCTCGCGTTCGCGGCCGAGATTCGCGCCGCCGAGGACGCGGCCGAAGCGAGCCGTGGCGAACGCGCGCCGCTGTCGGCCTCGGACTGGCGCAAGCATTGGCCCGCTGCGGATTAGCCCGCGCTCGGGCCGCAGGGCTGCCTGATCGGGTTGACGGTCAACGAGATCGGCCTGCGGCGGGTTGACATGCGGCGGATTCAGGCGTGTGCCGAACCGAATTCGTATGACCTGCGCGGTTGCTTGATCCGCGGCAAATCCGCAGGTAGTCGGCAATTTTTAGCCCGCTTTCGGCGGGACTTGTTGTGAGATAGCTTGTCTACAAAGGCTTGTTATTGTTTCGTTATCATGAATCGGTGTGTCGATGCGCATAATCGGCGAATTGTGCAGCAATATTTCACGTCGGATCCACTGGACTTTCTATACATGTGTTTCGAAATCCTTTCGAGGCCTTGATGGAGTCCCGTTTTCGACCATCTGGGCCTCGATGTGAGCATCGGAGGACCGCATGAATGTCTCTATCCATCGAAAACGTTGGCAGGCGATAGCCGGTAGGACTGTTACCGGCGCTGCTGCGGGTATCGGCTGTCTGATGTTGACCGCCGCACCCACGGCAGCTCAACCGGGTTCGATTCCCGGTTCGGGCGCCATCGAAGCCCCGAACGGCCTCGTGAATCCGAGGGAAATGCCCGGCCGCACCGAGGTTCCTGGATTCGAATTCGCGCCGCTCACCGTCATTCCGGGAGACGAGCCGCAAAGTCTCGTCGATGCCGCCGAACTCGAGTCGCCCACTCCGCCAGGCGGTCACGATGTCAGTGAGCCCCGCGTGATTCCGGGAGTCGGGCACCCGTTCCTCCCCGACCTTCCCACCACGTTGCAGTCCTTGCTCGCCGGTGTGCCGGGAGTCGAGTTCCCCTTCCCGGCAGATTTTCCCGGCAGCACGCCGCCCGCGTCCCTACGGGCCGCGGCGCCGCAAACCACCAGTGGGCTCGCCGTCGACGGTGCGCGCTCCGAGCTCGGTTCGCAGTACGCCGGCGGCGGCGCGGGCCCGGATGCCTTCGGCGGCGCGGGGTTGATGCGATGGTCCTACGGCCCAGCGGGCGGAGAGGCGCCGCGCACCAGCTAGGACAACTCGGCTCGGGTACGCCGGTATCGGTCGACGAACTGGAGCGGGCGAGCTGGATGGCGCCCACTCCGGTCTGTGCGCGGGTGAGGGCACCATCATCCACGCCTCGACGTACCGCAGCGGCGTCGAGATCCCTCGCTGCCCCTGGCCGGCGCGCGCCGCTTCTGATCGGCAGTTTTGTCACCGAACCCACACCTCCCCGCAAGCATGTCGTCACCCTGCGTCGGGAAACCCGTCAGTGAGCCTTCGCTATCCTGGCGGTGGAACCCGAAGCCAATGGCGGGCAAACCGCCGGGGAGGACGTTCGGTCCGGTGCCCATCAGCAGAGTCGCGGAGCACCCGCGGCCGAATCATGTGTTGTTCCATTTCAGCGATACCCATCTGATCGCAGGCGACGGCGAACTGTACGGTGCCGTCGACGCTGAGCAGCGGTTACGCCAGCTGCTCGACCAGGCCGCCGCCAGTCATATCCGGCCGACCGCGCTCGTGTTCACCGGTGATCTCACCGACCAGGGTGAGCCCGCCGCCTACGACAAATTGCGCGCACTGGTCGAGCCGTTCGCGCGACGATTGCGCGCGCCCATCGTCTGGGTGACCGGCAATCACGACGATCGGGGCGCGCTGCGCCGGCGATTGCTCGGGGAGCGGGAGTCCACTGCGCCGCTCGACCGGGTGCACATGATCGACGGCCTGCGCATCGTCGCCCTCGACACGTCGGTGCCAGGCCACCACTACGGCGAGATCACCGACGACCAGCTCGCATGGTTGCGGTCGGTGCTCGCCGAGCCCGCCCCGTTCGGCACGATTCTGGCGATGCATCATCCGCCGGTGCCGTGTGTCATCGACCTGGCCGTCACCGTGGAACTGCGTGATCAGCGCAGGCTCGCCGATGTGCTCGATGGCAGCGATGTGCGCGCCATCTTGGCCGGGCATTTGCATTTTTCGACGAGCGCGACATTCGCGGGCATCCCGGTATCGGTGGCGTCGGCGACCTGCTATAGCCAGGATCTCGGTGTCGCGGCGGGCGGGCTGCGTGGTCGCGACGGGGCGCAATCGTTCAACTACGTCCACGTCTACCCCGACACGGTGGTCCATTCGGTGGTCTCCATCGATCGAGGACCGACCGTCGGGACCCCGTCGACGCCCGAGGAAGCCGCGCGCACGCTGGCGGCCGAGGGCATCGTGATCCCGCCCGCCACCCGCATTCCACGGGTTATGCGGCGCCAGGCGCAGACTCCGAAATCTGATGACGAGGCGGTGCACTGACGCGCTCCCACGGCGCCCGGTCGGGGAAATAGCCGGACAGGAATTCCGAGACCGCGCGGACCCGTTCGGCCTCGGTGATCTCGGGAAAGCTTCCGTCGTTGAGGCAGAAGAAATCGACATCGCGCTGCGCGGCGAGTCCGTTGAGCAGCGCGAGCCCGGTCCGGCTCGTGGTGTCGACGTAGCGCATCCGCGCCGACTCCTGCGGCACCGCGCGTCCGGAGAACAACGCGTAGTAGTGATAGAGCGAGTTGGTCACCGAAATATCGGTGGCAGACCGGAATCGGCTCGTCCGCGTCCGCGCGAAATCCCCCGAGAATTCGTCCTCCATTTCCAGCAGCACGCTGCGGCGCAACGGCACCGGCGTGTGTTCGAGATGCCGGGTGATGACATGGCCGAACCGTGCGGCGAGCAACTCGCGGTTCACCCGCGCCGCATTCTCGAAACCGCTGCGGCGCTCGTTGTTTCGGCCGGGGCCGATTCTGGTATCGGCCTCGATGAACCGGCTCACCCCGGCCGGGGTGAAGAACATCGATGGGCGCACCGGCCGGGCGAAGAACATGTCGTCGTTGGAGTACAGGAAGTGCTCGCTGAGCCCCTCGATGTGCTGCAACTGGCATTCCACCGCATGGGAATTGAAGGTCGGCAGCCCACTGGTGTCGCTGAAGTGGTCGACCGCACGCACGACGGTCACCTTCGGGTGCGCGCCGAGCCAGTCCGGCACCGCGGAATCGGTCGCGATGAAGATGCGCCGGATCCACGGCGCGTTCTTGTCCACTGACCGCAGTGCGTATTTCAGTTCGTCGATCTGCCGGATGCGCGCGTCGGCGTCGTCGCCTTCACCGACGACGACCTGCGCGAGCATGCCTGCGCGGCGGGCGCGGAACTCCGGGTCGGAGCCGTCCACCCAGGAGAAGACGATGTCGATATCGAAGGCGACATCCGTCGGCTGCGGTGCGAACATGTCCACCAGCGTCGGCCAGCCGCGTTCGAACAGACGCACCGTGGTCTGCTCGACATCGGCGAGGTCGAAAACCATGCGCGTCAACGCGTTCGGTCGTGGGCATTCGACGGTGTCACCGTGGTACTGCCACAGCTCCAGATCGACATGGTGTGCCTGGTCCGCGTCGCGGCCGAGCCGTATTACGTTGTGTTGCACTTCTTTACAGGAAAAACCCGAGGTGATCGCGGTCGCGATCACGCGCTGCAGCATCGCTCGGTGCGCCGCGTCGGCGGCGAGCACGAGCCGATGTCCGCAGTCGCGTACGAGCAGGAACGGCACCTCCGCGGCCGCGAGTTCCGCTCGCAGATATCCCAGGTCGCCGATCAACGTCGTCGATACGACGAGATTCCCGGCCGTCGGCCGGAGCACCATCTCCACGGCCCTTGGATCCACTGCCCCCATATCCACCATTTCCGTCTCCACATCTGTCCGCATATCGAAAGGTCCGCAGACGCCGCGCGCCGGGACTTCGCCAGATGCCGCATCGAAACCGGGTGCATCACCCGAGCGGTCGGCCCGCCGACGCGGGAACGTCGACAGGGGTACCGCGTCCGATGCGGCCGCAGTCAGAAATTGGGGACAGTGCCGTAGCGGAGGAGGAACGTATTGACGGCACGATATCCAAACGATCGGTAAACCATTCGTTCTCACCTCTCTTACGGCGGGACGCCATGGCGTCGTGGGAAGTGCTGCGGCGTGCGCACGGTGAGTCGAGGCGAGCGCGAACGGGGAACAGCACGCTTGGCCGGACAATCATCGGCCGGCGAAAAAGGGAGAAGCCCCAGATGAACAGGGCGTTGCTAGAAAATGATGCATCCATGGCGACCTGCCGTCAATCCGGACACACTGCCCTGTCGATGCCACTGCGCCGCCTCGGGCCGCCGAGCGGGCACGTAGCTGAGTTAGGATAGCCTCACCATATCCCGCGGAGAGGAGCGACCCGGTGCGCGTCGTCATTCTGTTCGGATCCGAGATGGGCACGGCGGAAACCGCCGCCGACAGCATCGCGGACGTCATATCCGCCGCCCACGACGCCTCGGTATACGACATGTTCGATGTCGATGTCGACGATCTCGATGTCCGGGATTTCCACGTCCTGGTGTGCTCCACCTACGGCGACGGTGATCTGCCGACCGGAGCGGAACCCTTCTTCGACGCCCTCGATGCGCGCAGTCCCGATCTGAGCGGACTGCGCTTCGCCGTATTCGGTCTCGGTGATTCCGTCTACGGTGACACATTCAACCGCGGCGGCGAGATCATCGCCGAGAAGTTCCGTTGGTGCGGCGCGACCCAAGTGGGTGAGCACGGGCGCCACGACGCGTCGTCCGAGGTTCGCGCCGAGGACATGGCTCGCGACTGGGCTCGCGCACTCCTCGACTCAACCAAGGCTGTCCTGACCTCGGCCTGATAGTCAGCTGGGCAGTTCGGACAAAGGTGGCAGCGCCAGCGGACAAGGGGCGCAGCACCTTAGACTGCTATCAGCGCGGCACAGCCCGTCGCGCGCGACGATCCATGAGGTGACGAAGATGGCAGCCGGAGCGAGCCCTGCGCAACGTCAAGACCACTCGACCGATGATCACCCCGAACTGGACGTGTTACCCGAATGGCCGAAGGAAACGATCGCGGTACTCGTCACCACCGACCCGGCGCCGCACGCGATTCCGGTGTCCTGGCCTGTCCGTGCCGGTGACCGGCGCATCCTGCTCACCCTGAAATCCGATCGCGGTTCGCTGGCCCGGCTGCGGGAGCGCTCCGATGTCGCGCTGCTGATCCTCGGCGGCGGCAACGTCGCACTGTGTGCGCGGGGCAAGGCGCAAGTGATCCCCGAGGACCTGCCCGGCGCGCCCGATTATGTGGCGGTTCGGATCGATGTGGAGGTGATCGACGATCATCGGCAGTCGGCATTCGAGGTGGCCGACGGCATTCAGCGCAAGGTGCTCGACTCGAGCGAGTTACGTGCGCTGGAAGGCCGTGTGACGACGCTGCGTACCTGGGCCGAAAACCAGAACTGAACCCGCGCAGCACTTCTGGTACCGAATAATAATCGTGGAGAAAGGCGGCGCGAACGCGCCGAGCGGAAGGGGATCATGAGCGTCACATTGGCCAAAGGCGGAAATGTTTCGCTGTCCAAGCAGGCACCGAACCTCACCAAGGTGACGGTCGGGCTCGGCTGGGACGTCCGCACCACCACCGGGGCCGACTACGACCTCGATGCGAGCGCGCTCGCCACCGGGCCGAGCCTGAAAGTGCTGTCGGATCAGCATTTCATTTTCTACAACAACCTTCGCTCGCCCGAGGGCACCATCGAACACACCGGTGACAACCTCACGGGTGAGGGCGAGGGCGACGACGAGACGATCGTGGTGGACCTGGCCGCGACTCCACAGACCATCACCAACATCTTCTTCCCCGTGTCGATCCACGATGCCGACGCGCGCGCCCAGTCCTTCGGGCAGATCCGCAATGCGTACATCCGGGTCATCGACCAGAACACCGGCGCCGAACTGGCCCGCTACGACCTGACCGAGGACGCCTCCACCGAGACCGCGATGGTGTTCGGTGAGCTGTATCGGTACGGCAACGAGTGGAAGTTCCGTGCCATCGGCCAGGGTTACGCGTCCGGGCTCGCCGGAATCGCGCGCGACTACGGCGTCAACATCTGATTCACCCGGGCTGAGCGGGACTCAGCCCGGGCTGGGCAGACTTTCCGGCAGCAGGTGCGGGTGCGCGCGTTCCTTCGCGTCGAGCAGCGTGAAGTAGCGACGCACCATGAGTGCGGCGGTGGTGGCCAGGCCCGCGGTGAGGCCCCACCACACGCCCGCGGCGCCCAGGCCGACGGGGAAAGCCAGCAGCAGGGCGGTCGGCAGGCCGACCAGCCAGTATCCGACCAACGAGAGACGGAAGCCCGCGTTGGTCTCTTTCAGGCCGCGCAGCAGTCCGGTGCCGATGTTCTGTGCGGCGTCGAAGAACTGGAGCACGATGCCGATCAGCAGCAGGGTGCGGGCCAGCTCGATGGTCGCGGTGTCGCCCGGTTCGAGGAACGGGCGGAGCACCATATCCGGCGCCACGATGTAGACCGAGCCGGTCACCGCGGCGACCACGGCGACATGGCGCAGCGCCAACCAGGCCAACGCGCGGGCGTGGCTGTATTCGTCGCGCGCGACCGCATGGCTGACCAGGATCGAGGCACCGTGCGACAGGCCGATCGCGACCTGGAACACGATGTAGATGATTTGGTAGACGACATTGTGCGCCGCGAGCGCCGCCGGGCCGATACTGCCCATCACCAGCGCGAGCACCGAGAACATGCCCGCTTCCGAGCCGTAGGTGAGCGCGATCGGCAAGCCCAGTTTCAGCTCGGAGGTGATCGTCGACCGGTGCACCGGCCACGGCCGGATCGCCAGGGTGGCGCCGAGTTCCGCGTCGTGGTGCACCATCGCCCAGAAGACGCCGAAGGTGATCAGGAAGACCAGCGAGGTGGCGATGCCGATGCCGGTGAGGCCGAGCGCGGGCAGCCCGGCCCAGCCGTGGATGAAGGCAAGCGCCAGCACGAGGTTCAGTGCGACGGAGCCGAGCGTCACCAGCAGCAGCGCCTGCGGGCGCTGCATACCGACGGTGTATTGGCGCAATACCTGGAACCAGAGGCAGGGCAGCAGGCCCGGCGCGAGCGCGACCATCAGCGGCCGCGCATCGGCGAGCACTCCCGCGTCCTGGCCCAGCCACCGCAATGCCCAGCCGAGGCCGATCAGCACTGCGCCACCCAGGATCCCGGCCACCGTCGCGATCAGGAAGCTGGACCGCACCAGCGCGCGGACCTCGCGGTCGGCGGATTCGCCGCGCTTGCCCGCCGCGCTCACCGCGCTCGCGATCTGATTGCCGGTCGCGGTGATCAGCCCGACGCACATGGTGCGAATCTGGTTGAACAGCACGATCGCGAGACCGCCCGCCGCGACCTCACGCACACCGAGGGTTCCCATCAGCACGATGTTGGTGGTGGACACCGCGATCTGAGCCAACTGCGTCAACGCGATCGGCGTCGCGAGCGCGGTCAGCCGCCGACTGTCGGCCCGGTAGTCCGACAGATTCACTGCGACGTCTCCGCAGGCGGCGCGCCCGGCAGGGAAATAGCGTTCATCGCGCCTCCACGAGCTCGGCGGGTCGGGCGGTGGGGGAGTAACGGTCCAGCATCTCCAAGACCTCGCGTTCGGTGGCGGTGTCGAGCAGGTCGCGGTCCTTCATCCAGTCGTCGTCGAAAACGGTGTCCAGGTACTTTTCGCCACCGTCACAGACGATGGTGACCACGGTCGAGCCGGGCGGGAATTCCGCCAGCCTGGTGAGCGCGGCGTGCACCGAGCCGCCCGCGGAGCCGCCGATCATCAGGCCGAGCTTGGCCGCGATCGCGCGGGCGGTGGCGAACGCCGCCGTATCGGAGACCTTCACGCCCTCATCGAGCAAGGAGTAGTCGACGGCGGTGCCGATGGTCGCGCCGGGCGGCGTGCCGGTGCCCGACTGCCAGTACGGCCCGCCGGGGCCGCCGAAGGCGATGGAACCTACCGGCTCGACACCGATCACCCGCGGCGTGCAGCCGAGCTGGCGCAGCCGGGTCGCGGTGCCGAACAGCGAACCGCCGGTGCCCACCGCGGACAGCAGGATGTCGACCCGCTCGACGTCCTCCAGCAATTCCTCGGCCACCGCGTAGTAACCGACCGCGTTGGCGTCGTTGTTGTGCTGTTCGGTGAAATACGCGTCGGAAAGTCCGGCGGCCATCGCCTCCGCGAGGTCCTCTCGCGCCGAGGTCGCCAGGTTGTCGTCGTCCTCGTCGGCGACGAATACCAATTCAGCTCCCATTGCCCGCATAGCGCGCAGTTTGTCCTTACATGCGTGGTGGTCGACTACAGCGGTGAAGCGATACCCACGTTCTGCAGCAACTACCGCCAGGCCGAGCCCGGTGTTCCCGGATGTGGATTCGATGATATGCCCGCCATCGGCCAGCAACCCCCTCTGCTCGGCATCGAGCACCATCGCGCGCGCCATGCGGATCTTCGCGGCGCCCGTCGGGTTGAACTGCTCGAGCTTGAGCAGCAGCCGGGTGCCGGTCGCAGTGGTCGCCAGTTCGAACAGGGGGGTGCGACCGATCAGATCCGTCACGCGCGTGACGAGCGGCATGGGTGTCTCCATCGTTCGGGGCCAGGGTGAAAGGGTCCGGTTATCCGGCGTCGAGCATCCAGCGCAATCGGTCGCCGGGTGCTTCGTGCAGCACCGCCTTCGGCGGTACGGGTAGTTCGTGAAAAGCCGACTCGTTCGAATCCATTTGGTAGCCGGCGGTATTCGGGTAGATCAGCAGGTCGCCGACCGTCGCGGGCCTCGGCAGCGGGATGCGCCGCCAACTGAGCATGTCGGATTCCAGGCAGGTCGCCGCGCCGACGCAGGTCGGTGTGGGTGTGCCACCGGGGCGCGGCGGCCACAAGACCGGGTCCGGAAGGTATTCGCTGTCGAACCACTGCTCGGACAGGCTCAGGCTGCTGCCGTCGACGGTGAGCAGGTGGTACGGCTGCCCGTCCGCATGGCGGGTTTTGCTGCCCTGCACCCGGAAGACGGTGCAGCCTGCGTGGTCGAGCAGGGCCCGGCCCGGTTCGACGGCGAGGCGGATGCCGTTGTCGCGCAGGCGCCCTGCCAAGCCGCGGTGGTCCAGGATGGCGGTCAGCATGGCCGGGCCAGGGGCGCGGAAGTGGTAGGGGTAGTACGAACCGAAGGACTTGCCCGCATGGAACCACCGCGTGTCGGCGGCGGCGGTGAACTCGGCCCATGCCGACGCCGGGACATAGTCGACACCGAATCCGCCGCCGATGGAGATGGTCGTCACCGGATGTCCGAGCGTCCGGGCGTCCCGGCACCGATCGATCAGCGCGTGCGCCTGCTCCGCGCGCGCGACGGCGTCGTAGCCCGACAGGTGGAAACTGAAGCCCGCCAACCGGATCGACTCGTGGCCGACCGTTCCGGAGGAGCCGATGAGCGACAGCGCCCGGTCCAACTCGCCGTCGGTCATCCCGAATCTGCTCGTCGATGTGGCGGGCAGGACGCGAAGCATTACCTCGGCGGGCGCGGCCACGGTGGCGATCGCGGCGAGCCGGTCGAGTTCGTCGAGGCTGTCCAGCGCGATCAGCGCGCCGTGCCGGACCGCGAGCCACAGCAGGTCATCGGATTTGGCCGGGCCGGTCACCATCAACTCGTGCCCGCGAACACCCTGTGCCAGTGCGGAAGTCAGCTCGCCGATGCTGGAGACATCGACGCCCGCACCCTGCGTCGCGCAGGCCCGCGCGACGCAGGCGGCCTTATTGGCCTTCTTTCCGTAATAGACGACCCCCTCGACGCCCGCCTGCTCGAACGCGGCATGGAATCGGTCGATATTCCGCGCGACCCGCTGGGGATACATGAGATGGAACGGCCCGCCGATCGCGAAGGCGATATCGCCGAGCAGATTCGGATCGTCGTACACCCGCCGCTCCCACTCGTCGGTGAGCGCGGGCATCGGTGCCGCGTGGATCTGCCGCGACTCGTGGCTCGGCGCGGTCTCGGTGCCCGGCCGGGCGGCGCCAGGGGCTAATCCCACAACGGGACCTCCGTACCGCGTCCCTCGGCGATGGCTCGCTCGGCGAGTGCGTGTGCGACCGCGATATCGGTGAGCACCAGGCCGCTGTTGTAGACGAAGATGCGCTCGTCCTCGGAGCGGCGGGCGACGGCACGGCGACTGAGGATCTGCGGCAACTCCGCATCCACCTGGCGCAGTCTTCCATCGGGACCGGCCATGTCGGTGCCGGTGAGCGCCATTTGCTCGGCGCTGGTCGCGATGACGCGGTCGGCATCGATGAGGGTCGAGGGCGCGAGCCCGTAGCCGACGAGCACCGCCACCGCTCCTGGCGCGAGATCCTCGTACTCGATGGCGACTTCGGTCCCCGGGCCCGCCGTTGCGAGCACCACGTCGGCGGCGCCCGCGGCGGCGCGCGGATCCTCCACCGTTTCCAGCAGTGCGTGCGGGTTGTAGAAGGCGAGCTGGCGGCGAACCGCCTCCAGACCCTCCGGGTGCGTGCCGTACAGCATCAGCTTGCGTAGCTGCGGATTTGCGGCGAGCAAGTGCGGCAGTGCATTTCGGCCCTGTGTACCGGTGCCGATCAGCAGCACGCTCTCGGCGCCGCGCCGTACCGTCTCCCGGACGAGCAAGGCCGTGACCGCGGGTGTCCGCAGCGCGCCGACCCGCGCGCAATCCATCATGGCGATCGGTGCACCGGTGGCGTCGTCGTAGAGGGTGATCGTCGTGTAGTAACGCTTGGTGCTGCGGTCATGGCCTGGATCGAATTTGTAGGAGGTTTTCATGGCCACCACCCGACGCCTGCCATCGCGGCCGAGCATGGCGTAGGCCACCGACCAGCCATCCGGATTCGCGACACTGAGCTTGCGAGGGTTGTCCGAATCTCCCGCGGCGAAGGCCAGATACGCCTCCTCCACGGCGCGTACGACATCGCCGGGTGTGATGGGAACGTCGGCGAGGTCGCTGCGGCTCAGCACACGCAGCGGTGTGCTCCGGTCACGCGTGTTCAACGGTTCCTCGATCATCAGCTGTGTCCCGCTCTGCTCCGGCCGAGGCGGGGCCTCGGCCTGCACCCGCTCGAATCGGTACTGCTCCGCCGGTCGCGAGCGGGGCAGTGCGAGCCGAGCGGAACGGGGCGACGATCTGTTGCCCATAGCCATTCTCGTCGGCCTCGGCGGCGCGGCGACGTCGTTCGGGCAAGCGGACGTTCACCCGCTTGAGCCATCGATCGGTGCCGTCGTAACGCGCGGTGAACGGTACCCGACCGTGCACGGCGACGTCATTGTCGACCAGCAGCATCTGACCGGGTGTGAGGGCCGCGGTGACACAGACGCGCTCCAGCTCCGCGGTGAGGCGTGCGTAGGCACTGCGGAATTCGGCGTCGGCGTCGGCGAGCGGGGTGTAGGCGGGGTCGTATCGAAGCGTCAGATCTGTTGTGTCGCGGGTGGATTCGGCGTGCCAGAGGGTGGGCAGCGCAATCGCCGGGTAGCGCTCGTGGCCGCGACCGTATGACACGTCGGGAAGGATCGGCAGCGTCGGGGCGCTGAGCAGAGTGCGTTGTGCCGCGGTGAGTTCGGTGCGGCGCACCGAGGAGACGGTGGTGCCGACCCGATCCGGATTGCGCAGGCACGCGAGCATCAGCAGGTTGGCCCGCTGCGGGTGGAACGCGTCCTCGGTGTGCGGGCTGAGCAGTGTTTTGCTACTCGCGCCCGACTGTTCGTGTTCGTGGCCGGGCGACGGGACGATGTTGTTGACAAGGCGACCACCCTGCTGGCCGTGCCAGCCGAATGGTTCGCCTGCGCTCCTGGCGAGCAGCAGCATGACGATATCGAGATGGAAAGAGCTTGCGCGACGGGCTGTTTCGCCGCTCCACTGCGCCGCGTCGTGCCAGCTGGGCGGGGTCGGGCCGAATTCTTCGTCGGTCAGCGGGAGTTTGCTGACGATGGTCGCGCCCGCGGCGGTGGCGGGTGGGCGCATCGCCATGCGTACGCCGGCGGGCAGTTCGCCGACGCGGCCATCGATCTGCGCGAGCAGTTCGGGATCGGTCAGCGTGCGCGCCACATGCGCGGCACCACCGGCGCGGCTGTCCAGTGTGGTGCATATCTCTGCCGCCAGCTCGCGGACCGCACGCCCGGCGGCGGTCGGCAGCTCGCGATGTTCGATGTCCTGCGGGTGAAACGTCTTACGTTCGGCGAGAACGCTTTTCACCGGGGGTTCCCTTCTTCGCATCGGGTCGAAAAGCAGGTGGGGACGATTCGATCTGCGAAGCTATCGCCTATCGGCGCCTTAAGCAAGGCTTACCTAAGCGAGTCGGTAAAAATAGCAAGAATGCATCACTGAGATTATGTCCTCCCGCGGGGAGCCGAAGCCAGCTGATGACGCCGATTGCTGGGTGGTGGCTGGGTATTACGTCGACGGCGACCTCTGCATCAGGTTATGGATACCGGCGAGCCGTCGCACTCATTAGGCTAGCCTGTCCTAGCCCGGATTGCTATTGTTCGCGATCGCGCGTGGGCGCCACAAGGAAGGCAGCACGATGGGATGGAACCGGCGGCAGCTTCTGCGGTCAGGTCTTGGAGTCGGCGCGGTCCTGCTGGTCGCCGCGTGTTCGGAGACCGGCAACTCCACGGGGTCCGCACGTCAGGGTGGCACGCTGCGGGTCGGCGCGCTCGGCACCGCGGCGCGGATCGAACGCGACCCGCACGCGAATCTCAGCAATGACAGCGACTTCCTGATCGCCTCGCTGGTGTACGACGCGCTGACGGTCCCGGCCGCCGACCCGAATGTCGCCGGACGCCTTGCCAGTCGGTGGGAACCCGATGCCGAGCGCCGCCGCTGGACCTTCACGATCGCCGACGGCGCGACCTTCCACGACGGCACGCCGGTGACCTCCGAGGACGTGGTCTGGTCACTGCGCAGGCTGCGCACCGTGGGTGGTGCGTCGAAAATGCCCGCGGCGGCCGACGACATCACCGCGGACGGCCCGAACCGGGTGGTGATCGCGCTGCCCGAGCCGAATACCCAACTGCCGCTGCTGGTCCGGCTGATGACCTTCACGGTCAAGAAGGACACCACCGACTTCACCGAGGCCATCGGCACTGGACCGTTCCGGCTGGAGTCATACCAGGGCGGCAACGCCCGGCTGGTGCGCAACGACCGCTGGCACGGCGCGCCACCGCTGCTGGACGCCATCGAGATCACCATGTTCGACAGCGTCACCGCGCTCGGGAACGCGGTGCTCGGCGGGCAGATCGACCTCGCGTCGAATGTCGGCGCCATCGCGGGGCGCACCGCGGCGGGACGCGGCGATCTGCAAGTGGTCAGGCGGCCGGACGACACCATGGTCGGCGTCGCGATGCGGACCTCGGACGGACCGTTCGCCGATCCACGGGTCCGGCAGGCGATCCGGCTCGGCGTCGACCGGAACGCTCTGGTGAATCAGGTGCATTCGGGCTATGGCACCGTCGCCGACGACGTTCTCGGTACCGCGGATCCGGCTTACGATCGCAGCATCCCGCAGCGCGCCCGCGACATCGAGCGCGCGAAAACGCTACTGCGCGAGGCCGGTTTCGATACCGGAAAGAGCTACCCGTTCCTCACCAAGGCCGAAGCGCCCGGCGAGGTCGAGTCGGCCAAGGTGATCGCGACCCAACTCGCCGACATCGGTCTGCGCCTGGAGGTTCTCACCCAGGAATCGAACGCCTTCTACGACCAGACCTGGCTGAAGGCGTCGCTCTACACGGTCTCGTGGGGCACCAACGATTCCACCCTCTTCCTCGCATCGAAGCTGATGACCAGCGGCTCCAACCGCAACGAAACCGGCTTCAAGGACGCTGAATTCGACGCCGCCACCACGAAAGCGCTCGCTGCGTCCAATGATTCGGAATACACCCAAGCCTGCCGCACCGTGCAGCGCATCCAGTACGACCGGGGCGGCTACCTGGTGTGGGGCATGGCCGACGGCATCGATATCGCCTCGGCGCGGGTGCGGGACCTGCCGGTGCTCGGCGGTTTCGCCAGGGTGCAGCTGGAAAGAGCCTGGCTGGCGTAGTGATCTCTCTCGCGCGCTTACTCCTTCGCCGCATTGCCCTGCTGATCGCGCTGCTGGCAACGGTTTTCGTGGCCATCGACCTGCTGCCGGGCAACACCGCGCGCGCCGTGCTCGGCCGCGACGCCACACCGGACCGGATCGCGGCCAAGGAGCGCGAACTCGGGCTGGACCGGCCGCTGCCGGTGCGCTTCGCCGACTGGATATCGGGGGTGGCGACCGGCGATTTCGGCCGCACCGCCCGCGGCCGGTCGATCAATGAGTTACTCGCCGACAAGTTTCCGCCGACGCTGCTGCTCGGCGGGCTCGCACTCGCGCTGACCGTCGCGGTGTCGCTGCTGCTCGGGACGTGGTGGGCGGCGCGCGACGGCGGCGCGCTGCGCGGCACGCTGCAACCGGCGAGCACGGTCGCGGCGGCGGTGCCCGAGTTCGTCGTGGCCACCCTGCTGATTATGGTGTTCTCGCTGGCGCTCGGCTGGTTGCCCGCCGTCACCGTCACCGGGCGCTCCGGTCTTCCGGCGAGCCCGGACATGCTGGTGCTGCCGGTGCTGGCCCTCGCGGTACCGCAGACCGGATGGAACACGCGCGTGGTGCGGGCCGCCCTGCTCGACGCCGCCAGGTCACCGCACGTGGAAAGCGCACTGCTGGACGGACTCTCGACCCGAACCGTGCTCCTACGGCACACGCTGCCCTTCGCATTGCCGACCATCGTGGCCAGCTTCGCGACCACCGTCGGCGTCCTGCTCGGCGGATCCCTGGTGGTCGAGACCATCTTCAACTACCCGGGCCTCGGCGCCCTGCTCGCCGGTTCGGTAGCCGACCGCGACACTTCCCTGGTCGCCGCAGTCGTAGCCTTGTCCGGCGTCGTCATCATGATCATGCTCGCCGCCGCCGACGGCATCCGCGCCTGGTCGCTGCGGGGGCGCGGATGAGAACAGTGCAGCGTGCGGGATGTGGGTCGGCAGCACGGACGGACGGTCGGCGATGACTGCCGGTAGCAGCTTCAGGGTCGTGTCGCGTTGGGCGGGATGGCCGCTCGGTCGCCGCGTCTCGAGGTCCAGGCGGTCGATATCGCGGAATGCGTACGGTCTCCGCGCGGCCGATGTCGTCATGATCGAGGTTCGCGATGCTGAAGGGGTGTGGTCGCTGTGCGGGCACTGATGGCACCGCTGACCGTGCACCGCGTGCGGTTGCTGACGGTGCTGCCCGCTGTCGTCGTGATGCTTGTCGCGGTGGTGGGACCGGCGTTGGCGCCGCATGCGGCCGAGACGCCGGTCGGCATTCCGTTCACACGGCCCGGCGGGGGCGCGTGGCTGGGCACGGATCGGCTCGGGCGTGATGTGCTGAGCCAATTGCTCTATGGCGGTTGGGGGCTGCTGTTGCTCGCCGCGGTGATCGCGGTGGCGGTGACGGCGCTGTCCTGTGTGCTCGGTGCTGTTGCCGCGCTGCGTCCGAGGGTCGGTGTGGTGATCGAGCGGGCGAGCGATTTCGCGATGCTGGTACCCGCCGTCCTCGGGATCCTGCTGGTGCTGACCGCGTGGCCGGATGCGGGCACGTATGGGCTCATCGTGGTCGCGCTGCTGTTCGGTATGCCCTATTGCGCCAGGGTTTTCACTGCCGCGGCCGCCGGTGTCGCTGCCAGTGGTTATGTCGAGAGCGCGCAGGCCAGCGGGGAATCGTTGACACACCTGGTGTTCGGTGAGGTGATTCCGAATCTTCGTGAAGTGCTCGCGGCGCAACTCGGCCTGCGTTTCGTCGCGGGCATCTATCTGGTGAGCACGGCTTCGTTCCTGCAACTACCCACCACACTCGGCGCGAGCAACTGGGCGGTCATGGTGCGCGAGAACGCCTCCGGGATGCTGCTCAATCCCTGGGCGGTACTCGCGCCGAGCCTGGCGATCGCGATTGTCGCGGTGAGCGTGAATCTGGCGGTCTCGGTATTCGGGCGAGGGGAGCAGGCATGAACGCACCGGTCGCCGTCGATACCTTGACGGTGTGCGGCTCGAACGGTCAGGAACTGCTCGGCCCCACCACCTTCGGAATTCCCGCAGGCACCGTCACCGCACTCACCGGTCCCTCCGGCTCGGGCAAAACGACTCTGATGCGCGCCTTGCTGGGTCACCTGCCCGCGGGCGCCAGCCGATCAGCGGGCGCCGCGCGGGTCGCAGGCCACGACCCGTTCACGCTGACCCACGGTGCGCTGCAACGCTTCCGCCGCGACCACATCGCCTATGTCGGTCAAGATCCGGGCTCCGCGCTCAATCCGCTGATGCGGGTGCGGACTCTGCTCGGTGAGGTCAGCCGGGACCGTTCCCGCGATGCGGAGCTCGAGACACTCGAGCTGGTCGGCCTGTCCGCCGAACACCTGCGCCGCCACCCCGGCGAACTCTCCGGCGGCCAGCAGCGTCGCGTCGCCCTCGCCCGCGCTCTGGTCCGACACACCGACGTGCTCGTCCTCGACGAGCCCCTTGCCGGCCTGCACGGCGCCCTGCGCACCGAAATCGCCCGCGTCCTCGCCGACATCGCCACCCATCGTTCAGTGGCAATCCTGCTCTCCGGCCACGACACCGCCGCAGTCCACGCCATCGCCGATGACATCGTGGAACTCGGTGTCGCACAGCCACGCCCGCGTCACCCGATCGCTACTCACCACCTGGTCGCCGCGACCGCAGGCGCACGCCGCAACGGAGCCCATGCCACGACAGCGGAACGCACCCAACTCCCGATCGCAGACGGCAGCCCTGAAAACGCGCAGGCCGAGGGGGTCCTCGCTGCCGACCGCCGGGACATTCAGCCACCAGCCCAGCCCGCGGAGCAGGTATTGCGCGTCCGGAATCTGGGTGCCTCGATGGCCGGTCACCCGGTGTTGGCAGATATCGACCTCACGCTGCGCCGAGGTTCCGCACTCGCGATCGTCGGCGCGTCCGGCGCGGGCAAGACCACCCTTGCCCGAGTAATCGCAGGCTTGCACCGCGACGCCACCGGAACGCTCGAATTGCACGGCGAGCCGATCCCTATCGGCCCACGCCGGCGAATCCGCAACGGCAGCAACGGCATCCAGCTGGTGACTCAGAATCCCAGATCGGCCCTCAACCCGCGCCGAACCGTCGCCCAAACCCTGGGCCGCCCGCTTCGGCGCATCGGCGGCATACCGAAGAAACAACTGGCACAACGGGTCACCGACCTGCTGAACTCGGTCGAACTGGCCCCCGGCCTTGCAACTCGCTACCCCCACCAACTATCCGGCGGTCAGCGTCAACGAGTAGCCCTCGCGCGCGCACTGGCCGCCGCCCCCGCCGTCCTGGTCTGCGACGAAATCACCTCCGCCCTGGACCAAACCACCGCATCCGCGATCATGACCCTGCTCGATCACATCCGCTCCGACCACAACACCGCGCTGCTCGTCATCACCCACGACATCCCCCTGGCCGCCGCCCATTGTCCGCAAGTAGTCGTCCTCGACCACGGCCGAATCGTCGAATCCGGCAACACCCCCACGATCCTCGAATCCCCGACCCACAACGCCACCAGAGAACTCCTTCCTTAGCCCCGGAGCCGGCGCTGACCCGAGCCATACCCCATTCGTGTGTGCGTGTCTCTGCCCGAGCGATACACGACGGAGAGCCTTGTGAAGTGGTTCCACCGAGGGGTTTCCGCAGGCCCAGGTGGTGCTGATGGTTGGGCGCGCTCCGGTTTCGAGGAAGTGGTTTCGGCGGATCTGGATGATGGAGGGATGCTTCCGAAGAAGACCGGCGTTCTGGCCGCTGCGATGGTGGTTGTCGCGCTTGCCGGTTGTGGAGGTGAACGCAATCTGCCTCCGATTCCCGAGGGTATTCCGCCGGGGCCCGGTACGGCGTTGCCCGCGATCGATCTGGATGCGCCGGGTCGGACCGCAGTGCAGTTGCGTGGTTGGGCCGACGAGCAGGCCGAACGGCTCGGCATTCCGTCGATCGCTTTGGAGGCCTACGGGTACGCGGCGGCGGTGCTGACCCGATCGCGGCCCGACTGCGGCATCGCGTGGACGACCCTCGCGGGCATCGCGAGTGTGGAAAGCAAGCACGGCACCCATCGCGGTGCGGAGGTCGGCGCCGACGGCTCCGTGCGCCCGTCGATCATCGGCATCCCGCTGGACGGGTCCCCCGGCGTCGCGCTCGTGCGTGACACCGACGGCGGCAAGCTCGACGGCGACCCGGTCTACGACCGAGCACTCGGCCCACTGCAATTCATCCCCGAAACCTGGAAACGCTGGGGCGTCGACGCCAACGGCGACGGCGTGATCGATCCGCAGAACATCGACGATGCCGCGCTTACCGCCGCCCGCTACCTCTGCGCCAGCGGTGGCGACCTGACCTCGGAGGGCGGCTGGCAAAGCGCGCTCCTCACCTACAACCAGTCCAACACCTACCTCCTCACGGTTCGCGACCGCGCCGCCGCCTACAGCGTCGGCCGCCGCGCATAACTCGCACTTCAACCCGATGGGTCCGCACACCCGAGTCCTCGCCTCGGGGTCCGTACTCGAGGGGCCCCATCTCACGCACTCGGTACAGATCCCGAGGTATGGCGCTGTGCTTGCCACCGCGTCGACCGTCACGATGCGGTAGACCCGGCACCACCGCTTCGGGCAGCGCTGGTGGTCCGGGGGCGTGCGATTCGGCGGCCGGTGTGGTTTTCGGGGTGTGGTGGCGGTAGATCGAGTGCACGGATCGGGCCGCGTCGATCGGCGTGATGTGGTGGATCGGGTGCACAGATCAGGGCGCGCCGACCGGGGCGATGTGGCAGAGCGGGTGCGGGGCGTTAGGCTCGCAGGCGCACGGTCCTCCCGTGTTACCCACCGTGCCAGCAGCCGAAGGAGTGTCGTTTTCGTGGCCATCATCGAACAGGTCGGAGCGCGCGAGATCCTGGATTCTCGCGGCAACCCCACTGTCGAGGTCGAGATCGCCCTCGACGACGGCACCCTGACCCGGGCAGCAGTGCCCTCGGGCGCCTCTACCGGCGAGCACGAGGCCGTCGAACTTCGTGACGGCGGCGAACGCTACGGCGGCAAGGGCGTGCAGAAGGCCGTCGAGGGTGTGCTCGACGAGATCGCGCCCGCCGTCATCGGCTTGGACGCCGTCGAGCAGCGCACCGTCGACCAGGTGCTGCTCGACCTCGATGGCACCCCCGACAAGTCGCGCCTCGGCGCCAACGCGCTGCTCGGCGTCTCGCTCGCCGTGGCGCGCGCCGCCGCCGAATCCTCGGGGCTGGAGCTGTTCCGCTACCTCGGCGGCCCGAACGCGCACGTGCTCCCGGTACCGATGATGAACATCCTCAACGGTGGCGCGCATGCCGACAGCGGCGTGGACGTGCAGGAATTCATGGTCGCCCCGATCGGCGCTGCCACGTTCAAGGAGTCTCTGCGCTGGGGCACCGAGGTGTACCACGCGCTCAAGTCGGTGCTGAAGTCGAAGGGCCTGTCGACCGGCCTCGGTGACGAGGGCGGCTTCGCGCCGTCGGTGGCGGGCACCAAGGAAGCGCTCGACCTGATCAGCGTCGCCATCGCGAAGACCGGCCTGAAGCTCGGCACCGATGTCGCGCTTGCGCTCGATGTCGCGGCCACCGAGTTCTACACCTCGGGCAGCGGCTACAAGTTCGAGGGCAGTGTTCGCACCGCCGCCGAGATGACGCAGTTCTACGCGGAACTGCTCACCGCCTACCCGCTGGTCTCCATCGAGGACCCGCTGTCGGAGGACGACTGGGACGGCTGGGTCGCGCTCACCGACGAGATCGGCGACAAGATCCAGATCGTCGGCGACGACCTTTTCGTCACCAACCCGGAGCGTCTGGAAGAGGGCATCGCCAAGGGCGCGGCCAACGCGCTGCTGGTGAAGGTCAACCAGATCGGCACGCTCACCGAGACTTTGGACGCGGTGGAGCTGGCGCATCGCAATGGCTACAAGACCATGATGAGCCACCGGTCCGGCGAGACCGAGGACACCACCATCGCCGACCTCGCAGTCGCGGTCGGCAGTGGCCAGATCAAAACCGGTGCGCCGGCGCGGAGCGAGCGGGTCGCCAAGTACAACCAGCTGCTGCGTATCGAAGACGCGCTCGGGGACTCGGCGCGCTACGCGGGTGACGTCGCGTTCCCGCGGTTCGCGTTCGAAGGCTAGTCACTAGGGGAGCAGTATGACGGAGCGACGTGCGCGTGGTACCAGTCCGGCCGGACGCGGGAACCGCCGCACGTCGCGTGCCGTCAGGCCGCGCCCTGCCGACACCACCGCCCGGCCCGCCGCCGCGCGCACCCCGCGCAAGCGGGCGGATTCGGACAAGAAAGCTGCGCCAATCGAAGCGCGGGCCGGTGCGCACGACGACCGGCATGATCACACCATCCTCGGCCTGTCCACCGGTAAAGCGGTAGTCCTCGCCATCGTGGTGTGCGCATTGGCACTCACCCTGGCGGTGCCACTGCGCACCTACTTCACGCAGCGGGCCGAGGCGGCGAACTTGGCGCAGCAGCGCACCGAGCTGGAATCCGATCTGGCCCGGTTGCGTGATCGCCGTGCGCAGCAACAGGATCCGGCCTACGTCAAGTCCGAGGCCAGGGACCGCCTGCGGCTGGTGATGCCCGGTGAGACGCCCTATATCGTGCAGGTGCCCGGCATCGAAGCACCCGCCCAGCCGACCGCGGCGCCCAAATCGAAGGCGCCCGATCCCTGGTACACCGAGCTGTGGCGCAGCATCTCTCAACCGCAGGCTCCCGCGGCCGATCCGGTAGCGCCGACACCGCCTGCCGCGCCGCCCCTGCCAGGACCGGAAGGACCCAGGTGACCGAACCGACCGACCGCGATCTCGAAATCATCGCCAAGCAGCTCGGCCGCGAACCGCGCGGTGTGCTCGCCGTCGCCTATCGCACCCCGGACGGACTGCCCGCGGTGGTGAAGACCGCGCCCAGGCTGCCTGACGGCACGCCTTTCCCGACGCTGTACTACCTGACCGACCCGAGGCTGACCGCCGAGGCGAGCAGGCAGGAATCGGCGGGTGTGATGCGGGAGATGACCGACCGGCTCGCCGCCGACCCGGAATTGGCAGCCGCCTATCGTGCCGCGCACGAGAGCTATTTGGCCGAGCGCAACGAGATCGAGTCCCTCGGCACCGATTTCACCGGTGGCGGGATGCCGGAGCGGGTGAAATGCCTGCATGTGCTGATCGCGCACGCCTTGGCGAAGGGGCCGGGCGTCAATCCGTTCGGCGACGAGGCGGTGGCGCTCGCGGCCGACAATGGTCTGCGTGGCACGGCGATTCCCGCTGACTGGCCGGCATACGACCGGCCCGAAGCGCAGGCGGACGGGCGCTGACCGGCGCTGAAACGAACCTCGCGGCGAGTGGACCTCGCGGTGGAAGTGGACGGAGCACAGCATGAGTGACCGAGTAGCAGCCGTCGACTGCGGCACCAATTCGATCCGACTATTGATCGCCGACGTGCTCGGCGACGGCCGCCTCGCGGACGTGCATCGTGAGATGCGTATCGTCCGGCTCGGTCAGGGCGTCGACGCCACCGGCTCGCTGGCTCCCGAGGCCATCGAACGCACCAGGCTCGCGCTGGCCGATTACGCGGTATTGATGCGCGAGGCCGGTGTCAGCCGGGTGCGGATGGTCGCCACCTCCGCCACTCGCGATGCCTCCAACCGGGAAGACTTCTTCGCCATGGCCCGTGCCGAACTCGGCGCCGTGGTGCCCGGCGCGGAGGCCGAGGTGATCACCGGCGACGAGGAGGCGCGGCTGTCCTTCACCGGAGCGGTCGGCGAATTATCCAGCGAGCGTGGCCCTTTCGTGGTCGTCGATCTGGGCGGCGGCTCGACCGAGCTCGTGCTCGGCGACAGTGACGGTGTGCGGGCCGCATTTTCGGCCGACATCGGCTGTGTCCGGATCACCGAACGCTGTCTGCCGGGCAACCCGCCGACGGCCGACCAGGTCAGCGCCGCAAGGGAATTCGCCGCGCAGCGACTAGCCGAGGCTTTCGCGCGCGTTCCCGTCGAGAGCGCGCACACATGGGTCGGCGTCGCGGGCACCATGACCACCATCGCCGCCGTCGCCCTGAATCTCCCCGAATACGACTCCGAGCGAGTCCATCTGACCCGCCTGAACGCGGATCAGATCCACGCGGTCTGCGACAGTCTGATCGCCATGAATCACGACCAGCGCGCCGCCCTCGGTCCCATGCATCCCGGCCGCGTCGACGTCATCGGCGGCGGTGCGGTGATCACCGAGGTGCTCGCCGACGAATTATCTCGGCGTGCAGGCATCTCCGAACTCATCGTCAGTGAGCACGACATCCTCGACGGCATCGCGCTGTCCATCGCCTGAGATCCGGTCAGGTCGCTGCTCGGGACTTGCCGACGATCAGATCGGACAGTCGTCCCAGCGACTCCTGGTTGCGCGGTTTGAGCAGCAGGCCCTGCACGGCGTTCGGCAGCAGCTGACCGGGTCCGCTCATGGCGTGTTCGGTCATTCTGATGCGCGTCACGCCCGGCGCGACCTCGTCCAGGTCCAAGCGGATGCGCGCCGAGCCGACCGGCCACAGCCGCGCCTCCAGGTCGAGCATCCGTGGTGCGTCCACCGCGCGCACCTCGGTGACATCCTGCACAGTCAGCGGCCAGAGCCCGAGGCTGTAGTGGATACGGGTGCCGACCGCGGGCCAGCCGGGATCGACTTCCCGGATATGCGACGCGCCGACCACCCAGCTCGCATACAGCCAGCCGTCGGCGAGTGCCGCGAACGCCCGCTCGGGGGTGACAGGCACGGTGACTTCGGTGTCGATCATCGATGTTCCCGCTTTCTTGGGTGGCGCCGTGACAGCACGGCGATGGTGCCGAGGAAAACGCGCGATCGGTGTCGATGGCCGCGTTGCCAAGCCTAATGCGCGGCGGACAGCATGCCTCGAAACCTGATCGCTGAAACTTTCCTACGGATGCCGGATATTTCCTGCCCGGCATGGGATGGTCGGAGCATGTCCGACGCAGCTATAACCGAGCAACCGGTCGAAGCCCGGACCCTGTTCGGTCATCCCATTGGGCTGACCAACCTTTTCGGAGTCGAACTCTGGGAACGATTCTCGTTCTACGGGATGCTCACCATCCTCGGCTACTACCTGTACTACTCGACGGCCGAGGGCGGTCTCGGGTTGTCACAGAGCACCGGCGTCGGGATCGTCGGCGCGTACGGCGGCCTGGTGTACCTGTCCACGGTGCTCGGCGGCTGGATCGCCGATCGGCTGCTCGGCATGGAGCGCACCGTGTTCTACGGCGGCGTCGTGGTGATGGCCGGACATATCGCGCTCGCGGTGTTGCCGGGCCTGGCCGGAGTCGGGGTCGGACTCGTGCTTGTCGCGCTCGGCAGCGGCGGGCTGAAGGCCAATGCGTCCTCGCTGCTCGGCACGCTCTACAAACCCGGCGATCCGCGTTTCGACGGCGGCTTCACGCTGTTCTATCTGGGGATCAACCTCGGCGCGTTCACCGGTCCGCTGCTCACCGGTCTACTGCAAAGGCATTGGGGATTCCACTACGGATTCGGCGCTGCCGCGGTCGGCATGGCGTTGGGGCTGACGCAATACGTGGTGTTCCGGCGCAACCTCGGCACCGCGGGCAGGCAGGTGCCCAATCCGTTGCCGCGCAGTGCCATCGGACCGATCGCCGCACTCCTGGTCGGCGCGGCGATCGTTGTCGCGATGGCGCTGGCAATCGGGCTGGTGAACCTGGACAACCTCTCCGAGGTCACCACCGGCGTCATCGTCGTCGCCTCGATCGTCTATTTCGCCGTCATGCTCACCAGCGCCAAGGTGAATCCGGTCGAGCGCAGCCGGGTGCGCGCGTTCATCCCGCTGTTCATCGCGAATGCCGTGTTCTGGTCACTGTTCCAGCAGATCTTCACCGTGCTCGCGGTGTACTCCGACGAGCGGATGAACTGGAGTGTCTTCGGCTGGACCGCACCATCGAACTGGATCGGCTCGGTGGAGCCGGTCTGGATCATCGTGCTGTCCCCGCTTTTCGCGGTGATGTGGACCAAGCTGGGCAATCGAGCGCCGAGCACACCGCACAAGTTCGCCATGGGTGTGATCGGCATGGGTCTGGCCTTCTGGCTGTTCGTGCTGTTCTCGGGCACCGAGGGCCAGTCCGTTCCGGCACTGGCGGTGCTCGGCATCATGGCCGCGTTCGCCGTCTCGGAGCTGCTGCTCTCGCCGATCGGCCTTTCGGTCACCACCCAGTTGGCTCCCGAAGCCTTCCGCGCCCAGATGATGGCGCTGTACTTCTTCTCGGTCGGCATCGGCACCTCGATGTCGGGCACGCTCGCCCGCTTCTACGACGCCGACCACGAATTCGCCTACTTCGGCATCACCGGCGCGGTCGCGATTCTCGCGGGACTGGTAGTCGTTGCCTTGTCACCCTTGGTGAGCCGACACATGCAAGGCGTTCACTAGCATTCAGCGAGGTCTCGAGTACCCCTTCGAGATCAACGATACAAGGAGACCGTGTGACGACTTCGCGACCCGATCGTCGAAACGCTCTGTTCCGCACCAAATCCGTGGAGCAGTCGATCCGAGACACCGACGAGCCGGACTCCAAGCTACGCAAGGATCTGACCGCCTGGGACCTCACGGTCTTCGGTGTCGCCGTCGTCGTCGGTGCCGGCATCTTCACCCTCACCGCGCGGACCGCCGGAAATGTTGCAGGGCCGTCGGTTTCGCTCGCATTCGTCTTCGCCGCGATCGCCTGTGGGCTCACGGCGCTCTGTTACGCCGAGTTCGCCTCGACCGTGCCGGTAGCGGGCAGTGCATACACGTTCTCCTACGCTACTTTTGGCGAGCTGGTCGCGTGGATCATCGGCTGGGACTTGATTTTGGAGTTCGCGCTCGCGACTTCCGTTGTGGCCAAGGGCTGGTCGCAGTACCTCGGCGAAGTGATGGGGTCCCGGCAGCCGGTCGTGCATCTCGGGTCCATCACCTTCGATTGGGGCGCAGTGCTTCTCATCGCGATTCTCGCGGTGTTGCTCGCGGTCGGAACGAAGGTCTCATCCCGGGTTTCCGCAGTGGCGGTGGCCATCAAATTGTGCGTGGTCGCGCTGGTACTCGTCGTCGGCGCCACCTATTTCGACTCGTCGAATCTGAAGCCCTACATTCCGCCGTCGCAGCCGGGAGCGGAAGGGGAGGGGCTGCACCAGTCGCTGTTCTCGTTCCTCACCGGCGCGGGCCACAGCACCTTCGGCTGGTATGGCTTGCTCGCGGCCGCCAGCCTGGTGTTCTTCGCGTTCATCGGCTTCGACGTCGTCGCGACCACCGCCGAGGAAACGAAGAACCCGCAGAAATCCTTGCCCCGGGGCATTCTCGGTTCACTGCTGATCGTCACGGTGCTCTACGTCGCGGTCTCCCTCGTGCTCACCGGAATGGTCCCCTACACCGCCCTCGCCGGTGACAATGCCACGCTGGCCACCGCCTTCGCGATCCACGGCGCGACCTGGGTGAAGAACATCATCTCCATCGGTGCGCTCGCCGGCCTGACCACCGTCGTCATGGTGATGTACCTCGGGCAGACCCGAGTGCTGTTCGCCATGTCCCGCGACGGGCTGCTGCCGCGCAAGCTGGCACACACCGGTAAGCACGGCACCCCTGTGCGCTTGACCGTCATCGTGGGCGTCATCTGTGCGATCCTGGCCGGCTTCATCGACTTCGGCACCCTCGAAGAGATGGTCAACATCGGCACCCTGTTCGCCTTCGTGCTCGTCGCCATCGGCGTGCTCATCCTGCGCCGCACCCGTCCGGACCTCCCGCGCGGCTTCCGAGTCCCCCTGGTCCCCCTCATCCCGATCCTTGGCGTCCTGGCCTGCGCGTGGCTGATGCTCAACCTCTCCGTCGAGACCTGGATCCGCTTCGTGGTCTGGATGGCTCTCGGCCTGCTCGTCTACGTCGGCTACGGCCGCCGCCACTCCGTGCTGCGCACTACCCCCGACGAAGACCCCAGCACAGCGCGGCCCGCAGACGCCACCGACTGAACCGGCGAACTCCGCGACGAGCAGCACATGAGGGCGGCGACACGCCGTGAACCTCGCCATCATGCGCCACTCGTCGCCCAGGCATGCCCATCCGGCCTAGCGTGGCAGGCACAGCCGTCCGACAGTATTTCGGTACGGCAGTACGAGTCGGTACGCTGACCGGGCGCCCCTATAGCCCAATTGGCAGAGGCAGCAGACTTAAAATCTGCAAAGTGTCGGTTCGAATCCGACTGGGGGCACGACATGAATCCGGCGTTTTACGTAGGCCGGGACGGGGTTCGGCGGTGTCGCCATCCTTGGATTCGTCACCTCTGGCTAGAACAGCCGGGTCAAGCCACGATGTCGGTGGTAGCCGCTCAGGGTCGTCGGCATCAGTCGAGGTCGTAGCGGCGATCGCCCTGAGCTGATCACGAGGGCAAGGATGTCGCACGCATGGCAGCAACGACGTCAGCTCCGAATGATCAGTCGTCCTCGCAGGCAGTTCCCCCTCGGGGCCAGGTGGCCCTGCCAGGATCCGGAGGGCGCCACGTTCCGGATCTTCGCGGCTCGCCCGTAGGAGGCGCAGAAAAAAGAGGGTCGGAGCTGGTCAGTGGCGCAGCCCGAGACGTCCACATTGGAGCACGGGGCATCATGACGCAGGGGAGGATCGGGATCCTGTCGCGGGAACGGCGCGTCGCCGATCAGACCGTCGACGGTGAACTCGCTGTCGAGCCGTAAGGCCGTTGCAGATAGCCATTCCCAGTGCCGCTTCCGGATCGTCCCTAGGCGGAACAGGTATTTCGCAGCGTAAATTCAGTGACCCCTAAAGCCTTGGCCACCACGAGGTCGATCCTTGGCGCTGCCAGCGGCCTTCAACCTATCACAGTTAACTGTGAGCATTCCTTGGGTTGAGAATCTCATCGGCGGGTCGGGGGCTCTGGATCTCCTGCGGGATTCGGTGTCTACCTGGTGCTGGAACATTCGAAACGAGTCGCGCAGTTGGTTGGTATTACAAGGTCGACAGTAGGGCGGTGGAACTGGCGGTAGCGTAGCATCAGTGATCATGGCAAATGTTAGCCATATCATTGCTGTTTTACCGGTCTGAACTGCTCCTTCGTGCTGGGACAGCCGTTAGTACCAGGTTATAGCCGTCTTGACGGTGCGGCAAGCATCTTCGACGTATTTGCGACAGGATGCCTAATGGTGCTCAAACTTGTGACCTCAGTCCATGGGCCCCGCGCTGCGGGCAACCTGATGATGGACGGATGGCTGAGGCGTCCGGCCGACGAGGACGCCGCGGATGTGTCGGCGAGGTCGGGTGCCGATCGCCATGACTTCGTCTTCCTGATCATGCGATCCGGTTGTCGTCACCGTGTTGAAAGATTCCAACAAGCCGATTTTAGCAACTTTACAGCTATATAATCGATCACCTGAAGTGAACGGTATCATCGGAGGTCGAGAATGGGCCGAAAGAGTGGCATCGAGGGCAGTCCGGACCGGTCGAAACGGTTGGAAAGCAGCTCATTCCGTTCTTCCGGAAACATGGATTCGGGTAACGGTTCCGGCGTGAGCTCCAACGGTAATGGATACACGCGACTTCCGTCATTCGATATTCTTCCATTGACAGCGGCGCAGCGGGGAATCTGGTTTGCCCAGCACCTCGCGGATTCGTCGCCGATATCTGTGGCCCAGTACGTCGAGGTCGCGGGCGAGTTGGACGCGGAGTTGCTGGCCGAGGCATGCAGAACCGCCAGTCGCGAGTTCGGATCCGGGCATATGCGCCTGATCGAGGTCGACGGAGAGCCGTGTCAGTTCGTCGACGAGGAGCATGGAGCTCCGGTGTCGGTCATGGACTTGCGCCGGCATGCCGATCCGATCGCGACTGCGCACAGAATTATGGTTCAGGATTATTCTGCTCCGCTGGACCTGCTGAATGACGACCTCATGACCAGCATTGTGTTCCAGGTCGGCGAGGAACATTTCCTGTGGTATCAGCGCGCGCACCATATCGCGCTCGACGGGTTTGCCGCGGTGACCATGCTGCACCGGGTAACCGAGTTGTACAACGCTTGGGTGAAGTCCGAGGAAGCGGCGCCGTGCGCGGCGCAGGACCTGGGCGACGTCGTCGAGCAGGATCTGGCGTATCGAGGTTCGGCGCGTTTCGACAACGACCGCGGATACTGGCTGGAGCACCTGGCAGGCGCGCCTCCCGTCGTCAGCCTGGCCGGTCGCGTGGGCAAGGCCACCATCCATCCGGCGCTGGTCAGCACAGAGCTGCCCGACGCCACCGCGCATCTACTGGAAAGTGTCGGGGGGGGGGGGGGGGGGGGCGGGGGGGGGCCCCCCCCCACAACACCGGGTCGCAGACGTAGCGAGAGCGGGGTGGCGACGCGCCAGAGTATGAGGGTGATGTGGT
>NZ_JBHVDF010000011.1:189296-201535 GCF_042802915.1 Nocardia sp. NPDC057440
CGCCCTCGGGCGGGGGGGGTGCGCCCTCGCGCGGTCGCCCCCGGCCCCGACATCTTGTCAGCCTGGCGCTCGGCGGCGCGGGGCGCCGCCCCCCCACCCCCGACCATCGTCGCGGCGTTCGCCGCTTATCTCGCGCGGATGACCGGAAGCGATGAAGTAATGCTGAGCCTGCCGGTTTCGGGTCGGCACTCCGCCGTGCTGCGCCGTTCCGGGGGGATGGTGGCAAATGTGGTCCCGCTGCGGGTCCAGGTCGCCGGCCGCAGCGTCGGTGAACTGATCGCCGCTGTGCAAAGCGAGTTGACGAGTGCTCTTCGGCGGCAGCGCTACCGCCAGGAGGACATATTCCACGATATGGGGATTGCGCGCGACGAGGCGGCATCCTTCGGGCCGGCCGTGAACCTCATGATGATCGAGAACGAGGTTGTGCTCGGCGAGACGACAGGCCGCCTGAACGTCCTCACCTCAGGCCCTACCGCCGACCTTTTCGTCAATATCTACCCGGGCGCGGGCAGAGACAGTACACACATCGACTTCCAGGGAAATCCGAATGCCTACAGCCCTGACGAGCTCGCCGATCACCACCGGCGGTTCCGCATGTTTCTGCACGAATTCCTCGCCGGGGGAGCGGGATGTCCGGTCAGCAGACTGCCGTTGCTCGAAGTACAGGAACGGTCTGCGCTGCTGCGGGTGCGGGGGCCCAGCGGGGTTGAAACGCGGCTGCTTCCGGAGATTCTGACCGAGAGCGCGCGCCGGAATCGTAGTGCGTGCGCGATCACCTCGGCCGGGCAGACGATGACGTACGGCGAGCTGGACACCAGATCCTCCCAGCTGGCCCGGCAGCTGATAGCTCTGGGTTGTGGGCCGGACACGGCGGTGGCGATCATGCTGCGACGCTCGGTCGAATCGGTCCTGGCGACATGGGCGGTCGCGAAATGCGGGGCCGCGTTTGTCCAGTTGGCACCCGAGTACCCGTCGAAGCGGATAGAACATATGGTCGCCGACAGCGGCGCAGCCGTGGCGATCACGGTCGACGCCCTGCGCGGGCGGCTCCCGCTGGCGATGCGCCATGTGGTTCTCGACGACCCCGCCACCCTGGGGGAATGCGACCCCGCGACCGGGCCGATTTCCGACGATGACCGTATCCGCCCACTGCGGCCGTCCAACATCGCCTATATCACCTATACCTCGGGATCCACCGGAGCGTCGAAAGGCGTCCAGGTCACGCACACCGGCCTCGCGAATCTGGTTGCCGACCGCGCCGCCACATACGGCATCGACACGACATCCCGGGTGTCCTATGCCCTCTCACCCAGTTTCGACGCTTCCCTTGAACAGTTTCTGACCTGCTTCGCGAACGGATCCACGCTGGTGATCGTGCCGCCCGAGATCACCGGCGGTGAGCCGCTCACGCAACTGCTTGCCGACGAGCACGTGACCCACCTGACGCTGACGCCCACGATGCTGGCAACCGTGGACCCGCATCCAGCGACCGACTTGCGAGTGCTGGTGGTCGGCGGCGACGTATGTCCACCGCACGTCATCGATCGGTGGACACCGTCGTTGTCCGTGTACAACGAATACGGTCCCACCGAAACCACCGTGACCGCCGTCGGCGCCATGCTCAGACCCGGCCACGCCCACACGGTCGGCGGCCCCATCCGTGGCGTCGCGGCGATGGTGCTGGACCGAACGCTCCAACCGGTGCCCAAGGGCACCGCGGGCGAGTTGTATCTCGCCGGGCCGGGATTGGCCCGTGGATACAGCCATCTGTTCGTCGAAACCGCCGCCCGGTTCGTCGCCGATCCGTACGGGGGTGCCGGCGAGCGGATGTACCGCACCGGCGACATCGCGCGCTGGACCGGTGACAACGCCGAGATGACGCTGGAATTGATGGGGCGCAGCGACTTCCAGGTCAAGATCCGCGGATACCGGATCGAACCTGGTGAAATCGACGCCGCGCTCACCACACACGAGGACGTGTATCTCTCCGTCACAGTGCCTGTGCAGAACAACGCAGGCACGACCGTGCTGGCGTCCTACGTCGTCCCGGTCAGCGGCCGTCGGATCGATCCGCTCGAACTCCAGCGCTTCGCCCGCGATTCGCTGCCGCCGCATATGGTCCCGGCGGTGATCCTCTCGTTGGACAGCCTTCCGGTGAACGCCTTCGGCAAACTGGATCGCAGCGCTTTGCCGAAGCCCGAGTTCGGGACCGCGCCGGTCGGTCGGGCGCCGGCCACTGCCCGGGAAAAGGTGGTCGCAAGGCTGTTCACCGAGGTGCTCGGCGTGCCTCTGGTCGGGGCGGACGACAGCTTCTTCGCCCTGGGCGGCGATAGCATTCTGTCGATCCGGCTGGTGGCGCGGGCCAAGGCCGAGGGCCTGAGTTTCTCCACCCAGGATGTGTTCGTGCACAAGACCGTCGCGGGCCTGGCGGCCACGGCGACGGAAGCCCGCGATATCCCCGCGTTGGCCGAGCTGCCCGGTGGCGGCACCGGGCCGATGCCGTTGTCGCCGATCGTGCACGCCATGCTCGATCGGGGTCACTACGACCGATTTGCGCAGGCCGCGCTCGTGCAGCTTCCCGAGCGGGTCGATCGCGCGGGTCTCGTGCGCGTATTGGGATCCCTGCTGGACCGCCACGACATGCTGCGCGCGGTACTGCGCGGCGGCGATTCGGTTGATCGGTACGTCGAGGTACTCGATCGGGAAGCGGTCGACCCGAACGCCGCACTCGTCATCGTTCGGCTCGATCGACGTGACGCCGCCGAAGTCGACCGGCACCTGCACAAAGCCGCGGATCGATTGGACCCCGGCAACGGTGTGCTCATGCAGGCCGTCTGGATTCAGGATCGCAACGGCTCGGGACCCGACCTGATGTGGCTGGTGGTCCACCATCTCGCCGTCGACGCGGTGTCGTGGCGCATCATCCTCGCCGATCTCGCGCAGACCTGGTCGCAGGTTTCCGACGGCGGCGAACCGCATGCCGGCCCGGTCACTACCTCGTTCCGGCGGTGGGTACACGGCCTGGTCGAGCAGACGCCGGGCAGGCGCTCCGCGGAGCTCGACCTGTGGAAGGAGGTACTCGAGCCAGGCGATCAGCTACTCGGATTGCGCCGTCTGATCCCGGATAGTGATGTCGGGGCCACCGCGGGCCGAGTACATCAGCGCATCCCGGCAGCGGTTGCCGAGGCGGTTCTCACCACCATTCCGGACCGCTTCCACTGCGGTGCCAACGATCCGCTGCTGGCGGCCCTGGTACTGGCACTCGGTGAGTGGCGGCGCAGGCGCGGTAAGACGGCGGCCGCGGGAGAGTTGATCTCGCTGGAGGGACACGGCCGCGAGGAGCGGGCCGTACCCGGCGCCGATCTCAGCGCCACCGTGGGCTGGTTCACCACGCGCTTCCCGGTCCGGATCGAATGCGGGAATATCGACCTCGACGATGCGCTGGCCGGCGGCGTGGGCGCGGGACTTGCGATAAAGCAGGTGAAGGAGCAGCTGCGGGCGGTGCCCGGTAACGGCATCGGCTATCAGATGCTGCGTCATCTCGATTCCCAGGGGAGCGCCGAGCTCGCGGATCTGCCCGAACCTCAGATCAGTTTCAACTACCTCGGGCGGGTGGGTGCCGGTGAACGCTCGGGCCCCTGGGCGCCCACCACCGAATTCCCCGCACTGACCGCGACGAGCGATCCGGGGATGGCGTTGTCCGCCGTGCTCGATATCAATGCGATCGCCGAGGAAGGTCGCGACGGGCTCGAACTCAACGTGACCTGGGAGTTCGCTTCGCAGGTGCTGGCAGGTGGGGAGGTCGACGAGCTCGTAGGGCTGTGGGCTCGTGCCCTGGCGGCGCTCGCCGATCACGTCCGATCCGAATCCGTATGCGGCTTCACTCCATCGGACTTCCCCCTCACCGCGGTATCGCAGGACGATGTCGACCACTGGCTGCGGGAATACCCGTCGATGACCGATGTGTGGCCACTCACCGCGTTGCAGTCCGGGCTGCTGTTCCACACGGTCTACGACCGGGACGGCGTCGATGGCTACATCGTGCAGGCGGCGCTGACATTTGCCGGGCAGGTGGATGGGGAGCGGATGCGGCGGGCCGCGCAGGTGCTCATCGACCGGCACGACAGCCTGCGGACCGCGTTCGTCGAGAGTGGCGATGGGCCACGTCAGATCGTATTGCGCGGCACCAGCGTCGATTGGGCCGAGTCGAATATCACCGATATCAGCGATGTCGGCCGGCAGGCAGAAGCGCTTCGGCGACTCGCGACGGCGGCTGCGGCTCCGTTCGACCCGGCCCGCCCGCCGCTGGTGCGTTTCCACCTCGTGCGCACCGGTGTCGATATGTTCCAGTTGCTGGTCACCAACCACCACCTCGTGCTGGACGGCTGGTCGATGCCTCTGCTGATCCACGAGTTGCTCTCGTTGTACACATCCGATTGCGATACCGCCGAGCTCGCGCCCCCGCGTTCGTACCGAGAGTATCTGCAGTGGCTACAGGCTCAGGATCGCGACGCCGCCATCGCCGCGTGGCAGGAGATGCTCGCTGGAATCGACAGTCCGACGCGGGTCACGAGCGGACCGGATCGGACCGTCACCGCGCACGCCGGTGAAGTCGGCCTGAACCTGGACGCCGCGACCACCGCTGCGATTCTCGATCTGGGCCGTTCGCACGGCGTCACTGCCAATACCGCCCTGCAGGTGGCGTGGGCATTGCTGGTGGCTGTCCTGGCCGGACGGTCGGATGTGGTGTTCGGCAATACGATCTCCCACCGCCCACCGCAGATTCCGGATGTCGAACGCATGGTCGGACTCCTGGTCAACACGCTGCCCGTCCGAGTCCGGCTCGAACCCGACGAAACCGTCGGCGACTTGCTCGTTCGCGTGCAATCCGAGCAGGCCGCAATGCTCGATCACCAGCACATCGGCTTGGCGGAGCTGCAACGGGCCACCGGTATCACCGATATGTTCGACACCGCCACGGTGCTCGAGTCGTATCCGCTCGACCGGGAACTGTTGGCGCGCAATCTCTCCGACGCCGGATGGCGGTTCGTCGAGATCGACGCACACGATGCCACGCCGTATCCGCTGAGTTTGCAAGTCACCCCCCCGCGGTCCAGGCGCGACGGACGACCGGACGCCGCCGAGCCCGCCACCTACGCGGTGACGCTGAAATTCGCCACCGACCGGTTCGATTCGGACGATGCCCGCACGCTGCTCGAACGATTCGAACTGCTTCTCACGCAGATCGTCATCGATCCCGCACGGAAGGTCGCCGCGATCTCCCCCTGCTGGGATTCCGAACGCGCGGAACTGCTTTCGGTCGGCAGCCAAGAGCCGGGCCCGGAGCTCGTGCTGCGCGACATCCTGTGGGGGACGGCACGGAAGTATCCGGATGCCGTGGCTGTCCGGTGCGGTGACACCACGTGGACCTATCGCGAGCTGGAGCATCGCGCCGACGGGTTCGCTCGCCTGCTGGCCGGGCACGGTGCTCGCGCTGAGTCGATCGTCGCATTGGCCGTTCCTCGTTCGGCCGAACTGGTCGTTGCGATCTGGGCGGTGGCGAAAACAGGTGCCGCGTTCCTGCCATTGGATCCCGGCAATCCCGCCGCGCGCATCGGGGAGTTGTTGTCCGACTCGCGGATCAGTCTGGGCGTGACGACCAGCGCTGTTGCACCGCAGCTTCCGGATACTGTCGAGTGGTTGATTCTGGACGCTGAGGCTCCGGACGCTCATGAGGGTCTACCGCGTCCGTCCGGTGGTCCGGCCGGGGCCGACCGGTTGTCGGCCGACAATGCGGCATACGTGATCTATACCTCCGGTTCGACCGGCACACCGAAGGCGGTCCACCTCAGCCATCGAGGCCTTGCCGAACTTGTCGCGGCGCAAGTCGACGCCTTCGGCGCGGGTACGGATTCGGTGGTGTTGCAGGTCGCGTCACCGGGATTCGACGCCTGCTTGTCGGAGTTGCTGATGGCGCACGCCAGTGGCGCCTGCCTCGTGGTGGCGCCACCGGAGGTGTACGCCGGAACCGACCTCGAGGAATTGGTTCGGTCGCACCAGGTTTCGCACGCGATCATCACCCCGTCCGTGCTGAAAACCATGGATCCGTCCCGGACGCCGTCGTTGACATCGCTCGCGGTCATCGGCGAAGCGACCGGGTCGGACACCGTGAACCGGTGGGGTCCTGGGCGACGGCTGATGAACCATTACGGACCGACCGAGTGCACGATCTGGGCGACGGGGTCGGATGCCCTCGTACCTGGCGAGCTGGTGACGATCGGTGGCCCGATCCGGGGCGCGTCCGCGATAGTTCTCGACACGTGGCTGCGACCGGTGCCGGTCGGTATCGCGGGCGAACTCTATATCGCTGGGCCCGGACTTGCCCGCGGGTACGTCGATCGACCGGACGTGACCGCGTCGCGCTTCGTTGCGGATCCGCGATCCACCCGCGGTGCGCGCATCTACCGCACCGGTGACTCCGTGCGCTGGGTGCGCGGACGCGCCGGATTGGCACTGGAATACCTGGGCCGCTGCGATCAGCAGGTCAAGATTCACGGCCTGCGGATCGAGCCGGGGGAAATCGATGCCCACGTGGCCCGGCACCCGGATGTGGCGAGCGTCGCCACCGTTGCGGTGAAAGGGCCTGCCGGCGAACCGGTTCTGGTGTCCTATGTCGTCCCCGCGCCGGGCGCTGCCGTGGATGTGGCGGCACTCGGCGACGATCTCTCGGGCAGGCTACCCCGTTATATGAATCCCGCGGCGATCGTGCAGCTCGAGGAGATGCCGCGCACGCCTACGGGAAAGATCGATCGGAAAGCATTGCAGCAGCGGGCCTTCCATTCCGACGCCGCAGGCGGCAGACCGCCGTCGACGCAGATGGAGCAGGTCGTGGCGAAACTCTTCGCCGATGTGCTCCATCTCGACACTGTCTCCGCCGATAGCAACTTCTTCGCGCTCGGCGGGGACAGTATCGTCTCGATGCGGCTGGTGGCGCTGGCGAGATCCGCCGGGCTCACGCTCACGCCGCGAGATGTATTCGAAGGCAAGACGGTTGCCGCCCTCGCCGCGATCGCGGACGGCGATGCGGCTCCGGTGACAATCGAGGAACCCCCTGGACTCCCGACGGCGGATCGCGCCTCGGATTCTCCGCTCGTCGCGCTCACCCAACCCGACATCGATCGGCTCGATCGGCAGTACCACGGCCTGTCCGACGTATGGCCGTTGTCGCCCATGCAATCCGGTGTGCACTTCCACTCGACCTTCGACCCGGATGCCGGAGACAACTACACCGTCCAGACGATGATCGGACTTTCCGGCGCGGTCGACGGTGAGCGCCTGCGATGTGCCGCTCAGGCCGTGGTCGACCGGCACGATATCCTGCGGGCCGCCTTTGTGGAGACGGCGGCAGGGCCGTGCCAGATCGTGCTGGACCATGCCGAGATCGGGTTCCGGGAGATCGATCTCGCCGGTGGTGGCGATGCGGAATCTCCGGCCGACCCGGGATCGATTGCCGCAGCGGACGCGGCGGCGGGATTCGACCTGTCGGCTCCTCCGCTCCTGCGCTTCACACTGATCCGCCTCGATGCGGGGTCCTTCCGGCTGCTCGTCACGAATCATCATGTGATCCTGGATGGCTGGTCGATGCCGCTGCTGATGCGAGAACTACTCGACTACTACGGATCTCCCGAACATATCGAGTCCGCCGGACCTGCTCCCTCCTACCGCGACTATCTGTCCTGGCTGCGTCGGCAGGACAGCGCCGTGTCCAAAGAAGCATGGGCGCAAGCCTTTTCGGACGTCGAGGCGCCCACCCGGGTGTCCCGCGACGCGGGCGCGGCGAGTTCGGTATCCGCCGCCGAGGTCGGGGCCCAGCTGACGGCAGATCGTCTCGGAGAACTTCGTCGAGTGGCGGCCGAGGCGGCCGTGACCATCAATACGGCGGTCGCCGCGGCCTGGGCCCTGAATCTGCGCGTGCTGACCGGTGAGACGGATGTGATCTTCGGCTCCTCGGTGTCGGGCAGGCCCCCAGAGTTGCCGCTGGTCGATCAGACGCTCGGCATGTTCCTGAATACGATTCCCGTGCGCGTCCCGCTCGAACCCACCATGACGGTACGCGAGTTGCTGACCGGCATTCAGGCGTGGCACGCCCGCATGCTGGATCATCACCATATCGGCCTACCCGAGATTCACCGCAGCGTCGGCCTGCCCGAACTCTTCGACACCGCCATCACCTTCCAGTCGTTCCCCGTCGACCGGACGGCACTACAGCAACTTGTCGCTTCGGCGGGCCTGCAGGTGGACGAACTCAGCGGTGTGGACGCGACGCCGTACCCGCTGAGCCTGGTCGTGGAACCGAAACAGTCCGAGCACGGTGAGGCAGAGGGACTGCGGATCACCCTCCGATTCCACGACGGCGAATTCGACACCGCGTCGGCGCGCCGCATTCTCGACCGCTTCGTCGCGTTGCTGTGCCGGATCGCCGCAAACGCCGACGTGCGACTGGGCGAGCTGCCGCTCGACGAGGAACCGGGGCCGTCGTGGCCGGTTTCGGGTGCGCAGCCGGAGATCCCGGACACGCTGGACCGGATACTCGCCGCTTCCGCTGCCGCCGAACCCGACGCGATCGCCGTGCAGTGCGGGACGACCGCCATAACCTACCGGCACCTCGACGAGCGATCCGCATATCTGGCCCGGGTCCTGCTGCGGTACGGCGCCCAGCGGGGAGCGGTCGTCGCCTCCGCGCTTCCGCGATCCCTGGCGGCGACGGTCACTCTGTGGGCCGTGGCGAAGACCGGCGCCGCATTCCTGCCGATCGATCCGACCCTGCCATCGGAGCGGATCGAATTTCTGCTGTCGGACTCGAAAACCGTGCTCGGGCTGACCGACACGTCCGTCAGGAAGTATCTTCCCGGCGGCGGCGTCGACTGGCTGATACTCGACCAGGACCAGCTGCTCGGCGCCGTGGACTCGGTTCCTGCCATGCCGATCACCGATGACGAACGCGGCGGACCGATTCGGCGGGGTCAGACCGCGTACGTGAGCTACACCTCCGGGTCGACCGGTGCGCCCAAGGGCGTACTCGTCAGCCATCGCGGCCTGGCCGATCTCGTCGCGGCGCAGCGGCGAATACTCGGCGTCGACCCGACCTCGGTGGTACTGCAGGTCGCCTCGCCCAGCTTCGACGCCTCGGTCTTCGAGTTGTTGATGGCGCACGGCTCGGGCGGCCGGCTGGTCGTATCGCCGGCCGATGTCTACGCCGGCCCCGAGCTGGCGGATCTGATCGGGCGCGAACGTATTTCGCATGCGGTAGTGACTCCCTCGGTGCTGGCGACCGTCTCGTGCGACGGTCTCGACGGGCTGCGTGTGCTGGCAACAGCCGGTGAGCCGGTCGGGCCGGAACTGGTCGATCGATGGGCGCCGCATCGCACCATGGTCAATCTCTATGGGCCGAGCGAAAGCACTATCTGGGCTACCGCAGGCGAGGCACTGGCGCCCGGTGCCGCGATCACGATCGGCAGGCCGGTCGGTCCCGTCGCGGCCGTGGTCCTGGATACCTGGTTGCGCCCCGTGCCACACGGTGTCGCGGGCGAGCTGTACCTGTTCGGCGCCGGCCTGGCCGATGGCTACGTCGCCAGGATGGAGTTGACCGCGGCACGGTTCGTCGCCTGCCCGTTCGCGGAGCCGGGCCAGCGCATGTACCGCACCGGTGACGTGGTGCGCCGCAGCGTCGATGGCGAGATGGAGTTCTTGGGGCGCAATGATTTTCAGGTAAAGGTGCACGGCACCAGAGTCGAGCTGGGGGAGATCGACGCGGTGCTGGGTGCGCGTGCGGATGTGGCATATGCGGTCACCGTGCCGCGCCGCGATGGCGGGCGAGGGCTGCTGGTGTCCTATGTCGTGCCTGCGACAGGGACGGAGGTATCGGGCGAGGAGTTGCGTGCGGCACTGGCTGAGGCGTTACCCCGGTACATGGTGCCGTCCGCGGTCATGGTGCTGGATGAGGTGCCGCTGACCGTCAACGGGAAGCTGGATCGCGAGCGGTTGCCCGAGCCCGTCGCCGTCGCGCGAGAATTCCGGGCGCCATCGCCAGGGTTGGAAGAGTTGGTCGCGCGGACATTCGAGCAGGTGCTCGACGTGGACCGGGTGGGAGTCGACGACGACTTCTTCGCGCTGGGCGGCGATTCGCTGAGCGCCTCGATGGTGGTGGCGCGCATCGGAGCGGCGCTGGCCGTGCGAGTGCCGGTGCGGTCGGTATTCGAGGCGCCGACCGTCGGCGAATTGGCCGCGCTCGCAGCGGCGGTCAGCGGTGGGGGCCGGTTGCCCCTGCTGCCCGGAGCGCACCCCGGCCCCGTGCCGTTGTCGCTGGCACAGCAGCGGATGTGGTTCCTGAACCGGTTCGAGCCGGACTCCGCGGCCTACAACATTCCGGTGATGCTGCGGTTGTCGGGACGGCTGGACACCGAAGCGCTGGCGGCCGCGCTCACAGATGTGGTCGCACGTCACGAAGTACTGCGGACGATATATCCGGAAGCCTCCGGCGAGCCGCGGCAGGTCGTTCTCGACGAGCCCGCGGTGCCGGTGGGGCCGGTGCGAGTGCCCGCGGATTCGGTCCAGGATGTGGTGGGCGACTTCGTGCGGCGTGGATTCGATGTCACAGTCCGAGTGCCGATGCGAGTGGGATTGTTCGAGCTGGACGCCGAGCGCGACAGTGGCACAGGGGAATTCCTGCTGGTGGTGGTGGTCCATCACATCGCAGGCGATGGTCAGTCGATGGGGCTACTGGCCCGTGACGTGATGGCGGCGTATGCCGCGCGACTGGCCGGGCAGGCGCCGGAATGGGAGCCGCTCGCTGTGCAGTACGCGGATTTCGCGTGGTGGCAACGGCAGATGCTGGGTGCCGCGGACGATCCGGAGTCGTTGATGTCCGCGCAGCTGGAGTTCTGGCGCTCGACGCTCTCGGGTGCACCGGACCGGCTGGAACTACCGGCGGACCGCCCACGTCCGGCCGTCGCATCGCTGTCGGGAGGCCGGGTACCGGTGGAGATCGGTGCGAGGCTGCACGAACGGCTGCTCACGCTGGCACGGTCGCGGGGGTCGTCGCTGTTCATGGTGATGCATGCGTCGCTGGCAACGGTATTGGGGCGGCTCAGTGGCAGCGATGACGTAGTGATCGGCACCCCGGTCGCGGGGCGGGGTGAGCCTGGTCTGGACGATCTGGTGGGGATGTTCGTGAACACGCTGGCATTGCGGACCCGGGTGGATACGAGCGAGCCGTTCACCGAGTTGCTGATGCGCACCCGGGAGACGGACCTGCTGGCGTTCGAGCACGCAGACGTGCCGTTCGAGCGGGTCGTGGAGGAGTTGAACCCGGAGCGGTCGGCGGCGCGGCATCCGTTGTTCCAGGTGGCCCTGGCGTTCCAGAACGTGTCCACGGTCGATGTGGTGCTGCCCGAGGTCCGGGTTGCGCGGGCGGATGTGGATACCGGCGCGAGTCAGTTCGACCTGCAACTGGTGCTGTCCGATTCATCAGGCAATGCGATTGTCGCGCAAGGCATCTCGGGAATGATGACCTATGCTCGGGATCTATTCGACGAGGCGACCGCGGCGGGAATTGTCCGACGGCTGGTGCGGGTACTGGAAGCCGTCGTCGACGATCCGGCCGTAGTAATCGGGGATATCGACTGGCTGGAAGCCGACGAGCGCTCGGCGCTCACGTCGCGGGTTGGGGCACCCACCGTGGAGGCGCTGGAGCCGTCCGGATTGTTGCCGGAGGTGTTCGCCTCGGCCGTCCGGGACAACGGCGACGGTATCGCCGTTGTTTCGGGGGATGCCACGTTGTCGTATGCACAGCTGGACGAACGATCGAGCCGGCTTGCGAGGTTGCTGATCCGCCGTGGCGCCGGACCGGAGCATCCGGTACTGGTGGCGGTAGCACGGTCGACGGAGTCCGTCGTCGCGTGGTGGGCGGTGGTGCAGTCGGGTGCGGCATACGTGCCGGTGGACCCCAGCTATCCCGAAGGCCGGATCGAGCAGATGGTGTCGGATTCTGGTGCGAGGCTAGGGGTTACGGTGTCGTCGGCGCGTGCCCAGGTGCCCGATTCGGTGGACTGGATCGTGCTCGACGACCCGGCCGTGGCCGCGCCGAACGACCCCGGCGGCCCCCGCCCCCACGGCGCTTATGACTCGCCGCGGCCCCGGCGCGGCGCCCCCCAGGCCCACCGCGGGGTAAACAACCCCTC
>NZ_JBHVDF010000011.1:201545-279905 GCF_042802915.1 Nocardia sp. NPDC057440
ACCCGAACCGCGGTGGGTGTGCCCCCCGGTTTGGTCACTTTTTCAATCCCGCTCATCCCGGCGGGGTGGGCACCCCCACCCCGCCCCCCCCACCCCCCCGGGGGCGGCGACCGGCCCGATCGGCGATGACGAGCGGACGCGGCCGCTGCGGGCCTCGCATGTCGCCTACGTGGTCTTCACCTCCGGATCCACCGGGGTGCCGAAGGGCGTCGCCATCACGCATGCCGGCATTGCCGACTTCGTCTCGGGGCAGCGCGCCGACCGCGAGCTCCAGCACACGTCCAGGGTGTTGCATTTCGCGTCGCCATCGTTCGACGCCGCACTGATGGAGATCCTGATTGCGGTCAGCCGGGCCGGTGCACTGGTCGTGGCGCCGACGGGGATCTACGGCGGCGGTGAGCTGGCCGAGTTCTTGCGCGTGCAGCGGGTCACCCACGCGTTCATGACCCCGGCCGCGCTCGCGTCGCTGGATCCGGCTGGGCTGGACGACTTGCGGCTGGTGATGTCCGGTGGTGAGGAGGTCCCGGCGGATCTCGTGAGCCGATGGGCGGGCACCGACGTCGCGGGCGCCCGGAAGTTCCAGGTGCTGTACGGGCCGACCGAGGCCACGATAGTCGCCACGGCGACGCGTGTTCTGCAAGCGGATGACCGGCCGACGATCGGTGTCCCGCTGCCCGGAATACAGGCGCTGGTCTTGGACGCCCGGCTGCAGCCGGTGCCGGTGGGGGTGGCCGGAGAGTTGTATCTGGCGGGCCTCGCGCTGGCGCGCGGGTACCTGAACATGGCCGCTACCGTCGCGGCGCGGTTCGTGGCGCATCCGTTCGGGGAACCGGGACGCCGCATGTACCGCACGGGTGATGTGGTGCGCTGGAATGCCGACGGTGACCTGGAGTTCCTGGGGCGCAACGATTTCCAGGTGAAAATCCGTGGCTACCGGGTCGAGCTGGGCGAGATCGACGCGGTGCTGAGCGCGCGGGCGGAGGTGGCATACGCGGTCACGGTGCCGTGGCGTACGGGCACGGGTCCTGCGCAGTTGGTGTCCTACGCGGTGCCCGAAACCGGGGCGAGCCTCTCGGGCGAACAGCTGGGCGCGGCGTTGGCCGAGGTGCTGCCGTCGTACCTGGTGCCCGCCGCGGTGATGATCCTCGACGCGATCCCCCTGTCGCCGAATGGAAAGCTCGACCGCGCGGCCCTGCCCGCACCCGTTGTCCAGGCCAAGCGATTCCGGGCCCCGGCGTCACCGGTGGAGGAAATAGTCGCAGGCGTATTCGCCGATGTCCTCGGCATCGACGGTCCCGTGGGCGCCGACGACGACTTCTTCGAGCTCGGCGGCAACAGCCTGGTGGCCACCCGGGTAGCCGCGCGGATCGGCGCCGCACTCGACGCGACCATCCCGGCGTCGATGATTTTCGAGGCGCCGACGGTCGTGCGGTTGGCCGCGCGCGCCGAATCGCAGGCCGACACCGGACGGGTAGCGCTGACCGCACAGCCACGGCCGCAGCGAATTCCCCTGTCGTACGCGCAGCAGCGGATGTGGTTCCTGAACCGGCTCGAGCCCGGCTCGGCCGCCTACAGCATTCCGATCGTGCTACGGCTGTCCGGACAGCTGAATCTCGACGCGCTGCGCGCGGCCATCGAGGATGTGCTGAACCGGCACGAAGTACTGCGGACCGTATACCCGTATGCCGAGGGTGAGCCGTCGCAGGTTGTCCTGCCCGCCGCCGCGGCGTGTGCGCCGATGACGGTGACCTCGGTCGCGGAACCGGAACTGGCCGAGTCGTTGTCGGCGTTCGTCTCGACGGTGTTCGATGTGACGGTCGAGGCGCCGGTGCGGGTACGGTTGTTCGAGCTCGGGCCGAACGAGTGGGTCCTGGCCGTGGTGGTGCACCACATTTCCTGCGACGGTTCGTCACTCGGCCCGCTGGCACGGGACATGATGACCGCGTACACAGCACACCTGCTCGGGGAGGCGCCGAATTGGCCGCCGCTGCAGGTGCAGTACGCCGACTACGCGATCTGGCAGCGGACGGTGCTGGGGACCGAAGCCGATCCCGAATCGTTGCTACGTGCCCAGATCGACTACTGGACACACGAATTGGCGGACCTCCCGGTTTTGCTCGAGCTGCCGGCCGACCGACCGCGTCCGCCCATGCAGACCTATGCGGGCGCGAGCGTACCGATAACCGTCGGTGCCGATCTGCATGCGGGATTACAGCAGGTCGCCCGAGCACACAATACGACGCTGTTCATGGTCTTCCACGCTGCGCTGGCGGCGACGCTGGCCCGGCTGGCGGGTACGGACGACATAGCGATCGGCACTCCGTATGCGGGACGCGGCGAGCCCGAACTCGACGATCTGGTCGGAATGTTCGTCAACACCCTGGTGCTGCGGACCCGGTTGACCCCGGGGATGACGTTCACCCAGCTCCTCGAACAAGGGCGCGGGACCGATCTGGCCGCGTTCGGGCACGCCGATGTTCCGTTCGAGCGGCTGGTGCAGGAGTTGAACCCGGTGCGGTCGCACGCCCACCATCCACTGTTCCAGGTGATGCTGGCCTTCCAGAACGTCGCGATGGCCCAGTTCGAACTGCCGGGGCTCTCGGCGTCGGCCGTGACGGCCGACACCGACACCGCACTGTTCGATCTGCAGATCACGATGTCGGATTCCTATGACTCCACCGGTGGCCCGGCCGGCATCAGCGGCGGGGTGATCTACGCGAGCGACCTCTTCGACGCGACGACAGCGACCACGATCGTCGATCGCCTGCTGCGGTTGCTCGGCGCACTGGTGACCGATCCGGCACAGCCGGTGCACGAGGTGGATCTGCTCGGCGCCGATGAACGGGAAGCCATTCTGACGCGGTGGAATTCGACCGATCGCGGGCTCCGTCCCGGCGAGACGCTCGCCTCCGTCTTCGCCAACTCCGCGCAGGCGCATGCGGACCGGCCCGCGGTGATAGCCGGAGAACAGACGCTGACCTATGCGGAATTCGCGTCTCGCGTATACCGGTTGGCGCGGTGGTTGATTTCTCGCGGAGTGGGTCCGGAGTCGTTGGTGGCGCTGCGGGTGCGGCGTTCACTGGACCAGGTCACCGCCATGTACGCGGTGCACGCCGCAGGCGGTGGGTACGTGCCGGTCGATCCGGACCTGCCGGCCGACCGCATCGCGTACATGCTGTCGATCGCCGCACCGGTGCTGGAGTTGTCCTCCCTCGATGGGCTGGAGCTGTCCGGATTCGATGACGCGCCGGTCACCGACGCCGATCGGCTCGTACCGCTGCGACCGCACAACATCGCATACGTGCTCTTCACTTCGGGGTCGACGGGTCGACCGAAAGGTGTTGCGATATCGCATTGTTCGGTGGTCAACCAGGTGCGATGGTTCAGCGGGGTCTACGCGCTGACGCCGAATGACGTCGTGCTGCAGAAGTCCCCGGCCACGTTCGACATGTCGGTGTGGGAGCTATTTGCGACATTGGCGGTGGGGGCGCGGCTGGTGATCGCGCGAGCCGACGGGCATACCGACCCCGCCTATCTCGCCGAAACCATTGCCGCCCAGCGGGTCACGATCACCGCGTTCGTGCCGTCGATGCTTGCGGTACTCGCGGACGCGGCGCCTGCGGAGTCGCTGGAGTCGGTGCGGACGCTTCTGGTGGGCGGTGAGGCATTCGGCCCCGAGGTGGTGGCCGCGGTGCGGCGAATAGTGCCCGGAGTCGAGTTGCACAATCTGTACGGGCCGACCGAGTTCACCGTGTGCGCGACCGCGCATCGGGTGACCGAAGCCGACAGCGGGAGCATGCCGATGGGCACACCGGTATGGAACGCGCGGGCATACGTACTCGACAACCGGTTACATCCGGTACCGCCCGGTGTCGCCGGGGAGCTGTACTTGGCGGGCACCCAGCTCGCGCGCGGCTATCAGTCACGTCCGGGCCTCACCGCGGAACGGTTCGTGCCCGACCCGTACGGTGACGGCCGGCGTCTGTACCGCACCGGCGACTTGGTGCGCTGGCGCCAGACCGGCGAATTGGAATACCTGGGCCGCACCGATTTCCAGGTGAAGCTGCGTGGCCTGCGTATCGAACTCGGTGAAATCGAGGCAGTACTCGCCGAGCACCCCAGCATCGCCCGGGCGATCGCTGTGGTGCGCTCCACCGGTGCGGTGGACCACTTGGTCGGCTATCTCGTGCCCGCCGCGGGCGCCACGGTCGACACCGCGGCGGTCTCGGCGCACGCGGCAGCCAAACTGCCCGACTACATGGTGCCCACCACGGTGATGGTGCTGGACACGGTGCCCCTCACCGCCTCGGGCAAGCTGGACCGCACGCGGCTACCGGAGCCGGTGCTCGCGGTAGGGGAGTTCAGACAGCCATCGTCGTGGCTGGAAGGGGAGGTCGCGCGGGCCTTCGGAGTGGTACTCGGCGTGGATCGGGTGGGCGCCGATGACGACTTCTACGCATTGGGTGGCAACTCGCTGAAGTCGGTGCAAGTGGTGAGCGAGTTGCGGAAAGGACTCGACTACGAGGTTCCGATCAGCTGGATGGTGTCGGATCCCTGCCCGGCCGACCTGGCAAAGCGGATCGAATCCAGAATGCGCTCCGGTGCCGCCATCGACCGGACCGATGTCGGCTTCGACACGCTGCTGCCGATCCGGACCGGCGGTGAGCGACCACCACTGTTCTGTATCCACCCGGCCTTGGGCCTGTCGTGGTGTTACCGCGTACTCGACCGGTACCTCTCCGACGGTCGACCGATCTACGGCATACAGGCGCCACAAATCGGCGGCGAGGTCCCCGGTCCGATATCGATCGAAGAAATGGCCGAACGCTACTTCGACGAGATTCGCGCGGTTCAGCCACACGGCCCCTATCATCTCCTCGGCTGGTCGCTGGGTGGTGTGATCGCTCACGCCATTGCCGTCGAGATGCGCGCCGCCGGTGAACAGGTTGCGCTACTGGCACTGCTGGACGCCGAGGTGGACGGTGTCGACGAGTCGACGCTGCGCGCCGTCACGGCCGGCGAACTGATCAGCAATCTCGGCCCGGTCATGGGCGTCGATTTCGTGAGCCCCGATGCGACTGCCGAGGAGGCCGCCGACCTGATCGAACGGCACCTCGGGGGCAGCCTCGGTATCGACGCCGCACGGATCGAGCGCCTGACCGATGCCTACAACCTGGCGATCCGGGCGGCCAGTGCGTGGCGGCCCGCGGTCTTGGACAGCGACATGCTCTATTTCACCGCGGCGCGGGAAAGGCGATCCGATGCTGCGGGTCACGAGGGATGGGCGCGGGTGGTCCGCGGGCAGATGTCGATTTTCGACATCGATGCGACCCACCTCGCGATGACCGAACCGGGTGCGATTGCCCAGATCGCCCGGATTCTCAACGCACGACTGGATAGATGAGCGCGTTTTGTCTCGGCTAGGTGGTGGGCGCGCCGGATCCCTCGGTTCGGACGTCCTCTTGTGGGAGGGGCGTGGTGATGCCCACGATCACCCCGACCGCCGCCCCGAACGCCGCACCGAGCAGGGCGGCAGGTCCGGCAACGACGGCGACGCCGACGGCCGCGCCCAGGAGCGGGCCGACAACCAAGCCGGTCGGCAGGAACGGGATACCGGCGATGAACCCGGCGCCCGCGCCGACCAATCCGACGGCTATCGCGACGGGCGCGGACACCCCTGCGGCGAGGCCTGCGCCGATCGCCGCACCGACGGCCGCGTCGATGGTGGTGGCGATGCATGTGCGGGGATCTACGGGGACGTACGCGCAGAACGCCTGGATCGCCTCCTGATCCACGGCCGGCGGCGAGTCCGGCGAGTCCACCGTCGCGACGCGGGTCCATCTGTCGGCGGCGAGCAGATCCGCCGGGAAAGGACCTTGCCACTGCACCTGGTGTGCCGGCGAGAGCCAGTCCGCTGTCGTCGGCGCCTGCGCGGTGTCAACCGGGGATGCGTCGGCTACTCCGGTTCCGAGTGCGACCGCAAGCGGCAATATGCTCGCAATCAATAGTGGACGTGATCGGTGCCAACGATCGGCTTCCGGCATTCCGCACCTCCTGGACGTCTACCTCTTATCGCTTCTCGACTTCGAGTATTTGTCGCACGTTGCGGCGGTTGCCAGCCTAAGCGGTCGGCGCGGCCGGGTCGGGGAGAAATGCCGAACCCCCGTGTGTGGCGAATTTGTGGCTATGTCTGGGCCGCGAGGCCGCTCGACCGGTCGGTGACGGTGGCGGCCATCGTGTGGTCGTCGCGCGCGGTCAACAGTTGCCGGGCCACGTGATACCCCTCGGTCGGCAGTTGCGCGGGGCGCGAGGTATAGACGGAATCGGCGAATTTCAGCCGGAGATGATCGGCGCCAAATACTTTCGGGCGAATTCGGTGAGCTCTTCGGTGGATTGGAGCGGGATGGATCCGTCCGGCTGCAGGACGAGTGAATGCACGAAACGGCAGACGATCTCCGCACGGGTCCGCACATCGGGGGAGTCCGGCAGCAGCTTGCTGTCGACGGCCTGTTGCAGCGCGGCGGACGTCGCCGCGACCGACATGGCGAAGGTGGCGGCGCCACCGGTGGTGAGTTGCGGAAGGACTCGCTCGGGTTCGAGGGCCAGCATCCGTTGCACGAGGGGATGGGTGCGCCATCGGGTGACGACCGTGACGAAAATGTCGGCGACGAGTCCGTCGAGGGTGTCGTGGCGTGCGGGCATCTCGGCGAGTTCGGCGAGCACGCGCCCCACTTCGCGGGTGGTGACCATCTGCACGACGTCGTCGCGGGAGCCGACGCGACGGTAGACCGTGACCCGATCGACGCCGGCGCGGCGGGCGATGTCCTCGATCGTCGTCTTTTTGATCCCGACCTGTTCGAACTGAACCAGTGCGGCGTCGAGGATGCGCGATTCGATGGCTTCGGCCGATTCGCGCGTATTCGACGAGGTCGTGGGCGTGGCGGTCACGCTTCGACGCTAGCAGGGATCGCACTTTCTGAAACATTCTTGATCTAATTGTTGCTGCAACAGTGCAATGTTATTTGTTGCGCTGTACTGTCAGATCATGCGCAACGACGTGGCACTCGTCGCAGCGCGGACTGGTGGGCGCGACAGCGCGATATCCGGCCGGGTCGCCCGCGGCGCGGCCGACGAGCGATGGATGGGAACCGAAACGGTGGCAGCGGAATTCGTGCCTTCGGCGGGCATGCGAATGCTCGGCGTCGCCATGGATGCCTACAAGCAGGTGTTCGTCGCGGGTAAGGTCGCGCGGTTGCTTTCGCGGTCGAACCCCCTGCGGCGCAGCGGCTTCGAGCTGGATCTCGTCGTCGAGTCGATGTGTGTCGAGGCCGAAGACGTGCTGAGCCTGACGCTCGTCGCGCAGGGTGGGCAGCGGCTGCCCGAGTGGCGGCCGGGTGCGCATCTGGATGTGTTTCTGCCCTCGGGGCGGCAGCGCCAGTATTCGTTGTGCGGTGAACCCGCCGACCGGACGCGCTATCGGATCGCCGTTCGGCGAATCCACGACGGCGGCGGCGGATCGCGGGAGTTACACGAGGTCGTGCGCGCCGGCCACGCCCTCCGAATTCGAGGTCCGCGCAACGCGTTCACCTTCATCGAGGCGCCGTCGTACCTGTTCATCGCGGGCGGCATCGGAATCACGCCGATCCTGCCCATGGTGCGCGCGGCCGAGGCTGCCGGAGCCCGCTGGAAGCTGGCTTACCTCGGCAGGTCGCGTGCGACGATGCCGTTTCTGGATGAACTGAGCACATGTGCGGGAGGCGAGCTCGAGATCCGCCCCGACGACGAATTCGGCACCCCGGATGTCGCGGATCTGATCGCGAGGGCGGATCCCGGCGCGGCGGTGTACGTGTGCGGCCCGCCGCCGGTGCTCGAGGCCGCGCAGCGCACGATGTTCGTGGTCAACCCGGCGGGATCGTTGCACACCGAACGCTTTTCGGCGTTGCCGGTCGTCGGCGGCAAGGAATTCGGCCTGCGGCTGGCGCGCAGCGGGACAACGATCCGCGTCAGCGCCGATGAGCCGGCACTCGCTGCCATCAGACGCGAGATCCCCAGCGTCGCCTACTCCTGCCAGCAAGGTTTCTGCGGCACCTGCAAGGTCGCGGTGCTCGCCGGAGACGTCGAGCACCGCGACCGCATACTGCCCGACTCGGAGCGTGTGAATTTTATGCTCACCTGCGTATCCCGAGCGGCAGGCGACGGTCTCGTGCTCGACCTCTGACCGGTCGAATGCCGAAAAGTCCTTCCGTGGCGGCGTCCCTACCGAACTGCAGGCGATCCGGCGGGTGCCGGGTCGACATGTTCACGCGGTAACCGAAGTCCCCGAGTCTGTGCTGGTGTCCGCCGATTCCCCCTCGACCACGACGACCCGGCCGTCGGGAAGGCGACGCGGTCGGAGCACGCCAAGGCGGCTCCAGCCGGCCACCATCTCGTCGTCGGCGACGGTTGCCGTGTCGTGCAGGCTGCGCGCCCATGGCCGTGCGGTTCGGGGCAGATCGCCGATATCCGGCTGCGGACCCGCTGCGACGGCTTGCGGGTCGCTCGACCTGGCTGGATCGGTGATGGCCGCGAGGAATTCGGTGAAGGCGGCCTCGGTGATCACCTCGTCGGGACGCTGCGCGGGCCACCAATGGACCTGGCAGTAGTAGAAATCGGCCTGCCATGGCAGCGCCATTCGCTCGGTGAGTTCGCCGGGTGACAGGTCGGGGCGCAGCCGGTGTGGTTCCACATACATGCTCGGATCGCGGCTGGTGTAGGTCATTTCGATGCCGGGGAAGAACGGCCCGCCCGCACAGGCCTCCAGTGCCGCGCGATCGAGGGCGGCCGGTTGCTCGGACACCGGTATCTGGTCGAACCGCCGTGGCGTCGGCTCGCGGCCCGGCCAGTCGGCGTCGAAGTCGCCGTCGGCCCATCGGCGCATTGCCGCGTATTGGTGGGGCAGCACAGCCAGGAACGTTGCCGGTTGGCCGGTGCGCGCGTCGCCCGCGTCGCCGGACAGCGGCGGCATGAAGCGCTTCGATGCCTGACGCGCGGCGGCGGCATCCCGCAGATTCGGATCGCGCAGCCGCCCGAACACGCTCATGTGTGCGGTCCGCGCCGTCGCGCCGTTGTCGGACAGCACGCGCAGCGCCTCGGGATTCAGGAAGTCGCCGCCGGTGCCGTGGCCGTGAAACTGGTTGGCGCCGAGATTGACCCAGCGATAGCCCGCCGCGCGCGCCAGGATCGGGTAGATGTCGGCGGTGAACGAGATGGTCGGCGGTGGCGTCGTGGCGCGCGTGATACCGACCTGCACGTCGTGGAGGGTGACGATGTTCCCGACCGCGGGCGCGTAGTCCGGCGGCGCGACGATCACCCACGACGACGCGGTGACGGGAATCTCGCGGCCATCGTGCAGCACGGCGCGCGCGGTGACCGGGCCGTCGGACGTATCGTCGAACCACGTGTCGTTATTGGCGAATTGCTCGATTTTCGCGTTCACGACCGACCGCGAACTGCCGAAGCCGCCGAGTACGACCAGCCTGCCGTCCTCGTCGGTGCGTAGTTCGCCGAGCGGGACTTTCTCGCCGAGGAAACTGCCGGTGTCGAAGCGCTGTGCCGCTGCGCCCGCATTCGATCCAGAGACCGTGCGTGGACCGGGGTCGATCACCAATGCTGTTCGTGCAGCCGGATTTTCGGGGGTGTCCGCGATCGTGGCGTTGCGCGGTCGTCGCGGCACGCCCGGCGCCTCGAACGTCTCCGCGGCGGCCTTCGCGTTCACCAGGTGGACCGTCCAGCCGATATCCGCCTCGGCCGCGGTCAGCTCCCGCACCACCTTGCCCGCGGCGTTGTACCCGTACAGCCGAAATCGAGCAGCCTGCCGCTTCATCCGACCTTGTGCGTCCTTGAACGGCCCCTCGGGGTTCGCCGGAATCCCCGGCGCTTCCGGTCCGAGGAAGAACTCGTCCGGACTGTTGCCGACGCGCGCCACTCCGATGCCGGGATGGATCCGCGCGAAGGCGATGTGCGACGGGTCGGTGTCACTGCCGGCCGGCGGCGGGGATGCCGCGGCGAGTCCAGAAGGCCGAGGCGGGCCACCGCTGCTCGGACCGGTATCGGGCGCTGCGCTGTCGGAGGTGGTCATCGAATAACTCCGTCTCGTGGTGTGTGTAATCGGTGATGGCCGAAAAGTGCTGGGCGAGTAGCGCATCGGCGGCCCGCGCCCCCGCGGCCGCGCTGCTGACCCCATGCAGGATCCCGCTGCTGCTGAGCGGGTCGTAGGTGGCCGCGGCGTCACCGACGGCGAGCCAATTCGGCCCGGCAACAGGGTGCAGCCTGGACGGCCCGGCCGCGGCGACGGCAATGGCGGGGTCGGCTGCCGCCCGGGCGCGCGCACTGGTGTTCGGAGCTCGATGCAGCAACGCGACCCACTGCTCGCCCAGTCCGTTCGCCCCGAGATCGACGACCTCGGTGTCGGTGACCAACATGACCGATAGTCCATCGGTCGCCGGTGCCGAATACCACCAGCCGATATCGGTGGCTTCCACCAAAGTATCGGTCACCCCGGCATTTCCGGCGGGTTCGCAGGTCGCGGCGAAACTCGTCGTTTGATCGATGTTGAGGCGGGTGGCGCCGAGCCCACGGGCCACCCGCGCCGAGCGGCCGGTCGCATCGATCACCACGGCGGCATCGACGCGTATCGCGTGGTCGGATGTTTCGACGTGCAGCGCAGCGTGTTCGGTGCGGTTCTCGGCACGCGTGACATGGCCGTCGATCAGGCGGACGCGCTGTTGGGTCGCTGCCGCGCGCAGCTCGGCCTCGAAAGCGGGCAGGCAGAGGTGCCAAGCACATCCGTACGGGTGGCAGATGTAATGCCGTTCGCGCGGATGCGCGCTACCCCAGCACGAGTGATTGCTCCAACATTCACGGGGTGCGGACCGGAGGAATTCCGGCCAGAGTCCGAGTTCTTCCAGCAGCGGCCGGAACTCGGGTGGCACTGTCTCGCCCCGATTTCGGCGGCGCGGCCGTGCGTGGATGAGCGCGACGCTCCTGCCTGCGCGGGCAGCGATCAACGCCGCCACCGATCCAGCGACTCCCGCGCCCGCGATGGCGACATCCACCGAGAGCTGGGGGACGGCCATTGCCCCACGGTAGAACCGGCGCACCTCGCCTACACGGGTAGTCGAGTACTCGTCCTACTCGCACACCCCGCAGCGTGCTCGAGTATCGGTCCGTGCTCGGTGTCGGTACCGCTCAGCGCTCGTGGCTTCGGCCGAGTTTGCGGGCTGCTTGTTCGGCCTTGGCTGCTGCGCGGGTGGGGCGGCCCTCGTCCTGCATCGATGCAGGTTCGCTGGGGCGGAGGAATCGCTTGATGGCACGGAGCGCGGTGCGGGCTTTGTCGGCGAGCGTCATTGCGGCGGCTTTCTATGGGCGGTAACCAGCTGGGTCGCCGAATACCTCCAGTGAACTCCGATGACCCCCAGGTGTCAACGCTGTAGGTATACACTCATGACCCACACTGGTTTTATCGAGGGAGTGCCCGTGATGGCCGAATCACCGACCGGCGGCAAGGGCGCTGCCGCAGGGGGTCGTGACAACGGCCAGATCACGCGGGCGGTGGTGCTCGCGGCCGCGCTGAAGATCGTCGATCGGGACGGGGTCGAGGGGTTGTCGATGCGCCGCTTGGCCGACGCGGTGGGCCGGGATCCGATGGTGATCTATCGGCATGTGCCGAACAAGGCCGCGGTGCTCGACGGTGTCGCCGAGTCGGTGTTCGCCCAACTCACGGTCGATGCCACCGGTACCGATTGGGCCGACCAGTTGCGTGTGGTCGCGCGCGACTTCCGGCAACTGGCGCTCGCGCATCCGCGCGCGGTTCCGCTGCTGGTGACACGGCCGTTGGCGACGCCGTTGGGGATGCGGCCCCGCGCCGTGGTGCGGCCTTTGGAAGACATCATCGGCTTGCTGACCCGCGCGGGATTCTCTGGAGCCGACGCACTGCATATCTACCGTGCGCTCTTCGGATTCCTCTACGGCCACATCCTCAACGAACTCCAAGAGCTCGTGGAACGACCGGAGGAAACCGACGAAGTGCTGCGCCTCGGGCTGCACCGGCTGCCGATCGGTGAGTTTCCGCTGCTGCGCGAACTGGCCCCCGTCCTGGCCTCCTACGACGGCGCTGCGGAACTCGAGCGTGGCCTCGACATCCTGCTCGCCGGTCTCACCGCGACGCTGCCCGATCCCGGCGAGGTCGCGCGCACCCCGCGCGGGTGATGCCGTCCGCTCTCAATGGCGCAGTGCGGCGATTGTTTCGATGCGCCGCCGGAGGGCGCGGTTCTTCAGCGCGGTGCGCAGACCGCGTCGGGTAGCCGCTGAGCCGGTGTCCGATGTCGTCGCGGCGATGTCCTTGTCGAATCGTCGTTCGGACGCTGTCTCGGGTGCGTCATCACTGGTGGCGGTGAGGAAGCGGTCAGGGAGAGCGAGTTTGTGGATGGTGCGCAGCGTCAGCAGGTACTGGTGGGTCAACGAACCGGTGGTGTAGGGCAGATCGTATTTGTCACAGAGGGCGCGCACTCGCTCGGCGATCTCGGCATAGCGATTGCTCGGCAGATCCGGGAACAGGTGGTGTTCGATCTGATAGCACAGGTTTCCGCTCATGAATGCCAGCAGCGGGCCCGCATCGAAGTTCGCGGTGCCGAGCATCTGCCGCAGGTACCACTCCGGTTTGGTCTCGTGCTCCATGACTTCGGGAGTGAATTTCTCGGCGCCGTCGGGGAAATGTCCGCAGAAGATCACCAGATACGCCCAGATATTGCGCAGCACATTGGCGGAGGCATTCGCGGCCATGGTTCGCCGCCACCGCCGCCCGCTGAGTGCGGGGAAGAGCAGATAGTCCTTTCCTGCCTGCCGGGCGAGCTTGCCGATCATCGCCCTGGTCTGCGCGGTCTTCTGCTCTTGGGTTGGCATGCGATCACGCTCGGCATACATGCCGTGCAGGGCGATACCCCATTCGAAGGTGGCGGCCAGGAACAGATTCTGCAATGGCTGCAGCAGAAAACGGGGCTGCCAGGTTTGGTCGCGTGTCACCCGCATGACGCCGAAGCCGATGTCGTCGTCCATGTCGAGCACATTCGTGAACACATGGTGGCGATAGTTGTGCGAATAGCGCCACTGCGCCGAAACCCCCGCCATGTCCCATTCCCACGTGCTGGAATGTATTTCGGGATCGTTCATCCAATCCCATTGGCCGTGGCACACATTGTGGCCGACTTCCATGTTCTCGATGCTCTTGGCCACCGCCAAGCCCGCGGTGCCGAGCAGCCAACCGGCCTTGGTCCTGCTGCCGACGATCACCAACCGCGACACGGCGTCCAGTATCCGCTGGAAGGCAATTGTGCGACGGATGTACGCCGCGTCCCGCTCGCCACGCTGCTCGGTGATGTCCCCGCGGATCGCATCGAGTTCGCGCCCGAGCGCCTCGACATCGGCCGCGCTCAAATGCGCGTATTCCTTGATTTCGGTGATTGCCATACCAGGTCCTCGTTGTTCGGTCAGATCGAAACTCTGGTGCGCGGTCACCGGCGTGATGAACGGGCCGGTCCGGGTGGAACCACACGTGCCCGAGATCGGATCTGCCAGAACTCCAGTACACGCCCGTATAGGATAAGTGTCAACGCTGTAGGTCAACGCGTCACAACTACAGTGTGAATAAACGATGAAACAGTGCGCGAGCCCCTCAGTCGGGACCGGCTTCCAGGAGCTGCCGCAGCAGCGCGGGCAGCGATATGAACGCGAATCCGACCGCTGAGTCGCTGCGCCCGTAGGGCAGCACGAGGGTGTCCTGGTGGACCAGTGCGCCGCAGGAATACACGACGTTGGGCACATAGCCGTTGCGCTCGGCCTCGTTCGGCGCCAGCAGCGGCCTGCGCAGAGCGCCGATGACCCGGGTCGGATCGTCGAGGTCGAGCAGAATCGCGCCGATGCCGTAGGTGCGCATCGGTCCGACGCCATGGGTCAGCACCAGCCAGCCCGCGGGTGTTTCGATCGGCGGACCGCAATTGCCGAGCTGGATCAGCTCCCATGGCTGGGTTGGTCGATAGACGGTGACCGGGTCACTCCACACGCGGGCGTCGGGCGAGCCGACCACGCTGATGCTTTCCCGATCCCACCGCGACAGCATCAGATATCGGCCACCGACCTGTCGAGGAAAGAGCGCCATCCCTTTGTCCCCGGCCCCATCTCCGGCAAGCGCGGTGCTGACGAAGGTGACGAAATCGCCGGTCTGCAGGAGTCTCGGTGTGACGACCGCGCCGTCGAACGCGGTGTAGGTGGCGTAATACGTCACGGTACCGCCCGCCGCGACGAACCGGGTGAATCGCGCGTCCTCGATCCCACGGCTCTCCTCGTCGACGGCCGGGAAGAGCACCCGCTCGCACATCGGGAGTTCGGCCGGAAAGGCCACGGTGTAGTCGCCGGACGTCGTCGAGGTGAACTGCCCGGTCTGGATGTAGGGCGTCTGCTCGTCCAGCCGAACCGAATCTCCTTGTCCGAGCAGGCCGGTCCGGAACTCGATGCTCGAAATATGTCCTTCACCGAGCGCGCGCAGGCTCATGACGAAGCGCAGTTCGCCAGGGGCGACACCGGATTGATCGGGGTGCGCGACGATCGACGGATTGAACAACGCCGCGGCTTCGACCGCGTACTCCTGGGTGAAGCAGGCGCCGATGAGCTGACGGCGTTCGAGCGCCGGCGTCGATGTGCGCGGTACCCGGTGCGCGACCTGTGCGTAGTGCGTCGCGAACATTGCGCCGATATCGCGGTGCCGTTGGCCGAACCGGCTCATCGTGTCGGCCAGGGTGGCCGGCACCGCCGCATCGGAGAGGCCGAGGACTCTCCCGATGATGGCGTCGGCGCGCGACATGCCTTGCCCGAGAATTTCCTGGCCGGGCAGGAACAGTCTGGCCAAGACCCGGCGTTGGTCGGGATACAGCGCCTGGTCGCCCCGCCGCGCGAGCTGGGCCGGACTCGGCGCCGCGGGGTCTGTCATTACCGCTCCCGCTGCAGTCGGCGGGCCTGTTGCTGGGTGGAAATCAGCGCGAGTGTCGACTCGGCGCCTTGGTTTTCGTTTCTGCCGGTCGGCTCCAGTCCGTCACAGCAGCCGCCGCTGACCTCGTCGAGCAATGGTGTCCCGGCGTCGTTCGCACCGCGGAACCAGCTGTCGCACAACAGGACCGCATCCTTCCAGCGCTGGTCGCCGGTCTGGTCGTAGGCGCGCGCGCACGCGTCTGCCAGACTCGCGACCTCGATCGGCTGCTGATCGAATCCGGGTCGCAGCTCGCCGGTGGTCCAGCCGTCGACGGGGGTCACCGACAGATGGTCGCCCGCCGTTTCCACCTCGAGCAGCCAGCGCAGCATTACCAGCCCATCGGCGTGTGTCCTTTCCTCGCCGAGGGCCGCGCCCGCCACCAGAATCGCCTCGGCCAGCACCGCATTGGCGTAGTCGAGCCGGGGTTCGGGCCAGCGCCAGTGCAGTTTTCGGGTCGGTGGCCCGATCAGCGCGCTCGCGCTGGCCAGTAGCTCACGGGCGACCTGGTTGGTCGGATCGGCCTGCAGCACTTCGGCCGCACCGAGCGCCGCGAAGGCCATCGCGCGCGGCCATTGCGAACGCCGTCGCGCACCGACGGTGAAATGCGCGAGCGCGGCCTCCGCCAGGTCCGGCCTTCGGGCGACCACCGAGCCGAGCGCCCACAGGCCGCGGCCCCAATGGTCTTCGAGGCTCGGCTCGTCCTGCCAGGTGCGGTCGGATCCACGGCGATTGTGGAAGCGGCCGTCGGTGGTGAGTGCGCTGACAACGAAGTCCAGATAGACCTGCGTGAGGGCCAGCAATTGCGTGCCGGGCTCAGGCTCGCGGACGGCGACAACGAGGGCGCGCGCGACGTCATCGACGCAATAGCCGTTTTCGGTGCGCGGTTCGGTGAACTTCGCGTGCTCGAAGATCCCGCAGTCATCACTGAGCCGGAACATGTGTGCGTAGGAAATGGTGATGGTGTTGTTCATGCGGTGGCCAGCTTTCGGTCGGCCTGCAAGGTTTCCGTGGCGAGCGCGCGATACTTGCGGCTCACCGAGGACCAGAGCAGTTCGGGTGCAAGACGATCGGCTTCCTCGCCCATGCGATCCGCGAGGCCGGGCTCGGTGAGCACGCGGCGCAGTGCTGTCGCGATGGCAGTGGGCGACTCTCGCTCGACGAGCAGGCCCGCGCCGCTCGACAACAACTCCCGCGCATGCGGGAAGGCCGTCGACACCACCGGTTTGCCCGCGGCGACGGCCTCGATCAACACGCCCGAGGTCACCTGTTCGCGCGAATCATAGGGCAGGAGTACGACATCGGCCTGCCGGATCAGCCGGTACAGCTCGGCGCTCGACAGGTAGCGGGCATCGAAATGCACCGCGTTGCCGACCCCGCGACGACGGGCACGTTCGACGAGTCCGGTGCGGTAGGACTCGCCATGCTGTTCCAGCACCCGGGGGTGGGTCTGTCCGACCACCCGATAGTGCGCCGCAGGTCGCAGATCCGCGAGCTGAGCCATCGCGTCGATGCCCCATTCGATGCCCTTGCCGGCGCCGAGCAGCCCCCAGGTGAGGATGACCGGTGATCGTGAGATCGGCTGGTGCCGGTCCTCGGGCTGTCCGGCGCGGTTGTCGGCGGCTCCGTGCGGGATCAGCCGGATCTTCGCCGGGTCGACCGTGTAGTGATCGATGAGCCGCTGGCCCGCGGTTTTCGTCATCGTGACGACCGCAGCGCAGATGCGGGCGAGCTCTTCGAGGATCACCCGTTGCCGGGACGTCGGGGTGGCCAGCACGGTGTGCAGCACCACGATCGCCGGAATGCGAAGGGCGCGAACGGTTTCGAGTACATCCGCACCGTCTCGCCCGCCGAAGATGCCGTACTCGTGCTGGACTATCGCCACGTCATAGCGGTTGAGCGCCGCGGCGGCGGCGATCGCGCCGCCGCGTGCGCTGCGCACCCACTGATGCGCCACCTCGGGCAGCGGTGTCTGCTCGGGGGTGTCGACAACGGCGACGACACCGACGGTGCTCACCTCGCGAACCGGTTCACGGACCAAATCGACCGGTGTATAACCATTGTCTTTCGACATCAGCGAAGTGACCAAGGCGTCGGTGAAGGTCGCCAACCCGCACTGAGTGGGTGGATACGTGCTCAGAACTCCATAGGATCGAACTGACACGACGTCAGCCTTCCTGTTTCGAGGCAGCGTCTACGGTGGCGCTGTCTGTAGCCACTCAATTGGCTATCGTGCTGCGCTGGAGCGCTTGAGAATCCGCTCCGGACTACGACACGGGCGGATCGACCACTAGGCCCCGATCGTAACATCCAGGTCACGGGGCGTGGGGCGTGGTACGGTCGTGTAATCAAGTCCGCTCCGTCACTCGACGATTCTCGCGGCAAAATCGCCAGTAATCGAGGATCTATGAAAATCGGCGTTATTTCGTCGGTCGCGCACCGGTCGCCTCCGAAAAACTATGGACCGTGGGAGCACATTGCCTCGACCTTGGCCGAGGGATTCCTCGCGCGTGGCCACGAGGTCACGCTGTTCGCCACCGCCGACTCGACGACGTCGGCACGGCTGGTCGGTCCTGTTCCTTCGGGATACGAGGAGACGGTCGGCGCGGATGCGAAAGTGGCCGAGGCGCTGCATAATTCGACCGTGTTCGAGCATGCGGGAGAGTTCGATGTGCTCGCCAACCACTTCGACTTCATGCCGCTGACCTACAGCAGGCTGGTGTCGACCCCGATGGTCACCACGATCCACGGCTTTTCCTCGCCGAAAATCGTGCCCGTTTATCGGGCATTCGACGATATCGCGCACTATGTGGCGATCAGTGCCGCTGATCGCCACCCGGATCTCGGCTATGACGCGACCATTCATCACGGCATCGACCTCGCGGATTTCACCTTTCGGCCGGAGCACGGCGAATATCTGCTCTTTCTCGGCAGAATCCACCCGGAAAAAGGCACGCACCTGGCGATCGAGGTGGCACGGCTGTCCGGACTTCCGCTGATCATCGCAGGCGTGATTCAAGACGAGGAATACTTCCGCACCGAGGTCGAGCCGCATCTCGCCGATACGGCGGTGACCTACGTCGGTCCGGTCGGTCCCGCGCAGCGCGACGAGTTGCTCGGCGGCGCGCGTGCGCTGCTGCATCTCATCGGTTTCGCCGAGCCGTTCGGGCTGTCGGTCATCGAATCCTTGGCGACCGGAACACCGGTCATCGCCACGCCATTGGGATCGATGCCGGAGATCGTGCGCGATGGCTCGACGGGGTTTCTGGTGACCGATGTCGCGGCCGCGGTCGAGGCGGTAGCCGAGATCGGCACGCTCGATCGCCGCGCCTGCCGGGACGATGTGAAGGCACGCTTCGACGCGGATCGGATGATCGACGCCTACCTCACGCTGTTCGAGCGGATTGTGCGACTGCCGAGGCGGTCCGCCCGGTTGGCCGCACCTGCGACGGCGGGGCAGTCCATCGGCTCGCCGGGACTGTTCTCACACGCGGGTCTGTAATCACGGCTGTTCTCGATCCCGCCTCATCCCGCCGATGTCCTATCGAATTCCCGGTGCGGCGGGGTGCGGACCCACGCAGCCGGGTGGCCAGTCGGCGAAGGGCGGCGCCGGTGTCTTTCCGAGACAGCGCAGCACCCGGGGCGCTGGTGGACATGGCTCTCCGGTCATCGGTGTGACGGCACTCGGATTCGCCGCATGAACTCTATTCGCCTCGGCGGGGAAGTGGTTGAGCGCGCGCATCGTGGCGGCGGGCGATATCGTGCATGTGTCGGCGGCGTAAGCGAGTACCGGCACAGTGGCCGGGCCGACACAACCGATAGGCGAATCATGCACTACCGCAACAGGCTGTCGATGTTGGTGACCGTGGCAGCCCTCGCGGTGTACCTCGGCGTGGGATTCCCTGCGACCGCGCAGGCTCAGGTGACCGCGTACCCGGGCATGACGATCCGGACTGCCGACCGGATCTGCTCGGTCGGGGCGACGGGGCATATGGGTAGTGCGCAATACGCCGTCACGGCCGCGCACTGCTTTCAGCAGAGGGCGCGTGTCTACAACGCGAACGGCGGCGTCATCGGATGGTTCGAACAGAGCTATGGTGACGACTCCACGGTCGCGAACCTCGGCTTCGCCCTCATCCGGCTCGCGAACAATGTCGGCATCTCGGCCTCGCTCGGCACCTTCGGCATCCAATCCACCTACACCGAACCCTTTGTCGGTGAGGGTGTGTGCCATGTCGGCTCGGCAACCAGCTGGACCTGCGGAACCATCACCTCGGTGGCCGACAACCACTTCATCACCGACTTCTACGCCGACAGGGGCGATTCCGGCGGCATTGTGTACAACCAGACCCCGGAGGGACGCGCGGCCTTCCTCGGAATCCTGATCGGGGGCATGGAATCCGGCGGCGTCGTGGTTGAAACGGCCGGCTACCTGCGCGATACCATCGACGCCCGCGCCGTCGGAAACGACAGCTTCCGCTGGTACGTCGAATAGCGTCCCCGGCGTGGCCGGGGCCGTCGCGTCCCCGATGACTTGACTCCCGGGCATCGCGGCGTCGAGAGTGCCCGAATGGTCCACGCCACTGATGTGTCCGGCGCGACGGTGCGCAAGGTCACCCTCCGTCTGGTGCCCTTTCTCGGGCTGCTGTATTTCGTCAACTACCTGGATCGGGTGAATATCGGCTTCGCCGGGCCCAGCGGTATGAAGGCCGATCTCGGGCTGAGTGAAACCGCGTTCGGCCTCGCCTCCGGGATCTTCTTCATCGGCTACCTCATTCTCGAAGTGCCGAGCAATCTGGCGCTGCACCGGTTCGGGGCGCGGCGGTGGATCGCCAGAATCATGGCGAGTTGGGGGATTGTCGCCACCGCAATGGCTTTCGTGCCCAACGAAACCATGCTGTATGTGCTGCGCTTCGCACTCGGTGTCGCGGAGGCCGGCTTCTTCCCCGGCATCCTGCTCTACCTCACCTACTGGTTTCCGCAGCAGCACCGCGCGAAGATCGTCGCACTGTTCATGACCGCGGTACCGATCTCCACCGCGCTCGGCTCGACGGTGTCGAGTCTGATCATCCAGTACGGCGACGGCGTGTTCGGGCTCACCGGCTGGCGCTTCATGTTCTTGGTCGAAGGCCTGCCCGCGCTGGCGCTGGCGGTCGTGACCTGGTTCTATCTCACCGACCGTCCGGACAAGGCGCGCTGGCTCTCGCCGCGGGAACAGGATTGGCTGACAGCCGAACTCGCGGCCGAACAGGCCGCGCTGGAGCAGGCCGAGCATTGGACGGTGCGCAAGGCGCTGACCCATCCGCGCGTGCTCGGCCTCGCCCTCATCTACGGCGGCATCGTCTACGGCCTGTACGCGCTCGGGTTCTTCCTGCCGACCATCATCGCCGGATTCCAGCAGCAATACGGAACGCACTTCTCGATCGTCCAGCGCGGGCTCATCAATGCCGTGCCCTATGTCATCGGTGCGGTGGTCATGGTGTTGTGGAGCAGGCACGGTGACCGAACCGGCGAGCGAACCTGGCATGTCGCCCTGCCCGCATTGATCGGCGGGCTCGCCATCCCGGTGGCCCTCTATCTCGGAAATCCGTTTGCGGCCATGGCCGCTGTCACCGTGTGCGCGGTCGGAGTGCTCGCCGCGCTGCCCACCTTCTGGGCGCTGCCGAGCACCTTCCTCACCGGCGCCGCCGCGGCAGGCGGCATCGCGCTGATCAACTCGATCGGCAATGTCAGCGGCTTCGTCGCGCCGTATGTGACCGGTGCGCTGAAGGATCTGACCGGCAGCCAGCGCGCCGGTCTGTGGGTCGTCGGGCTCTGCATGGTGGCGGCGGCGGTGGGAGTGCTCGTGCTGCGAAACCGGGCTCGCACGTACTGGAACGTGCGTGGGACAGACAAGAAACGGCCACAGCATTGAAGCCAGGGGCCGATCTGTATCCGAGCTACGGGCGGTCCAACCGGCCGTCATTCACTCCCGCGGTGAATGCTCCCCACTCTCCGGGAGTGAGGGCCAGCACCGGGCCAGTCGGATTCTTGCGGTCACGGACGCCGACCACACCGCTGCCGAGGAAAGCGACCGCTACGCAGTCGCGAAGCCGGACATCGTCCGTGCCGCAGGCGATTCCATCAATTGTCGTAGGTCGCGTCACAAGCCCGCGATGAATATCAGCTGGCCAACTCCGGTTGTTCACGATCGGCCGACGCGTGGCGAGATGGCAATTGCAGTACCAGCCAAGACTGGTCGTGGTCGTAGTCGTGCCGATGGGAGGCTTCCGGGTCCGCTCCGAGGCCGTCGACCTGCGTCCAGTGATCGGCGCCGCACCGAATCATGTCGGTGTAGCGGTAGTGCAGATGTCCGTGCAGCATCAGGCCGGGCCGCAGCGTGTTCACCGCGCGCTGGATACGGTCCTGATTGGGCAGGCACTCGGGCAGATTCTTGCGATTCCAGTCCGGGGCCGAGTCGCGCGGTTTGTCGTGCGCGAGCAGCACATCGACCGGCGAGGTGTCGGCGGTGAGCACCGCATCGAACTCCTCGTCGGTCATCTGCTCTTCCGGAAACCACAGTTTCCCCACCGTGGCCGGACGCCGTGACGACCCGAAGCGCCTGCGCCGCTGCGCATTCCGTTCGCTCTGCGCCTCCTTCGCCAATCGCCAGGACTTGTCGACCGAATACGCCCCACCGAACGCCGCGAACCGCGTCTCCTCCCACACCCATCGGTGACCGCGCGGGGCATACCGAATATTGCTGCGGCACACCAGGAACCCATCATCATCGGCTTTGCCGTCATACAGCTCATGGACCAGCGACGACTTATCGTGATTGCCGTCGAGGAAGTACACCTGAACCCGCAGCTTGCGCGCCACCCGATTCACCACATCGAAGTAGCGCCTGCCCTCCGGCGTGTGTTCCCAGGCACCGAAGTCCCCGAGCACGAACATCCGCGTGCACTTCTCCCGCACCGCGACACGCACCAACCGCACCGCATGATCGGTATTGCCGTGTATATCCCCGGTCATCAGCACGTTCCCCATGAGCACATCGTCGCAGGCGCGCGCACACTCGGCATCCGCATTTCCACCCATATCGGATGGCCTGGCTCGAGATCCAGCTCTACACGGGTTCGGGAGGTCAGTGAGCAGTCGGCTGTGAGCGGGCGGAGGCCCTCCAGGTCACCGCGGTGATCAAACGGCAACTCGGGCCGAAGTCCGATTGACCAGCACATGAGGCGAGAGGTCAGCTGGAGCGCCGGTATCGACTCGTATGGCTAGCGTTCGATTGTCGTGGGCAAGGGATGTTCGGGATCCAGCGCGGGCAGGCCGTCGATGCTGTGCCCGTTGTCGCCGGCGATCCGCCGGGCGAACTTCTCATCGGGCTGTCTGGCGAGGTAGGCGTCGAGCACGGGGCGCTCGCCGACGAGGTCGTAGTAGGGCACCGAGTACCCGCACGAGTCCGCGATGCGATCCACCGCGATAACAATGGCCATCCGAACACCAGGATGATCACCGCCGAAATGCTGGCGCAGGGTATCGAACTCCGCATCGACGGGCCGGACAACCCGGCCGGTACCGAACAGGCGCAGAATCCGCGAGTTGCGGGTGAACGAGCAGAACATGATGGTAATCCGACCGTTGTCGCGCAAGTGCGCGATGGTCTCCACGCCACTGCCGAACAGATCGAGGTAGGCCACGGTGTGATCATCGAGCACCGCGAAGGTATCGCGGTACCCCTTCGGAGACAGATTCACTCGGCCGCCCGTCGACGGCGCGGTCGCGACGAAGAACATCGCCTGCGCCCCGATGAATTCACGCAACGACTCATCGATATGCGGAAATACCTTCGCCATCGGGCTCCTCTTCCCACGCCATCCCCGATGCAGGACTGCGAATCGAGGCTAACATGCGCCCGCAGAGGTATACGCTGACGACCTCAACAGCGGTGCTGCACTGACCAGCTGAGCCCATGTTCCTTTCACCGACACCGCGACGGCCGCAGATGTCAGCCGCGGATGCGCGCGGCGATTCCGTCCAGCAGGCAGTCGAGGCCGAAGTCGAAGCGCTGTTCGGGCGCGGCGTCCTCGGCGTCGGCGACGCGGCGGGCGAAGTGGGGGTAGGCGTTGCTCGCGATAACTTCACGGATGTAGGGAGCGACGGCGGCGCGCCATTCGTCTTCGGTGTGGCCGGTGCGGCGTTGCGCCTGCTCTTCGGCGAGGTGCCGGGCGACGGCCCCGAAGACGTAGGCGTCGACGGTATCGACGACGGCGGCCGCGACGGTGATGTCCGGAGTGAGGGTGGTGGCGGCTGCGAGCGTAATATCGTGCAGGCGTAGGGAATTCGCACCAAGGGTGGGGCGTCCGGTGAGTTCGGCGGCGAGCCATGGGTGGCGGATCATGGTGGCGCGCAGATGGCGGGCCACCGCGGTGAGGTCGGTGCGCCAATCGCCTGCCAGTTCCGGTGGCGCCACTTCGCCGTTGACCGCATCGATCATCAGATCCAGCAGGTCGTCGCGGCTGGCCACGTAGCGGTAGAGCGAGGCGGTGCCGGACTCGAGCTCGGTGGCGATGCGGCGCATCGAGACGGCGTCGAGTCCTTCGCTGTCGGCGAGGTCGACGGCGGTGCGGACGATCTGCTCTACGCCGGGCGCGCTGCGGCGTGGGGTGCGCCGCTCCTTGGTCCACACCACAGCCGGGGTCTCCGCCGACTTCGCCATCACGTCCTCCTTGTGAAACGTCCGACCTTGCGAACATCGTAGCAGTATGGCTACGGTGTATCCGTAGCGAGAACACTGTATCCATAAGGGAGTGGTCATGACACAGACTCGGGTTCCCGTGCTGATCGCGGGCGGTGGCTCGGTCGGCCTGTTCGCAGCGCTGTTGCTTGCGCATCATGGGGTCGAGGCGGTGGTCGTCGAGTGTCGATCGGGGCCTTCGATCCATCCACGCGCGACCGGACTCGGACCGCGGACCCTGGAATTCCTGCGTGAGCTCGGGCTCGCCGATGCGGTCGACGCGGTGGCGGTGGACATGACGGCGGGCAGCCTCGGCAAGATCTCCGCGGTGACGCTGGCCTCGGTCGATCCGGCCGCCCTGCCGGATGTGGCACCCGCGCGTGCGGGCCGGGTCGCCGACCGGGTCAGCCCCGCCACGATTCGCGGCACTTGCCCGCAGCATCGGCTCGATTCGGTAGTGCTGCCCGCGGCGACAACGCGGGGCGCGACGATTCGGCACTCGACTCGGCTGCTGTCCTTCGAACAGGACGCGGACGGCGTCACCGCGCATCTGGACGACGGTGCGACGATCCGGGCGGACTATCTGATCGGGGCCGACGGCGTGCACAGCGGTGTCCGCGGCGCGCTCGGGATCGCCACGACCGGCCCTGGCGCACTAGGTAGTCCGAAGATGAACATCCTCTTCCGCGCGGATCTGCGGCCCTACACCCGAGGGCGGTTCTTCGCCGCCTGCGACATCACCACGCCGGACGCGCCGGGCATGTTCATGACCGTGGACGGCGCGACCGAGTGGATCTTCCACACCGAATACCGCCCGGAGGACGGACAGTCGGCCGACGACTTCACGCCCGAACACTGTCGTGCCCTGATCCGGGCCGCCGTCGGCGACCATGAGCTCGACGTCGAGGTGCTCAGTCGATTGCCATGGCGGGCGCGTGGATGGGTCGCCGACAGCTTCCAGCAGGGACGGGTATTCCTGATCGGAGACGCGGCGCACGCCGTCCCGCCGCTCGGCGCGTTCGGCCTCAACACCGGCGTCGCGGATGCGCACAACCTGGCCTGGAAATTGGCGGCGGTGCGCGCGGGTCGGGCCGGTCCCGCGCTGCTCGACAGCTATCACGCCGAACGGCGACCGGTGGCGCTGACCACCATGGAACAAGCGCTGCTACGGCTGAAAGCACCACGGCTGCACTGGGATTCCAGTGCAGCGGCGGCCTCGGAGCGGACGGCGATGGGCATGATCAACGCCCCGATCGTGCAGCTGGGCTACCGCTACGACTCGGCGGCGGTAGTCGATCCGCAACCGCACCTGCCCTCCACCGAGGACATCGAGCTGGTGCTGGACGGCGCACCCGGCTCCCGGCTGCCGCATGCCTGGATCGACATGGACGGTAGGCGAGTATCCACGCTCGACCTCGTGCGATCCCGCCTCACGCTGCTCGTCGGCGCGGGTAGTGCGCAGTGGGAACGAGCCGCGACAAAAGCGGCAGACCGTCTCGGTGTCCCACTCGCGGTCGTCGCGATCGACTCGGGGAAGAGTTGGGCGCGACAGGTCGGGCTCGACGCGGGTGGCGCGGTTCTGGTGCGACCCGATCAGTTCATCGCCTGGCGATCGCCGGCGGCGGTCGAAGATCCGACCGGCGAGCTCATCACCGTGCTGGATCGCGTGCTCGCCTGCGGCGGGGATGGCCGAGGCTGATCCTTTGGCGGGCAACGTAGTCCCATCGACGAGTGGTAGCCGCCGAACTGTTTGGGGCCGCGTAATCGGGCAACCCCTCGATATGACGCAGCCGGGCGCATCGCCCGAACCGAAACGTGAGGTACCAGCATGACAGCGGAAGGATCGTGGGAAATTCCCCCACTCGACGACGCACCCGATATCGCCCGCGCACCCGAATCCCCACCGGGACACGCGCTGGCCGACGCACGAAATTGGGCCGGGTTCGTCCTGCTCTTCATCGGAGGAGTGGTGACCGTCGCCGCCGCGGCGATCGGGGTGGCCGGTTATCAAGGGGCGGCGGTGGTCGGCGCGAGTATCGCCATCGTTATCGTGCTCGGCGGCACGGCGCTGATTGTGCTCGAACGTCGGAAGGCGCGGTCGCGGCAGAGCCGGACGGCCGAGCCCGAGGCGCCCGCTTCCTGGCAGGCGGTCGTCCCGCCGGGGGTTTGAACCGGCTCAGTCGAATTCGAGCGCCAGCTCCTCGGCGACCGTTGCGGCCGTGGGCATCTGGTCGATCTCGGTGCTCAGCCTGAGAACCGGGGCGCGATCGGACGCGAGCACGGTGTCGATACCTGCCGCATGGTGTCCGCCGAGATCCGGTCGGGTGCGAGGTGCACGGGGGAGTCCTGCTGGAAGACCTCCTCGAGCGTGCCGAACGCCGCTCGAGATGAGTTGTCTCAGTGGGCTTTGCAGACGGCGATCGCGGCGTCCTTGGTGGCGTTGAACCTGTCGATGGCGGCATTCAGGGTGTCGGTCGGCGCACGCTGGGCGAGCGTGTCGGCCAGCCCATTGGTGTCGTCGCGGTAGGCGCGCAGCGGAGCGGCCACCTCGGCCGTCACCTCGTTGGTCAACTTTTCGTCGAGGTTGCGCGCATTGTCGCGCAGTGTGGTGACCGCGACGTCGGCCTTGGCATTGACCTCGGGGTCGTCGAGCCCGCGATCATTGCTCACGGCGATGTATTCGTTGAAAGAGTTCACCGAGCTCGCGTTCGCGCTGCGCAGTGCCGTGCACGCCGCCTCGGTCGTGCGCTCCGCCGCCGCGGCGCGCGAGGAGGACGCGGCGATCGAGGACGCCGTGACCTCGGAGGTGTAAGCGGCGAGGTCGGTCTGGTTGACCGCGGCGGTGCCGGAGACCTGTGTCGAGCAGGCGCCGATCGTGACAAGACCAACGGCAGTCGCCGCGGCGGTGGCGGCCAGACCCGCGCGTTCCAGTCGACGCATGGTCGGATCCCCTCTCTCCCCTCCGAGTTCCCGGCCGCTGGAGGTGCCGAAGGAGGCCGGATATTTCGACCGTACTTCTTCGGCGCGCCACACGTCAGCGGGCCGCGCCGATATCGATGACGAACCGATACCGGCGCGGCTGCTGCTGCCTGCGGTGTCAGCCCTGGCCGAGCATGGCTCGCATGACGCCGATCTCGGCCTGCTGCGCGGTGACGATGGCACCGGCCAATGCCTTCGCGTCCGGGTTGGCGCCCGTGGCGAGCTCGGTGTTCGCCATCGCGATCGCGCCGGCGTGGTGATCGATCATCATGGTCATCCACTGGCGATCGAACTCGACGCCCGACGCGGCGTGCAGGGAGCTCATCTGCTCGGGCGTCATCATGCCTTCCATGTCGTGGCCGGTGTGCCCGCCCGCCGCGGCAGGCGCCTGCTGGCCGAAGCTCTCCAGCAGGGTGCTGATCTGCTGCATCTCCGGAGCCTGTGCCTTTTCCACCTCCGTGGCGAGCGCGAGCAACTGCTGATTTCCGCTCCGGCCGGGGACCAGCTTCGCCATCTCGACGGCTTGGGCGTGATGGGGATACATCATCTGCAGGAAGGTCACATCGGCGGCGTTGAAGTCGGTTCGGGCGGCAGGCCGGGTGGAGGTGGCCGCCGCACTGGATGGCGAGCCGTGCTCCATGCCGGGCATGGAGCCGGAGTCGTCGTTGCCGCAGCCCGCGGCGAAAAGCGCTGCCGCGGTCGCGGCGACGGCGACGGTGATCCGGGTACGGGTGATGAACATGTCTGTGCTCCTGGTGAATGCGAATGACTCGGTGTCGGACAGGCGAAAGCCGCGGCCGTGCTCGGTGGCTCGGGCGCGGTGGACCTGTCAGATCCGCAGAATCGATAATTCGGCCAGTGACGGAACCGTCCATGGCGGTGCGCGTTCGCGCCGCGGCTTGCCGTTGCGCGGTAGTGCTGTGTCGAGGTGCGGTCGATCACCGGTGACCCGGTAGAGCAACACGAGCATCAAGGCGAGACCGACGGCGGTCAGGATGAACACGCACGCGTGCATGCCGCCGTGGGAGTCGCCGCAGCCATCGCCGCCGCAGTCCGTTCCGGTCGCGGCGGCGCCGTGGTCCTCGGCAGGCATGGCCGCCGCGACCGTTGCGGCCATATGGTGCTCGCCGGGGATCGTGAACACGCCCGCGTGCATCGCGACGATGCCCGCGAACAGCGCGAGCACGCCGAGCAGCCGGGGGAACCCGGATGCGCGCAGTGGAGCGTGCTGTGCCGTCACCTCGCCCATTCTAGGCACGGCGGGTCGACGCTCTGCGATACCCCCGGTGGGTAACCCGTCATGGCGTGGCTATGTCGATGACCAGGCGGGTGGGGCTGGTCAGGGTGGTGACGGAGAATGGCGGGCGGTCGGCGTCCACGCCGATGAAGGATTGGGTGGCGCCTTCGAAGACGCCGGACTGGTAGACGCCTGCGACCGTGGGGGCGCTGGGGTCGGTGGCGGGGTCGGGACCCGCGTAGGGGGTTACGCCGCTGTCGAACGGATACGCGGAGCCGGTGATCTGGACCTCGAGGATCGAGCGGCCCGCCACCTCGATGATCTTGCCGCTACCGTCCTGGACGGCTCGGTCGGCATATTGCACGATCCAGCCCGGGATGCCTACACCGCCGAGCTCGTAGACCACACGGTCGAATCCGGGCTGGTGGCCGATCCGGATATCGGTCACGGTGAGGCCCGCGTCGCCGGAGGGATTGCCCCGCTTCGGTTGCGCGTCCGGTGGCGTGGACTGTGGTGTCGCGTCGGCGAGCGTGCTCGCGGCCGAGGTGGTCGGGGAGCCCGAGGCGGCGGTCCCGTCGTCATCACAGCCGGCGAGCAGTGCCGCTGCGGCGGCGGCTGCCAACACCATCCTTGTGCGCATAGGGCCCGATCGTAGCCGTCGAATCGAGTGTTGCCGTTGATTTGCACGATGCTGGTGCCGATACCGGTGAACCAGGCGGGCGGCTGTCCCGTAGTTATCGGTGACTGGGTGCAACGGGTGCGCCACGATCCATGGAGGAATTCGAAAAATGCTGTCGACCACAAGCTTCCGCCGCTCTGCGCTGCCGTTCGCCGCTGCCGCGGTGGCGCTCGCCGGATTGCTGAGTGCGTGCGGAGGCGCCGAACCGGCGAAACCCATCGCCGCCACCAGTTCGGCCACGCCTGCACCCGCCGCCGTCGCCGCGCCGCAGGCCGGACAGGCGCCGGCGGTCGCGAAGACGCAGGGCTGGCTGAAGATCTACGACGGGCCCGCTCCGGCGGGCGCAAATGCGGTGCAGCTCAATGTGACCAGTAATCCGAGTGTCGGACAGTATGTCTCGGATGGATCAGGCCGATCGCTGTACCGGTTCGACAAGGACACCGCCAATCCGTCGGCGTCCAACTGTGCTGGGCAGTGCGCTGTCACCTGGCCGCCGCTGACCGTGGCGCGAGGTCAGTCGATCTATGTGTCCGGCGTCGACCCGCAGCGCGTCGGATTCATCGAACGTGCCGACGGCGCATGTCAAGTCACGGTCGGCGGCTGGCCGGTGTACTACTTCGGGAAGGATAAGAACGCGGGTGATCTGCTCGGCCAAGGCGTCGGTGGCACCTGGTTCGCGGTGGCGCCGAGCGGCGGCAAGGCTGTGGCGAGCTGATCCGGATCCGTTGCGGCGCAGCGGCCTGGTGGTTTTCCCGGCCCCGCCGTGACGGCGCGGCAACGATCTAGCACACTTGACGCGTGGGAACTGTCGAGGAAGTACTTGGCCGACTGCGGCGGTATCCGGATGTAGAGGCCCAGAACCTCTACGCCGTGGATGCCGCCGATCGGCTGATCCTCGATGTCGCCGACGACGCGCTCGCCGCGGCTGGTAGCGGGAGAATTGCCATTATCGGCGACAGCTACGGTGCGCTCACCCTCGGCGCGATCGCCGGGCACGACCTGCGCGATGTGCGGGTGCACCAGGACCTGCTCACCGGCGAGCTGGCGCTGGCCAACAATGCCCGCGCGCTCGGACTCGCGGATCGCTACAGCGCGCAGCCGCTCAACGACAGCCTGCTCGCGGATGTGCAGGTGGTGTTGCTGCGGCTGCCGCGGGTCCTCGCCGGGCTTGCCGAGGTCGCCGACGCCATCGCGCGCTACGCCGACCCGAAGGTCCAGGTGTTCGCGGGCGGTCGCGACAAATACCTCACCACATCGATGAACGACTTACTCGCTGAGTCCTTTTCGGAGGTGCGCGCCAGTCGCGGCAGGCAGAAGTCGCGCACCCTGCTCGTCTCGGGGCCGAAACCGGTTGGCGAGCTGCCGTTCCCGGTGCGCGAGCGGATCGACGATCTCGACATCGATGTCGTCGCGCACGGCGCCGCCTTCTCCGGGGCCCGCCTCGACATCGGGACCAGGTTCCTGCTGCAGCATCTGAAGTGGATGAAGCCCGACGCCCGCGATGCCATCGACCTCGGTTGCGGCACCGGAATCCTCGCGGTCACCCTGGCGAAGGCGCGGCCGGGCATCACCGTCCTCGGCACCGATCAGTCGGCTGCGGCGGTGGCATCGGCGCGGGCGACGGCCGAAGCCAACGGCGTCGCCGACCGAGTGACGGTGGTGCGCGACGACGCCATGTCCTCGGCCGCCGATAACAGCGCCGATCTGGTGCTGTGCAATCCGCCGTTCCATGTCGGCGCGGCCGTGCACACCGGCTCGGCGATCAAAATGTTCACCGAGACCGGCCGGGTGCTGCGCCCCGGCGGCGAGCTCTGGACGGTCTTCAACTCGCACCTGAACTATCGAGGGGTGATCGAGCGGATGGTCGGGCAGACCGAAGTGATCGGTCGCAATCGAAAGTTCACGGTGACGCGGTCGGTGCGTGGGCTGCACGACGCGCATCGGTAGTAGAGTCCGAATTGTCCGTCTCGTTGAGTTGCTGGAGCCTGGCTCCGGGAACTCGGCACAGCCGACACGCGTTGGACAGGTAGTTGGATATCGAGTGACCAACGGCCACGGCGAGCGTGGGCCACGACTCCAGAAAGGCATTCACGGTGCGCACGACAAGCAATCCGGTTTTCAGAAATCTCCCTCGGCAAGAGGGTGGTGGCTATGCCAACTTCGGGTCAGGGGTGACGGGCGCGGGCCAGGTGGGTCAGCAGTTCGGTAACCAGTACGGCCAGCCGTATCAGCAGCCGTACCAGCAGGCCCCCGCCACGCGCGCGATGACCATCGACGATGTGGTGACCAAGACCGCGATCACGCTCGGCGTGCTCGCGCTTTCGGCGATCATCTCCTACGGCCTGACCAACGCGAACAACTCGCTCGCGCTGCCGTTCGTCGTCGGCGGTGGCCTCGTCGGCCTGGTGCTTGTGCTGGTCGCGACCTTCGCGCGCAAGATGGACAACCCGGTCATCGTGCTGTCCTACGCGGTGTTCGAGGGCCTGTTCGTCGGCGCGCTATCGTTCATGTTCACGAATATCGAGTTCGGCGGCGTCGGCGGCAGCGCCATGATCGCGCAGGCCGTGCTCGGCACCTTCGGTGTGTTCGCGGGCATGCTCGTGGTCTACAAGACCGGCGCGGTCCGGGTCACCCCGCGCTTCACCAGAATGGTCATCGGCTCCATGATCGGCGTGCTCGTCCTGGCGCTCGGCAACGCGGTCGCCAGCTACTTCATCGACGGTGGCCTCGGCCTGCGTGACGGAGGCCCGCTGGCCATCGTGTTCAGCCTCGTCGTCATCGTGATCGCGGCATTCAGCTTCCTGCTCGACTTCGACGCCGCCGATCAGCTGATCCGCGCACAGGCGCCGGAGAAGGCGGCCTGGGGCGTCGCGCTCGGCCTGACCGTCACCCTGGTCTGGCTCTACGTCGAGATCCTGCGCCTGCTGAGTTACTTCAACAACGACTGACCCTGACAAGCAACGGCTCCCCATCCGATCGGGTGGGGAGCCGTTTGTCATTGCGGCGTACGGCGGTTGTGCCTTCAGGCAGCGGCACCCAGTCCCACCGCGACGATGACCGGGACCATGTGCAGCAGCGGGAAGGCGATGCTGCTGTAGGCACCAGCCCGGATGTTGGTGATGATGGCGCCGACGAAGCAGAGCACGATCCCGACTGCGGCGGCGTATCCGCGCAGCCGTCCTTCCAGATCGAGAGAGGGCGTCAGTCGAGAGTTTCGGGAGCATCTCTCGGTGCTTTGAACCTCACCCATGGGTTGTCCAGCGCATATCCGTGCCTACTGACCCTCACATTGGTGCCGATTCCTTTTTCTTCGACCACCATGCCGTCGGCGTGCGATGTGCGGTAGAGGAAAGTTGTCGCCTTGGAAGCCCAAACGTCAATATTTATTCCGGCGGCATGCAACGCCTCCGCTGATTCTCGAGCAGCTGGACCGCTTGCGGGGCCGCAACAAATCTGAAGCAGTTGTGCTGCGGGTTTACTCCTCACGGCCTGTGTGAAGTGCTCGTTGGAAGCGAGGGCCCGGCCGAAGTCTGTTCCGCTGGTGGTGACTTCAATCCATTTGGGTTCACTCGCACCCGGATCCCTCACGTCGATCTGGAGGTTGTATCCATTTCCGGTGGAGTGGGCCCGCACGAAGACCAACTCGGGGTCAGGGGCGTCCCGCTCATAGCTATACCATGGGGCCCTGGCCGATCGCCCTCCATTATTGGATTCGACGTACGTGGTGTGTATCGAACGATATCCCTCCGGTGTGAATCGGATAGGCCCTGGACCGTCTTCGTAGTCGACCGGAAAGTGCACTCCGACGACATTCCCGTCAGGATCACTGATCGGGGCACTGCGGATTCTATCGGACGTGAAAGTGTGAATTCTTCCGGTTTCATCCACGCCCTGAAATTCAGTCGGATCAGCGGGTTGTCCTGGTCTGAATTGTTCGTATTCGTGTGCGCGTTCGCCGTCGGATGAAACCCATTCGCCAGAATCTCGTTTCAGACTGCCAGCTGTTCCGGATCCGTTATGGAGCAACACTCTGCCGATTTTCACCACTGCGGCACTGACCCGCTCTGTCAAATCAACCAGCGTGGCTGCCATCATAATAATATGCGATTCTTACTCGTGGTAAAGCGAACTGTCTATTCAGGCTTCCGTAGTGCGCCGGTGTGGAGCCGGAATTGCTCACGGCTATTCGGATTGAGGAGGATGTCCACGCCGTCCGGGACGATTTTCGCCAGCTCGCTGCCCAGTATCTGTATCCATCGCTCCGCTTCGATTCGGCGCTTGTGCACGGCTGCGGTGACGACGCAGACGCAGCGGACCCCGTCGGGCGCGGCTCCTACCAGGAGCTCGCCGCGATCGTTGCCCGCGATCTCCACCAGCGCGTCAAAGAGGGTTGGAATGATGTCGCCACCCACGTCATCGCCATTGATGGCGCGCTGTAGCACGGCATCGGTGGGATCGGTGGGTGACGAGTCGTCGCTGGGGACATAGTCCGGATTGGGCTCGAACGGGCCTTGGTTGCCGTCCTCGTCGACGTGCCATCCACCGAGAATCAGTTCTGGCGGCGGCGCCGCGTCCGGCGCGGTTTCCTGCCAGCTCGCATCGACCATGACGAACCAATTGTCGAGCGGCACGGCATGTGGCGCCGGAGTTTCCATAGGACATACTTATACAGTCGGGTGGAGAAACCAGTGGCCTCACCCGTGGGAGTGGGGGCTGTCCGGCGGTCGCTCACCTCAGCGGTCGATGACCATCGCCATGCCCTGCCGTCGGCGACACATGGTCTCGACGCCTGCGGGGGTCGGGACAATCGGTGCCACTGGGAGGGCGTCAGGCAGGTCTTTCGGGAGTGTTTCTCGGCGCTTCGAACACCTCCCAGGGAGACTCTTTCGGATTTCCGAAGTCATCGACTTTCATCTCGGTGCCGTGGTCGTTGATTATTATGAAGCCAGTTTTTTCGGCATCTTCGATATGGTGACTGAAATGTGTCTCCTTGGTGGACCACACGTGGAAACCTATTCCAGCAGATTGCAAACTCTGTGCCGATTGCCGAGCGGCTGAACCGCTGGCAGGTGCGCATGAAAACTGAATAAGCTGCGCTGTCGGCTTGTTCCTGGCTGCCTGTTTGAAGTGCTCGTTGGAAGCGAGAATCCAACCAAACTCTGATCCGTTGACGCCCACCTTAACCCAGTGGGGCTCGCTCGCACCTGGTTCAGCTATATTGACCTCGATAGCGTATTCATCTCCATTGGCATGGGCTCGCGAGAAGACCAACTCAGGGTCAGGGTCTTCTGGTTTCTTTTTGGCCCACGGGGCGAGGAATCTCGTGTTCTTGATCACTTTGATATTTCCTCTGCTGTACAGGCCTCGATAGTAATCGCGGTGTACTGCCGCATACCCTTCCGGTGTGAAAATCGCGGGGCCTGTACCATCGCGCGGCTTTGATGGAAAATTCACGCCCACAATATTGTCGTCAGGATCCCTGATCGGGCCGCTGCGGATTCTGTCGGATGTGAAAAATCGAAGTTCGCCGGTTGTGGCATCGTAGCCAAAGAATTCGGCTGGATTCGCGCGTTCTCGTCGTTCGAATTTTTGGAGTGCCCGCGCGTATCTGGCGTCTTCCGACACCAAGCTCTTGGCGAGCAGACCCAAATTGCCAGTGGTTTCGTACACGTTCTGCCGCAACGTGCCGCTGACTTTCGTCACTGCGGTATTGATGCGCTCCGTAAGTCGGATCAGCGTGGCTGCGAGCATATGAAAATCCTGGTAAAAAGAGACTTGCCGAATCTATGATCGGCGATTTGTTGCTCGTGGTGACGTAAACTTTCTACTAGGCCCGCCGCAGCGTCTCGGTGTGGTCGGAATTGTGCTCGGCTACCCGGATCGAGGAGGATGTACACGCCGTCCGGGACGATTTTCGACACGTGCTACCCGGTATCGGTATCCATCGATCCGCCTCGTGTCGAGTGGCTCGGCAGCTGGCGCCGGAGTTTCCATAAGCCATACTTATACCGCCAGTTGGGAAAAACAAATGGCCCCCCACCCGTGGGGGTAGGGGGCCGTTCTGCTGTCTCAGCTCAGCTGAGGCGCTCGATGACCATTGCCATGCCTTGGCCGCCGCCGACGCACATGGACTCCACGCCGAACTGCTTGTCGTAGGTCTGCAGGTTGTTGAGCAGCGTGGTGGTGATGCGGGCGCCGGTCATGCCGAACGGGTGGCCGAGCGCGATCGCGCCGCCGGAGACGTTCAGCTTGTCCTCGTCGATCTTCAGCTCGCGGGCGGAGCCGAGCACCTGCACCGCGAAAGCCTCGTTGATCTCGAACAGGTCGATGTCGTCGACCGTCTTGCCCGCCAGCGTCAGGGCGCGCTGGATGGCCTCGATCGGGCCGAGGCCCATGATCTCGGGGGAAAGGCCGGAGACACCGGTGGACACGATGCGCGCCAGCGGGGTCAGGCCGAGTTCCTTGGCCTTGGTGTCGCTCATGATGACCAGCGCGGCGGCGCCGTCGTTGAGCGGGCAGCAGTTACCGGCGGTAATGCTGCCGTCCGGCCGGAAGACCGGCTTGAGCTGGCTGACCGCCTCGTAGGTGACACCGGCGCGCGGGCCGTCGTCCTTGGAGACGACTGTGCCGTCGGGGAGGGTGATCGGGGTGATCTCGCGCTCGAAGAAACCGGCCTTGATGGCTGCCTCGGCCCGGTTCTGCGAGCGAACGCCCCAGCGGTCCTGGTCCTCACGAGTGATGCCGGTGAGGGACGCGACATTCTCCGCGGTCTGGCCCATCGCGATGTAGGCGTCCGGGATCAGGCTGTCTTCGCGCGGGTCGTGCCAGATGCCCGCGCCGCCCTCGGCGGCCTTCGCGGTGCGCGCCTTCGCCTCGTCGAAGAGCGGGTTCTGCGTGTTCGGCCAGCTGTCGGCGGAGCCGTTCTTGTAGCGGGACACCGTCTCCACACCCGCGGAGATGAATGCGTCGCCCTCGCCCGCCTTGATCGCGTGGAACGCCATCCGGGTGGACTGCAGCGACGAGGCGCAGTAGCGGTGCACGGTGGTGCCGGGCACGAAGTCGTAGCCGAGCTGCACGGCGACGATGCGGGCGAGGTTGAAGCCCTGCTCACCGCCGGGCGAACCGCAGCCGAGAATCAGGTCGTCGATCTGGGCCGGGTCCAGCGCGGGCACCTTGTCGAGCGCCGCGCGCACGATCTGCGTCGTCAGATCGTCGGGCCGCATATCGACCAACGAGCCTTTGGCGGCACGTCCGATCGGGGAGCGGGCGGTCGAAACGATGACGGCCTCGGGCATGAGGACTCCTTTGTTGGGACGGTAAGTGTTGGCGTTCAGACGTTGTCCGAGCACACTCCGCGAACCGTTTGTTACTAGTGCGTTCTCATCGAATCTACGTCGCGTCTCGCTGGGCGGGAAGCGGGGGTCGCCTCGTTCAGCGCGTCGATCAGGGCGGGCAGCAGCAGCGCCGCAGCCAGTTCGTATCCCGCCGCCGAAGGATGGAATCCGTCGGCGGCGAACATCAACTCGGGCGCGGCGCGGAACTCGGGCGCGAGCAGATTGCCCATCTGCACCGGGCGCCCGCCCGCGACGGTGGTGGCCACGGTCTGGGCCCGAGCCAGCCGGGCGCTCCAGTTCTGCACCACGGACCGCAGCGGCTGCGGAATCGCGGTGACGATGCCGAGATTCGGGCAGGTGCCGACCACCACGATGGCGTCGGCTCGGCGCAGCCGCGCCACCGCGCTGGCCAGTCTGCGCGCTGAGGCCCGGATGGAATGCTTCTTGGTGATGTCGTTGGCGCCGATGAGGATGACCGCGGCGTCCGGCGGCGGCCCCGCCACGAACATCGCGTCGACCTGGCCCGCGAGTCCCTTGGAGGTGGCGCCCGATATGGCCTTGGTGCTCAACCGAATTCGCTGTCCGGTGGCCGCGGCGAGGCCGCGGACGATGCGTACGCCGGGCACTTCCTCGGCACTGTGGCAGCCGACGCCGCCCGCGGTGGAATCGCCGAAGATCATCAAGTGCAGATCCGCGTGCGCACCGGCCCGCCATGGCTGTGGCGCGAGGCATCCCGCGGTGTAGATGCCGTCGGCCTCCGGCGGTTTCGAGGTGTCGCGCCCGATCATGCCCCGCGCCACACCCGCCTGCGCCATGAGCAGGCGGTAGGCGGCCCAGGATGCCGTCCCCGCGCCGGAACCGGCCAGTACGGTGGCGGCACTGGTGACTGCCGCGGTCCGCCAGCTGATCCGTGGTGTGCTCACGGGGAGGAATTTTACGGACTCACGCGGCGGACACAATGTCCGCCGGGCGGTTCACTCGACGACCTCAGGCGGGCACGTCGAACCAGCCGCGGGCCGGGATGCTGGCGTTGTTGGTGGTGACGGTGACCTCGACGCGGCCGGGGCCGGTGTCCTGGAACAGCGAGTATTGGATGCTGCCGTAGATGCCGGTGACCACGATGTTGGTGTAAGCGCCCGTCGCGCCGGTGGTCATATTGCGCCAGGCGACGGTGGTGTAGACCTCGCACAGCGGCGCGAAGGGGTACTGGCCGGGACCGATCCCGGAGACCGGCAGAGCACGGACGTTGAATATGGCACGGCCAGGCCATTCCTGGTCGGTCTCGACCCAGGTCCTGATGTTCGTCCAGCACAGACCGCCGGTGGCCAGCGTGGGCACCTGGGCGAACTCGACGGTCGTCGCGTTCGCCTGCGCACCGGATCCGACGATCACGGCCACCGCCGATCCGGCCAGAACCGCGGCGGCACGGGCGATGTTCGGCTGCCTCATGCTCAGAGATCCTAGGCGCGGGCGCGACCGATCGCCGGTAGTCATGACCGACGTGGCGTGCCCCAATTCACATCGATCGGCCCCTGCGGTGCGGGCCAAGGGTGTTCGGCAGGGTGACGGGTCGCGGAGAACATGGCGGTGGGCTGCCCGGACGACGGTTCTGCAACGATGGGTGCCATGCGCATCGCGGATCATGTCGTGGACCTCATCGGTAATACACCGCTGGTCCGGTTGAACTCTGTGGTGGGGCCGAACGCCGGCGTGGTGGCCGCCAAGATCGAGTACCTGAATCCTGGCGGCAGCTCCAAGGACCGGATCGCGGTGAAGATGATCGAGGCCGCCGAGAAATCCGGGCAGTTGCGGCCCGGCGGCACGATCGTCGAACCCACCTCGGGCAACACCGGCGTCGGCCTCGCACTAGTCGCCCAGCAGCGCGGCTACAAGTGTGTGTTCGTCTGCCCGGACAAGGTCAGCGAGGACAAGCGCAACGTGCTGCGGGCCTACGGCGCCGAGGTCGTGGTGTGCCCGACCGCCGTGCCGCCGGATCACCCGGACAGCTACTACAACGTCTCCGACCGGCTGGTGCGTGAGATCGACGGTGCATGGAAGCCCGACCAGTATTCCAATCCCGGCGGACCCGACAGCCACTACGAGACCACCGGCCCGGAGATCTGGCGCGACACCGACGGCAAGGTCACCCATTTCGTGGCGGGCGTCGGCACCGGCGGCACCATCACCGGCACCGGTCGCTACCTCAAAGAGGTCTCCGGCGGCAAGGTGAAGATCATCGGCGCCGACCCGGAGGGCTCGGTGTACTCCGGCGGCACCGGTCGTCCGTATCTGGTCGAGGGCGTCGGCGAAGACTTCTGGCCGTCGGCCTACGACGCGGCCATCCCCGACGAGATCATCGCGGTCTCCGATGCCGACTCCTTCGACATGACCCGCAGGCTCGCCCGCGAGGAGGGACTGCTCGTCGGCGGCTCGTGCGGCATGGCGGTGGTGGCGGCCATCGAGGTCGCGCGCCGCGATCCGGACGCGCTCATCGTGGTGCTGTTGCCCGACGGTGGCCGCGGCTACCTGTCCAAGATCTTCAACGACGAGTGGATGAGCTCCTACGGCTTCCTGCGTGAGCGTCTCGACGGCAGCACCGACGAGCCGCTCGTCGGTGACGTGCTGCGCGGCAAGTCGGGCGGGCTGCCCGATCTGGTGCATACGCACCCGTCGGAGACCTTGCGCGACGCCATCGAGATTCTGCGCGAATACGGCGTCTCGCAAATGCCGGTCGTCGGCGCCGAGCCGCCGGTGATGGCGGGCGAGGTCGCGGGCAGCGTCTCCGAACGTGATCTGCTTTCCGCGGTGTTCGAAGGCCGCGCGAACCTGACGGATCCGGTCGCCAAGCACATGAGCCCGTCGTTCCCGCTGATCGGTGCCGGCGAACCGATCTCCGCCGCGACCAAGGCGCTGTCGGACACCGACGCGCTGATGGTGGTGGAGGAAGGCAAGCCCGTCGGCGTCATCACCCGCCACGATCTCCTCGGCTTCCTGAGCACGGGCAGCATCGGCCACTGAGCGGCCTGCGGAAGCGCCTGTCGTGGCAGGTTATCCGGTGATCAGGGTTCGAAAGATCCGAGCATAGCTTCCAGCGCCTGCTGATCCGGCCCGACAAATGCGGGAGCCGCCGGGGCCGCCGAGATCGTATCGAACATACGATCGTTCATGCCGATGGCGGGCGGCAGGTGTGTGCTGAAGATGCCCGACGGATCCAGCTTGCGAATCGGATCCACGGTGGCCGCGTACTTTTCGGGATCAACGGTGTGCACCCAAGGGCTGTCCACCGTGGCCCACAGCAGCTGTGCCTGCGGCAACTCCGGCCCGGCGGCGCGCGCATCGGCGCCCATGGCGATCTCCGCGCTCGGCAATGGCGCGCCGAAACAGTCGGAGCTGAACAGTGCTCCGGAGCCGGTATCGAAAACGCCGACCGTGGCGGGATTGTCGAACAGCGGCGGCCGATAGCCGATCAGTGTGCGATCCCCGACGTCCAGTTGCTGCCCGGGGTTGAGCAGATACACCCGATCGAGCGGAATCGTCCATTCGCAGGACATGATTCCGACGCCGGCGAAGGTCGTGACGATGCGTGCGTGCGGTGCGGCTTCGAGCAGGCTCCACAGGCCGCCGGTGTGATCGCGGTCGGGGTGGGTGAGCCAGATCCAGCGCACGTCGGACGGATCGATGACGTGCCCGAGTTCGGTGCGGAAGTCCTTGTCGGAGTTGCTCAAACCGGTGTCGATGACGACCGGCTCGGCGGCGTGCAGCACAAAAGCGTTGACCGGGATGAATCCGATACCGGGCACCTCGGCGCAGTCACTGAGCGCGGTGACGTCGGCGGTGAGCTGATGGATGTTCATGGCGTCCTCGAAAGGGGTTGGCCGGGGCGAGTCAGAACGGGACCTGGGTGCGCAGCAAGCCGGTTGCTTCGCCGCGGCCGGAGAGCGCCCGGCAGAACTCGATGGCGTCGAGTTCGAGTGGATCAGGTGCGCCGGCGGATGACCATGTGCCGCCCGCTGGTCCGGTCAGTGTCAACTGGTAGGGCATGCCGTGGCGCTGGGCCCATTCGCGAACGACGTTGTCGACTATGCGTCCGTCGTGGTCGGCGGTGAGCATCAGGTCCTGGCCGGTGGCCCGGCACAGGTCGATCCGGTGCATCCAGGGGTCCCGGGTCAGGATGATGTCGATCAGGTAGCCGAGGCTCCATCTTTCGGCGACACCGTTGACCGGCTGCGAACCCGGCACCGGCCGACGGCGGATGAATCCGGGAATGCGGCGGCGCGTCCGGGCGGCTCGAGGGCCGAGCTCGGCGAGTAACGCGGTGAGCTCTACGGGTGTGTGCTCGCTGAACTCGCGGACCTGCAGCGCGGTCAGCGCGTCGACCATCTCGGCTTCGCCGCCCGGTCGCTTGTTCGCGATCCAGTTCTGCCGGACGTTCTCTCGCGGGGAGGCCGCCATTGCGGCCATGCCCACTACATGCGAAATCAGCTGGTGCACGGTCCATTCCGTGCAGTCGGTGGGCTTGGCCCAGTCATCGGGGGCGAGCCCGGCCACCGCTTGCGCGATGCGCGTGTATTCCGTTGCCGCCAGCCGCATTGCCTCGGGATGGTCGAGCGTGGGTCGGCGGAGATCGGTCCGTTCGCTGGTGCTCATCGTTGTCATGGTCGCTTCCTCGCGCTGTCACTGGGTTGTTCCGCTGTCATCTGCCAGGCCGACACCGTCGGCCCACATATCCACTGCGCGATCCAGCAGTCTGCGTCTGCTGTCGCCGCCCGGGTCGTTGGCCAGCTGCTGATCGACGAGTCCGCCCACGAGGGCGAACCAGATCTCGACATCGCCGCGATCGGTGATGCCGATGTTCGCGAGCAGGTCGAGGCTTTGGTGCAGTACCCGCACGGACGGCGCATACGACTCCGGCGACGGTACGAAGCCGGGGATGGTCCGCTGGTTCATCAACTGGTAGCGCGCCAGATCGGCGACCGCGAAGTCGAAGAAGACTCGGGACAGCGTCCGCAGCTGTGCCCGAGGCGAGGCGGGCAGCTGGGCGATCGCGTGCTGCGACACTCGCTCGCACTCCTGCCAGGCCTGTCCGAACATCGCGTCGTAAATGGCGTTCTTCGAGGCGAAGTGCGTGTACAGCGAGGGGGCCCGCATGCCGACCCGGCTCGCCACTTCGCGCAGCGTCAGCTGAGGGAGACCGTGTTCCCGCGCCAGCTCCCAGGCGACCTCCAGGATCTCCTGCCGAGTTGCCTCACGACGTTCGGCTTGCCTATTGCGAGTAGATTCACCTAACACAGTTAGAATTGTGATCCAGTTCACATTTGATGTCAATAGCGCGCACCCACGCGAATCGGCCGCCGAGGCCGGGTGCTTCGGCGGCCGATCGAGTCGCCTCGTGTGCGGTGATCACCTCCCGAATCCGGCTGCCTTCGACAATGCAACGGAATTGGCATCCACCGCCGCTATCGCTGCCTCGACGCTCGGCTCGTTGAGGTTTCCGCCCTTGGCAACCGCCTGTGCCAGTGCCAGTGCGGCCAGATCTACATGCGAGGTGAGCGGGCAGGTCGGGTTCGCTCGTCGTTCGGAGCCGGTCGAATTCGGGTCGCCCGCCACATTCTTGTACTGGGCGATGCCGCCGGCATGCGGCTCAATTCGGTTCCGGGCCTGGAGAATCCGGGCGGAAGCGAGGAGCGGTGGCGGCGCACGCGGACGAATCGGCCGTCCGTTCGGTACCCGGCCGTCGTCGGCGAGCCTCGGACATGCCCGGCGCGCTTCGAATAGTCCGACAATCCGTACGAGCTTCCAGCCCGCGAATCCGTAGTCGCGGCATTGCTGTTTTCGCGGCGATATTCGAATGTGGCAAATTGTTCGCAAATCAATGATTTCGGTGCTCGCACCGGGGTATAACCGGCCTGGAAGCCGCCCTGGCAAATCGTCAGGGCGCAATCGGATAGCGAAGGGAAGGGCCGTGTACACCTCCAGTTTGGCTATCGATTTCCAGCAAGGGTTCTCGGACGCGTGGAGTTCCGTCGCCACGTTCGTCCCCAAGCTGGCCGGATTCCTCGTCATTCTGCTCATCGGTTGGATCGTTGCGAAAGCGGTCGCGGCGATCGTGGACCGAGTGCTCGAGCGAGTCGGCTTCGACCGGCTCGCCGAGCGGGGCGGGATCAAACACATACTGGCGCGCAGCCGCTATGACGCCTCGGATCTACTGGCGAAGCTGGCCTACTACGCGATCCTGCTTATCGCGCTCCAACTCGGATTCGGCGTATTCGGGCCGAACCCGGTCAGCGATATGTTGAACGGCATTGTGTCCTGGCTGCCGAAGGCCGCGGTCGCGATCGTCATCGTGGTGATCGCGGCGGCGATCGCGCACGCCGTTCGTGACATCGTCACGAACGTGCTCGGCGGCCTGTCCTATGGCCCGGCGCTCGGCCGGTTCGCCGCGGTGTTCATCTGGGGCGTCGGCATTATCGCGGCGCTGAATCAGATCGGGGTGGCGAGCTCGGTCACCATGCCGATCCTGATCGCCGTTCTCGCCACCATCGGCGGCATTCTGGTGGTCGGCGTCGGCGGTGGCATGGTCCGTCCCATGCAGCGGCGCTGGGACGGCTGGCTCAGCAACCTCGAAGCGGAGATGCCCGCGGTGAAGGGGCACGCGGAGGCATATAACCGTGGCCGCGAGGACGCCTCGCGCGAGCAGCTGTGGATGGATCAGCAGGCCGCCCGTGGACAGCAGTGGCAGCCGGAGTCGATGGACGGGTCGTATTCGCAGGGTGGGTATTCGAACGGCGGGTATCCGCAGGGCGGCTATTCGCAGTACGGCGATCCGCGCGACATGCGATAGGCAGTCGGCGCCGAGCAGGTGCGATATCCGCCGCGGGCCGATCCGGTTCGCGGCGGACGTGCGTCATGCGACAGTGTCAGCGAAACGCGTTCGCGTCGGTCAGCGCTTTGCCGAGCACGAGTTGGTGTACCTCCGCGGTGCCCTCATAGGTGAGCACCGACTCGAGGTTGTTCGCATGACGCAGCACCGGATAGTCCAGCGTGATGCCGTTGGCGCCCAGGATGGTGCGGCATTCGCGGGCAATCGCGATGGCCTCCCGTGTGCTGTTCAGCTTGCCGGCGCTGATCTGCTCCTGGCGCACCACACCCTGGTCCTTCAACCGGCCCAGATGCAGCGCGAGCAGCTGGCCCTTGCCGAATTCCAGCGCCATATCCGCCAGCTTCGCCTGGGTCAATTGGTAGGCGGCCAGCGGCTTGTCGAAGACTTCCCTGGTCCTCGCGTATTCGATGGTCGCGGCCAAGCAGTCGCGGGCCGCGCCGAGCGCACCGAAGATGATGCCGAAACGTGCCTCGCTCAGGCAGGCCAGCGGGGAGCTCAGCCCGCGTGACTGCGGCAGCAAGGCATCGGCGGGCAACCGGACATCGCTGAAGTCCAGTTCCGCGGTGATCGAGGCGCGCAGCGACAGCTTGCGATGCATCTCCCGCGCGGTGAACCCGGGCGTGCCCGCGGGCACCAGGAATCCGCGAACGACCTGTTTGCCCTCGTCCTCGGTCTGAGCCCAGACCACCGCGACATCGGCCACCGATCCGTTGGTGATCCACATCTTCGATCCGTTGAGCACCCAGTCGGCGCCGTCGCGCTTGGCGCGGGTCCGCATGCCACCGGGATTGGAGCCGAAGTCGGGTTCGGTGAGCCCGAAACAGCCGAGCGCGCGGCCCGCCGCCATCTCGGGCAGCCACCGCTGCTTCTGCTCCTCGGATCCGAACTGGTGGATCGCCGTCATCGCCAGCGACCCCTGCACCGACACCATGCTGCGCACCCCCGAGTCCACCGCCTCGAGCTCCTGGCAGGCGAGCCCGTAGGCAGTCGCCGACATCCCCGCGCACCCGTAGCCGTCCAGATGCATGCCGAGCAACCCGAGCTTGCCCAGCTCGGGGGCGATCTCGCGAGCCGGGAAGGTGCCCGTTTCGAACCAGTCCGCGATATGCGGTCGCAGCCGTTGGTTCGCGAAGGCCGCGACGGTATTACGGATCTCGCGCTCCTCTTCCGACAGCAGGGCATCGATCGCGAACAGTTCTTCGACAGTCACCATGGCCTCAGCCTAATTCGGATCGGCGGTACCGAGACCGGCCTCCCGTCACCAGACTCCGGGGCCTCGCCACGGCCGCCTGCCGCCGATGGCCGAGGGGCGGCGGGGAATAGGCGGTTCGGTATACGCAGTAAGAGGCCGCACCAGCCAGTTGCTCATAATTCACCGCCATCTAGGCTGGGGCCATGAGTGAGTTGGGATTCTCTACACGGGCCGTGCACGCCGGATTCGATCCCGATCCGCGGACCGGTGCGGTGAACGTGCCCATCTACGCGAGTTCGACGTTTGCCCAGGACGGGGTGGGCGGGCTGCGTGACGGCTACGAGTACGGCCGGACCGGCAACCCGACCAGGACCGTGCTCGAGGCCAACCTCGCCGCGCTCGAATCGGGCCGCTTCGGACGGGCGTTCGCCTCCGGCATGGCCGCGACCGACTGTGCGCTGCGCGCCACGCTGCGGCCCGGCGACCACATCGTGATTCCCGACGACGCCTACGGCGGCACCTTCCGGCTGATCGACAAGGTGTTCAGCCAGTGGGGCATCGAGCACTCGCCCGCCCACGTGTTCAACGTCGACGAGATGCGCGCCGCGATCCGTCCGAACACCAAACTGGTCTGGATCGAGACCCCGACCAACCCGCTGCTCAGCATCGGCGACATCCCCGCACTGGCCGAGGTCGCGCACACGGCGGGCGCGAAACTGGTGGTGGACAACACCTTTGCGACGCCGTACCTGCAGCAGCCGCTGCTGCTCGGCGCCGACATCGTCACGCATTCGACCACCAAGTACCTCGGCGGGCACTCCGACGTGGTCGGTGGCGCGCTGATCACCAACGACCCGGAGCTCGACGCGGCATTCGCCTTCCTGCAGAACGGCGCGGGCGCGGTGCCCGGCCCCTTCGACGCCTTCCTCACCCTGCGCGGCACCAAGACCCTCGCGTTGCGGATGGATCGGCACTGCGACAACGCGGAGGCCATCGCCGAGTTCCTCACCAGGCACCCCGCGATCTCACAGGTCATCTACCCCGGACTGGCCGAGCATCCCGGCCACTTCATCGCCGACAAGCAGATGAAGCGCTTCGGCGGCATGATCTCGGTGCGGCTGCACGGCGGCCCGGACGCGGCGCGTGACTTCTGCTCGCGGACCAAGATTTTCACCCTGGCCGAATCGCTCGGCGGCGTGGAATCGCTGATCGAGCACCCGGCCGCGATGACACACGCGTCCACCGAGGGCTCCGATCTCGAGGTGCCCGCCGATCTGGTGCGGCTCTCGGTCGGCATCGAGGACATCAGCGACCTGATCGCCGATGTCGAGCAGGCGCTGGCCCGCTGAGGTATCGGACATGACGAAGCGGCCGCATCCGGAATCGGGTGCGGCCGCTTGCGTTCGGGGGAGAGCGTGTTTCCTCTATCCGAGGAGGCCGGGCGCGGTGCCCCGGCGGGATGCGTCAGCTGTGGTAGGGCTCAGCGCTGACCAGCGTCACCTTCATGGTGTTGCCGTTGGGCAGCGTGTACTCACGGGTCTCGCCGACCTTGGCGTCGATCAACGCGCCGCCGAGCGGCGAGGCGGGCGAGTAGGTCTCCAGTTTGGAGTCGTTCAGTCCCTCTTCGCGGGTCGCGATCAGGAAGGTCTCGGTGTCGGACTCGTCGCCGTCGTAGTAGACCTTGACGACCGAGCCCGGGAGCGCGACGCCTGCCTTCGTCGGTGCGACGCCGACCTTGGCGTTGTTCAGCAGTTCCTGCAGCTGGCGGATACGCGCCTCCTGCTGGCCCTGCTCCTCACGAGCGGCGTGGTATCCACCGTTCTCCTTGAGATCGCCCTCTTCACGGCGTTCATTGATCTCGGCAGCGATGACGGGACGATTGGCGATGAGCGCGTCGAGCTCACCCTTGAGCCTGTCGTGCGACTCCGGGGTCAGCCAAGTCACTTGCGTCTCAGTCATCTCGATCACTCCCTAGTAGTTGTTCCCGGCAGGCCGGGATTCCCTGATAACCGCTGCAGTGCCCACAGGGGGCGGGCACGCACCAGCCGACGGCTAGTGCCATCCTGGGGAAGTTCTTCGAACCCCGACAGGCCTCTGCTCCGGGCAAATACGAAAATCCGGAACCGATAGCGCTGGCCGCCAATGCAGCAAACACGGCTCCGAGCCCCGGAACCGTGTATCAGGCTATTTTAGCATGAATCATAAACATGCAGGTCGGAGTTTGTTTTGCCGTGGCCGGGGTGTAGGTCAGCCGTTCGAAGGTACTCAGCCAGCGCGAAGGTACTCCGGGACCCGATCACTGCACGCGTAGATGCTGCCCGCGGAGGCACGCGAGGATGAACGCACGGTCGTGGACAACTCGATCGTGCCGCTGTCGGACGGCTCCACCAGAACTTCGCGGCGGCCGACCTCGGTGCCGTCCTTGTCCATCGCCCGTACGAAACACACCACCGGCTGCCGCGGATCGTTGCGGGTGATCTTCATCCGGACGGTCAGCGTCGAGTCGTCCACGACGACGTAGCCGAGCTGCTCGGCCTCGATGTCCTTCGGGCCGTACTTCTGCCATCCGAGGTAGGCGACACCCAGCCCGAGCAGGACGACGACCCCGCCCAGAACCGGTGGAATCCAGCGCGGTCCGCGGCGCGGCGCGGAGCCGTAGCGGTCGGCGCGCCGTTCGATGGCCGCATCGCCACCGGCTGATTCCGGCGCAGGCTCGGTCATGAGTGGTCGCTCCCGGGGGGTACGTCGGAACAAAAGTCTGTCGAATGGAACTATAGGGAACGAAGCCCAAGCACCCGCGAGCGAGAGCGATGAGGTGAACGAGACGTGAGTGGCCTTCGCCTCATGGCGGTCCATGCCCACCCTGACGATGAATCGAGCAAGGGTGCCGCGACGACCGCACGCTATGCCGACGAAGGAAACGAGGTCATCGTCGTCACGCTGACCGGCGGCGAACGCGGCAGCATCCTCAACCCCGCGATGGACATTCCCGGCGTGCTCGACCGGATCGATGAGGTCAGGCGCGAGGAGATGGCCGCGGCGGCCGCTGCGCTCGGTGTGCGTCAGACCTGGCTGGGGTTCGTCGATTCGGGTCTGCCCGAGGGCGATCCGATGCCGCCGCTGCCGGAAGGCTGCTTCGCGCTCGTTCCGCTGGAAGAAGCCACCGAGGCGCTGGTGCGGGTGGTCCGGGAGTTCAAGCCGCACGTGATGACTACCTACGACGAGACCGGCGGTTACCCGCATCCGGATCACATCCGGTGCCACGAGGTGTCGATTGCCGCGTTCGAGGCCGCGGGCGACCCGCAGCGGTTCCCCGATGCCGGCGAGCCGTGGACGCCGCTGAAGCTGTACTACGACCACGGGTTCAGCCTGCAGCGGATGGAGGCGTTCGCCGCGGAGTTCGAGCGGCTCGGCGAGCCATTCCCGATGCAGGAGTGGCTGGATCGGATTCGTAAGTACGCCGTCGAGCGCGGTGATGTGATGTCGCGGGTCACCACGCAGATCGAATGCGCCAAATACTTCCCGCAGCGTGACGACGCGCTGCGCGCACACGCCACTCAGATCGACCCGAACGGCGCTTTCTTCGCGATCCCGCTGGAGATGCAGCAACGGGTGTGGCCCACCGAGGAATTCGAGCTGGCCAAGACGAAGGTGAGCACCGCGATCCCCGAGAACGACCTGTTCGCAGGCATCGAGGATCTGTGATGCTCGCCCTGCTCGCGCAGACTCCTGGCACCCCTACCGGGCCCGAGTTCGGTAAGGCGTCGCCGCTCGGGCTCGTCATCATCCTGATCCTGCTCGCGGGCACGGTGCTGCTGGTGCGCTCGATGAACCGGCACTTGAAGAATCTGCCCCCGACCTTCGAACCGGAGCATCCCGAGCCGGATCAGGAGGCCGACGAAGGCACCGAGCCCGGTATCACCCGGCGGGTGTCCGAGGATGCCGCCGAGGATGCCGAGTCCGATGGTAAAGCCGACAAAACCTGAGGTTTCCGCCTGTCACAACGGCCGTCCGCATCCAGCGGGCGGCCGTTGTTACATTGGCAGGTGCTCATCGATCTCGGTGACGCCGTCGTCAAGACGTTGCTGGACGAGCCCGTCGCACCGCTGGTCGACATTCAGATCCGCCATCTCGGCGGCGCGCTGGCCGAGGCCACCGCGGACGGCGGCGCCCGTGTCCCGGTCACCGAGCCCTGCCTGCTGTACGTGCTCGGACTGCCGCACCTCGCGGCGGCCGTCAAGACCAGGCGGACCGAGATCGTCGACGCCATCGGCGGTCATATCAGCGGGCTGAAGCCGTACACCTTCCTCACCCCGGACGAAGGCGCGGCCGCTGCCTTCGACCAGTCGACGCCGGCTCGCCTCGGCGAGGTCAAGCGTGCCCGTGACCCGCACGGCATCATTCGCGCCAACAATCCGGTGCTCGGATAGCGCTGTCGCGCTTAACGATTCGTAGGCCGCGGGCGCGCATCGTGACCCGCGGCCTACCTATCGGCCGTCCATTGCGCAGACATCGTCGTTCTATCAACAGGGTCGCTCAGAGTAATGGCATGACAATCACAGCAAACGCCCCAGCCACCTCGACCGGCTCGAATCGAGTCACTACCTTCGTCAACGCCGTCGCGGGCGAAACCCTCTCATCGCGAGTACGTTTCACTGCCTTCGCCGTCGCTACCGGCGCGGTCCTCACCGAATCGGTGGTCGGTTCCTACTGGGATCTGGCCCGAACCCAGTACGTCGTCGATACTTTCGCCGACCTGAAGTACCCGATGTATTTCGCCACGATCCTGGGCGTCTCCAAGCTCGCCGCCGTCGCGGCCGCGGTGGTTCCCGGATTCCCCCGGCTCAAGGAATGGGCCTACGCGGGACTGACTTTCGTGTATGTCGGTGCGGCGGCGTCGCACCTGGCGATCGGTGACCCGGCCCCCAAGTGGATCTCGCCCTTGGTGTTCGCCGGCCTGACCTTCGTGTCGTGGTCGTTGCGCCTGCCCGCGCAGCGCGATCCGAAGCCGCTGCCGAAGGTGGCCCCGCGCTTCAAGGCGCTCGTCGGCCGTTCCGGTCGGACCGAGCAGGTCTGATCGGTTGCCCGAGACATCGCGGAACGCGGCGGCTCCGTCCCGAGGGGCTCGCCGCGTCCTCGCGCGCCGAATTCGGGCACGGCGATGGATTTTTCGACGCGCGGCGTCTGTCCTGGTCGCGGTTTGAATGTCGGTCCGGTGTGCTACTCATTCAGCGAACCCACGACCGAAGGATGACGATGGATTCTGTGATCGACCAGATCGACCGCGCTCTGGACATGACGGGGGCGATCGTCGCGACGGTGGACGACGACCGGCTGGTCGCGCCGACACCGTGCCACGAATGGGATGTGCGTGCGGTGCTCAACCATGTCGTCGGCGGCATGCACCTGTTCGCCGCCGCGTTGACCGGGATGGATGCGGGGGCCGAGCACGAAGACGACTGGCTGGGCATCGATCCGCACGCCGCGTACGCCGCGGCGGCCGAGGTGGATCGGGCGGCATGGCATCGGCCGGATGCGCTGACCGCGACGGTGCACATCTCGTTGGGCGATCTGCCGGGCTCCGCGGCGGCGATGGTCCATCTCACCGAGCTGGTGGTGCACGGTGTCGACATCGCGCTCGCAGTGCACCGGCCGGATCTCGCAGACGACGCGTTGTGCGCTGAATTGCTCGCCGCGATGCAGGCGATGGGCGGCATCGATGGCTTCCGCAAGCCGGGCATGTTCGACGCCGAGGTACCGGTCGCCGCCGACGCGCCCGCTCATCAGCGGCTGCTCGGCTACGTCGGCAGGACGTGGTGACCGCAGCGCTCAGGCGTGGACGTGCCCGACCGGCTCTCGGCCACATCGGCGTATTGGACGTACCGGATAGCGCCCAGACCCGAGCGGCCCGCCGATGAGCAAGATAAGCGTCGGCGAGCTGGCGATCAGGTAGCGCGCGCTCAGGCGTCGATGCGGCGAACCGGGTGGCGCAGAATGGTTTTGGTGCTCGCGGCCGGGGCCTTGCGCGGGTCGGACAAGTAGATTTCGTGATGGAGGCCGTTCATCGTCAAGCCTTCGGCGGTCATGAACGCATCCATGCGGGTGAGGGTCTCGGGCTCGGTCGAGTAGGGGCCGACGTGCAGCACCTGGATCGCGTCGCCCTCGGTGATCGACTCGAAGCTCGCGCCCGACACCATGTCCGGGGTGACGGGGTCGGGCATGCGGATCATCAGTTTCCAGTGCCACTGCTCACGTGGCACCGAGAGCGGTGGTTCGTCGGATTCCACCCACCACTGGCCCTCCAGCTTCGGTACGACGAAATCCGCCGCGGCGGCCTTGGCGATCTTCTTCGCGCCGTAGGCGGCGCGATACAGCGCGGCCACGGCGTCGAGGTACGCCGGGCTCTCCGGTGCTCCGGAGCCGGTGACCGTCACGTAGTTGTAGGCATCGAATGTGCGCAGCGCAGGATCGCGCGGCGCGTCGTAGTAGTGCTTATCGGTCTTGGCCAGATCGATCTTCACCGGATGTCCTCCTGTCGGATTGCCTGTCGGTGGCCAGCGTGGACCCTCCAACGACGGGAGAGTCAAGACGCCGGTTCGATGCGTCGTTCGAATGGCGCGGGCGGGTTGCCGCGCGGCCGAGCCCACCGTGAATGCTGGCAGCCGTGGACGAGTTCTTCCGGAAAGTCGGTGTGCGCGGCTGGGTGCACGCCAAGTGTTTCGACTGCGACGGCGAGGTGGGCTCGGGCGCCGACGAGCCGGTGGTGCTCGCCTCTGTGGTCAAGGTGCCGCTGGTGCTGGAGTTCGCTCGCCAGGTCGCCGCTGGGCAGCTGGACCCGACCGATCGGGTGCGTGCGGCCGCACGGGACCGTCTCGGCGGCGTCGGCACGGCGGGATGCGTGGACGATGTCGAGTTGAGTTTGCGCGACGCCGCGTTCTTCGCTCTCGCGCTCAGCGACAACACCGCGGCCGATCTGCTGTTCGACCGGGTCGGACTCGACAATGTGCGCTCGCTCGTGCGCGAGCTCGGCCTCATCGGCACCCGGATCGTCGGATCGCCACGGCACATTGTGCAGACCATGGCCGAGGACATCGGAGCCCGCGACCCGATCGACTTCGCCGCACGGTTTCCCGCGCTGAGTGCTGCCGAGGTCCTCGGCACCCGCGCCCTGGATCCGCTGCGGACCAGCGCGAGCACGCCACGCGAAATGACCGAGCTGCTCACGCTCATCGGCGCGGATCGGGCAGGCACCGCCGAGACGTGCCGGTGGGTGCGTGACCTCATGCGTCAACAGGTCAACTGGCACCGCCTCGCCGCGGCATTTCCACCCGAGGTGCGGCTCTGGGCCAAGACCGGCACCCTGCCTGGCGTTCGCAACGAAATCGGCGTCGTCGAATATCCCGGCGGAAGTCGCTACGCCGTGGCGGTTTTCACCAGGGCCGACACCCTCGAACAGCGGCTACCCGAGGTGGACCGCGCGATCGGCGCGGCGGCGAAGTACGCGATCGAAAACATTGTTCACGGCCTGCCGTACACCACATTCCACGGGCGCTGCGGTATTTCCTGAACAGGTGCGGGGCGGGAAGCGCCGTCACCCTGCACCACATTCGCGACCAGCTCGGCGAGCTCACGCACCAGCGGATGCGGCGCCGCAGCGGGCCACGCCAGCGACAGTCGCCAGCTCAATGTTCCTTCCGGCAACGGTCGCCAGACCACCCGCGGTTCCTTCTGTGCCACCATGCCCTGGTCGAAGGCCACGCCGCGGCCGGAAAGCACCATGCCGAGCACGAACTCGGGATTGCGGGCGTGCTGCACCGACGTCGGCCGGAAGCCGTGGTCCCAGCAGGTGCGCAGCGTCGCGTCGTACAGCCCGGGCGCCGCGGCTCTCGGAAAGATCACCAGTCCATACCCGGCCAGGTCGGCGAGGGTGAGCGAGGAACGCACGGCCAACGGTGAATCCCGCGGCAACACCACGCCGAGGGGCGTGTCCACCGCTGGACCCGTTTCGAGGCCGATCATGTCGACCGGATGCTGCAACAGGCCAGCGTCGAGTTGCCGGTCGGCCAGCAATCGGAGCTGCTCGGCGGTGGACAGCTCCTGCAGGTCGACCCGGATGTCACGGCTCTCGAATGCGGTCAGTACGGCGGCGAGCACCCGCCCGGCCAGCTCGGGCGGCACCCCGACGCGCAATGCGTCGATCTCGCCCCGATGCGCTTTGCCGACGAGCGCTGTCGTCCGCTCCCAGCGCGCGAGCAGATCGCGGGACTCCGCGAGCAGGATCTGCCCGGCCTCGGTGAGCGCGACCCGGCGGCTGTCGCGATCGAACAGTCGCGCGCCGAGGTCGGCCTCGAGTTTGCGGATCCGCTGACTCAGCGGGGGCTGGGCGATGCCGAGGCGCTCCGCCGCGCGTCCGAAATGCAGTTCTTCGGCGACGGCGATGAAATACCGCAGTTGGCGTAGGGGGTCCACGCTGCGACGATATCGGTTTCGATATCAGTATCGCGATCAGCTCGCGCCCAAGTAGGCGGCACACTCTCCGGAGCGAGGCGAGTTAGTCAGGGCCCATCGCTCGCGGACCGTCACACGATGACCGGTCGCACTCCGACTGTGAGACGGTAGAACCATGAACCGGCTCGGGAACGCGACTTCTCCGTACCTGCGGCAGCATGCCGACAACCCGGTGCATTGGCGGGAGTGGGACGCCGAGGCACTGGCCGAGGCGCGGCAGCGGGATGTGCCCATCCTGCTCTCGGTCGGATACGCGTCGTGCCACTGGTGCCATGTGATGGCGCACGAGTCCTTCGAAGACGAGGCGACCGCGGCGCTGATGAACGCGAACTTCGTCTGCGTGAAGGTGGACCGGGAAGAGCGGCCCGATCTGGACGCGGTCTACATGAACGCCACCGTCGCCATGACCGGTCAGGGCGGCTGGCCGATGACGTGCTTCCTCACCGCGGACGGTGAACCGTTCTATTGCGGCACCTACTACCCGAAGCTGCCCCGTGGTGGCATGCCGTCGTTCAGCCAATTGCTCACCGCGATCACCGACACCTGGCTCAACCGGCGCGACGAGGTGAACAAGGCGTCCGCACAGATCACCGAGGCGCTGCGGGGGCAGGCGGCCGGACTGCCCGACGGCGATTTCAGCATCACCGCCGAACTGCTCGACCACGCGGTGGCCGCCGTGTTGCGCGAGGTGGACGATAAGCACGGCGGTTTCGGTGGTGCGCCGAAGTTTCCGCCGTCGGCGCTGCTGGAAGGGTTGCTGCGGAGCTGGGAGCGCACCGGTGATCCCACGGTGTTCGAGGCGGTGTCCCACACCGCGGAAGCGATGGCCCGTGGTGGCATCTACGACCAGCTGCGCGGCGGCTTCGCGCGCTATTCCGTCGACGATGCTTGGCTGGTACCGCATTTCGAGAAGATGCTCTACGACAACGCCCAATTGCTGCGCGCCTACGCGCATCTGGCGCGCCGGACCGGATTGGCACCGGGCGAAACGGTCCTCGCGTGGCCGCTCGCGTTGCGCATCACGGAGGAGACCGCAGGCTTCTTGCTCGATGATCTCGGCACCGAACAGGGCGGTTTCGCCTCCGCGCTGGATGCCGACACCCACCTGGAACCGGGCGGGCCGGGAGTCGAGGGCGCCACCTATGTGTGGACACCCGCCCAGCTGACCGGCGTGCTCGGACCGACCGACGGGGCCTGGGCCGCAGAGGTTTTCGGAGTGACCACCGCGGGCAACTTCGAACAGGGCACCTCGATCCTCACCCGATACACCGATCCCGACGCCATCAAGGCCGCGGTGCCTGTCGATCCGGACGCCCCGGCCCGCTTCGAGCGTATTCGGACCGCGCTGCGCGACGCGCGCGACCGCCGCCCGCAGCCCGCCCGCGACGACAAAGTGGTGACCGCATGGAATGGGATTGCCATTACCGCGCTCGCCGAAGCGGGAGCTGCGCACGGCCGCCCCGATTGGGTTGCGGCCGCGGCGCGTTGCGCACGCTATCTGCTCGCTCAGCACGTTGTCGATGACCGGGTGCTGCGCGCCTCGCTCGGCGGTGTCGCCGGAACGGCGCCCGGTGTTCTGGAGGACTACGCATGGCTGGCGGTCGGGCTGCTCGCCCTGCACCAAGCCACCGGCGAACCGAGTTGGCTCGCCGACGCACAACGCCTGCTGGACAAGGCCATCGAGCATTTCGCCGACCCGGCGGCACCGGGCAGCTGGTTCGACACCGCCGACGATGCGGAAATCCTCGTCACCCGCCCGCGCGACCCGATCGACGGCGCCACCCCAGCGGGCGCCTCCGCGCTCGCCGAAGCACTCCTGACCGCAAGCGCCGCAAGCGATCCGGCCCGCGCGGTGCGCTACCGCGAGCTGGCCGACCAGACCCTCACCCGAGGCGCGGTGGTACTCGCTCGCGCGCCGCGCTCGGCCGGGCAATGGTTGACAGTCGCCGAGGCGGCGCTGCGCGGTCCGCTCCAGGTCGCGATCGTGGGTCCGAGTGGCGCATACCTCGGCGGCGGCGAACTGTCGCTCGATGCGCCGGGCGCACTCGAGTTCCAGGACGCGCGCAGATTGCTCTCAGCCGCCAGGAGATCGGCCCCTGGCGGATCGATAGTCGTTGCGGGCGAACCGGACTCGGTGCCGCTGCTGGCCGATCGCCCCCTGGTCGACGGCGCGGCGGCGGTGTACGTGTGTCGCGGCTCGGTGTGTGATCTCCCGGTCACGACCGCTGCGGACGTGCAGGAGGCTCTGAGCAGGCAGTGAACGAAGTCAGGGCTTTTCGCCGCGTGTGCGACTTGTGGTGACCGCGTCGGACGCCGTCGCGCGCACGTGCAGCGCGTCGGACTCGTCTGCTGTTGCCTGCGTGCGGATCTCGGAGATCGGACTGCGATCCTCCGTCGGGTCCGTGCTGCCGCCCGGCAGCGCGGCGTCGGCGTTGCTTCCGTCGGTCTCCGGTGCGTTGCAGCGGAGTTCGGTGACCGCGCTCACGGGCGTCGCGCCGATCCTCGCTGCGGAGTGTTCGGTGCTGTCGTCTGTGGGGTGGCCGGTGCTGCCCGTGGGATCGATATCGGTCCAGCAGGCGGTGGGTTCCTTCATGCCACGCAGCCGGATCGATTCGTACAGGGTCCATTCGGCCTTCTCGTGATCCGCCGCGGCTTCGATCACCGCGCCGCTCACCAGGATTCGGCGGGGGACCTCCTTGGCCTCTGTCGTCAGCCGCGCGGCCTCGTTGACCGCGTCGCCGATGACGGTGTATTCCAGCCGGGTATCGGAACCCACGTCGCCCGCGAAGACCAGGCCGAGGGCGACGCCGATGCCGATATCCAGTTCACCGGCGGCGACCACCTCGTCGCGGATGCGCCGGGCAGCCCGCAGAGCCGGGGTCGCGTTGTCTCGCAACGCGATCGGTGCGCCGAAGACGCACAGCGCCGCATCGCCCTCGAACTTGTTGACCAGCCCGTTGTTCGCCTCGGTTGCCGCGACAACCGTCGAGAGCAGCCGGTTGAGCTTGGCGACGAACTCCTGCGGCGGCAGCCCGGTGGAGAGTTCCACGGAGCCGGTGACATCCACGAACAGCGCCGCGACCACTCGGACATCGCCGGTCAGATCGACGCCACGGGCCAGGGCGCGTTCGGCGACTTCCGCGCCGACATGCCTGCCGAACACTTCCCGCATCCGTTCGCGTTCGCGCAGATTCGTGGCGAGCTCGTTGACCGAATGCTCGAGCCGCCCGATCTCACTCGCGCTGCCGACCGGCACCCGCACATCCAGCTCACCATGGGTGATCCGGTCCAGCGCCCGGCGCAGCATCCGCAGCGGCGCGGCTACAGCGCGGGCCAGCGTCGCGGTGGCGAGCGCGCCGACGCCGATTCCGACCGCGGCGACGTAGATGCCGGTGCGGATGCGGTCGGACGCACCGGACACCGGGTCGGCGAGCACCACGATGAGCATCAACAGCGGCATCGCCCCCGACACCGCCCAGGTGAGCACGACGCGGACGAATACCGTTGAGCTCCAGTGCATCGTCGCGCCGAGCACGGCGGTCACGATCGGAATGGTCGGCCGGATCAGCCGATCGACGATCAGGAAGGTCAATGCCGCCGATTCGAATCCGCCGAGGACGAACATCGCCATCATGACGGCGAGGTCGTGCTCCGGCGTCACCCGCGATAGCGCGACGGCGGAGATGATCACGCCGGGCAGCCACAGGGCCAGGGCGCGCGAGGTGATGGCGATCGGCAGCCGCAGCAGGCGGCGGGCCTCCTCCGGCGTGGGTTTGCGTCCGTCGTCCAGCCAGCCGAAGTACACGGCCCGGTCGCGGATCGCGAGTGCGATACCGGCGAGGAATCCGACCGCCGGGTAGACGGCCACCAGCGCCATGGCGCAGGGTATCGGGGCCGAGCCTGTGGAAGAAGCCGCTGAGCCACAGCTCGGTGACGATGACGGCCAGACCACTGAGGTTGCAGGTGATGACGACCGCGGCCAGACCCCAGCGGGCCCGCAGTGCCCAGACGACAAGCTTGGCGATCACCGGTTTCGCGAACCTTGTGCGACAGGTGCGGGCAGCCACCAGTTCCAGGTGCCGAACAGCTTCATCAGCGCGGGCACCAGGATCAGCCGCACCAGCGCCGCATCGATGGCGACGGCGACGGCGAGCGCCAGCCCGATCTGCTTCAGCTCCAGCACGCTCGCGGTGAGGAAGCTGCCGAAGATGACGACCATGATCGCCGCGGCCGCGCTGATCGGCCGTGCGGTGTGCTGTAGTCCGGCGGCGACCGCGCGCTCGTTGTCGGCGGCGGTGCGCGGACTGTCCTCCCAGAACTCTTTGATCCGCCGGATCAGGAACACCTCGTAATCCATCGACAGTCCGAACAGCATGGCGAACACCATGACAGGGAGGAACACCTGGATGAACCCGGTGCTCTGGAATCCGAGCACCGACTCACCGATACCCCATTGGAACACCGCGACGGTGATACCGAGGGCGGCTCCGGTGGCCAGCAGATTCATCACGATCGCCTTCACCGGCAGCACGATGCTGCGGAAGGCAGCGACGAGGAACACGAACGAGCAGCATAGAACCAGTGCGACCACCAACGGCAGTTTCCTGGTGATCTCGTCGGACATGTCGGCGGATTCGGCGGCCACGCCACCGACCAGCACCTGCGAATCCGGCAGCGTCGCGGCGCCGACGCGGATATCCCGGACCAGCGCGGTGGTTTCGGTCGAATCGAACGGCGTCTCGGCGATCACTGTCGCGAAGATTCGCCCATCGCGCTGGAACAGCAGCACCCGGTCGATGCGCTCGTCGTCGCCGAGCGCGGTCAGGAAGGTCTGAACCTGTCCGGCCGCGTCGGCGGACAGCGCGGTGTCGTCGGGGCCGGTCGCGACGAGCGTGATCGGCGCCAGCAATCCTGGCGCGAAATTGTCCGAGGCGATGGTGCCTGCTTTTCCGGAGGCGGTCTCGCTCAAGGCCGCGGTGCCCATGTCGACGCCGTAGCGCACTCCAGCGAGCGGCGCCGCGGCCAGCAGCAGAACCAGCGTGGCGGCGATGCCGAACAGCGCGGGCCGTGCCATCACGGTCCGGCTCCAGCGAGCCCACCGGCCGGTGGCCGGATCGGCAGCGTCCGCCCCCGGCCGTGTCTCCAGCGGCTGCCAGCGGGCCGGGAGCGCGCCGCGATTCACCCGGGGACCCAGCAGCGCCAACAGCGCGGGCAGCAGCGTCAACGCCACGGCGAGCGTCGCGATGACCGCGACAACAACGCCGACCGCGATACCACGAAACACAGGCGCGGGTACCACGATCAGCGAGCACAGCGAGATCATCACGATCAGCCCGGAGGCGACGATAGTCTTGCCCGCGGTGGCGACGGCGACGCCGCAGGCATGCGCGATGCCCGCCTCCGAGGCGCCGGGTGGCTGCTTGGCGAGTTCTTCCCGGAACCGGCTGGCCACGAACATCGCATAGTCCAATCCGATGCCCGTGCCGATCATGGTCGCGACCGCGAGCAGCAGGGAACTGGTGCCCATGACATGCGATATCAGGAAGAGCCCGCCGAATGCGAGCAGCAGCCCGCTCAGCGCCACCGCGACCGGCACGAGCGCGGCGGCCACAGTGCCGAGGGCCACGATCAGTAGCACGAACGCGACCGGCAAACCGATCGCTTCGGCCCGGCCGGAATCGGCGACCTCGATTTCCATCAGATCGTGCAGCCCGGGGGAGAACCCGGCGAGGCCGACGGTGACCTCGTCGCTGGAGTGGTGGCCCGCTAGTTCCTGTAGCTCGGCGGACAGCACGGCGCGCGTCGGGATATCGCCGTCGATCCCGATGACCGCCAGCGCGGCATGCCTGGACGCGGAGATCTGGGACTTCTGGTCGCCTTGGAAGGGGCCGAGCGCGATCCGGACACCGGCAACGCCACGCAGATCCTCGACCGCTCGTTCGATGACGGCTCGGTACTGCGCGTCGTCCACCGTCCGCTGTGCCGAATAGAACACCAGCGCGAGCTGTTCGGCGCCGAGATCGGGGTAGTGCACGTCGAGCAGCTCGGCGGCCCGCGTCGATTCCGCATCATCGGCGTGGAATTCGGCGGCCTCCAGCCTGCCGTCGAGTTTCGGGTAGGCGATCGCGCAGGCGACGATGACCAACAGCCAGACCACCGCGATCGGGCGGCGGTACCGCGCCACGGCCACACCCCAGCGGTAGGCCAACCGCTGTTCCGGTGGCCGAGCCGTGGCCGGCTTTTCGGTGTGGATCTGTTGTGCCATCGTCTGCCGCCCCGAATCGAGTTCCCTCGTCTTCGACTGTATTGCCGAAACCGAGAGAATGGGACGGTCGGATTGCTCACTTCGGCCGTTGCGGCCGATCAGCGCAGAACGACCAGCCAGATCGCGACGTAATGGCACAGTGCGGCGAGCACGGTCGCGGCGTGGAAGAACTCGTGATGGCCGAAGACCGCGGGCCACGGATTGGGCCATTTGGTGGCGTAGAGAATCGCGCCACCGCTGTAGACGAGCCCGCCGATCAACAACAGGATCAGCGGCGCGATGCCGACCTGCGAGTTCAGCTGCCCGGCGACCGGGACGATGGCCCAGCCGAGCAGCAGATACAGCGGCACGCCGACCCAGCGCGGCGCCGTCGGCCACAGCAGTTTCAGCGCGACGCCCGCGAGTGCGCCGATCCAGACCACCAGCAGCAGGGTCTGTCCGGTCCGCCCCGGCAGTCCGAGCAGGGCGAACGGGGTGTAGCTGCCCGCGATGAACAGGAAGATCATCGAGTGGTCCGCGCGCTTCATCCGGATGCGCGCCCTCGCGGTCGGCCAGGTCACCCGGTGGTAGACGGCGCTGATCCCGAACAGTCCGCATACCGTCAGCCCATAGACCAGCGTCGACAAGCCTGCCGTCGCCGAGATGGTCGCGGCCGCGCCGACCAGGACGATGACCGCGATCGCCGCGATGCCGACGGCCCAGGTGTGGATCCAGCCGCGCAGCCGCGGCTTGCCGAGCGCCGCCGCCATGGATTCGCCTGCCGTGCCCGGGGTCGTGCTTGATGCCGCGTCGGCGGCGACCGATTCGGACACCAGTTACCTCCAGTTTGTACCGCCCAGTAACCTACGGGACCGTAAGTTATGGCTCTCCGTCACTGTACGGGATTCGCGGTCGCTGCTGGGATCTCGCCGCTGAGGCGTACTGTAGGTCGCCGTGGAGTTTCCGAGTCGGGTGCGTGGTTTGCCATACCGCATCTACGAGGCGCGGCTGTCCAAGCAGCTCGCCGGCAAACAACATCCCCGGCATGTCGCGGTGATGTGCGATGGTAATCGGCGCTGGGCGCGGGAGAACGGTTTCACCGATGTCAGCCACGGGCATCGAGTGGGTGCGCTGAAGATCGCCGAGCTGGTCGGCTGGTGTGCCGCCGAGGGCATCGAGATGGTCACCGTCTATCTGCTCTCGACCGAGAACCTGCAGCGCGATCCCGACGAGCTGGAGACCCTCTTCGAGGTGATCACCGACGTCGTGGAGGAACTGTCGGATCCGGAACAGAACTGGAGCGTGCGCATCGTCGGCTCGCTCGACGGATTCCCCGAGCTGATCGCCAAGCGGCTGCGCACCGCCGCCGAACGCACCAGCGGCCGAGACGGGGTGCATGTGAACGTGGCCGTCGGGTACGGCGGCAGGCAGGAGATCGCCGACGCGGTCCGCAAGCTGGTCCGTCAGGAAATGGCGGCGGGCGAGACCGGCGAGGACCTGGTGCAGTCGATCACCGTCAACGCCATCGGCCAGCACCTGTACACCTCCGGCCAGCCGGATCCCGATCTGGTCATCCGCACCTCCGGTGAGCAGCGACTTTCCGGATTTCTCCTGTGGCAGAGCGCATACTCGGAAATATGGTTCACCGAGGCGTACTGGCCGGAGTTCCGGCGAGTGGATTTCCTGCGCGCACTGCGCGATTTCGCCGCCAGGCATCGCCGCTTCGGGGTCTGAGCACTCGATCGCGGCGCGAATCGGGTTCCGCCTCGGCGCTTCTCGCGTACCGTGCGGTCTTATGAGTGGGTACGACGATTGGCCGGGCGGGCCAGGCGAATTCGCGCTCGACGACACGGCGGGGCAGCGCCGTGATCCGGCGCCCTACATCAGTTACGAGGAATTCGGCAGGCGCTTCCTGGAATACGCCGCCTCCGAAGCGCGCATCGCCGGCGCTTTCGGTCAATTGGCCGGTGCGGCATTCGATTTCGGCCCGATCGGAGTCGGGCCGGGCCGCCTGGTCAAGGCCGGTGCTCAGGTCCAGCTCGGACAGCCGCGGGTGCGTCGCGATGTCGAGGAGTGCATCTCCTTCGAGCTGAGCATCCCACTGAGCGTCGACATGCTCATCGACCTGGCGGTCGACCGGCACCGCTTCCAGGTCGAGGGCAATATCCACCTGCGCCTGACCGCACGCACCGCGGAGCCGCTGCGGGTGGTCATCGACATCGCCGAGCCACGTCCGAGCGATGTCCGCATCAATGTCGCCACCGCCACCAAGCGCGGCCAGCTCCTACGCATCCTCGCCAGCGTCGACCACGAGATCCGTCGCTTCGTCGCTCGCTACATAGCCAAGGAAATTCGCAAACCGCATATCGCCGCCGCCCGTGATATCGACGTCGCCGCCCGGCTCGACGCGGCCTGGAAACTCTAGCGACCGGCCAGAACGCCGATCGGGTTACAGCTTGCGCAGGCGCAGCCGGTTGATGGTGTGGTCGGCGTCCTTGCGCAGTACGAGGGTGGCCCGGGGACGGGTCGGCAAGATGTTGTCGACCAGGTTGGGGCGGTTGGTGGAATTCCAGATCTCCTGTGCCGCGGCGGTCGCCTGCTCGTCGGTGAATCCGGAGTAGTGGTGGAAGTGTGCGTTCGGGTCGGCGAACGCGGTTTCCCGGAGCGTGAGAAACCTTTGCACATACCACTTCTCGATGTCCTCGATGCGGGCGTCGACATAGATCGAGAAGTCGAAAAGGTCCGAGACCATCAGTCGCGGACCTGTTTGCAGGACGTTGAGGCCTTCCACAATGAGAATGTCCGGCTGCCGCACACAGTGGAATTTGTCGGGGATGATGTCGTAGGAGATATGCGAATACACCGGTGCGCACACTTCCGGTGCGCCGGATTTCACCTCGGTGACGAAGCGCAGAAGTTTACGGCGGTCGTAGCTTTCCGGAAAACCCTTGCGATGCATGATGCCGCGCCGGGTCAGTTCGGCTGTGGGGTAGAGGAATCCGTCGGTTGTGACCAAATCCACACGCGGGTGGTGATCCCAGCGGGCGAGCAACGCTTGCAACACGCGTGCGGTGGTGGATTTACCGACCGCGACACTGCCCGCGACGCCGATGACAAAAGGCACCTGCTGGTCGGGATGTTTCTCGCCGAGGAAGGTCGCCGTCGCGGCGAACAGTCGCTGACGTGCGGCAACCTGCAGGTGGATCAGGCGAGCGAGCGGCAGATAGACCTCGGCGACCTCTTCGAGGTCTATCTGTTCGCCGAGGCCGCGAAGCCCGATCAGTTCTTCCTCGGTGAGCACGAGTGGAGTCGACTTCCGCAGCGTGCGCCACTGTTTCCGGTCGAATTCCACATACGGGCTCGGCTCGCTCATTCGTGCCACTTACCCGACGCTCCTGTGAGGCAAACACGCACACATAACGTGGCGCCGCTGTGAGATTCGGTCTAGCTCTGGCCGCATAGCCGAATTCTGCTCTGCGTCAACAGCGTGCGAAAAGCGGGGTGTCACTACCCGTTGGTAACCGGGTCGATACCGGCGCTGACAGCGGCTAATGTCGGGCGGCATGGAAGCGCATCCGCTCGTGACCGAGTACCTGCGACTCGGTTTGGCCTTCGACCGGTTGGAGGAAGGTTTCGTCGACGCCTATACCGGTGATCCGGTGCTGCGTCGCGAGGTCGAGAACGCACCCGCACCGGAACCCCGTGCGCTGGCCCGCCGGGCCGCAGAGCTGCGCGCCGAACTGCCTGCCGCGGGACTCGCGCCGGAGCGGACCGAGTTCCTCGACGCGCATCTGCGCGCGCTGGAATGTTCCGGTCGCAAGTTCGCCGGCGACGACATCGGATTCGTCGAGGAGGTGCGGGCCTACTTCGATGTCGACATCGCGCCCGACGACGAAGCGGCCTATCGCGACGCACACCGGCAGATGGACGAGGTGCTGGCAGGCGAAGGATCGCTGGCCGAGCGGATCGCCGCCCATCGCAAGGCCGACGAGATTCCGCCGGAGCGGCTGCGCGCCTGTGTCGAAGAGTTCTCCGGCGCACTGCGCGAACTGGTGCGTGCGCGTTATCCGCTGCCCGACAACGAGCACGTCACCTACGAGGTGGTCGGCGACAAGCCGTGGTCCGGGTTCAACTATTACCTGGGCGACTACCAGTCGACGGTGGCGATCAACTCCGATCTCAAACAGCACATGGCGAACCTGCCGCACCTCATCGCGCACGAGTCCTACCCGGGCCATCACACCGAGCACTGCCGCAAGGAGGCCGGCCTGGTCGCGGCCGGTCAGGCCGAGCAGACGTTGTTCCTGGTGAACACGCCGCAGTGCCTCATGGCGGAAGGTCTCGCCGATCTGGCGCTCGGTGCGATCGTCGGACCCGGCTGGGGGAAATGGGCGCAGGAGATCTACGCCGACCTCGGCCTGCGCTTCGATGGGGAGCGCGCCGAACGCCTGGCGACTGCGTCGAGCAAGTTGCTAGGCGTGCGACAAGACGCCGCACTGCTGCTGCACGACCGGCGCCGCGACGCCGACGAGGTCGCACAATTTCTGCAGCGCTGGAACTTGAGCACCCCCGAGCGCGCCCGTCAGTCGCTGCGCTTCCTGTCCTCCCCGCTGTGGCGGGCCTACATCAGCACGTACGTGGAGGGCTATCGCCTACTCGGCGGCTGGCTCGATCGCGCAGCGACCGCCGCGGACCGAGTCGAACGCTTCCGCCGCCTCCTCGACGAACCGCTCACCCCCGGCGCGGTGCGCGCGATGTGACCCTGCGGGCACTCGAGCAGGCGGCCGCATCTCGCTCGGGTGGGTGTGGGTCAGCGGAAGATGACGCAGGTGGTGGTGGCATGTGCGACGAGCCGGCCCTTGTCATCGACGACGCGGCCCTCGGCGGTGGCGGTGGTGCGCCCGACGTGGATGGTGGTGCCGGTCGCGGTGAGTCGCCTGCCGTCGGTCGGGACGGAGCGGATGTAGTTGACCTTCAATTCGAGCGTCGTGTAGCCGACCCCCGGGTCCAGCGTGGTGTGCACGGCGCAGCCCATCACCGAATCCAGCAGCGTCGCGCAGATGCCGCCGTGCGTGGCGCCGAGCGGGTTGGCGAAATCGGGGCGGGTCTCGAGGCCGAAGACCACCTTGCCGTGTTCGAGCAGGTCGACCTCCATGCCGAGCAGATCGCCGATGAATCGCGGCCTGCCCTCCATCGTCATCGCCGTTCGCAGTAGCTCGAGCCCCGACAGCTCGGCGAAATCGATCTCGGACGCGGCCGTGGTTTCCGAACTCATGGGTTCCGTCCTTTCGGTGAACCGATCGGTCCACATCTGTCATAATTGGAGCATGGACCGATCGGTTCACGCAACTGTCAGTGAGGAGGACACCGATGACCGCAGGCCCGCGCGCCCGGCTGATCGAGAGCGCCATCGAGCTGGTTCGCGAACAGGGCGTGCACGCCGCCGGGCTCGCCGCGCTGCTCGACCGCAGCAATGCCTCGCGCAACTCGCTGTACCAGCACTTCCCCTCCGGAAAGAGTGAATTGGTCGAGACCGCGACCAAGATCGCCGGTGACCGGATGACCTCCGTCATCGATAAGGTCACCGCCGCAGGCCCGCCCGAACAGTGGCTCGCCGCACTGGTCGGCTGGTGGAAGCAGGTCCTCGAGCAGAGCGCGTTCACCGCGGGCTGCCCCATCGTGGGCGCCGCGCTCGCCGAATCCGAGCCCCGCGTGCAAGCCGCCGCAGGCGCGGCACTCGGCGACTGGGCAGACCACCTCGCCATCGCCTTCACAGGCACCGGCATCCCTCCGGCCCGCGCCGCATCGCTGGCGAGTTTCGTCGTCAGTGCGATCGAAGGCGCGATCGTCCAATCCCGCGCTCGCAAATCCACCAAGCCCCTCGACGATGCGCAAGAACATCTCGTGGCACTCCTCTCCGCCACCACTCCGGCCTGAGTCGCTCTCGAGTGCGATGCGGCCCGGCGAGCGGCGCCTGACTGTGGCGAATGTCGAGACGGACGCACAGCGGTGTGCCACTCGCGGATGTTTTCGGCCTGAGCGAACCCCCTGGCGGTGGGCGTATACGAGGGCCAATAGACTGATGCGGTGACGCAGACGACCGCCTCTGTCAATACCCAGTCTCTCGGTGAGCTCGATCCGGAGCTCGCTGCCGCGATGGCAGGCGAACTCGCCCGCGAACGCGACACCCTCGAGATGATCGCCTCCGAGAACTTCGTGCCGCGCGCCGTGCTGCAGGCACAGGGCAGCGTGCTCACCAACAAGTACGCCGAGGGCTACCCGGGCCGTCGCTACTACGGTGGCTGCGAGCACGTCGACGTGGTCGAGACCCTCGCCCGCGATCGCGCCAAGGAGCTCTTCGGCGCCGAATTCGCCAATGTGCAGCCGCATTCCGGCGCGCAGGCGAACGCCGCGGTGCTGATGGCGCTGATGGATCCGGGCGACAAGCTGCTCGGCCTCGACCTCGCGCACGGCGGACACCTCACCCATGGCATGCGGCTGAACTTCTCCGGCAAGCTCTACGAGGTGCACTCCTACGGGGTCAGCAAGGAAGACCACCGCATCGATATGGACGAGCTGCGCAAGACCGCGCTCGCCGCGCGCCCGAAGGTGATCGTGGCAGGCTGGTCGGCCTACCCGCGCCATCAGGATTTCGCCGCCTTCCGTGAGATCGCCGACGAGGTCGGGGCCTACCTGTGGGTGGACATGGCGCACTTCGCCGGTCTGGTCGCCGCGGGTCTGCATCCCTCGCCCGTCCCCTACGCCGACGTGGTGTCCTCCACCGTGCACAAGACCCTCGGCGGTCCGCGCTCGGGTCTGATCCTGGCCAAGCAGGAGTACGCGAAGAAGCTCAACAGCGCGGTATTCCCCGGCCAGCAGGGCGGCCCGCTCATGCACGTGATCGCCGCCAAGGCCGTGGCCTTCAAGATCGCGGGCGGCGCCGAGTTCAAGGAGCGCCAGGAGCGCACCCTGTCCGGCGCGAGGATCCTCGCCGAGCGCCTCGGCGGCGCCGACGTCAAGGACAAGGGCATCAGCGTCCTCACCGGCGGCACCGACGTGCACCTGGTGCTCGTCGACCTGCGCAACTCCGAACTCGACGGCCAGCAGGGCGAGGATCTGCTGCACGAAATCGGAATCACGGTGAACCGCAACGCCGTTCCGTTCGATCCGCGCCCGCCGATGGTCACCTCCGGTCTGCGCATCGGTACCGCCGCCCTGGCCACCCGTGGCTTCGGCGATGCCGAGTTCACCGAGGTCGCCGACATCATCGCCACCGCGCTCGCCGGCGGCTCCGACGCGGAATCGCTGCGCGCCCGCGTCGTCAAGCTGGCCCGCGACCTCCCGCTGTACCAGGGCCTGGAGGACTGGAACCTGCTCGGCTGAGCCGACCCGCTCCGGCCGACGTCTCCGCACACCACTCGAGGTGTGCGGAGACGTTTTTCATGGATGCACCGACGAGATGGCCTGTGCTAGAACGGAAGTCGCTGTGCTACCGCACCAGCGGACGCAGGGTGCGGCCGGCGAGTTCGACGATGCCTGGCTCGTGGCCGTTGGTGACCATGTTGATGATCAAGCCGTCGACACCGTGGTCGAGGACGCGGCGCTGCAGCTGTTCGGCGACATCGTCGGGGTTACCGGCGAATTGGCGATCGGCTTGTGAGCTGCGCAGTTCGGCGGGCAGCGCCGACAGCTCGTCTCCCTGTTTGCGCAGCAGGTCTGCCTGTAGCTTGCGGGCGCGGTCGCCGTCCTCATCGAGGATGACGTTGGCGAGGTAGCTGGTTTCCAGCGTCGCCGGGTCGCGGCCGATCTCGGCGCAGCGTTCGCGCAGTGCGGCCAACTTCTGCGGCAGCTGGGAAGCGTGGCAGATGATGTTGAGGTGGTCGGCGTAGCGGGCGGCCAGCGCGAAGGTCTTCTTTTCGCCGCCACCGCCGAGCAGGATCGGCAGGTCCTCGCGCAGGCGGGGTTCGTTCATCGCCTCCTGCGCGCGGTACCAGGCCCCGTCGAAGCTGGCTCGCTGTCCGCGCAACATCGGGATGACGATCTGCAGCGCCTCGTCCAGCCGGGCGAACCGATCGGTGAAGGTGCCGAATTCGAACCCATACTGCCGGTGTTCCAGTTCGTACCATCCCGCGCCGATGCCGAGCACCGCCCGGCCGCCGCTCACCACATCCAGCGTGGTGACGGTCTTGGCCAGCAGCGCTGGATTGCGATAGGTATTGCCGGTGACCAACGCCGACAACTTGATTCGCTCGGTGGCGGTCGCGAGCGCGGCCAGCGTGGTGTACGCCTCCAGCATCGGCTCCTCGGGCGGGCCGATTACCGGCAGCTGATAGAAGTGGTCCATCACGAACGCGGTGTCGAACCCGGCCGCTTCGGCCTCCTGCGCCTGCGCGACCACCGAGGGGAACAGATCGCGGACCGCGCCTGCGTGGCTGAAATTCGGCATCTGATAACCGAGGCGGATGCTCATGCGAGCCAACGCTACTGGGCATGAGCACGCGGTCGACAGGGAGAAACTGACCCTGGCAGAACCCAGGAAACGCGAGTACTGGTTGCCGTGAGCGCTGTGACAGCGGGAGTGCGCGGCCGGGGCCGGGTACTTGCACGGTGGTGCCGGGAGCGAGGCCGGCGGCCGGATCGCGGTAGCCGTCGGGTGCGATTGCGGTTGGACGTGGTGATCAGGCGGTCACCGATCGGGCAGACCGATAGCGACGGCTCACTGCGCCGGGCAGCTGTCGAGCATCTCGCCGAGCGCGTGGCGTTCGGGCGGTGTGACGTGCAGGCTGTAGCGGGCCTTCACACCGACCCAGCGCCTGGCGTACTCGCACCAATACTCGTGGCGGGGCGGCCGCCACCGGTCCGGGGCTTTGCTGCCCTTGTCCCGATTGGCCTGTTTCTGTGCCACGACCAGGTTGTCGATGTCATTGGCGAGGCGCTGGCGCCGATCCGCGGGCCAATCCCACGCGCCCGAACGCCACGCGTCACCCAGCGGGACAACATGGTCGATCTCGAGTTCGGAGGCGGTGTAGCGGTCGTAGGGCAGCGGCGTGCCGGTGTAGGGATCGTCCAGCCTGCCCGACAACACCATGCACCTATTGCGGTCGGCCATCCGCGCCTCGTGCAGGTCGCGGCGCAGCACCGCATCCCGTGCGGTGCATCCGTCCGACTGCACCGGTTCGCCGCCACGGCCTGCCCAGCCGGGACCGAATGCACTGCGGGCGTAGCTTTCCCAGTGCTCGGGCCGCGCCACGACCAGGCTGTTCAGCAGTGCCCGCGCGGATCCGGAACCGGGCGGGAACGGCGCTGCGGAGGAGGGCCGAGGACTCGGCGAACCCACCGCGGGCACTGTCGAGTCGCGATGACCGATCCATAGCCCGGCAGCGGCGGCCACGCACGACAGCAGTACCAGCGTGGCCGCGCCACCGCGCAGGAACCGTCGTGGCCTGCTCCGGCCTGCCCGCCGCCGGGTCGCCGTGCGGGCAGGATAATCCCCGGTGAACGCACGGACACCAGCACGCGCGGGGCGTCGCAAGTCGCTAACCGTCGAGCCGCGCTTTGCCGCGGATGATGGCCTCGTCCAGGTAGCGGGTGATATCGGTGCTGGTTGCCGGCCGGATCATGAGGGCGCGGTTGGCGGGAATCTCGCAGTAGCGGCCCTCCGTCGTATCGATCCAGCGCAGCTTGCCGGTCCGGATCGGCGCGCCGTTGCGTGGGCCGAGCAACACAACGGCGGAACCTCTGGTGTCGTAGGGCTGACGCCAGAAGCGCCGGTAGCGATCCTTGACCGCGCGTGAGGGCGCAGTGGCGAACGGGTCGGGACGGTCGTCGTTGAGATCGTCTAGCAGGTAACTCTTTTCGGCCGCGGTGCCCGCAGGCGGGTCCGGCAGTAGCCGAACCAGCTCGGTGGCGAGCTGGTCGACCCGGCAGCGGCGCAAGCGCACCTTGCCGCCGTCGGGGCCGGGCGCCTGCACGGCGATGACGCCGGGTCCGCCGCGAGTCGCGCACCCGATCGCCCGAATCTCCGCCGAGTCGCGAGCATTGTCGATGCCGAAGAGTTCGATGCGCCAATCGGGTCGGGCGAGCACACCGAGCGCGCGCCGGAGGTGGATGTGGTCCTCGTGCGCTAGTTCCGCGCGGAACTGGCGCTGATACGCCTGATACTCGTTGCGGCCGGGGAAGCGGCTGGTGAACCGGAATGGGAAAGGTAAGCGGTCCATGCCGGTTCCGAACCACCCGGCCGCGAACTGTTCGGCCGTGAGCAACCATTGCGCCATCACTCGGCCCCGAGCACCGGCGGGACGGTCCGCTCGACCGGGCCGAGGAGTTCCGCGGCGTGCTCCTCCGAGCGCAGGTAGCCGGGCGACTCGTGCTCGTCGTCGGTTCCTCGTGGCCGGGTGCGCGGCGGCGCCATGTTCGAATAGCCCGCTCCGACTGTCGTGCCGGGGCGTCCGGCGGTGCCGGAGACAGGCTGTGTCCCAGGCGTTCCCGCCGTCGGGCTCGGCTGGCCGGGCACCGAAGTGCCTGGTCGAGGTTCGCTGCTGTATACCGGTGCCGCGGTGGGCGAGCTCGGTGTGCTCGGCCGGCTCGGGATGCTGTCGAGCACGACCGGGGTATACGCGGTCGGGACCGTCGTCGGATACGAGGCAGGGGCGAGTGCCGAGGGCATGACCGGTCTCGTCGAGGTGGGGGTGGTGCCCGCCGGAGTGGTGGGTGCACTGTTCGATGCGGGCGAGACTTGCCGTGCAGCCTCTTCTTCCGGCTTCCCCTGCTGCTCCGACTCGGACGGCAAGGCCGGCGTCTCCTGCTCGGCCGGTATGCCGTGGTCTGCGGATTGGTCTCCAGCTGCCGGCTTGTCCGTGGGTTCGTCCTGCCCGGTGTGCTCGTCGTGGCCGGTCGGACTGCCGTGCTCGGTCCCGCTCTGCGTGCCGGGTTCGCCTGATCCGGCGCCGTTCGGACTGCCGGGTTGCGCGCCTGCGTCCACGCCGCCGACACCACCCGGATTCACACCGACGGGTCGCACCGGCGGCGGCAGCGTCGGAATATCCGGGGCAGTGTTCCCGTACGGTTGGATGTACAGCGTGTTCATATCATCGCGGGCCTGCTCTTCGGCAGTGTTCCGGGCCGCGGGATCGGTTGTGGTTCCGGAACTTTCGATCACCTCGGGCACCGCAGCCTTGAACCGCGCCGCCGCGCCCGCCGCCGCCGAGAGTGGCTGGGACTGCTGATCCAGCGCCTGTCCGAGCTCACTCATCCGCGCGGTGAACTGCCGGATGCCGCGTATGGCGCTGTCCGCGGCGGCCCCCTCCCAATCCTGTTCCGCCGCTTGCTGGATGGCCGCCTCGAACTGTTCTCCGGCCTTGGTCACCGCCGCCGCGATGGCCGACCAGGCTTCGAGGGCGCCGTCGAGCCCTGCCGGGTTCATCTGAACCGATGCCTTTTTGATCTCCGCGTGCGAAAAGTGCTGCGCGTTCTCGGGATTGGTGATCGCGCGGCCGTCGGTTGGTCTCATGACCGGCCCTCCGCCCTTCCGTCAGTGCCGTCTTGACCCTATAGACGCACCCGACACCGCCCCGGTTCCATCGAAACACACCCCTGCCTCCGGTGCTAGCCACACCGCCGCGGATTCGCACCGTCGGACCGGTTCACTGCGCAACGGACCGGGCGACCAGAGCCGGGTAGTCCCGCAGGTCGATGTTGTTCGCCGCGCTGTCGCCGTACTTCATCATGAGCGTGAACATCCGCGAGTTCATGAACCAGTTGCGCATCTTGATGCCGCGCGCGGTCTTCGGCGCGAGGAAAGCACCCGCATTGCTGTTGCCCGCGAGCTTGGTGTAGCGACGCATGATCTCGTCGTAGTTGGCGAAGGCGGTGGTGTGATCGTCGTTGACGGCGAGCTCGCCTGCGATGACATAGGCGCCGACGACCGCGAGTCCGGTTCCGAAGCCGCCCAGGGTGTTTCCGTAGGCCGAGTCACCGACCAGCGCGACCCGTCCCTTGGTGTAGCCGACCTTCTTCATGTCCACCTTGCTGATCGAATCGAGGAAGACGTCCTCGAACTCGTCGATTTCGGTGAGCATGCGCGGCAACTCCCAGCCGAGGTCGGCATAGGTCTGCTTGATGACCCGTCGCTGGTCCGTGGTGCTGTTGCGGTCGTAGTCGAGCTCCTCGGCGGCGAACATATAGAGCTGCTGCGCTTTCGAGCCGCCGCTGACCGCGAGCCTGCCCGGCGCGTTGTGCGCATACGCGGTCGCGCGTGCGCGCGGCCCCTCGGCGTCGACGCTCCACGGGCTCGCACCCGCGACGCAGTAGTAGTGGCCCAGGTGCTTGACGAAGTCCTTTTCCGGTCCGAAGGTCAATCTCCGTACCCGCGAATGGATTCCGTCGGCGCCGAATACAAAATCGAAGGTGCGCGCCGGGCCGTGCTCGAACTCGACGAACACGCCGTCGGCAGTGTCGGTGAGTGCGCTGATCGAGTCACCGAAGAGGTACTCGCATTCGTCTGCGGTCTTCTTGTACATGATCGCCGCGAGGTCACCGCGCAGGATTTCCACGTCGCCGCCGGTGAAGTCGCCGGACATGACGCCGAGCTCTTTGCCTGCTTCGTCGATGAACACCATGTCGGTCGTGCCGGTGCGCTGCTGCTGGACCTCGTCCCAGATCCCCATCCGCTCGAGCACGATGCGGTGCGTCTCGCCCTTGAAGTCGATGGCCTGACCGCCGGTCCGCAGCGTAGGCGCCCGCTCGACCACGGTGACGGCGAATCCGTATCTGTTCAGCCAGTAGGCGAGGGCGGGTCCGGCAACGCTGGCGCCGGAGATGAGGACGGTCTTGTTTCGCATGGCGTCTCCCTATGTTCTGCGTCCTACGGAATCTGTTTCCATCGGACACGAATGAGAGTATGGTAGACACAGTTCTAAGTCAAGCCGTATCTCCGGAAGGATGTGGTGATGCCGTCACCTACCGCTGTCGAGCTGCTATGGGGAACCCAGCAGCGACCGAAACGTGGACCGAAGCCCTCGCTGACACTGGACGGGATCGTCGCCGAGGCGATCGCCCTTGCCGATGCCGAAGGCCTGGCGAACCTGTCCATGCAGCGCCTCGCCGAGCGTCTCGGTTACACCAAGATGTCGCTGTACCGCTACGTGCCGGGCAAGGCCGAGCTCACCGCGCTGATGCTCGACGCTGCCCTCGGCGCGCCGCCGGATATGGCAGCGATCCAAGCGGATTCGGTCGAGCGGCGCTGGCGCATCGGCCTGCGCCGGTGGGCGGAGGCGATCTTCGAGAAGTACAACGCCCATCCATGGTCGCTCGAACTCTCCGTCGGGGTGCGTCCGTTCGGGCCCAACGAGATGCTGTGGATGGAGGCCGCGCTGCAGGTCTTGGCGGACACCGGCCTGACCGGACCCGAACGGCTCGACACCATGGTGCTGCTGAACGGCCACCTCCGCAGCCTCGCGCAGCAATCGATGACGGTGGGTAAAGAGGGATTGGAACAACAGCTGATCCGCGAGCTCGGGGATGTCCTCGCGGCCGCGGGCGATCGTTACCCCGAGGTCGTCGCGGCCTTCGCCGAGCAGGCGGTCGTCGGCGCGTCCGGGCCGGGGGCCAGCCGCGACAATGCGCTGAACTTCGGCATCGACCGCATCCTGGACGGACTCGCCGTCTTCATCGCGGACCGGCGCTGATCCGCGCGGAGCCGACCCGCGCGGCATACAGTCGAACCATGTCCGAACAGACCGAATTGACAGAAGACGCGATCATCACAGTGCGCGAGTTCTTCGCGGCGCTGGAAATGGGCGCGGTGGAGGAGGCGCTGGAGCTTCTGCACCCCGACCTCGTCTGGAAGAACTCCACGCTGCCCGACGTCGGCGGCGGTCTGGCCCGGCGCATCCTGCGCGGTCTGCACCGGGACCAATTCGGCTTCGCCGTCGAGATGCATCACATCGCGGCCGAGGACGACAACGTGGTGCTCACCGACCGCACCGACATCCTGCGGTTCGGTCCGGTGCGCGTGGCGTTCTGGGTCGCGGGCACCTTCGAACTGCGCGAGGGCCGGATCGTCCTGTGGGACGACCACTTCAGCTGGGAGAACTTCCTGCGCGGCACCGCCGTCGGGCTGTGGCGCGCGGTGTTCCCGCGCGGCTGAGCCGGGAACTCAGGAGTGCTCGACGAGGTATTCCAGGTAGAACGGGCGCAACACCTCGGCGACTTCGCCGTCGCCCGCGTGGACGTAGTCATCGATCATCGGGACCACGTACTTGATATCGGCCGCGCTCTGGCCGAGGTTGCCCGCCGCGGCCTCGGCGGCGGGGATCGAGGTGAGCAATCGCCACAGGTACTTCACGTCTCCGTGACGCACCGCCAGTTTCACCGCCCTGTCGTGCAACTCCTTGGACGACAGCTTCTCCAGATCCTCGTAACCGGCCATGTCTGCGACTCTAACCCCTGAACGCCGAATGTTCCCGTGAGCTCGGGTTAACGACAAATTCACGGACACGCCTACCGGTCCGGGAGCGAGGAATGGTCGGTCGGCGGTAGCGTCGGTGGTGCGGGTCGCGTCGGTGTGACTCGTACGGGAGGTCCTGACCGTGACTGAGCTATTCAGTACGAGGGGGCCGGCACCCGGCCCTCGTGGCATCTGACTCACGTCGGATCCCATCAGGACGGACCGGTCCAGCGAGATCGTCTGTGCGGGTGCCGCGCGGACACAAAGGAGCCCACCGTGACTGCTGCACGCTCCGTCCCCGCTCCCTCGGCGCATTCCCGCTCCGCGAAAAATAAGGATTCCGCCGCTGTCTCTTCGGACGTCAAGGGGGCCCGCCCCACGCATTCCCACAGTTCCGGTGCCAGGACCTTCGTAATCGACACTTCGGTGTTGCTGTCGGATCCCTGGGCTTTCACCAGGTTCGGCGAGCACGATGTCGTCTTACCGCTGGTTGTCATCAGTGAGCTCGAAGGCAAACGACACCATCACGAACTGGGCTGGTTCGCGCGGGAAGCCCTGCGCAACCTGGACGATCTACGCCTGCAGCACGGCAGGCTGGATCAGCAGGTGCCGATAGGCACCGAGGGTGGAACGCTGCAGGTGGAACTGAACCACACCGACCCAGCGGTACTTCCGGTCGGGTTCCGCACCGACACCAATGATTCCCGAATCCTGGCCTGTGCCCTCAATCTCGCGGCGGAGGGCCGCGCCGTGGTGCTGGTCTCCAAGGACATTCCGTTGCGCGTCAAGGCGAGCGCGGTGGGATTGCAGGCCGACGAGTACCACGCCCAGGACGTGGTCACCTCCGGCTGGTCCGGGATGGTCGAGCTAGATGTGAACTCCGCTCAGATTGATCAGCTCTACTCCGAGAGTGCGATCGATGTGGACGATGCCAAGGAACTGCCGTGCCACACCGGAATTCGGCTGCTCGGCTCCAGCTCCAGCGCGCTCGGCCGGGTCACTCCCGACAAACGGGTGCAGTTGGTGCGCGAGCGCGAGGCGTTCGGATTGCACGGCCGTTCGGCTGAGCAGCGCATCGCCCTCGATCTGCTGCTCGACGAGAGCATCGGCATCGTCTCGCTCGGTGGCCGAGCCGGCACCGGCAAGTCGGCGCTGGCCCTCACCGCGGGTTTGGAGGCGGTGCTCGAGCGCCGCACCCAGCGCAAGGTGGTGGTCTTCCGGCCGCTGTACGCCGTGGGCGGACAGGACCTCGGCTACCTACCCGGGTCCGAGAGCGAGAAGATGGGTCCGTGGGCGCAGGCCGTCTTCGACACCCTCGACGGGCTGGCGAGTCGCGAGGTGATGGAGGAAGTGCTCAGCCGCGACATGCTGGAGGTATTGCCGCTCACCCACATTCGCGGTCGTTCGCTGCACGATTCGTTCGTGATCGTGGACGAGGCGCAATCGCTGGAACGCAATGTGCTGCTCACCGTGCTCAGCCGACTGGGCACGGGATCACGGGTGGTGCTCACCCACGATGTGGCACAGCGCGACAACCTGCGCGTCGGCAGGCACGACGGTGTCGCCGCGGTGATCGAAAAGCTCAAGGGGCACCCGCTTTTCGCGCACATCACCCTCACTCGAAGCGAGCGGTCGCCGATCGCCGCGCTGGTGACCGAGATGCTGGAGGAGTACGGCCCGAGCGCGTAGCCCGGCAAACCCGTGTGGCGCCTGGGTAGTCAGCAACTACCCAGGGTGTGTTTCACCTCACAATCGAATGGGTAGTATCCGCCGCGATACGTGTTCAGCGACGACCCGGCGAGTCGGTCATCGATTCGCCGGGTCGTTGCGGGGCAGCGGCCTAGGCTACGGCCGACGTCACCGCGTCCGCGGTGTCGCCGGTAGCCACTTTCGAGAGGATGGAAATGCACCACTTCGCTCGACGAACGGCTGGACTCACCGCGGTGCTCGCGACGGGCGCATTGCTGCTTGCCGCGGGCTGCAGCAAGGATGACGACAAAGATTCGAACTCCGCTGCGATGACGACCACCTCGATGCCCATGGGGCACATGGAGGAGGAGCACGTCGCGGGCGCGGCGGAGGAAACCAAGATCGCTACGCAGGGTGGCGACATCACCGTCGCCGGCGAGATCCTCGAAAAGTACACCGAGACAGGTGGTCCGACCGGTCCGCTCGGCGCCCCGCTCGAGGCACTGGAGACCGCGCCCAACGACGGTAAATACCAGGACTTCACCGGCGGCACCATCTTCTGGAGCAAGGACACCGGCTCGCACGTCGTGTGGGGCGAGATTCGCAAGGCGTGGGAAGACAACGGCGGCGCCAACGGCAAGCTCGGCTACCCGACCAGCGACGAGAAGGACATCGCGGGCGGTAAGGAGAGCGAATTCAGCGGGGGCACCATCACGTGGGTGGACGGCAAGACTACAGTCACGCCCAAGGCCTGATCGGCTGCGGCGTCCGGAGCCGTGCGCGCACGTTGCCGGACGCCGGTCTCCATTCCCTGTTTGTCATCTTCAGATGCCCGCACCGCGGGCCCAGCAGCTAGGTTGTGTGAGTGCAAAATCCCTTGACCGACCGCGAGCTTCTGCAAGCGCTTGCGGACGAGGTGGAACTGAATCTGCGTCGTCACATCGAAGCCGCAGACGGCTGGCAGCCGCACGACTACGTGCCGTGGGACGACGGCCGGAACTTCGGCTTCCTCGGCGGCGTCGACTGGGAGCCGGAGCAATCCGAGCTCAGCGACACCGCCAAGCTGGCGTTGACCGTCAGCGTGCTGGTCGCGGACAACCTGCCCTCGTATCACCGCGAGATCGGCCAGTACCTGCGTACCGGTTCGTGGTGGCGCTGGGTCGGCCGGTGGACGGCCGAGGAAAACCGCCACGAGATCATGATCCGCAACTACCTCATGGTCACCCGCTCGGTCGATCCGATCGAGTTGGAGCGGTTGCGGATGGACCACATGACCAAGGGCTTCCGCCGTCCCGCGCTGCACCTGCTCGACGTACTGGCCACCTGCGCGTTCGAGGAATCGGCCGCCGCGATCCGGCATCGCAACACCGCGGCCCTCGGCGAGAACAAGATGGTCACCGCCATCGCCGAGCGCATCGCGGTCGACGACGAGCTGCAGTCGGTCCTCTTCGCCAACCTGATCGTCGCGGCCTTCGAGATCGCGCCGGATCAGACCATGCGCGCCGTCGCCGACAGCGTGGCGAGGTTCCACGTGCCGACGGTGACGCTGCCCGACGGACGCAGCAGCGACGACCTGCTCGCCGAAGCGGGCATCTACGACCAGGCCAAAGAGGGCGAGCTGGTTTTCGCTCCGCTGCTGGCCCAGTGGAAGGTGTTCGAACGGACCGATCTCGGTGAAGAGGGCGAAAAGGCGCGTGCCGAGCTCGCGCCTCTGCGTACCGAGTCGCTGGCCTGATTCGGGCTGCCGCGGATAACGCGATGAATTGCCGCCGGCCGGTGCACGGATTCGTGCACCGGCCGGTTTTTTGCGGCGCTGAATACTATTCGCCTGCGGGCGCTTGCTCTCCGCCCTTCACCTTCGCCATCGACAAGACGTCGAGTCGGCGGTCGAGTTCTTGCTCCGTCAGCTTTTCGTCGATGAGACCACGGTCGATGACCGTCTGCCGAATCGTCTTACGCTGTTTCAGCGCCTCTTTCGCGACGGCTGCCGCTTCTTCGTAGCCGATCGCCGAATTCAGCGGCGTCACGATGGATGGGGACGATTCGGCCAGAGTGCGAAGATGGTCCTCATTCGCGACCAGGCCACGAATGCACTTGTCGGCGAACAGCCGGGAGACATTGGCGAGCAAGCGGATCGACTCCAGCAGATTGCGTGCCATCACCGGGATGTAGACGTTCAGTTCGAACGCACCGCTCGCGCCGGAGAACGCGACGGTCGCGTCGTTGCCGATCACCTGCGCGGCGACCTGCGTGACCGCCTCTGGCAGTACCGGATTCACCTTGCCCGGCATGATCGAGCTACCGGGCTGCAGATCGGGCAGTTGCAGTTCACCGAGGCCGGTGAGCGGGCCCGAACCCATCCAGCGGATATCGTTGGCGATCTTGGTGAGACTGACCGCGACGGTGCGCAGCGCGCCGGAAGCCTCGACCAGGCCATCGCGCGCTGCCTGCGCCTCGAAATGATCCTCGGCCTCCGACAGCGCGTCGAGGCCGGTCGAACGCACCAGCTCCGCAACGACTTTGGTGCCGAAACCGTCCGGCGCATTGAGGCCGGTGCCGACCGCGGTGCCGCCGATGGGCAGCTCACCCAAGCGCGGCAGCACCGCCATGATGCGCTCGATCCCCGCCGCGACCTGGCGGGTATAGCCGCCGAATTCCTGGCCGAGGGTGACCGGCACCGCGTCCATCAGATGGGTGCGCCCGGACTTCACCACCGTGCGCCATTCGGTCGACTTGTCCAGCAGCGCGAGCCGCAAATGATCCAGCGCCGGAATCAGATCCTTGATGGCGCCCTCGGTGGCGGCCAGATGCGTTGCGGTGGGGAAGGTGTCGTTGGACGACTGGGACATGTTCACGTCGTCGTTGGGGTGCACGTTGACGCCGTTGGCCTTGGCGATCGAGGCGATCACCTCATTGGCGTTCATATTCGAGCTGGTGCCGGAACCGGTCTGGAAGACATCGATCGGGAACTGGTCGTCGTGCTCGCCCTCGGCGATCTCCTCGGCCGCGGCGATGATCGCGTCGGCCTTGGTGGCGTCGAGTAGACCCAGATCGCGGTTGACCTTGGCACACGCGGCCTTCAGTAGGCCGAGCGCGCGAATCTGCGCACGCTCCAGGCCGCGTCCGCTGATCGGAAAGTTCTCCACGGCCCGTTGGGTCTGCGCCCGCCACAACGCGTGCACGGGTACCCGGACCTCGCCCATGGTGTCGTGCTCGATGCGGTACTGCGTCTCCTCGGTCGTCATGAATCGACCCTAGCTGTGTTTGATTTGCCGCGCCTTCGGCGCGGCGTGTGCTGTGTCTTTTGGCAGCGCCTTCGGCGCTGCGTGTTCGCGGCCCCCTTGGTCTCGCTTCCGAGCCGTCGAGACTTGCGCCTTCGGCGCGTGCGCTTCGAC